>CADEDV010000044.1:0-17973 GCA_902826165.1 uncultured Bacteroidota bacterium
TGGCAGACGAAAAGAATCTTTTAATCCAGGGTTTGCCCTCCTCCATCGAAAAGCAATTCAGTAAGTTATCCTTCGCCAAAAACATGACCCCGCTGCTCAAAACACGGAAGATTGATTTTGCACTGGTTTTCGCTGTTAATGAGAACCAGCTGAATGGTATTCTGAAAGATGTGATGCCTTCGCTGCGGGACGGATCCAAATTCTGGGTAGCCTATCCCAAAACTACCTCCAAGATCGTCACCGATCTGAACCGTGATTGCAGCTGGAACCGCCTGACCTGCGAAGGTTATGAAAGCATTGAAAGGGTGGAACTGGACCATGTATGGAGTGCCATGCGGTTCACCAAAGGTGAAAACCTGAGGGATGACGATGCTCCCGTAACCCGGAGAAGGCATGCTGCAATTGCAGAGTAAAAAGCCACACCAAAAAGATTTAGGTTTGCTGTCCAAAACAGCAAACCTTTTTTTATGTCCTTTCTGAACGTAGAAATTAAAGCCCGTTGCAGCGACGCAGCATTTATCCGTAATTATTTATTGAACCAAGGGGCCGAGTTTAAAGGAACGGACCAGCAGACGGATACCTATTTCAATGTACCTAACGGGAGACTCAAACTGCGAGAAGGGAATATTGAGAATGCCCTGATCTGGTACGAAAGAAGCAACCAGGCGGGGCCGAAGAATTCCAGTGTTAACCTGGTAAAGATCGAAGATGCGAAGGGATTGAAGGAAACATTACGAAAATCATCAGGCATCAAAGTGGTGGTGCAAAAGAAAAGAGAGATCTACTTTATCGGCAATGTTAAGTTTCATATTGATGAAGTGCCGGAACTGGGCTCGTTTGCAGAAATAGAAGCCAGTAATTTATATGCTGATCTCTCACAGGAACAGTTAAAAGAACAATGTGATTTTTACCTGGCAGCATTTGGTATCAACGATGCTGATCTTGTGGAAGTATCTTACAGTGATATGCTGCTGGAGAAATCTATTTGATGACCACCGTACCCATTTTCCGGGTCAGTTCCATTTCCATTTGTTTCAGGTGGTCGTGTGTCTGGTGAAGCATATTGTATTCATCCGGCGTATGTTCTTTTTCGAGATCTAATTGATTTTCCAGTAACATCCTTTTCACCTTTCTCAACTTAAGATAATTGACAGAAGATTCAACGATCTCGTTGGTACGGTCTTCATCCATTTTCAAAAACTTCAACAATTTATCTTCATTTTCCCGGGCCACCGTATGTATAAAATCCTCGTAGCTCTGTTCAAACAATTGTTTCTGGTAGCCGCTGTTCTGGCTGAATTCCCGGCGCCAGTGTTCGCTTTCGTCATAGGGGAAGTTCAATAGCGATACAGCTAAAGCACTCAGTTTGGTATCCGGGTGATAGATGAAGAAATTCTTATTGGCCTGAACACTGTTATGCTGTAATACGTTTTTGAAAGTATTTACTAACAGTGATACATCAGGGTTATCAATCAGGCTTTCATCCGGCATCTCATCAAATATATACTCAGCCACCATCCTTGCTTCATCCCATCTTTTGATACCATGTTCCAATAATACTCTTGCTACTTCACGTTCCTGCAATTCATCCTTGAATAAAAGATTGAAAGTGGCATCATCATAATTGGTTTCTTCCGCCTGTCTTGCATTCTCCTCGTGGGCTTTGGCTTCTTCAAAGGGGAGCTTTCTTTCCATGGTGGCAATGCGGTCGCGGATGAACTTATTTACCAATGCATGTAAACCACTTTCATCAATCTTCAGTATCTCTGAGCATTGCTTAATATAATCCTGCTGTTTGGTAAAATCCTCCGCCTTGTTGATCTTGGAAATGGTCTCGGCCATCTTATTGACCACATCGGCTTTTTTAGTGGAATCATTACCTGCATCCGTTAATGCCACTTCAAGCTGGAACAGGATAAAATCCTTTTTATTCTTCTGTACAAAATCCCGGAAAGCAGCTGCGCCTACTTTGTTTACGTAGCTATCAGGATCTTCTTTATCGGGTATCAGCACTAATTTTACATTCAGGCCTTCCTCCAATGCCATATCCAGGCCACGCAAAGCTGCTTTTACACCGGCTGCGTCACCATCATAGATGATCGTAAGATTGTTGGTGTATTTTTTTACTAGCCGTAGCTGGTCTGTAGTTAAAGAAGTACCTCCTGATGCCACTACGTTCTCAATACCGGCCTGGTGCAGTGAAACAACATCCGTATAGCCTTCCACCAGCAAACACTCATCCGCTTTATCAATGGACTGGCGGGCAAAATAAGAACCGTAAAGGATCTTGCTTTTTATATAGATCTCGTTCTCCGGGGTATTAATATACTTGGGAGCTTTATCGTTGCTCTTTAAAATACGGGCACCAAAGCCCAATACTTTCCCACTATGATTGTGTACCGGGAAGATGACCCGGCCCCGGTAATTATCCATCAGCTGGTCGTTACGATTGGCAACCAACCCGGTTTTTAATAATAGTTCCGTATTGTATTGCTTCGCTATGGCTTCCCTGGTAAATGCATCTCTTTGTTCGGGAGAATAACCCAACTGGAATTTGACAATGATCTCTTCCCGGAAACCTCGTTCTTTAAAATACGCCAGGCCTATATCACGACCTTCCTCGGTTTCAAATAACATCCTGGAAAAAAACTGCTGCGCAAAACTGTTGATGATGTATAAGCTGTCCGCTGCCTGCATTTGTTGGCGCTGTTCATCACTGGCAAAGGTTTCTTCTACTTCAATGCCATATTTATTCGCCAGCCATTTCAATGCATCAACATATGTCGCTTTTTCATGCTCCATGATAAAGCTGATACTGTTGCCGCTTTTGCCGCAGCCGAAACATTTGTATATCTCTTTACTGGGAGAAACCGTAAAAGAAGGAGTCTTCTCATTATGAAAAGGGCAGAGGCCAAGATAATTGGCTCCCCTTTTCTTGAGTTTCACAAAATCGCCTACCACATCAAGGATATCGATGCGGCCAAGGATCTGTTGTATGGTAGCTTGTGAGATCATGGTTTCAGAGCCCCCAAAAATAGGCTATCGGGGGTGACCGGGGAAATTTAGCCCATTTAGGGCTATAAAAATTTAGATGCAGACTAAACCTCCCTGTATTATCGTTGTCTATTACCCCAAATCAGTTTTTATGAAAATGAATCGTTTTTTTACTCTCGTAGTTTTCTCACTGTTGACCAGCCTGTCACAGGCACAACAATCCGCCATTGATTCTACCGGGCTTCCTGGTGATAATTTCAGCCTCCAGGGTGCCCTGCAAATGTTCCAGAAAGCAGGTTCTCCTGAAGAATTTGAAAAATTGATCAACGAAGCCAATAACAGCGTTAATAACCTTGACCTGAATGATGATGGTGAAACAGATTATGTCCGGGTGATCGATAAAATGGACAAAGATGTTCATGCGCTGATCCTGCAGGTGGCTGTTTCGGAAACAGAGAACCAGGATATCGCTGTGATCGAAATTGAGAAAACCGGTAATGAATCTGCTCAACTCCAGATCATCGGGGATGAAGATATATATGGTGAAGAAGTGATCGTGGAGCCTGATGGAGGAGAAGAAGAAAATTCTCTCAACAACTGGAATAATAACAGTAACCTGAGCGGCCCTAATGCCTCTTTAGATTTTGAGCCGGTAAGAATTGTAGTGAATGTCTGGTTATGGCCTTCCGTACGGTTTATCTATGCTCCTGTTTATCGTCCCTGGGTTTCTCCCTGGAGATGGAGACATTATCCCGCTTACTGGAAACCCTGGAGACCATTTGCCTGGCATATATGGCATCCCCGTTGCGTCGTTCATCACCGGCCATTTGTCGTGGTACGTACCCATCGGGTGGTAAGGGCTCATGCCATCTATCGTCCGGCAAGGGTTAGCTCTGTAACTGTAAGAAACCGTCATTCAGTAGCTGTTAATAATTACCGGGTGACCCGCACGAAGACAACCGTTACTGGTCCAAGGGGTAATTCAGCTACACGTACCACCACTACCGTACGTAAAAACGGGAAGGTGAAAGCCCAGAAGACAAATGTGAAAAGAAGAAGAGGTTGATATCTTTAATTTGCCGGCATTAGAATATTGAAAAAACCATCGTTTTTTAAAACGATGGCTTTTTTATTACCGGTCATTGTGCAAAAAAAGTGCTGGCTTTTACCGAAAAAGAGGTTTAAATTACAATTACCATCCAATACCCCAGGGAAATAAAGGAAACATATTGCTTCACCTTTAAATTTAAATCCCATGGTTCAGGTAGAAATTGCACAGCTCGCCGGGGAGTGCAACGCCTGGAGAGAATCACTTCGGCAGTACCGCGAAGAATTCACCCAGGACAAAGCAAAACTTCAACAGGCAGCCTCCCAGCCACTCTCCAAAGAACTTCTCCAGGAAGTTGAACATCTCCACAACCAGTTTCACATTCAGCTCATCAACATTCACGATCTTAAGCAGGCCATCAAAAACCATGACCGTAAAATGAGTTTTGAAATGCAGGCGAATAATGGTCAGTTGAATGATGAAACCGTAGCCGAACATGAAAGCTTGTTTGACCAGCACCAGCATCTTGAACAAAGACTCCGGGATCTCCGCCAGGAATTCGATGACTTTTTAGGACGATCGCAATAAGCACTGATTACTGACTAACCCTCCTGATCTTTATCAGCTTATGCCCTGACAGGGTTCATAAGAATATGTCCTATTCTATAGAAGATTTGTAATGGCTCAAAAAACAATTCTTCACTCTTAAATATTTTGCTATGCCAGAATTTGATACCTCACATGTCAAAAATATTGTCTTGCTGGGCCATGCCGGCTCCGGTAAGACCACGTTAGCGGAGTGTATGCTATACGAGGCGGGCCTTATTACCCGCAGAGGCTCTATAGCAGAACGCAATACAACAGGTGATTACCACGAACTGGAACAGGAACGTGGTAATTCTATTTTCAGCAAGCTCCTGCACACCAAATGGCAGGGTTATAAGATCAATATCGTAGACACTCCCGGGTATGATGATTTTACCGGTGAAGTGATTTCTGCATTAAGAATCGCCGATACAGGTGTGATGCTCCTCAATTCAGTAATGGGGGTAGAAGTAGGAACAGATATTATCTGGGAATACACCGAGAAGTTTAAAACCCCAATGATTTTTGCTACCAATAAACTGGATGATGACAATGCTGACTTTGATAAAACAGTCAGGGAAGCAAAAGCTCATTTTGGAAATAATGTCGTGGTGGTGCAATACCCACGGCAAACTGGTTCCGGTTTTCATGAGATCATCGATGTATTACGCATGACAATGTATAGTTTTAAAGACGCAGGTGGAAAGCCGGAGAAGATGGCAATACCTGATGACGAAAAAACAAAGGCTGATGAATTACATAAAGAACTGATTGAAGCTATTGCCAGTAATGACGAGACATTAATGGAAAAATATTTTGACAAGGGTGAGCTGGATGAAGATGAAATGAAGATGGGTATGAAGAAAGCGATGATCAATCACGACCTGTTTCCTTTATTTTGTTTGTCAGCCGAAAGAAATATGGGCAGCGGCCGGTTGATGGGTTTCATAGATAATGTGTGCCCCAGTGCCAATGAAATGCCGGCTCAAAAAACAAGAAAGGGAGAGCAGCTTACCTGCGATGCCAGCGGTCCGGCCTGCATTTTCATTTATAAAACGATCAGTGAACCACATGTAGGCGAACTTTCTTATTTTAAAGTTTACTCAGGTACCATCAAAGCGGGGATGGAACTGGAAAATGAAACAACAGGAGTAACTGAAAAAATTACACAGTTGTTTTTAGTGGAAGGCAATAAAAGAACATCCATTAATGAACTGGTGGCAGGAGATATTGGTGCGACACTGAAGCTCAAGAACACACATGTCAATAATACCCTGCATATTAAAGGCAGGAATTATGAATTGCCACCAATTGAATTTCCTGCACCGAATATGACAGTGGCTATCGAATCACTAAAGAAAGGTGAGGAAGAAAAGCTGTCATTGGCTTTACACCAATTGCGGGAAGAAGATCCTACTTTGTTAGTGGAGGTTTCACAGGAGTTAAAACAAACACTCATCCATTGCCAGGGCGATATGCACCTGGCGGTAGCCAAATGGAAAATTGAACGCCAGCATAAACTGGAAGTAAAATTTGTGAAGCCCAAAATTGCTTACCGGGAAACGATCCGGAAGATGGCGGATGCCAGTTACAGGCATAAAAAGCAAAGTGGCGGAGCGGGACAGTTTGGAGAAGTATATATGCGTATAGAACCCTGGTATGAGGGAATGCCGGAGCCCACTGATTTTAATGTCAGGGGTCGTGATGTGCATGAACTGGACTGGGGCGGCAAACTTGTATTTTATAACTGCATAGTAGGTGGTGCTATTGATACAAGATTTCTCCCTTCAATCTTAAAAGGAGTGATGGAAAAAATGCAGAACGGTCCATTGACCGGGTCGTATGCCCGTGATATCCGTGTTTGTGTCTATGACGGAAAGATGCACCCCGTTGACAGTAATGATATTTCTTTCAAGATCGCAGGGTTACAGGCATTCCGCCAGGCATTCCAGCAGGCTGATCCGCAGATACTGGAACCGATCTATCATGTGGAAGTACTTTGCCCCGATGATCTTACCGGTGCCGTAATGGGTGATCTGCAAAGCCGCCGGGCTATCGTGGAAGGTATTGATGCAGAAGGGCATTTCCAGAAAGTGATTGCCCGTGTCCCCCTCGCCGAGATGGAAGGTTATTCTTCAACGATCCGCTCAATAACACAAGGACGGGCTAAGTTCAAAATGCAGTTCCTGGAATATGCAGCTGTGCCTTTTGATCTGCAGCGTAAGCTTATGGAGGAATACAGTAAAGAAGAAAAAGCAGAGCTGGTGTAACTGCAGGGTATGAAATAATGAGAAAGCCACTTTGAAAAGTGGCTTTCTCATTTCAACGCCCAATCATAAATTGTTCAAGTGATTATTAGTTTATTTTTTTAATACCGGAATACTTTTAAGACCGCTACCTGCAACACTGATTGTATAAAATCCCGCTGGTAATGCAGCTATACTCAGCTCCATTTCATTAAGCCCGGCGATGCAACGGATCGCTTTGCTTTGTATTATTTTTCCATTCATATCAGTTATTTGCAATAAGCACTCCTGGTTTTTTAGCAGGGTGAACGACAGTTTAATATTTCCGGATGCCGGATTTGGGTAAACTGTCATCAACTGGCCCTGGTTAATTCCAGTATTAACCATAACAACAGAAGAGTATGTGAAATGACTGTTATTGTCAACCTGTTTTAAACGATAATAGTTTATTCCGGCCATTGGATTCTTATCAGTATAAGCATAGTACTGAATGCTGCTGCTGTTGCCTGCACCCGGCACAGAAGCCAGGAATACAAAATCTCTTCCATTGGCAGAACGTTCAATTTTAAAATGATCATTGCCCGATTCGGTTGCTGTAGCCCAATTGAGCAGGGTTTGGTGATCAGCCAGCTTTGCTTTCAGGTAGAGTAACGATACTGCCAGTGGAGTACTTATATTAGCCAATGTTAAACGGTCAAACTGGCTAATACCATTTTTAGTAACATAATTGAGCGTTTGTTCTATTCCATTTTCGCCAATATTGGTCCAGCTGGTTCCGCCGTTTGAACTGGAGAACATACCTAGATTAGATTCAGAAATAATCCCAAGCTCATTTTGAAAGTAATAAAAATTCACCGTTGCATTCAACCCCGAATTGATTGCAGGAGTTATGTCGAAATAACGATATACAGAAACGCCGGCTTGTTGCAGATGCCCGCGGCGGATCACAGTTGTACCCAGGTTGGCAGCGCTGGTAATTTCAACACCAATATTACCGGGGTTAACAGCTGATGGGGCATTCAGATCTTGTGTTATTTGTACGTACCCGCCTGTTCTTCCTGTTATTCGTTTAGTATTGGTTTCGCCGCCCAGGCTGCCGGTGGTGCCAAGGTCAATAGTGTAATTGTTTAAGAAGAGACTGTCGCCACTTGTAAAAAGTAATGTATTAGATACCCCGATATTCCTGTTGAGCTGAAGGCCGTTGGCCGATTTATTCAATGTCAGGTTATAGAGGTTAACAGCACTACCACCTGAAATAAAGGAATTCACTGTACCAGTATTCCCCGTAAAACTAAGTGTGCTGTTTCCTGCCGTAAATGTGCCGTCATTTTTTACCCCGCCATTATTAATAATAAGGTGGACTGTTCCGTTGGCCACCAAATGGGTACCAGATTCATTAACAATACCTCCTTGTGCTGATGATACTGCTGGCAGCATCATCGCAAGGACAATACTGATGAGCCAGGTTTTTTTATATAGTAGTAGCATGATTATTTTTTTTGGATATTCATATAGAAGCTCTGATCCCTGTAAGTATTCACAAAACGTTTTTTTACTTAACGAACTCCGTTTTACTACCCCAGCCATCTATCTGCAAATGGAAATCCATAAATAATACACCGGCATCGTAAGAGTAGGTATCTGCCGAATTATCTGCTTTTCTCCAGATACGGCAAATAAGGATGCTGGAAATTTTTTTGCCAGTGCCATCAATACCAGCATTGCCGGTTGTTAAAGGAGTGATAGTGTGGGCACGGGCAGTGAATCCGCCCACAGGTGCTGTAGCAGTAACCGTATTAGTTGTTATTGCCGGAAATACTTCAGGAGTGATAGGGTCATAATTTGCCCAGGTATAATCAAAGTTCCATTCCACATTACCAGAAGCTGCAGTTGTTTTGGGCAGCCAATGCAGGTGAGGATAGATCGTTGTTCCTTCTTTCCAGTTATGTGGAAGCTGCACTGTAAAAGACATCATATCTGTTGGCGCAGAATTACGAAAATAATAGATTTGCGGCCCGCTTGAACCGGTCAGGTAATCTAGCGTTGCTCCGTATGATCCGTTATCAAGTACCACCCGCAGGTCGTCCCATTTTGCTGCCTGCTCCATCAATTTTACCCAGCTGGGTGATCCGGATGTACCGGCGTTATAATAATACCCGGTGCTGTCAGCATTAGCACCTGTAATTGCACCGTTGGTATTATAAATGATCAGGCTGGTTGCCGGGTTTGATATGGTTGATGCATCTGAAGTGCTGGTCAGTGAAACCCGGGGTATCAGCATACCCTTCGAAGAGTTCACAATGTCAAGCATAGCTGATCCATCCGGGGCATTGCCCGTTGTGTTAATAGCAACATTTTGAGAAAATGTAACAAGTGAAGACGCAAGGATAAGTAAGAATGCTCCAAGGATTCCGGAGAATGGAGGTAGTGGTTTCATGAGTAAAGGATTTATGATTTATGATATTGGTACCTGGGCCAGCCTATAACTACTTCAGCCCGGTATAAAACTGCTGATTTAACGAAGCTTAGTTTATGACCTTTGTGTTTTTTTATACTGATTTTGCTTATAAGCATTTACACGTAGCTTTTGGAATCATGTGTACTTAATTGCTGATGCAACGGTATTCCTGTTGCAGTTGTCACCCGGATTATGAGAAAATCAATACTGCTGCTTTTATGCAGTTCCTTTTTCCTGGCCTCCTGCTGGGACTGGGGCCGCAAACCGGGAGAACCGGTGAATTACCAAAAAGTATGGGGTTATAAGCCCGTTTACACAACGGACACAACCCTGCTGAAGATACTGTCTGAAGCTCCCCGAACGATGAAGAACCCGGGCAAGATCTATGTAAAGGACAATCTTATCTTCCAAAACGATATTGGATATGGGATACATGTAATAGATAACAGCAACCCCTCCCAGGCAAGAACTATTGGTTTCATCCGGGTGAACGGGAGTTCAGAAATGTCTATCAAAGGAAATTATATGTATGTGAATTCCTACAATGCGCTGGTGGTCGTGGATATCACCGACTGGCAACATGTGCGGGAAGTGAAAAGGGTTGCTAATGCTTTTCAACAGGGAGTGCAGGGTGGCGGTGGTTACCAGTATTACTATATTCCCCCGCCGGAGCATGGCGTGTATTATGAGTGTTCTGGGTTTGTAATGACCCCGGGAACCATACAGAGCGGTTGGGTGAGGGATTCAATTTATAATTACAATTGTTATTACAATTAAAGAAATCGTATGCGATCATTATATATATCATTAATTGCCGCTGTTGTTTTACTGGCAACAGCTTGTACAAAAGATGGTACCAGTGCTGATGCCACTGCTGGCGGAACCGGCACCGGTGGATCATTGGCAAGGTTTACCATCGCAGCCAATCATCTTTACCTCGCTGATTATGGCACGGTGGAAGTGTATGACCTGGCAGACCCGGCCAACCCGGTTAAAAAAACATCTGTCAATGTTGGCTTTGGTGTGGAGACGATTTACCCATACCAGGATAAATTATTTATTGGATCCAATACCGGGATGTTTATTTATTCCATCAGTAACCCTTCCAACCCGGTCAAGCTTGGTGAGGCAAGGCATGTGAGGAGCTGCGATCCTGTAGTGGCGAATAATACTACTGCTTACGTAACATTGAGGGGTGGGACGGCCTGCGGTCCTGCCACGGATGGTCTATACATCTATGATATCAGCAATATCATGTCACCATCGCAGAAAAGTCTTTTCCAGTTATCCAACCCGGGTGGCCTGGGTTTAAAGGACTCAGTTGTTTTTGTGTGCCGTGGCAGCGATGGCTTATCGCTGGTGAATGTAAAGAATGCTGCTTTGCCAAAGATGATGTACACCATCAAAGAAGCCAGTTATAATGATGTGATTCCGTATGATAACCTGCTGATCTGTTATGTAAGCACAGGTATCCTGATCTATGATATCAGTAATATGAACCAAATCCAAAAAGTGGGGACTATAACTTATTGATCCAAAATATTGCGGCAAGCAACAACATAAGTCATTCATCGCTTTATGTAGTGAATGGCTTTATTTTTTATCAAAGCTGATACATTCATTCAGCTCTTTTTCCGTGTACGCCACTTTGTACTGCTGTAAAACTTCATCCGGCACGCCATTCCACTGTGTGGGCTGGTTACCAATATAGCCGATGTCTTTCACGCCAATTTCAGAAGTATAAAAACCGGTTGCTGTAAGGTCCCGCATCAGCCGGAAGAACTGTACACCCTGGCTCATCTCCGGTTTTGCCTTGTTGGGATAAGCGATCTGGTCCACCAATTCTATTTGCTGCTCGTGACTGCAATCCTTAAAGGTCTTCTCATGTTTTTTCAGGCATTGCAGGTCCAGCCAGCGGAGGCCACCTTTCATGGGTACCTGGTGGGAAGGCATATCTTTTACAATGAACTCGATGAACTCAGGCACTTTGGCATCGGTGGCACTGCCGCTGATATCGTCTTTGGGAATGATAATATCTGCCAGTATCCCGATGGTTACCATTTCATGATCCGTAAAGAATTTTTCCTTTGCCAGTATTTCTTTCTCATACTTCAGCTCATCGGGGTTGCGGTCCAGGTTGAATACCGGTTCACCCGTTTTTGCAGTTTCGGTTTTCTTATCATCGGTTGCACAACCGGCGATAACAGCAGGTACGGCAACAGCCCCGGTGGCAATTAGTTTAAGCGATTTGCGACGATCCATATAAGAAGTTTGTAGTTGATAGTTTGTTGTTTGTAGTTGACTCACAGCTCGTAGCTGGCAACTCACAGCTTTTTACAAGTTTTGCTTTTTCATTTCCTCAATGATATATTCACTGGCCCGCATGGATAAAGCCAAAATGGTCCAGGTGATATTCTTATCGGCCTGGCTTACAAACTGGCCACCATCCGCACAGAATAAATTTTTACAATCATGTGCCTGGCTCCATTTATTCAGCGCCGATCTTTTTGGATCATTCCCCATCCGCACCGTGCCGGCTTCATGAATGATCTCGCCGGGTTTTGATAAGCCCCACTGGTTCTTTTCATCATCATCGCCGCCCCAGGTGATGATCGCACCCATATTGTGCATTACTTCTTTAAAGGTTTCTTTCATATGCTTCGCCTGGTTGATCTCATGCTCCGTCCATTTAACATTGAACTTAAGAACAGGGATACCGAATTTATCCACCACGTTTGGATCGATCGCACAGTAATTACTTTCTATCGGGATCGCTTCACCACGGCCAGCCATACCTACACCGGCACCATAGAAATAGCGGTAATCTTCTTTTAAGGAAGCCCCGTATCCGCCGCCTTCTTTTTGTTTGCCTTTTACTAAATATTTTCCATTTAGATTTTCAATACCCCAGCTGAAACCATAGGAGGGCTGGCTCATGCCACCCCAATATTCAATATGATAGCCTCTCGGGAAATCCAGTTTTTTATTATCCAGCCACCAGGGCGAATAGATATGCATACCACCCACACCATCTTCATTATAGCGTTTCCTGTCGAATAGCTGGGGCAGTACACCACCCAGGGCAGCTCCGGTGGAATCATGTAAATATTTACCCACCACATTACTGCTGTTAGCCAAACCATTCGGGTGCCGCTGCGATTTTGAATTGAGTAATAACCGGGCACTTTCACAGGCACTGGCAGCCACAATAACGGTGCGGCCGGTGACCTGGTATTCCATCATATCATCTTTGCTGATATAAGAAACACCTGTTGCCAGTCCTTCACTGTTGGTCAGCACTTCCCTGGCCATGGCATTGGAGATCACATCTACATTGCCGGTTTTCATAGCCGGGTAAATAAGTACATTTGGTGAAGAAAAGTCGGCCTTAGCCATACTGCAGTTACGGTTACATTGCCCGCAGAAGAAACAGGCACCTCTTCCGGCATCGTTTTCTATACTCTTGGTAAGAATGGATAAACGGGAAGGAATCACTTTTACGCCGGCTTGTGTAGCGGCACCTTTAATAAATAGTTCGTGTAACCTTGGTTTGGGAGGAGGGAGGAAAAAACCATCCGGATCATTTTCCAATCCTTCATTGGTACCGAAAATACCGATCAGTTTATCCACCCGGTAATAATAAGGTTTTACATCTTCATAACCGATGGGCCAGTCGTCGCCAAGCCCGTCAATACTTTTTCGTTTAAAATCTTTAGGGCCGAAGCGAAGCGAAATTCTTCCCCAATGGTTCGTACGTCCGCCCAGCATCCTGGCCCGCCACCACATCCAGTCGGTACCGGCTTCTTTGGTAAAAGGTTCCCCTTCCACCGACCAGCCGCCATAGCAGGCATCAAAATCGCCAAAGGGCCTGATCTTGGTACTGGCACCACGGCGGGGGCTATCCCAGGGGTTTTTAAGTTGGGTTACGTTCTTTTGCGGGTCATACATATAACCGGCTTCAATGATACAAACCTTTAAGCCTGCTTTAGCCAGTATATACGCTGCCATACCACCACCGGCTCCTGAACCCACAATTACCGCATCGTATTGTTTACTGTTTTTCTTAACCTGGAGATCTCCCATAACTGTAGTATAATAAGGCATCAATTTACAGGAAAGATTTTGAGATTAATGAACCGGTTTAATAAATTTCTTCACAGGTAATTCAATGGCCAATCAGTGATCAGCATTTGTAATACAACTATCTTTAAAGTCAAATTCATTCCTTAATGAAGAAGTATCTTATGCTCTTAGCATTTATCAGCCAGTTGTTTCCCGGAAAAGCCCAGCGGTCTGCGTTTGATCATTATCCTGTGTATAGTGGACCGGGACTTGGTCTTACTTATTCAAAACAGCAATCTGTCTTTCGTATCTGGTCGCCGGATGCAGAGAAAGCTGTAATTCTTTTATATGAAAAAGGAGATGGGGGAGAACCCGTCAGTGAAATGGCAATGGTTCAAAAAGGAGAAGGCACCTGGGTAGCCAGTATCAAAGGAGACCAGCAGGGCCGTTTCTATACGTTCAAAGTAAGCATACAAGGAAAATGGTCGGAGGAAGTGCCCGATCCCTATGCAAAAGCAGTGGGTGTAAATGGAAAAAGGGCTGCGATTCTTGATCTTAGTGTTACTAATCCGTCCGGATGGACATTTGATAAAAGCCCTGCCTTTAAACAAAAAACCGATGCCATCATTTATGAACTGCATGTAAGGGATGCCAGTATTGCTGCCAACTCAGGAATTCAGCATAAAGGAAAATTTTTAGGATTGACAGAAAAAGGTACTACCAATGCGGAAGGATTGGCAACAGGTATTGATCATATCAAAGAACTGGGAGTAACGCATGTTCACTTATTACCTTTTTATGATTATAATTCCGTAGATGAATCAAAACCGGAAGCGAAATATAACTGGGGTTATGATCCGTTGAACTATAATGTGCCGGAAGGCTCTTATGCAACCAATGCGTACGATCCTGCTGTAAGGATCAAAGAATTCAAACAACTGGTGAAGACCTTTCATGAAAATGGTTTGCGGGTGGTGATGGATGTGGTATATAACCATACGGCATTGACCGAAAAATCGAATTTCAACCAGCTGGCACCGGGTTATTATTACCGGCAAACAAAAGATGGTAAATTCTCTAATGCCACGGCTTGTGGTAATGAAACGGCCAGTGAAAGACCGATGTTCCGGAAGTTCATGTTGGAATCCATGAAATACTGGATGGAAGAATATCATATTGACGGATTCCGGGTAGACCTGATGGGAGTACATGATAGTAAAACAATGAACCTTATCTCCAAAGAACTGCACCGGGTGAGACCTGATATTATTATCTATGGCGAAGGCTGGACAGCGGGTTCATCTCCTTTGCCTGATTCTGTAAGGGCATTGAAAAAGAATGCTGCCAAACTGGATCGTATTGCTGTATTCAGCGATGATATAAGGGATGGGATCAAAGGAAGTGTGTTTGAACATGAAGACAAAGGCTTTGCAAGTGGCAAAGCCGGCATGGAAGAAAGTATCAGGTTTGGCATTGTGGCGGCGACAAAACATCCACAGGTAGATTACAACAAAGTAAACTATTCCAAAGCAGCCTATGCAAAAGAACCCTACCAAACGGTAACGTATGCGGAGTGTCACGACAATCATGTGCTCTGGGACAAACTGGCTATTTCTGCAAAGGACGCAACTGTAGCTGAGCGAAAAGAAATGCATAAACTGGCATTATCTGTTGTACTGACCTCGCAGGGGATGTCTTTTCTCCATGCAGGAACAGAGTTTTTACGCAGTAAGAAAGGAGTGGAGAATTCTTATGATTCACCAGATAGTATCAATGCGATTGACTGGAGCCTGAAAACAACCAACAAGGATGTGCTGGACTATGTAAAAGGGCTGATCAAAATGCGGAAACAACATCCCGCCTTCAGGATGATGAAAGCAAAAGATATTGCCGCAGGTATACAATTTTATGATATGCCCGCCGGTGTGATTGCTTATACGATCAATGGGACTAAGGCAGGTGATCAATGGAAAAAAATACTGGTACTCTTTAACGGAACAGCCGTTGAAAAGCAGCTTACAATCCCTGTGGGTAAATGGAGGAGATACGCCATAGCCGATGGTACCACAGCTGTTGAAATAACAAGCGGCAACACAAAGGTCGCCGCTTATTCCTGTACTATTTTTTATCAATGATTATTTTTCAGTCTGGTCCACATAGGCAGAGATCCAGCCCACCTGCCCGTTCTTCACGAAGTAAAATTCTTTTGATTCATAGATAGAAGCAAACTGGCGCATGATCTTAATAAGAAGACCTGTACCTGCCATTAATGAACGCTGGTCAAAAACGGAATGCACCCGTTTGATCTCGGTAGTAGCTTTTGTCTTATCAACTTTTGTATCGGTGATTTTTTTTGCCAGTGCATCTGCAGAAACAGCCGGGAACTCTTTAAATAACTGCTCGCTGAAGGCCAGCACATCATCAAAACCCACGGTTATCACAGAACGGTTAACCAATTCCGGGTGAACCAGGGTGGCAACCGCCCATGCAATACCGCCACTGAAAGCAATATTATCACTTAACGGGTAAGCACCACTTGAATTTACTGCATAAATAATTTCTGTGTTTTCAGCACCGGTCAGCACCCGGTACATTTGTTTATTGAAATTACTCAGCGTCTTATCGGTCTCTTCGCATCTTTTTTCCGTGGCGTTGGCTGTGCTTTTGGTACCCCAGTTCAGTTGAAAGAGTTTAAAATCTTTTGTATTGCCATTGGGGAAATATCCACCTTTTGTATTACCACTGCCGATATCAATCAAAAATGTGGTATACCGTTTTGCTTCGGGAACAATGCCGAGATGTGATAAACGGGCTTCCTGTGTTACATCTACAATATCCACTTTCCGGTCAGGTTCTTTGATCTTATCCCGGAAGGAAACCACCAGTTCTTCGATCATTTTATTCTTATCATCTTTATCCGCCTGCATTTTCACACCACTGCTGATCACCGTGAATACTCTTTTGGAGGGAATCTTCATGTCTTTTGTAGCAACAGTAAAAAGGTTATAAAGCCCGTTTAAAGTTGCAGAGGAAGTGGCTTGTGAAAAGCTGATGAAATCCGTATTTACAGATGTGTCTTTCAGAATAGTGAACGAATTTCCATTGGCTGTTTTGTCAACGTCCAGTACACTCAGCTTCACACCTTTTGATCCTACTTCAATACCGGCAAAAACGGAATTGTTATCGTACTGGAACTTTAGTTTATTCTGTCCGAAAACAAGGCACACATTGAACAGCAACAATCCGGGCAACAGGATGACCTGTTTCCATTTTTTCTGGCACATAAGGGAGGTCTTTTGATTGGGCTAAAAGTACTAAATACGGAACGATCGGGTAGTTTTAACAATGGCAACAAGTCTCACTTGTGAAAAAAATGTGTACATATTAATGAATACGAAAAAGAAAAGCTGCCTTTCAGCAGCTTTTATGATTTAGAAATTGTTTTCATCGGCACTGGGGCCATAACTGCCGGGTATAGGTACATTCAGCAGCCGCAGGTAAACCCCCAACTGTGCCCGGTGGTGTACGATCTGACAATAACTCATCCTGATCACATCGGCTTTGGGTTCTTTACTATACACCTGGTCACCGTTACGCAGGGTCCAGCCAGGTAACAAGTCTTCGTCTTTTGCATTGGCTAAATGTTGTTTGCCATCT
Organism: uncultured Bacteroidota bacterium; assembly: GCA_902826165.1. GTDB lineage: Bacteria > Bacteroidota > Bacteroidia > Chitinophagales > Chitinophagaceae > CADEDV01. The sequence continues at coordinate 17,051 of CADEDV010000044.1, forward strand.
GCAAGACTTTCTTCAAAATAACTCACCAATTCAGTGGTGGTATCAATTTTTTTGGGAGAATAAGGGTTGCTGGCAAAATCCAGTTCTTCTGTAGTCAGCACCATACTCACCCAGGAAGGTAATTCAGCAATATGAGTTGTAAGTTGGCGGATGCTCATACTTTTTTCATGTGGTTTCCAATCATATTTATCATTGGGAACTCTTTCCAGCATTTTGCGGGTAGTTTGTGCTTCTCTTTCCATTTCTTTTAAAAGCTGTTGGGTCTGTGACATAGTTTTTTGTTTTAGAATTCAAAGAAACCATGCTGTAGTGACAGCCCTATGTCAGCAGTAAAAATTGCTTTGAAAATAAAAAACCCCTCGGGGAGGGGTTTGTATGGGGAACAATTTCATTTTATTTAATAGCGATTCCTGTCACGGTCATAACCACCGCTGCTGCCACCTTTGTTGTAACCACCACCGCCACCTCCTCTGTTGTAGCCGCCACCACCGCCTGATCCACCACGGTAGCCACCGCCACCACCTCCGCCGCGGCTGTTAAATCCACCGCCGCCGCCACCTTGCTTTTCTTCGGCTTGTTTTACCACCAGTGTTTTACGGCCCAGTGAAATGTCATTCAGACCTTCAATGGCTTCTTTGGCTTCGGTATCATTGGGCATTTCCACAAATCCAAACCCACGGCTCTTACCTGTTTCCCTGTCAATAGAAACTTTGGCAGAAGCAACAGTTCCGAATTTTTCAAAAAACTCTTCCAGTTCAGCATCGTCCAGATCGTATGGCAGGCCAGCAACAAAAATTTTCATGTAGTTGGTTCTTTTCACAAATGTACAGAACTTATGTGTGTCTGCTACAGGATAATTTCAAACGGTATTTTTTCTGAAAAAACCCTTACTTACCCGTTGATACCACCACTCACTTCTATCC
>CADEDV010000044.1:18073-25171 GCA_902826165.1 uncultured Bacteroidota bacterium
AAAACCTCCACAGCACCTTTCATGGAAGCATACACGGAATAGCCAGGGTTGCTGAAACGGGTGGTGCCGGTGGAGATATTGATAATGCGGCCTCCGCTGTTCAGCATCGGAACACATTTCTGCGTCAGGAAATACACACTCTTAAAATGTACGTTCAGGAAATTAGTGAATAAGTCTTCCGTCACCTGTTCAAAAGGAACGGTGGCACCCATGCCCGCATTATTCACCAGGAAATCAAAATTCTCTTTTTGCCAGCCTTCTTGTAATGCATGTTTCAATTGCTGTACAAACTGATCTAATGAAGAGAAATCAGCCATATCTAAGGGGAGTGCTTTTGCTTTTTGACCCAGCTGTTCAATTTGCTGTACGGTTGCTGCAGCTTCAGCTTCATTGGTACGGTAAGTAAGGATCACATCAAGGCCTTTACGGGCAATACTAATGGCCATATCTTTTCCCAGTCCGCGGCTGCCGCCGGTTACGACGGCGATCTTTGTTGTTGATGACATATGAATGATTTAAATAGTTGAATGCAAAATTGACTTGCAAACAGCAAACAGGTATGGTGACAGGTACAGGAAAAATGGTGAGTGTTTCAGATTTTAGAGCTCTTTGTGCTGGTCGCGGAATTTTTTGGGTGTGGTACCGGCGTATTGTTTAAAGAATTTTGTGAAATTGGAAGGATCGTAGGTAAGCTGCCGGGCTATCTGTGCTATAGAAAGGTCAGTGGTCAGTAATAATTCCTTGGAGATATTGAGCAGCCTTTCTTCATAAAAACTGCAACTGGACTGCCCCGTTACTTCTTTTATAGTATTGCTCAGGTGTACCGGGTGTATATGCATGAGCTCAGCAAAATCCCTTATTTCAAGGGCTCTATCCACCTTTCCTTCTTTTAATTGCTGAATATGGTTGTCTAGTTCGGCAATATATTCTTTTACAATCTCTCTTTTGCGTACCGATACGGTAACAGTTTCTGTTTGCTGCATATCAGGTGCTAAATTAAAGTAATTACCCGGAAGCCACTGTTGGGGATTCATGCAACCCTTTTTTTACCATCCCGGTCAGGTAAAGTCAACGGCTGCCCGGGTCGTTTACCGGAACCAACATGCAAAAAACGGCTGCTCATATATTATTGGCTGCATTTGTTGTATTGCAGTTTGCAAAGCAGGTCAGCTATGCAGAATGCAGGGTAGCCAGTTATTTCTCAGGCACTGGTCAGCCATGCGATTGTGAAAAGATATTCGCTGACAATATAGAGCAGAACCAATCAACACAACTTCCGCTCAGCCACCAGCATCTTCATATAGATGATATGTACAGTTTTGCAAACCTCGTCACTGAAAAGGAATGGGAGATTACAGTACTGGCAAATCATAGCACTAAGGATGTAAACAAGTGGACAAATGCCATCACCGGCTCCATTGACCGGCCTCCATCTGGTACAATTTTCTCCTCAATCTTTATATAATGCAGCCGGGTGTCATGCCATAGTATGACAGGTATCGTTCTGCATTCATCCTATTCTTTACTTTTTATCATTAATCAATATGCAAAAATTAATAGTGAGCCTTTGTGCTATTGTCAGCACAATTATGACTCTTGCACAAACCAGTGTGAATAAACCAGAAATATTATATGGGGCTGTACAACAATCCGATCTTCAAAAACCGCCTTATAATAAATGGTTTGATAGTATCTATTCAGCCTATGATCCTTCTTCTATTACGATCAGTAAAATACCAAAGCAGCAACTGAAAGATATCCGCATCGAAATATTTTTTGGTACCTGGTGCGGCGACAGCAGGAGGGAAGTGCCACGATTCCTGAAGATCATGGATCAGTTAGCAATACCAGCTTCAAAGATCAGCCTTATTGCCACCGGCAGCGATTCCTTATACAAACAAAGCCCGCAGCATGAAGAAGCCGGGAAAGGCATATTCCGGGTGCCGGTTTTTATCATTTACAGGACTGGTGTGGAGATCAATCGTATCAATGAATTCCCGGTTTCCTCCCTGGAGAATGACCTGGCAGCAATTCTTGCTGATCAGTCATACAATCCCAATTACAGGAGCTTTGAACTGGTAAAGAACTGGCTGCAGGACGGTAGTTTGCTGGACAAAAATATAAGCCTTCGTGGTTTGGCTTTACAATTGAAATACCTGGTAGCCGGGGAAAGAGAATTAAACAGTTTGGGTTATGTATTACTCGAACAGGGAAAGAAAGCAGAAGCGCTGAAGATATTCCAGGTGAATGCAATTCTATATCCTGAATCCGCCAATGTTTTATCTAGCCTGGGTGAAGGATATTACGAGAACGCCGATCACCATAATGCTGTCGTTATATTAGAAAAAGCATTAGAGCTGAATAAAGAACCACAATTGGTAAAAGAAATACTGAACGTGTTATACAAGGCGAAACTGGCTAAAGGGTGAGCCGTAAGGGGAATGACCTTAAATAAGTCATTCCCCTTTTTAATTAACCTGCACCACCTGGCAATATTTTTCAAGCCCGTCAATACAGGAGTGGATATCTTTTTCGATCAACTGTACAGGTTCCTCTTCATCCGGTGTGCCGGGCCTGAATACCGCAGCCCATCTTATTTCGCAACTGATCATATTAACAGGTGTGATCTTTATAAAACCGGTAAAGTTGGAATAAGGAAGCGGTGAAGGGTCTTGTATATCATACAATAATTCCATAGCCCTGCTGTCAAGCCGGAGGATGGTTTCGGTATACGTATTCCCGTTATTGGTTACTGTTGTTCGCATAGCCACTTCATCATTGGTCAGTATGCTGTTGTATACCTCGGGATGATATTCCTCCAGCCCGGTGATACGACTGATCACCTTCCAGGCTGCTTCCGCAGTCACCTGCATCATTCTTTTAACAGCTACTTTTTTCATAACAACAATTTTGTACAGGGAAGTTATGACCAGGATATAAAGAAGTAAACAAGGAAATAGCTGAACTGGGATTTTCGCCGAATGGATTGCAGCAAAACAAATAGAAACCGTTATGGCTTCGGGGTCATCAAAAAGGGTTCCCGTTCACGCCGGTACAGGTAAAAACTAACCCTTGTGAACCAGAAAAGAAAAACAGCAAAACTGATCTTTTGGATCACCGGTAAATAGTACAACTCTTTGGTGAAATAGATATAATTATTCAACGCACTTAGTAACATACAGAATATCCCCATTGCTGCTAATGTATGATTTCTCTTTTTGTACAAACCCAAAGTGACGGTTATCAATGCTGTCATTCCCAGGGCCCCGGCAGTATTGATCACAGGGTCATGTTCTGCAAATAAAAGAAACACCATCGTCATCATGGAGAGGATGCCTGCATACCGGACGAGTATACGACCTGCAGAACGGGAACGAAAAAGAAAAGAAGCGAAATACCAGAATAGTGAAAGGCTGATCCCTAATAGGAACATGGCGGTGATGGCAACCGGCCTGGCTGCATTGACCTGCCCGTTCTGTGCATGGTCAGCCATCAGTTCACACCAGTAATTATGCTGCCAGCTGAATCCTGCCGCTGTCCTGTTTATATCAGAACCACCCGGATATAGAAAGGTGGCGATGATATACAGTAACACATACAGACCAATACCCCAGGCGGGCAGCAAGTTCCATTTATTATTTTTTTCCGGGAGCAATAAAGAAAGTATTGCTCAAATATAATGTTCCGGGCTATGATAAAAAGTTAAACTGCCTTTTAATTTAATCCCACACATATTTCCAGTTGCCGTCATCTTGCTTCTTCCAGACCGTATGAAAAACGCCCTGTGCTTCATTGATCTTTCCACTACTGTCTTTTGATTGCCAAACATATTGGCCAAATGTATATCCCATACTCCCATCTTCACTGGCATCGACAAAATCAGGCGACCATTTTACCGAGGCTGTTTTAAAATAAGCAGCAGCATAAAAATTCCGGATGGCTTCTTTTCCCCGGATAATGCTGTCATCGCCTCTTTTAATGACAGCATTGGAATCAGCAAAGAACCAAAAGGCTTCGGCAATTCCTTTTTCGGCAGCCATTGTTTCAAAATCCTTTTCGGCTTTTGTTATTTCTTCTTTCGCTTTTACTGACTGGTTCTCTTGTTGCCGGCTGCAGGAAGAAACGAGACTATAAAATGAGATCAATACAAAAAATGTGATGGTCTTTGTCATAACGCAGGTTTTATGCTTACAAGTTAGCCAGACATTCCCGGAACTGGAAGCGGTTTATAAAAATGGTAAGCCGGTTCATCTGCGGATATAACAGTTCATGCATACTGACTTTCTCTGGCAATAACCCCGGTTCTATTTTTATACCTCAAAACCTTATCATGAAAAATAAATTGACCAGGGCTGCCAGGCCCTTTGTACTACTGGCACTTATATTTACATGGGTTTCCTTTAAGAACATTAGTAACGAAGGAAATGCAATCCCCAAAGAACTTGTGGGAGAATGGCAGTACGGCACTGCTTCCATGACGGAGATCTGGGATAAACCCACCAATACTTTTTTAGGTAATTCCTTTGAACTGTCTGTTCGTTTTCATTTTAAGGCAGACGGCACCTATGAAGAATATTTTGTCGCCGGTTCCCGGATGATCGGCAGCTGCCGGATCAATATCTTTAATATCAGTTACGGCACCCTGCAATACGATGCGGCGACCAAACGAATTACCACTATCCCCAACAGGGTAAAGAATAAATTCTATAATTGCGGTAGCCTGTCGCAGAGTGAAAAAACAACGGAGCTGAAAAGTAATACCTATGAGTTAAAACCTGCTGTAGTTGCCAACGGTACAAAAGTGCTCGAAATAAAGAACGGCCCCGGCCCGGCAACGATCTTTTATAAAAAATAAGCAAAGAATGACCGGCTGCTTTATTTTGCAGCCATGTACAGCAGGCAGGAAGCATCATTGATACGGAGAAAATTCTGGACGAGTTTCGGGCAATATATGCGGCCGGTGAAAGGAGCGGAGGGAGATACGATCAACTGGCTGAATTATAAGACCGGGATCAAACATATTTATTTCCGGATGGATGCCGGGCAACAAAATGCATCCATTGCTATTGAACTGAAGCATACGGATACAGCCTTGCAGCAGCAATATTTTGAACAGTTGGGTCAGTTACGATCCATCTTCGAACAAATAACAGGAGAAGCCTGGGAATGGCAGTTGCTTACTACAGATGAAGATGGGAATCGTATCAGCCGTATCAGTACAAGTTTAGCTGCTGTAAATATTTTTAAGGAGGCAGACTGGCCTTCCATCATTTCTTTTCTCAAACCCCGCATCATAGCGCTGGATGAATTCTGGATGATGGTGAAAGAACAGTTTGAATAGGATCAATATTTAAAAACTCTCCCTCCCGCCATTACTTCCTGTTTGGCTTCATCAAAAGTTGCTTTGAAACCGGTTCGCACTGCTGCATTGGTCATAATACTGGCAACAGAATGTGCATACCCGGCTTCCACGGGAGCATTCGGTTGTTTCCGGCTGCGGATACATTCCATCCAGTTGCGCATATGGGCTGATGTAAGCGGGTCAGCTCCTGTATTGGCAGATGCCACGGCTTTCACACTGATATCTGCCAAATCAAGATCCGCAAGAAGGTTGGGTTGCATATTCATCGCCTCGGCATGATTCTTTCTCAAACCACCTTTGGCAGATACTTTATTGGTGATGAGGTTCAGTTCACCACCGTTACCATAATAAATTTCAGCAGGATTCTCATCGCCATTGTGCATACGGGAACTGAACGTGACCTGGAAGCCGGTGGATAGATCGTCTGAAGGACCATAATCAAATACAGCCGTCGTGGTATCCCAGTTCTTCCGTCCGTCTTTCCACATATAGATGCCGCCATTGGCCACCACCGATCTCGGGTGTTTCAAACCGGTGAACCAATGCACCGTATCGATCTGGTGACACATCCACTGCCCCGGCATACCGGAAGAGTAAGGCCAGAACAAACGATACTCCAAATATTTTCTCGGATCCCATTTATCAGCAGGCCGGTTGATAAGGAAACGTTTCCAGTCGGTGTCTTCCTGTTTTAATTGTGCCACCAATGCAGGCCTTCTCCAGCGGCCGGGCTGGTTCACATTCCAGGTGAGTTCCACCATCGTGATATTGCCAAACTTACCACTGCGGATAAATTCATTGGCCGCATGATAATTGGCGCCGCTTCTTCGTTGTGAACCTACTTGTACAATATTATTCGATGCCTTGATGGCTTTCAATGCGGCCCGGTTATCTTCCATGGTTTCTGCAAAAGGTTTTTCCACGTAGGCATCTTTCTTTGCTTTCACGGCTTCGATAGCATGCACCGCATGCTGGAAATCGGCCGTGCTGATGATGACCGCATCTATATCTTTCAGGTTATACAATTCATCATTGTTCAGGCAGCCTTTTATGTCATGTCCCATCTTGTCTTTCAAAAAAGCAACACCTTCCTCCCTTCGTATTTTCCAGAGATCAGATACAGCAACAATATCAAAATTCAGTTCTTTATAATGATTCATAAAGCTGGGTAGCAATGCCTGTCGGAAACGATCGGAGTAGCCAACAGCACCGATACGGATACGGTCATTGGCGCCAATGATATTGGCATAACTCTTTGCACTCAATCCCATACCTGCCAGCCATACACCGGTGGCGGCCATGCCGGATTGTTTGATAAAGTCACGACGTGTTTTTGACATACAGAACAATTGAAAGATGAAGAATGATCAGAACTCTTTTATTTTAATACTCCGGAAAGAAACGAGGTTACCATGATCCTGCAATAAAATATGACCGGTGGCGGCCATACCGAAATTGGCCCATTTCTCATATTTACTTCTTGCCACCAAGGCATAGAAATAAGGAGTGCCCCGCTGGTATTCCAGCACTTTATAGCCATTCAGCCAATGTTCGATCCTGTTGTCAGGATAAACGATCAGCCGGGCCCGGTTCCATTCACCGATCTTTTTCCGGGCTTCTTTGATGGGTAAAGAAGGAATAAGATCATACAGGGAAGCCAGTGTACGGTTACCGATAGAACCCATTTTGGCATCGGGGTGTTTATCATCATCCAGCAACTGGTATTCAAGACCAAT
>CADEDV010000045.1 GCA_902826165.1 uncultured Bacteroidota bacterium
TCCTATAAAATCACCCATCCCTTTCTCCAACAGGCGCTTAGCCTGAGCAATAGCCCCTAATCCAATTATTTTCCGAAAAAAGACGAATATTTATTGTTTATAAATAAATATTTATTCATATTTGCAGTGTCAATTAAAACAACGCCAATATGGAAATCAGGATCACTACTAAACAGATACTTATTGTACTCTATATCATTGCATGGTTATTTTTTGTCGGCCTGAGCATTGATGCCGGCGGTTTTATCGTCAATACGGTTATTGCCATGTGGTTCAAACCGGCGGCAGCCTCCCAGTTTTGGCGGCAGGCAGATATGTCGGCCCTGTATGCACATGACCGGGGGCATTTCTTATCCGTTGCAGTACTGGTATGTATTGCCGCCGTATTGAAAGCCCTGCTGTTTTACCTGATCATAAAAATGATACACGATAAAAAGCTGGACCTGTCAAAGCCTTTCAATGAAGGGATGCGGCGTTTTATTACCACTGCAGCTTTCCTCGCTATCGGCATTGGCTTTTTCGCAGCCTGGGGAGCCAGGGAAACGGCCAGGTTTGTGAAGCTGGGAGTGAAGATGCCATCCCTTGAAACATTGCTGCTGGGCGGTGCCGATGTGTGGCTGTTTATGGGTGTTATTCTTTTTGTAATAGCGCAGATCTTTAAAAGAGGCATCGAAATCCAATCTGAAAACGATTTAACCGTATAAGCCATGCCCATAATCGTAAACCTGGATGTGATGATGGCCAAACGAAAAATGTCGCTGAATGAACTGTCGGAAAAAGTGGACCTGACCCTGGCCAACCTGTCCATACTCAAAACCGGGAAAGCAAAAGCCATCCGCTTCAGTACCCTTGAAGCCATTTGTAAAGTGCTGGATTGCCAGCCGGGAGATATACTGGAGTATTCCAGCAAATAGAAAGCAGGCCCGTCATTTTGTAAATCATTCATCCGCATTGCACATGAAAAAACAAAATCCTTATTCCTGCAAAGCATTTACAGGTATTGTTCTTTTGAGCATCCTGTTAAGCATGGGTTCCTGTAAAGAAAGGAGAGAGGCGGCTCCGGATAATACTGCTAAGCAGCACCCGGCACTGCGCTACCTGCAACCGGGAGCTATTATTACTTTCTATGCCCTTTTTTTTTTCAACAGTGCCGATAAATGAACGACGTAGAATTTGAGCCCCCCGGTAAAATCATTACCTTAAAAGAATGAAACAACTTCTTATCACCGTATTTATTTTTCTAAGCCTTGCCGGTTTTTCCCAAACGGGAAATATGTCCATGGTCAGCTTTGTTACTAAGATGGATACAGCAAAGGCCAGCAAGGACGGTTTTTATTTACATCATTATGTGGTAAACATTCCCTGGGAACAGGCAAGGCAATTACAGGGGAAAAAGATAAAGATTACAGGTGTCGTGACCATCGTAAAAGGATTGAGTAACCAGCCTTCTTCAGATGATTTACGCCAGGGCCGGGAAGCTGATATCAAACATATACTGACTCCCACAATTGAGATCATGAAAAAAGGCCGCTGGACCCGCTATATTTTTTCTTCATAATACCAGGCCGGCTAAAGAAAAAGGCTATCGCCTAAAAGATAGCCTTACTGATAGCTGTCACAAACTACGCAGCTATAATTAGGTTGTAACAAGGAACAATTATCTTCCCCAGGTAAGAATGATCACCACGGTGAGAAGGGCAAAAATTGTCCCAACGATCAAGTTTCCCTGTACGTTCACATCGTGCAAAAGAGAGTTGATTTTTTTCATAACCTGATTTTTAGTTTTCGAAAATGGTTTCGATCAGGTTTCCAGAGGGGCGGAGCAATCGTGCAGCTGAGTGCTGCGGTATAACAAGAGTACGGAGTTTTTTGGAAAAAGTCAATGACCTTTCCTTTTTATAAACAGATGGAGGGGGCATTTTATTGCCCGGCCGGCCTGGAAAATCAGCAGGTTTACAACAGGCAGCTGGCCGGAGCAGCAGAGCAACTGTGTGATCCCTGCTATCCATAAGTGCTTTCTGTGGTTATTTCCCCATTCAAAAACTTTGTTGATCTCCTGGTCAAACATAGTTTACATACAATAACTTAGCAGCAAAACCGCTTGCATGCAACCCATTATCGAATGTGTTCCCAATTTCAGCGAAGGCAGTGACCTGGCCCTCATCAAACAGATCACCGACCAGGTAGAAACAGTAGAAGGCGTTCGTCTCCTGAACGTGGACCCGGGCAAAGCCACCAACAGAACGGTGGTCACTTTTGTTGGTCATCCTGAAGCCGTGATCGAAGCGGCATTTCTTGCGATCAAAAAAGCCGGTGAACTGATAGACATGAGTAAACATAAAGGTGAACACCCGAGAATGGGCGCCACCGATGTTTGTCCCCTGATCCCAATTGCCAATATCTCCATGGAAGAAACAGCAGCATTTGCGCAACGCCTGGCCAAAAGAGTGGGAGAAGAATTAGCCATACCTGTTTACCTCTATGAAGCGGCACAACCCAACAAAGAAAGAAACAACCTGTCGGTGATCCGTGCCGGTGAATACGAAGGCTTTTTCAAAAAGATCAAACAACCGGAATGGAAACCTGATTTTGGCCCTGCAGAATTTGATGCGAAAAGAGGCGGTACCGTGATCGGTGCCAGGGATTTTCTCGTGGCCTATAATATCAACCTCAATACCACTTCAACAAGAAGGGCCAATGCCATTGCCTTTGATGTAAGGGAAGCCGGGAGGAAACTGAAAAAGGAAAATGGAGAAATGGAAACGGTTCCCGGTACGTTGAAATCGGTAAAAGCGATCGGCTGGTATATTGAGGAATACGGCATCGCCCAGATATCGATGAACCTTACGAATATCAATATCACCCCGGTGCATATTGCTTTCGACGAGATTTGTAAAAAAGCGGAGGCCCGTGGCATTCGTGTAACCGGTAGTGAACTGGTGGGCCTGGTACCGTTAAAATCGCTGACCGATGCCGGTAAGTATTTTCTCAAAAAACAACAACGTTCCACTGGGGTTTCGGAGAAAGAACTGATCAAAATCGCCGTGAAATCCATGGGGCTCGATGAGCTCGGGCCTTTTAAACCGGAGGAAAGAATTATCGAATATTTATTAGCAGACAAGTCAGCCAGCAAACTGGTAAGCATGCAGTTGACAGCTTTTGCTGATGAGACCGCCAGCGAAAGCCCGGCACCCGGTGGAGGTTCGATTGCGGCTTATGTCGGCTCACTCGGGGCTGCTTTGGCCACGATGGTGGCCAACCTTTCTTCCCATAAAAAAGGCTGGGATGAACGCTGGGAAGAATTCAGCAACTGGGCCGAAAAAGGAGAGCAGTATAAAACTGAATTGCTCCGGCTGGTTGACCAGGATACCAATGCTTTTAACCAGATCATGACGGCCTTCGGTCTGCCCAAATCAACCGATGCTGAAAAAGCAGCCCGTACCAAAGCCATCCAGGAAGCCACGAAGTTTGCCATTGAGATACCGTTCAAAGTGATGGAGTCGGCTTATGGCAGTATGGAAGTCATCAAAGCGATGGCAGAAACAGGGAATCCGAATTCCGTATCCGATGCGGGTGTGGGGGCACTTTGTGCCAGGACCTCGGTAATGGGTGCGTTTATGAATGTGCGGATCAATGCAGCCGGTTATAATGATAAAGAATTTGTGGCGGACATCCTTCGCCGTGGCAGGGAAATTGAGAACAAAACCATAGCTTTAGAATCCGAAATTTTAAACGTTGTCAATGGAAAAATTGGAAACTAAGGTTCCTGTCAGCGAACCGAAACCGAATGTGATGCAGCACCTGAAGATCTATAACAAACAGGATATACTGTCGCTGACCCGTATCCGTCGTTTTGAAACCAAACTCGGGGAACGGCTGCAGGTTATTAATGATCCCACGGCCATTGAAGCATCATTGGCCGCCTCCAATGCTAAATATGTATTGTTCGGCATTCCCGAAGATCTCGGTGCTAAAGGAAATTTTGGATTGGGTGGTGCTGATACGTTGTGGATACCTTTTTTACAAAGCATCCTGAATGTACAGAGCAGCGATTTTTTTGATGGAGGCGATGTATTGCTTATCGGCCATTTTGATTTTGGTGATATTCAATACCTGATTGATACCACTGCCCGAAGTGAAGATGAAAAAATAGAAGCTTACCGGCATGCTTTGCATACAGTGGATGATGAAGTGGAAACGCTGGTGAAGATCATTACTTCTTTAAAGAAAATTCCTATTGTGATAGGTGGCGGGCATAATAATTCGTACCCGCTGATCAAAGGTGCAGCCAAAGGTTGGCATAAAGCCGGGGTGACCCCACTGGCACAGATCAATTGTATCAACTTAGATGCACATGCTGATTACCGCCCGATGGAAGGAAGGCACAGCGGGAATGCATTTCGTTATGCAGAAGAAGATGGTTATTTACAGAAGTATTGTATTGTGGGATTGCATGAGAATTATTTACCGCAGAACGTTTGGATCGATATTGTGAACAATCCCTTTATTGACTGCATTACCTTCGAAGACATTTTTGTACACGAGAAAAGAACTTTTTTACAAGCAGTGGCACATGCCACCGGCTTCACGGAAGATACACTGACCGGTATTGATCTTGACCTGGATGCGATTCAGAACACACTCAGCAGTGCGATGACACCCGTAGGTATCAGCCCCGTGGATGCCCGAAAATATATTGCTTTTGCTGCAGCGGATGCCAAGCCTGCTTACCTGCATATCTGTGAAGGCGCCACAAGATTATCCGACGGAAGAACAGATGCCACCAGTGGTAAACTGATCAGTTATTTGGTGAGTGATTTTATCAAAGGCCTTTCTGTATAATCAATATACAGCACTTGTAATTTTAATATCAGCTTTTGAAAATGCTTTCCTGAAACGTAGAAGCATTTTGTCTGCTTCTGTTTTATTTTTTTCAGCTGTGAGTGCCTGCCAGGCTCCGTATAAGGCCCAGCCATTTTCACTATTATTCTTCAGATCTGCCAGGAAAACCTGTTTAGCTGCTGCATGGCGGCCTGCATTCAGCAAAGCATTTCCTAAATAATGTTTGGGATTCAGTAGCCAGTCTCTCGGTTCGTTGTACACCATATTCTCTTCAATGGTCACTGCTTTTTGAAATGCGGCAATCGCCAGGTCGTTGTGTTGTTCGCTGAGGGAAATCGTTCCGGTCAATAATTGTTCAGCAATAGTAATCCCGTCAATAGCAGGAGAGAAGGGAGTAAAAGGAATGAACAGGCTGCTGTCCTTCATCAGTTGCTGTAATTGGGCCAGTTCATTTTTTGCGTCGGTAATTTTTGCAGTAGCCGCAAAAGCCATTCCTCTTCCAAAATGATACAGGGCATTGCTGTAAACCTGTGTGGCCGCCGGTTGCGGCAGATTCAGTAATAATTGCCAGTTGCCAAAGCGAACATGCACCAATACAGGAGTGCTGTGAATATATTGTACATACGATCCCATCGGTGCGGGTATAGCGAGATAATCTTTAGGGATACTGTTCACTGTTTTTTCAGCAGCAATCATGGATTGGGCACGGTATCCTCCCAGCATGGCATTATTGGTTTGCATATGCAGGTTATGAATGACATATAAAAAATCATTCCCGGCAACAGGTGCATAGAGTTTTGTCACTTTTTGGTAACTGCCAACAGCATTCTCATTTACAGTAATTCCTTTACTGTAATTACCGGTTCGTAAATATATATGAGATGGCATATGCACAGTGTGAGAAAGACTGGGAGTAATTTTTCCCAGCCGGTCGGCACTGTGGATCGCTTTGGCAAAATAGGGCGATGGTTCCATCACATGGATATAGTAATGGTTGGCGCCGGGATGATTGGGATATTTTACCAATAATTTTTCCAGTACAGATTGTATCAGGGGTGTCCAGGGCTTGGGAGTGCCGTCTGTCTTCCAGAGATCCCATGGATGTTGCAGCATGAGTGCATCTGCATATAAGGCAGCCACATCCGGATCGTTGGGATACTGATCGTATGTTTCTTTCATGAGGTCAACATAGACCTGGTTGAGTTTTTCCCTGCTATCGGTGGAGTCATCGGAATAACGGCTTCGTTGTGCCCGTATCAGCATTTCTTCTTTTTCGGTACAGGGCCCGCAATATTCAATAGCCCGGCCACTTGCTGCTAAGGCATCGGGTGAAGCAGCATAACCAACATCATTAATGTTGGGGCCATAGGCCAGTGCCTGTGCCCAGTACAGCATGGCACAATCAGGGTCAAATTTTGCCGCTTTCTTAAACGAAGCCATGGCTTCTATAATATGAAAGCTGTAATACATGTTCATGCCCTGGTTGAAATAGAACTGGGCACTATCATTTTTGGTACTGATCTTCCATTGATGATTGCCTGCACCGGGAATAGGAGGGATATCTGTTTCTACTAAAAATGCTTCCAGGGCTTCCCAGTCCGGTCCGCAGCGAACGATATTTTTTTTGAAGGATCCGTTTGCAGTCCTGTTTATAAAAGCAGGAGAGCTGCTTTCGTTAACCGAAAAAGCCAGTAATACCGCTGTTGCAAATGCCAGCACAGTAAGCAATAATAATCTTGATTTCATGCCGCAGTTGGTTTAATACGACAAGAAGTTACGAAGATTCTTTTTTGGGAAAGAGAAAACTTAGCCAGCTGCTTTTTCTTCCAGCTCCACGATCTTTTCAAAAGCTTTCTCGTAGTCGCTGTTCAGGGAAACCAGTTCAGCTGATGCTTTTTTATACGCCGTTTCTGCGTCGAGGAATTTAGTTTTATCGGAATATACCGCCGGGTCAGATAAGGCGGCTTCCAGTTTTTGCTGTTCTGTTTTAAGGCCGGCAATTTTTTCTTCTAATTGCTGAAAAATGCGTTGCTGCTTTTGCAGCTCTTTTTTAAACTCTTTGTTAATAGGAGCGGATGGTTGTGCTTTGATCTCGGGTGCAGGAGCAGTAACCTTTAGTTCAGTTTTTTTTTCCTGCTTCTGATTTTTCCCGTCTGATTTTTTGCCACCGGCCTCCGCCTTTTTTGCATCGGCTTCCTGTTTTGCCATTCTCTCTTTCCAGGCCACCCATTCTTCATAGCCGCCTTTGAATTCCTTGATCTGGTGATCCACGATTTCCCAGATCTTATTGGCTGTTTTGGCCACAAAGTAACGGTCGTGACTTACGAGGATGATACTGCCTTCATATTTATTAAGCGATTCGATCAGCAGGTCGCAACTGTGCATATCCAGGTGGTTGGTCGGTTCATCCAGCATCAGGAAGTTGGCTTTGCTGACAATGGTCTTTGCTAAGGCCACCCTTGCTTTTTCACCACCACTTAAAATTTTGATCTTCTTATCCGAATCATCACCACTGAATAAGAAACAACCCAGCAAGCCCCGCAGTTCCAGTTCCGTCATCTGGCTGCCGCATTCTTTCATTTCATCAATGATCGTATTATTGATATTCAGTGCTTCCAACTGGTGCTGGGCATAGAAACTTTCTTCCACGTTATGTCCCCATTTGCGTTCACCATTGGTAAAACTTTCCACCCCTGCAATAATGCGGAGCAGGGTTGACTTTCCTTTCCCGTTCGCACCGATCAGGGCAATTTTATCTCCGCGGTCAATTTCAACGGATGAATTTTCAATGATCACATTCTCGCCAAATGCTTTGGATACATTGTGTAATTCCACCAGTACCCTGCCCGGTGTTTTATCCACCCGGAAATTGATACGGATATTCGGACGCACCAGTTCTGCATCTTCGATACGGTCCAGCTTATCCAGTTTCTTCATTAAACTTTGCGCCATCGCCGCTTTACTGGCCTTTGCCCTGAAGCGTTCGATCAGGCGTTCATTCTGGCGGATATAATCCTGCTGGTTCTCGTATGCTTTCTGCTGCATTTCGATACGGATCGCTTTTTCCTTCTCATAATAATCATAGTTACCCGTATAGATATGCAGTTGCTGCTGGTACACTTCCACGATCTTGGTCACCATACGGTTCAGGAAATATTTATCGTGGCTCACGATCACCACCGAACCCTGGTAATGCAGCAGGTATTTTTCCAACCATTCAATAGAAGGAAGATCCAGGTGGTTGGTCGGTTCATCTAATAACAACAGGTCGGGTTGCTGCAGGATCATCTTGGCCAGTAACACCCTCATTCTCCAGCCACCACTGAATTGTTTATAGGGTTTTTGCAGCTCTGTATTGGAAAAGCCAAGACCCTGCAACACTTCTTCCGTTTTATGATGGATATTATAACCGCCTAAGGTCTCTAATTCATGTAAACGATCGGTGTATTCATGCAATGTCTTTTCATCACCGGTCCTTTCCAGTTCTTTACCGATCTCTTCAATTTCTTTTTCCAATTGCAGCACCCGTTCAAAGGCACCGAGGGCCACCTGCAAAATGGAATCATTGGTATCAAAACTCAGCAGGTCCTGGTGCAGGTAACCGATGGAAGTGGTACGGCTTCTTTCCACCGTGCCGGCAGAAGGCTGGTATTCACCCACCAATAATTTCAGTAAGGTTGATTTACCCGTTCCGTTGTACCCGATCAGCCCGATGCGTTCACCCGGCTGAATATGCCAGGTAGCTTCTTCCACGATAGCTCTTGCGCCAAATTCGAATGTCACATTTTGAAATCCTGCCAGCATAATTTGTAAAATGAAGCGCAAATTTAGCCCAATTCAACCATTAAAAAATTGTTGAAATCGGTTAAATCCTTTCTATCCTTAATTCCCTGGCTATCTTTGCCGGAAACTTTTTTGCATGGATTTTAAGAAAATCATTGGTTTACTGGCTATCCTTCTTCCGGCATTGATCATTTTACTGGGCATTATCCGTGTTTTTGTGCAAAAAACAAAAGGGGTGAATGGGCTGACCATGCTCTTTGCCATCCTGTTATTGCTGGTGGGACTGATCCGTTATTATGTGTTTCCTGACAAAGGCAATACCGGCGGTGACGATACAAAAGCAATTCCGCTGACGGTGAGTAAGCATAGTGAAGCCTTTAATCTTTCGCTTGAAACGGTACTGACCGCTTATTACCAGCTTACCAGTGATTTTGTGAGTGCTGATACCAGCCGTATTGCGAAAGCTGCTGCGGGGTTAAAAACAAGTTTAGACAGTTTAAAAATTGATGAACTGAAAGTGGATACACTGATCTGGCAAACTGCGCTGCAACCCTATGAGAATACAAAAGCAGAACTGGCTGCCATAATCGCCGATCCATCACTGGCAGAGAAAAAAGCTTCGCTGAATATTCTATCCAACGAACTTTTCACCTTATTAAGTACGGTACGGTATGACCTGGCCAAATTGTACTGGCAGGAATGTAATGCCGCATTTGGTGAAGACAAGCCGGGCAACTGGATCAGCAAAACAGAACAGTCCGTTAATCCTTATGGTCAAAAGGATTGTGTAGAAATAAAAACGACGTTGAATTTTGTTCCGGCCGATACAACCAAAAAACAATAAGATTGTTGTGAGTGATATGCAGAAGATAGTTGTTTTCCTACTCTTTAGTTTATTATCCGGTACCGTTTTTTCACAGAACATTGCCGCAGATAAAACTGGCCGTTTTTCATTGAACGGGTATGTAAGAGACAGCCTTTCCGGTGAAACGATCATTGGGGCCACCATTACCGTGAACGGGCAACCAAAGGGAGTGGCCAGTAACCAGTTCGGTTTTTACTCTATTACACTGGATGCGGGTACATATACCATCACGGCTTCGCATATTTCATATGTTGCAAAACCTTTTACCGTACAACTCAGCAGCAACCAGTCCTACAATTTTGATCTTGTTCCCAAATCATCAGCTAACACAGAAGTGGTGGTTTATTCCAAACGCAGGGATGCCAATGTGAAGAATGCACAGATGGGAAAGATCGACCTCTCGATGAACCAGATCAAAAACGTACCTGCCTTTATGGGTGAAGTGGACCCGCTGAAAGTGATCCAGTTATTACCGGGTGTACGTAATGCCGGGGAAGGCAATGCAGGTTTTTACGTTCGGGGTGGCGGTCCTGATCAGAATCTTATCTTATTGGATGATGCGGTGGTGTATAATACCGGTCACCTGTTTGGATTCTTTTCCATTTTCAATGGGGATGCGATCAAAAATGTGTCCCTGATAAAAGGAGGGATGCCTGCACAATATGGCGGCCGTCTTTCTTCAGTACTGGATGTAACCATGAAGGATGGTAATATCAATAAGTTTCAGACTGAAGGCGGCATTGGACTGATTGCATCCCGTTTTTCTGTCCAGGGCCCGATCAAAAAAGATAAAGCTTCTTTCATCATCTCTGCCCGCCGTACTTATATTGATGCACTGGCCAAGCCATTTATTAAAAAGAGCAGCGATTTCTACGGCTCCGGTTATTATTTCTATGATCTGAATGCCAAGATCAATTACCGTTTCTCCGAGAAAGACCGTTTATTCATCAGTGGCTATTTTGGCCGTGATGTTTTTGATTTCGTAAATGCCAAACGTTCTTTTAAAACCAATATCCCCTGGGGTAACCGTACGGCAACAGTGCGTTGGAACCATGTATTCAACCGCCGCCTGTTTGCGAACACTACTTTGTTATATAACGACTACAAATTCAAATTTGCTGCGCAACAGGAAAGCCTGGAGATCGGTCTTTCTTCCGGTATCCGGGATTATAGTTTGAAAACAGATTTTGATTATTACCCTTTACCGAACCATAAATTGAAATTCGGCGGGCTGCTCACTTATCACAAGTTTATTCCCAATGTGGCATCCGGCAGGCAGGACTCAGTCATATTCACTCCCAACAATGAAACGGAGAAATATGCCGCTGAAGCCGCTTTATATATACAGGACGATTGGGAAATAGGGGAGCAATGGAAGATCAATTATGGAGTGAGGTGGAGCAGCTTCACACAGATAGGCCCTTATAAAAAATTCACCCGGGACATCAATGGCAATAAACTGGACAGTACGGTATATAAAAGTTTTGCCCCCGTAAAAACCTATGGTGGTTTTGAACCAAGGGTTACCGTCCGCTATGCCATCAATGATGAGACATCTGTTAAAGCATCGGTAACAAGAAACTTACAATACATTCATCTCGTCAGCAACTCCGGAACAACTTTGCCCACCGATCTCTGGGTGCCGAGTACCTATATTGTTAAACCACAGATCAGCTGGTTGTATGCAGCCGGTTTATTTAAAAATTTCAACGATAATACCTGGGAAACTTCACTGGAAGTTTATTATAAGGATATGCAAAACCAGGTGGAATACCAGGAAGGATATACACCATCATTGAAAGACCCCGAAGAAGAATTTGTATTTGGAAAAGGCTGGAGTTATGGTTCAGAATTATTACTGAATAAAGTGAAAGGCAGGTTCACCGGCTGGATCGGTTATACACTCTCCTGGACATGGCGAAAATTTCCCCAACTAAATGATGGCGAAAAATATCCCGCTAAGTTTGACCGGCGTCATGATCTTTCTGTTGTAGGTAATTATGAGCTGAATAAGAAATGGAGATTGGGGGCTGTGTTTGTATACGGAACCGGTAATGCGATCACGTTGCCGGAGCGTTTTTATATTATCAATGGTGTGCTGACACAGGAATACAGCAAACTGAACCAGTACCGGATGAAGGCTTATCACCGGATGGATCTTTCTGCTACCTATACACCCACTCCTAAAAAGCAGCGGAAATTACAGAGCTACTGGGTGTTTAGTATTTATAATTTGTACAGCCGCCTCAATCCTTATTTTATCTATTTTGACCAGGAGGGCAGCCCTGTTACCGGTGACCTGAAAGTAGAAGCAAGGCAGGTATCCTTATTTCCTATTTTACCGGCTGTGACCTGGAATTTCAAATTCTGATGTAATAAGTACAGGTGAATTTTCATGCCTTTGTCGTAGTTTTTATCGTAAAGCTCTTGTACTAATAAAAAGCCGGGGACGTTGTAGTAAAAATTATTCCCATGACTATCCAGGCATTTTCATCCGTTGAAAATATCATTAAAGAATATTTAGAACACAAAGACCGGTCCATCCAGTTTGGTAAGAAAAGAATGGATGCAGAGAAAGAGTATAATAAGCTGCTGACAAAGTACAATGGTGAATCGAAGAACTACAGCCTGCAACAGGCCGACAGCATTTACAAAGCATATATGGATATGATCAGTTTCGGGCAGGAATCAGAAAAAGCGGAAAAAATATTCCTGGAAGCCGAACATAAATTAAGAGAAGTAGGAGAGATATTGTTTGAAGCCTCGATCACGGCTGAGATTCCTGTAACGCCTTCGATCAACGGTCAGGCCCCGGCTACCCGGCAGGTGACCGTGGCTTATGAAAACGGGCTGGTGATCGTAAAATAAAATCGCTGCACAGCATATCCTGCAAAAAGACTGTTGCTTTTTCTACGTATAAAAGCTCTTGCGGATAAGAGAGGATTGAAAGACCTTTCAGTGGCCTAATTGTTGTTTATGATACGAAGTTCAAAAGCAATATCCATGAAGAAACTGATCCGCATCATTCTCTTCTTTGTCGGTTTTTATCTTTATATCATGCTCCTGTCTTCCTGTAAAAAGAAAGACCATATTGATGATACAGCTCCGCTTGATCCCGGAACCGGTAATACCAGTTGCACAGCTACAAAAGCCAATGCAGAGAATATCCAGGTATTCCCTGCTGATAACCCCTGGAATAAGGATATTAGTACTTCAGCGGTTGATCCATTCAATACACAGATCATTGCCGGCATTGCCGGTAATGTGATCAAAGCAGATTTTGGCAGCGGGTTATGGAATGGTGCACCCATTGGTATACCTTATATCGTTGTTTGTGGCAACCAGCCGATGACAACCATCTTCTTTACGGATTATGGAGATGAAAGTGATCCGGGGCCCTATCCAATACCCCTGACGGCACCCATAGAAGGAAACGGCGTTGGTGACTCACATGTGATTGCAGTGGATATTGAAAATAAAAAGCTCTACGAATTATTTTATGCTCATGTAAACGGTAACCGCTGGGATGCTTCATCGGGAGCTGTATTTAATCTTAATTCTAACCAATTAAGACCGGAGACGTGGACATCAGCTGATGCGGCAGGTCTCCCTATTTTCCCGGGACTTGTGCGGTATGAAGAAATACTGAAAGGAGAGATTGATCACCCGATCCGGTTCACCCTCACCAGCAACAATGTGAAACCCGCTTATATTTTCCCTGCCAGGCATAAAGTAAACAGTACAGGCGGGCAATACAGTTTACCTTTTGGTGCAAGAATCCGCTTGAAAGCAAGCTTTGATATATCCGACTTTTCGGCCACTAACCAGGTCATCTTAAGAGCCATGAAGAAATATGGTTTGATACTCGCTGATATTGGCAGTAATCTTTATATCAGCGGGGCGCCTGATGAACGATGGAATAACAATGATCTCCGTAATCTCGGGCAGTTATACGGAAGTGACTTTGAAGTAGTCCAGTTCAACAACTGATACTACTTCAAAGTGTGATATTTCTGAGTAATAAGATCAGAATACATTCAGTACAACCAGGATGGCGTACAATACCGGGATGATCCACAAAAAGAATGTAACAATCGCCAGGAAACACAGCAATAAGCTGATCCAGAATTTAGTATTGATCTCACCCTGGTGAAGAAAAACGGCCAGGGGTGGTAACAGGATAGCGATGATAGCAAGTAAGAGAGTATTGGTGCTGATATCACTGTCCTTTTTCTTTGCCTTCTTAAAGGCCTTGAATTCTTTCTTCAACTCCTTAAATCTTGCTTTCTTTTCCTTATTGGAAAGAGACCTGAATTCTTCAAAAGCAGCATTGATGGTGTTAGCATCGGGTTCTTTGGCAGGAGTGTTTGTACCAGGAACCGGTACAACGATGGCAGCATAAGAAACGGGAGCTATGCTTAACATAGAAACAAATAATACAAGAGTCAGTAAAAGGCTGCTTTTTCTCATAGTTGGTTGGTTTTATTGATGATTAAACAACAGGCTAAAGTTATTTCATTTCAATGGGGTGGCAAAAAAATAACCCCGCAATGAACGGGGCTATTTTCAATATTATACTCCGTTAATGATTACATGATATCCATTGCTTTTACAAAAGCCGTAGTTTGAAAAGGAAGGATCATTGTCAGCCAGGGCCAGTGTGTAACAATTGCAAGGATCAGTGCTGCCGTAGAAGCAAGGAAAACCAACCACCAGATACCTTTGTATTTTTTTGTTTGCTCCATTTTTCAAAGTTTGCGCAAAAATAAGGCAGCATGGTTAAATCAAAAAAAGAGATTTTACTCTTTTGCAGTTGTTTTTTTGAATAAGAGGACCGGTATAGATACCAATGCACCGGTCAATGCAATGATCCATTTGGTTGCTACTACAAAATGAAAAAAGCCAAACTTATCTCCAATCTGCGGGTCGCTTATCCATTTCAGCAGGTATGTGTTTTCTGTGATGTCGAAACCCCAGGCCGGTAATTGCAATATGGCAAGCAAGCAGAGTATTTTCTTCCAGCCTCCTGGTTTAAACTTAGCGGAAGCCATCATGCACAAAGCTGCAATGCCGGGAAAGATGCCGGCCATAAAAACAAAATCAAAACTCAGGTGGTAGCGGAGAATGGTGCTGACCGGCTGATCGAGCCCCGCCAGGATGGCCGCCACTTTCTCCTTCGGGTAAAAAAGTTCCAGGCCCATAATGGTAAACTTTTCGCCCCGGACCAGCAGGTCGTTTTCCATCCATTTCATACAAAAGGCAGCGGCTACAGCCAGCCCAAGACAGAACAGGAAAAGTTTTTTCCAGCGTTTTTGGTTTGAAATCATACGTTTGCGGAGATTTTTTTAAAGGATTGTTCCAAATAAAAGTACGAACAGTCGATGTTTTTTCTATATTCGTATTCAATGTGTTTAAAGGACACGACGATTTTAGGATTCTGACACATATCTAACGATTGACGACCATGAGACTTCAGTTTTATTTACGCTTTCATACCCAGGTTGGCCAGAGTTTGTGGATCAGTGGGAATGCAGAAGAATTAGGAAATGACGACCCGCAGCAGGCCCTGGCTCTTGAATACCTGAACGAGGAATTCTGGCAGGCAACCATAGAGATCAGGAAAAAAGATGTTGAAAAAAGTATCCGCTACAAATATTTTCTGAAAAATGAAGATGGAGAACTGATCGGTGAATGGGGTAATGACCGCCTGGTGGATGTATTCCGCAAAGAACTGCAGGAAATACAAATGGTGGATACCTGGAACCACGCCGGTGAATATGAAAATGTTTTCTTCTCGCTTCCTTTTAAAAATGTGTTACTCCAGGAAAGCGATACAAAGAGCAAAGGAAAGACGGATAAAAATTTCACGCACCTCTTTAAAGTAAAAGCTCCCTTATTAAACAAGAACGAGATCGTTTGCCTGCTGGGCAGCGGCGAAACCATGGGCGACTGGACAACGGAGAAACCGTTGTTACTGTCGAAAGAAGAAGATTGGTGGGTGGCGAGACTTGACCTGAAAGAAAATGGTTTCCCGGTAGCCTATAAGTATGGTGTCTATGATACCAGCGAAAAGAAATTTATCCGCTACGAAGATGGCAATAACCGTTTCCTGTTTAGTGATGGCGGTAAAAAGAAGATCACTATTATTCACGATGGGTTTGTTCATATTCCTAATGATACCTGGAAAGGTTCGGGTGTGGCAATCCCGGTATTCAGTCTCCGCAGCCGCAATAGTTTCGGAGTAGGAGAGTTCACGGATATCAAGTTGCTGGTTGACTGGGCCAAGCAAACAGGATTAAAACTGGTACAGTTGTTACCGGTGAATGATACCACCGCCACCAATACCTGGCTGGATTCTTATCCCTATGCAGCTATTTCGGCATTTGCATTACATCCGCTTTATATCAATCTTTCGAAGGTGGCCGGTAAAGAACAAGCTGCAAAGATCAGTTCGCTGAAAAGAAAGCAAAAGCAATTGAATGATCTCCCTGCGGTGGATTACGAAGCCGTGATGAAATATAAACTTTCTGTATTGAAAGAATTATATGAAGAAGCTGGCGAAGAATGCCTTACATCTGATGATTATAAAGCTTTCTTTGGAAGAAATGGGCATTGGTTACTGCCTTATGCAGCTTTTAGTTATTTCAGGGACAAATACGGTTGTTCCCGTTTTGAAGACTGGAAGACCAATAGTATATACCGGAAAGAAGAGGTAGAAAAAATATTCAATTCGCATTCAGCGGCAGCCAAAGCCATGAAGCTGTATTGTTTCACTCAATACCATCTTCACCTGCAATTAAAGGAAGCCGCTGACTATGCACATCAAAAAGGGATCATCCTGAAGGGGGATATCCCGATCGGTATCTATCGTCATGGTTGTGATGCATGGACCGATCCGGAACAATATAATATGAACTGGCAGGCCGGTGCACCACCGGATGATTTTGCTGCCGTCGGGCAGAACTGGGGTTTCCCAACCTATAACTGGAAACGCATGCAGGAAGATGGGTTTGCCTGGTGGAAGCAGCGTTTCGAACAAATGAGTGACTATTTTGATGCCTTCCGGATCGATCATATACTTGGGTTCTTCCGCATCTGGAGCATTCCTGCTGATGCCGTGCAGGGTATCATGGGTCGTTTTGTTCCCTGCCTGCCTGTACACATCAACGAATTTGGAGAAAACGGTATCTGGTTCGATTACCAAAGGTTCTGCAAGCCTTTCATTAATGATGATATCATCAATGAAACTTTTGGGCATGGATTAGGCGGTGTGGT
This sequence comes from uncultured Bacteroidota bacterium, assembly GCA_902826165.1. GTDB lineage: Bacteria > Bacteroidota > Bacteroidia > Chitinophagales > Chitinophagaceae > CADEDV01. Next base: position 16,766 of record CADEDV010000045.1, read on the forward strand.
TCGCACCGAATTCTTAGTACCGAATGAAACAGGAGGATACGATCTGCAGGATGGATACCAGACGCAAAAACAGGTGGAGCAGCATTTTGCTTCGCATGAACAGTCGGAAGAAACTGAACGGCTGAAAAATGGCCTGTATGACCTGATCTCCAATGTTCTTTTCTTTGAAGAAGAAGGTTCGCAGGGACAGCATTTCCATTTCCGCATTGCGATGGAAAAAACATCTACGTTCCGCTATCTTATTCCGCATGTGCAGGAACGATTGAGAAATATTTATATCAATTATTTCTTCCGCCGTCAGGATGAATTCTGGAAGAAAGAGGCCATGCATAAATTACCACAACTGAAAGCGGCCACCAATATGATGGTTTGCGGCGAAGACCTGGGTATGGTGCCGGAATGTGTGCCGGATGTGATGAAACAACTCGGTATCCTGAGCCTGGAAATACAACGGATGCCCAAAGATCCAAAAAAAGAATTCTTCCATCCCAACGATGCGCCATATATGTCAGTGATTACACCTTCCACGCATGATATGAGTACAGTAAGAGGCTGGTGGGAAGAGAACCGGGAACGTACACAGCAATTCTATAATAACATATTGGGGCAATGGGGCGAAGCACCTTACTATTGTGAATCATGGGTGAACCGGGCGATTGTGTTGCAACATTTATATTCACCTGCCATGTGGAGCATTTTCCAGTTGCAGGATATCTTGGGTATGAGTGAGACACTGCGCCGGGAAAATCCACACGATGAACGGATCAACAACCCGGCTAATCCCAAACATTACTGGCAATACCGTATGCATCTTTCGCTGGAAGATCTTATTAAACAAAAAGAGTTTAATGAAGAATTGAAAGGCTATGTGGAAAATAGCGGAAGGGGATAAGTTATATTTGCGGGATGAAAGTTCAGTACTGGTCTTACCAACTCAAATTCAGGCATCCTTTTACGATTTCCAAAGGAACAAAAACCCACCAGCCCACTTTGATCGTGGAGTTGGAGCATATGGGTATTAAAGGATACGGTGAAGCACCGGCCATTGCCTATTATAATATTCCCGTAGAGAAAATGATCGCTGACCTGGAAGCAAAAAAAATGTTCGTGGAGAAATTTGCTTTCACCGATCCTGAACGCTACTGGCACTACCTGCACCATCTCATTCCCAATAATCATTTTTTGGTTTGTGCTCTCGACATTGCTGCCTGGGACTTGTATGGCAAAATGAAAGGGAAGCCGTTGTACCAATTATGGAATGGAGATATTTCTAAAAATCCAATCACTGATTATACCATCGGGATTGATTCCATTGAAAAAATGGTAGCCAAACTCAGGGAGAAACCCTGGCCCATTTATAAGATCAAAGTGGGCACGGCTGATGATATTGCCATTGTAAAAGCCTTGCGGGAAAACAGCAATGCTATCCTGCGGGTGGATGCGAATGCTGCCTGGGATCTTGAAACAGCCCTGCAATTGATCCCGCAATTAAAAGAGCTGGGAGTGGAACTCGTTGAGCAGCCTCTTGCCAAAGACAACTGGGAGGGAATGAAAGTATTATACAAAGAATCTCCATTACCGCTTTATGCAGATGAAGCCTGCGTGTACGAACAGGATGTAGAAAAATGCAAGGATCATTTTCATGGTATCAATATCAAACTCACCAAGTGCAGTGGTATCACCCCGGCCAGGAGGATGATCACCAAAGCAAGAGAGCTTGACCTGAAAGTGATGCTGGGTTGTATGAATGAATCAACTGTTGGTTCTGCGGCTATGGCCCATCTTTTGCCATTTATTGACCAGGTGGATATGGACGGGCCTTTATTATTAGAAGAAGATGTGGCCACCGGGCTGACCTACGATTTTGGAAAAGTCACTTGCAGCGATCAACCGGGACTGGGCATTACATTTACCGGTTTACAGGCTCCATAACACAAATAACGGGTAAGCTTTACCCCCAACAGGTATACTTATTACCCATTTTTCCCGTTTATGAATGAAAAGGCCCGTGACGGCCTTAAATTTGCTATACGTTCTCATCAAACAAGTATACCATGCGAACGAACAAATTACTGATCCTTTTCATTTGTCTCTCCACCGTCGCTAGCAGCCAGCGGTTACACATGGGCCTCTTTGGTGGCCTCGCCGCTTATAACGGAGACCTTACCGATAAAATATTACCGAAAAAAGTAACGAATGGTGCCATTGGTCTTACCCTCAATTATGAACTGAAAGACCAGATCATGCTCCGTGGCGGATTGACTTATGCAATTGTTGGTGGTGCCGACCGTTTCAGTGATAAGCCTTACCTCGTGGCCAGGAACCTTGCTTTCGAGACCAAGATCATTGAACTGAGTGCTGTTGGGGAATATTACTTTCTTAATCTTTACGACCGTCGCTATTCTCCATATGTATTCGGAGGATTGGCTGTGTTTCATTATAATCCTTATGCGTATAATGGTTCCACCAACAAAATTTTCCTGAAACCGCTCAGTACAGAAGGACAGGGTATTGCAGGCTACCCCGATCGTCAGCCCTATAGTCTCACACAGGTGGCCTTACCATTCGGTGGCGGTGTAAAGTTTGCCATAAACGACAAATTGAGAATCGGTGTTGAACTGGGTATGCGCAAACTCTTTACCGATTACTTAGACGATGTCAGCAAAAATTATATCGATGTCAATGACCTCCTGGCTGCCAAAGGCCAGTTAGCGGTTGATATGTCTTATCGTGGTGATGAATTGCCCGGTGGCAATCCAACCTACCCTGCCAAAGCCGATGAAAGAGGCAGCCCTGCCAACAAAGATTTTTATTATTTCACCGGTATTCATCTTACCTATCGTATCGGTAACGGCAGTGGCGGATCAGGCTTCGGCGGACGAAGGAGCCGGATGGGTTGCCCTGCTAATGTTTATTGATCCTGTACGCTTTCCTTTTGAACCTTTACAGCCGTGTCATGTTGTACATTTGCAGCAATTATACCACACATGGCCTGGAAAAATCAGCAACAATTCATCGATGCACTGGACAAAGCCGGAGAGTTACTTCGCATTACAACCTATGTTGATCCCAAACTGGAGATAGCCGAGATCACGGACCGTATCAGTAAATCAGGCAATGGTGGCAAAGCCATTCTTTTTGAAAATACCGGTTATGATTTCCCGGTACTCATGAATGCCTATGGGAGTGAAAAAAGAATGTGCATGGCCCTGGGTGTAAACCACCTTGATGATGTGGCCCATGAGATCGAAAACTTATTCAAGCTATTAGCAGCTCCCAAAGAAGGGATACTGGATAAATTAAAAATGCTGCCCAAGCTCGGCCAGTTTGCCAGTTGGATGCCTAAAGTAAAAAAAGGAAGAGGCGAATGCCAGGAAGTGGTGATGACTGCACCTGATATTACAAAGATTCCCGTTATCACCTGCTGGCCCAAAGATGGCGGCCCCTTTGTTACGCTGCCCATCATACATACCAAAGATCCGAATACCAACAGCCGCAATGTGGGGATGTACCGTATGCAGGTCTTCGGGCCCACACTCACTGGGATGCACTGGCATAAGCATAAAGTTTCTGCCAAACATTTTGCAGAATATAAAAAACTGAATAAACGGATGCCGGTGGCCGTTGCTCTCGGTGGTGATCCGGTCTATGCGTATTCTGCCACAGCACCCTTGCCGGAGAATGTGGATGAATACATGTTAGCAGGTTTTCTGCGCAAAAGAAAAGTGGAACTGGTAAAATGTATTTCACAACCCGATGTGGAAGTCCCGGCCGATGCTGATTTTATTATTGAAGGTTATGTGGATCCTGGTGATGAACTGATCTGGGAAGGGCCTTTTGGTGATCATACCGGTTATTATTCATTGCCTGATTTCTATCCCCGTTTTCATATCACGGCGATCACCCATAAAAAGAATGCGGTATATCCTGCTACTATTGTTGGCATACCGCCGCAGGAAGATGCCTGGCTGGGTAAAGCCACTGAACGTATCTTTTTGGCACCGATCAAAATGACGATGGTGCCCGAGATCATGGATATGGATATGCCGGTAGAAGGGGTGTTCCATAATCTCGTGATTGCACAGATCAAAAAAGATTATGCCGGGCAGGGACAAAAAGTAATGAATGCTATGTGGGGTGCGGGACAAATGATGTTCAACAAGATATTGGTGATGGCCGATGAAGGCGTGAAGATCCAGGACTATGAAGCACTGGCGAAATATGTATTCAAAAATTTAAACCCGGCTACTGATATTGCTTTTGCCAATGGCCCGATGGATGTACTTGATCACAGTTGCAGCAAACTCGGCTTTGGTGGTAAGATGTGTATTGACGGAACGAGGAAGTATGCCGAAGAAGAGGATGATAGTTATGAGCCCGGAGTCGTTAGCCGGGAGCCGGGAGTTATTGAAAAAGCACTCCAACATTTTACTGAAATAAAGGTTGTAAATACATCACTGCTGAAAAAAGAAATTCCATGTATTATTATTTCTGTAGAGAAAAACAGGCCCGGTCATATCGGTGAATTACACAAACAAGTGGGAGGATTACAAGAACTGCAAGGCATCAAAATGATCCTCTATGTGGAGCATACCGTGGATGCCAACGACCTGCCCACAGCTCTCTGGCGTTTCTGCAATAACCTCGATCCGAAACGGGATTTCCACCTGTTTACAAAACCAGTTAACCAATCAACTAATCAACCGGTCAACTATTTCGCCTGCATGGGTCTCGATGGTACCCGCAAAACAAAAGAGCTGGACAATTTCCACCGTGACTGGCCCAATATTATTGTGGCCAATGAAGCCACGATACAGGCCGTAGATGCCAAATGGGAAAGCCTGGGCATTGGTGCCTTTCTTCCATCACCTTCGTTAAAGTTCAAAGACCAGATATATGGGGAAGAAGCGGTGGTGAGCTGAGAATATCCAACAAGGAACAAGGAATCATGAATATAGAAGTGTGCCAATCCTAATTGGGCATTGCTTGTTCCTTGTTCATTATTCGATATTTTTACCATCAGCATATCAACCTCACAGCAAAATAGCGATCTCAGTTCTCCTTCAGGGGACAGGGGCATTCATATTCTCATGACCGGTGCCGGTGCTCCCTGAGCTGCGGGTATTATGCAATGCCTCCGGCAAGATCCGGCTGTTCATATCACGGCGGCAGATGCGAACCCCAATGCGGTGGGCCGTTTTCTTACTAACGATTTTGTAACGATCCCGGCAGCGAATGATCCGGCCTTTGCAGATACACTCTTATCGATTTGCCGGGAAAAAGATATTCATGTCGTGATGCCGCTGGTGACCAAAGAACTCATACCACTGGCATTGCGCAAAAATGATTTTGAAATGGCCGGGGCAAAAATTTTGGTTTCCTCAGCTGCTTCGTTGGAGATCGCCAATAACAAAAGCCGCTTGTATGAATTCCTGCAATGGAGGGGTATGACCGTTCCGGCTTTTAAAATTGTGGAAACGGTTGAGCAATTTCGTGAAGCAGTGCTGGAACTGGGCTACCCGGAAAAAAATGTCTGCTTCAAACCATCTGTTTCCAATGGCAGCCGGGGTTTCAGGATTCTCTCGGAGCAAATGGATGAACTCGATCTGTTGTTCAATTATAAACCTTCCTCTACGTATCTCCGTTTGCAGGATGCCATCCGCATATTGTCCTCCGGTGTGTTTCCTGAATTATTGGTCAGTGAATATTTACCCGGCGAAGAATACTCCGTGGATTGTTTAGCAGATCATGGTGAATCAAAACTAATTGTACCAAGATCAAGACAAAAAATGATCAATGGCATCAGCGTGGAAGGGGAGTTTGTCAACGATGAAACGATCATCAGCTATTGCAAACAGATCATCAAAGAACTGCAGCTGCATGGTAATATTGGTATACAGGTCAAGCATTCGGCAGAAGGAAAATTTTTATTGGTAGAAATAAATCCCCGGGTGCAGGGCACTATTGCTGCGGCATTGGGTGCAGGCGTTAACCTTCCCTTGCTCGCCGTTAAACAGGAATTGGGGTTACCCATACCCGCAGAAGAATTACAGGTAAAATGGGGCACCCGTTTCTCCCGTTATTGGTCTGAAGTATTTTGGAAGGGCCACTAATGACACGAATTGATAGCCGCTAAATTGCAGCCATTTACCAGGTTGAGAATAGGATTTACTGGTTTTAAAGTTCGCTGCCTTAACAATATAGTATAGCCAGAAATCTGTGTTAATCCGTTCAATCCGTGTTAATCTGTGTTCCCTCTCTCTGGCCTTGCTTTCATCTGCGCTTAGTTCAGTAACTTGCTTAAAATTGTAGAACATGAAAAGATGGAGTTCTGTTTTCCTGTTGGGATTGTTAACGATGGCCGGTTGTGCCCAGAAAAATGACGGCCTGAAGACTTCGGCCAATACCAATACTTTATTGTGGAAGATCAGTGGCAAAGGATTATCCAAGCCTTCCTATCTCTTCGGCACCATCCATATGCTTTGCGGGGAAGATGCTGTCCTGAGCGACAATATGAAAAAAGCCATCAAAGCGGCGGATGAAGTGTACCTCGAAATTGATATGGACAATCTCATGGAAATGTTTGGCGCTATGGCCAAAATGAAAATGACCGGTGACACCACCTTACAAGACCTGCTGAGCCTGGAAGATTATACATTGGTAAAAGAATATTTTGAAAGCAGGAGTTCGATGATTCCCTTTTCCATGCTGGAAAGTTTTAAACCCATCCTGGCTGCTTCAACTTTGGAGCAATCCAACCTGCCCTGTGATAATATGGCAGCGATGGATCAGATCGTAATGCAGGAGGCGAAGGATAATGAGAAAGAAGTAAAAGGGCTGGAGACCATGAGTTACCAGGCGGGTATGCTCGACAGTATCCCGTATAAAATGCAGGCCGAACAATTAGTGAACTATGTAAAGAATAATGGCAAATCAGATGATGGGTTAGAAATGAAAGACATGCTGAAAGCCTATAACGACCAGGACCTGCAAAAATTAGAAGACATGATGATGAAGGCCGACGCCGGTATGTCGGGCTTTACCGAAATATTATTGTACAACCGCAACCGCAACTGGGTTAAAAAATTAAATGATCTCTTACCCAACAAAGCATTAGTGATTGC
>CADEDV010000046.1 GCA_902826165.1 uncultured Bacteroidota bacterium
TTTCGGGATTTCTGGTAATTGCAAGGTTGCTGTAATAAACTACAGAATCTGCCTGGTAAGAACCTCTATTACTCAGGTGATTGAAAGAGCGGGCCATCACCGAGTACACAAATTTTTTCCATTTTTCCACATCACCATTATAAAAATAGGCATCTCCAAGGGCCAGGTTTGCCTGGCTGACACCATCACCCGTTTTGCTAAGGTACTCCAGGGCAAGCCTGCAATGGGCTCTCACAGCTTCATAAACATCAGCCTGTTCATCATAAGGAAAAACCAATTGTTCGGGCCTGAATGCTTCACGCAGGATAACTTCTCCGTACATATTGGTTAAGGTCAGCCAGCTCCAGGCTCTGATTGCATAACCTACACCTACATAGTCCCATTTCTTTTCTTCCGCACCCCATAAAATCATTTTGTTCAGGTTTTCCCCTTGTCCAAAATAATGCATGGCCCATACAGAACCCAAAACATCGCTGGCACCGGTGGCACCGCCCATACGGTCGTACTGGTTGGCGGTAATATTGGTGGCCCAAAATTGTACATACCGGCCCACATATAAACCATCATTGGCAATTCCGTAGGCACTACCTGCCGCAGAAGAACTACCGATAAAGTTTCCGATAATACCCGGTAATAATGTCTCCACCGGAACCCTGACATCAGCATTGGGATTGGCAAATGCCTCGTCAATTTTTTTGGTACAGGAGCCCAGCATCACCAGAGTAACAGCAGAGGCAAGGCATATATTTAAAAAGATCTTTTTCATTTGCTTAATTTTTAAAATTTAGAATGATGCCCTGATTCCAATATTAATACTGATAGGACTTGGCAGGGTGCCATAGTCAAAACCAAAGCCACCTACTCCGCGGCTGCCGGCTGTATTACCATTGGTGGCAGGATCTGCGCCACTGTAGTTAGTTAATAAGATCAGGTCATTGGCAGTAACAAATGCTCCGAGGCTTTTGAAAGCCCCGATTCTTTTCACGATTGATTCAGGGAAAGTATAACTAAGAGAAAGATCTCTCATCCGGAACCAGTTTACATCTTTTTCTATAAATCCTTCTTCTGGGATGGTAGTATAGTAGTCCTGGTTAAAATAAGGAATTACTGTAATTGTATTGGCCGTAGGAGTGGCGGTATTTTGCAAACCATCGTTTAATACTCCTTCTATGACTCTTGGTTTTTCCCTGTCTGCTGTTAACAGGCTTCTGCCAATACGTGTCAGGAACATATTGGTACCATTAAAAATATCACCACCCACTTTCAGGTCCCAGAGCATATTCAGTCTCCAGTTTTTCCAGCGGAAAGAGTTGTTCCATCCTAAAGTGAAATCAGGGTTCCTGTTTCCTCGTACAGTGAACACACCATCACCAACCGGCAAACCATTTGTGGGGTTGATAAGAATTTTCCCCTGGTTGTTACGGGCATATCCAAATGAGGTGATGGAAGTTGTAGGACCGCCAAGTACAAGTCCTCCTCTTGCATTACCATAGAGCCAGGTATCGGCGATATAATATTCAGCTACGTTCTTGGGCATATCTTCCACTTTATTCCACATCCTGTTAAAGTTGAAGCGCATATCCCAGTTGAATTCTTTTTTCTTCATCAGGTTGTAGTCAATAGAAATTTCAACCCCCTGGTTGCGTGTGCTGGCTGCATTCTGTGTATTCAGCACAAATCCTGTTGCATAGCTCAAACGGAAATTCTCAATGATCTGTCCTTTATTCAGCGTGTTGTAATAGGTAATGTCAAGATTCAGCCTGCTCTTCATCAACCTGAATTCTGTTCCCAGTTCATAGGTCTTTTGTTTTTCAGGACCTAAATCTGGATTTGCATTCACAAAGCCATATGAAAATCCTCCACCGCTGGCAAAATTGTTTACAAATACGGACTGGGTAGAGTAAGGACTATTCAAACGGGCAGTACCGGCCAGTGATGTACGTAGTTTCCAGTAATTCAGCACCCCGTTCTTTTTCAGCTCGGGGAATATATCTGTCAGGATCATACTTAAACTACCGCCGGGGTAATTATAATTCCTGTTCTTTTTGGGCAGGGTGGAAGCCTGTTCAAAACGGTGGGTATAGCTAAGGAAGATATAGTTTCTGTAATTAACAGCAAATTCTCCGAAATAAGCAATCTGGCGTATTATGTTCAGGTTGGGTTCATCAAATTTATTTCGTAACAACCTCACCCTTGTATTGGCCCGGGTTACAGTACTGTCCATATAATTTCCAACAATGCCCCTCAGATCCTGACTGGTAACTATCTGGCCATTTTTATACATTTTTCCAAAGCCAGCTGTATTAAATATGCTTGATGATACAGAGTCCACAATATTAGTTCCATATGAAGCAAACATTTCTGTTCTGTAATCCTGCCACATGGTACCTCCCATGAGGCGAAGGTTGATGTCTTTGCCGATCTTCTTCCTTGCCGTGGCGGTGATAGTATGGTTATAGCCCTTGTATTTTCTCCAGTAATTATCTAAAGTTCCGCCTTGTCCCGCAGTCAAATAGAAAGATTGAGGATGGTAAAACTGGTATCCAAACATATCATAGGTATCATACCCGAACCGGCCGGATAAAGTCAACCATTCGAAGGGGTTGATATTGATACCAAGGCTGGCAGTATAACGATCTGTTTCGTCATAGCTGCGGTTGTTTTTAGTATTAAAGTAAGGGTTGTCATACTCTCCATTGGCCGTAAGACTTGAATATACATCCAGTTTGTCACCAACTTGGTTTTCAAAATTCCTGATATCATTAGTAGTGGGCCAGATCAGTAAACTCAGCAGGTAACCGCCAGCACTTCTTAATACCTTATTATTTTTTGATTTTATGAATGCAAGGGACGGAGTGATCTCTACTTTGTTTTTGAAGAGCTTTGTTGTATTTGACAGCCGCACATTGATCCTGTTATAATCATTATTCGGAACAACTCCTTTCTGATCAAAATAGCTGGTAGAAAACCGGAATACCGAATTCTTGAATCCAAAATCAACACCGAGGTTATGTGTTTGTGAAAAACCCGTACGGAAAAAATTCTTCTTATTATTATATAACTCTGTCCCTTCAGCATATTTGGGACCAAAATAGGAAAAAGAAGTATTGGCCACTCCGTTTAAGCCACTCGTATAACCATCAAATGTCTCTGGCCAACGGGTTACTTTCTGAAAACGAAAACTGTTATCATACTGGATCGCCAGCTTATTAGACTTAGCTTTCTTGGTTGTGATCAGGATGGCACCGGAACTGGCCTGGCTACCATATAGGGCAGTGGCTTCCGGTCCTTTCAGTACGGTTACAGTTTCAATATCGTTAGGATTAATATCAGCTATACGGTTCTGGTAGTCATTATTACGGTTGGGCCTGTCAGAAGCAAGACCAATACCACCGCCACCACCAGATGTTTCATTGATGGTTTGGTTATCCATTACCACACCATCCACTACATAGAGCGGCTGGTTACTTAAAGAAAGAGAATTAAAACCCCGGAGCACCACGGAAGAAGAAGCTCCAGCCACACCAGATGTTTGGTCCAATGTTAAACCGGCCACACGGCCTTGTAAGCTGTTCAGAAAATTCTCTCGCTGTGTCTCCTGTATTTCCTGCCCACCTACTTTTTGCACTGAATAACCCAATTCCCGTGGATTCTTTTTAATATCCATGGCGGTTACCACCACTTCACCCAACGCACCGTCGGATGATTTCATACTCACGGCAACAGTACTGCCATCTCCAGGTTTAACCTCAATGGCATCATGCCCTACATAAGATAACTGCAGGGTTTCGCCCGGATTCACTTTGATGGTAAACTTACCGTTTACATCCGTTTGTGTAAATCGCTTGGTTCCTTTAACCCTGACGGTTACTCCTTGCAGGGGCGATTTGTTTTCGTCCGAAAGTACTGTTCCTGTAATTGTTTTTTCCTGGGCCATTAAGGATGGCGGCAGAACTAACAGCAGCAGGCAGATAGCAATGAACGAATGGAGAATTTTTCTCATAGCTGTTTGTTTTGATATAGTTTAAATAAGCAGTTCCTAAAATTGATCGTTACAAAACTTTGATTCCGGCGTCAGTATAGGGTTTCAGGATAGGGTCATCTGGCGGTAATTCAGTGATCAGGATATCTATTTTCTCCAGGGCAGCGATCTGTATGGGCTGAAACGTATTCACTTTTTCTGCGATGGCCAGGCATACTACTTTTTGAGAAGACTCCATCATGGCCTTCTTTAGCTGCACCACTTCCCAGTCATTATCGGTGATGCCGTGTTGCAGGTCTATTGCATTAGTACCTAAGAAACAGATATCGGCTTTTACCTGTTTTATTTTGGCAATAGCCTCAGTACCAACGGTTATTTTAGAGTTTTTTGAAATTCTGTCTCCGACCAGGATCACATCAATATTGGGATGATGCATATACTCCAGGATAGCCGGGATGGAGCCGGAAATAAAAGTAGCTTTTAGTTGGGGAGGGAGAGAACGGGCCATTTCCAGAATGGTCGTGCCGCCACTGGTCAGCACAAACATCCCGTTATCGATCAGGCTGATCGCCTTTTGCGCAATTGTCTTTTTCTGGTGTTGTGAGTAAACTCCGTTGGAAGGGAAATGAACATCATTGAAGGAGTGAGATAATGCACCTCCGTGTACCTTTATCACTTTGCCTTCTTCGGCTAATTCCTGCAGATCCCGGCGAATGGTATCCTCCGACACATTGATATCAATGCATAGCGAGGAGGAAAGTACTTTATTATGCAGGTTTACCTGGTGTAAGATATACGCCTGCCTCTCTTTCTTAAGCATCCGTCAGTTTTGTAAAACTAAAATAAGACAAATTCCTGCACAAAAACGCAGAAACCGGGAAATATTTGCAGGTTCTTGAAAAAATGTGAGTAACGGTATACTCTTAGTGGTGAAACGATATGACCTGCCCCTGCCGGGCAGGTCATATAAGACAAGCTTCTTTAATTATTTATTTTCCGAAGGTGAACCTTGCTGTAAAACCCACAGCTGCTGGTTCAAAGTTGATATCGCTGACCAGATTTAGTTCCGGTTTCCAGTCAAGTGAAAGATTGAGTGGTATGTTGGCGAATTTATAATCTAATCCCAGTACACCCATTGCTCCAAAACTTGGGTCAGTTTCATTCTTGGCCGTATTGGGATTATAAGATTTGATAAAGCCAAGATAAGCACCGCCACCATAAAACCATTTAATACCGGATTCACCCATGGGTTTATGGATTTCTGCCAGTGCGCCTAAGGCTAACGGATCTCCAAATGATAATAACCCTTCAATGGCTACTTTATCGTTGAGAAAATGTTTGATGGAAATGGAATTGTTAACGATGGCCTGGCTGCTGCTGAGCCTGACACCCAATGCCGTTTTATAATCCTGTGCGGAAGATTGATTTGCCGTGGCGAATACGGCCAACAGTAAAAAGATGGCGGATACCTTTTTCATGTGTTTTTTTTAATTTTTAGAAATTGGTCACATGTTATTCGCTATAAAATTTTCATCGCCGATTGGTATAATAGCCCGAAAATTTTATAGCTCATTTCATGGAAGCTATTTAATTGTTAGTGATAGAAATGAGTTGTCCTTATGCAATAAAACCGTCATGCATAGAACGAAAAATGATGCCTGCAAGTCTAAAGGAAATGTGAAGAATGAGGAAGGATGTCCGAGGTAAGAAGTCTGATCTATGATATCAGGCTTCTTACCTCACTTTCTCTATTCGAATAATTCGAATTTTGTTTTGGGTCTTCTTGCTTCCAGCCATTGAAAATTTTCCAGCCGCATTTCAGAAGGGCTTTTTTGGCGGATAGGCCAGAGGGTGCCGGTGACCTGGCTGCGGAAAACAACTTTATGCAATTCCTGGTTCTTAAAATAGATATCCATGATATCGCATTTCGATTCATTGATACCGGTATAAGCACTGTCCTCATCCTGTATATAGTAGATACATTCGGCGTATCCTCTTGCCCGTACCGAATCAATATTGCCGTCAATGAACCAGCCATCCATCCGGGAAGATTTGATTTGGTTATAGACATCGGGATCCATCTTATTGACAAGGAAACTATGATCAATGACCTGGAAGCGTTCCGCTTTTTTATTCTTAGTAAAAAGATAAAGTGTATCACCTGTTACCTGGCTTTCTTTGGCCCACACCACCGGGTTATCATACATCCGGAAAACAGAATCTTTGAAAGAATAGAACAGGCTGTCGCAAACAGCTTGCAGGGAATCTGAAAATACACGGACATTCCTGTAGGCTTCAAAATACCGGTTGGTACTGTCTTTTGCTTTGTCTGCATTAACTACCGTAACCCCTTTCACCGTGTCCTTCACTAATGAATCTTTCACACCATACAGGTCCGTAAGCCGTGCAGAGAACAATGTGTCAGCAGTAATATAAATGGAATCATTTTCCTGCTTGATGATCATTAAGGGTTTCTTCGTGGCCAGTATTGCATCTGTTTTGGAATTTTGATAAATCACACCGGCAAGAATAGTAGTACCCTGTGCAGAATCACGGATGATCGCATTGCCTTCCACCTGGCGGATACCGGTACTGTCATCAATGGCCACACGATTCCCGGTTATGGTAACAGCTCCGTCTTTTATTACCGGGTTTCTTCCAAACTCAGCCTTGCCGGTTTTTAAATTATAATAGCCGTCTTTTGTTTCGATGGTCTTGCCGGCACTATCTTTTATGAAAGTTTCTGCAATAAAACGGGCAATACCGTTATCCGTATTGTACAAAAGCGAATCCGTCTTCAGGAAATACTTCGGGTCTTTCAGTTCTACGTTCTGTTTAAAGTAAACATCTTTCAGGTCTGTATAATAATAACCTTCCTTGCTGGTGAGGGTGGTATTCCCATTGACTACTTTACCACCATGTTTGTAAATACCGATCTTGGTTTCCATATCATATTCAAGATCGGGAGTGGTGAGGGTGCCTTTACCATCGGTGAGTTTAACAGCCCCATCTAAATAAGCCAGTTTCTTTTTGGTGAGATAGAGCAGGTGATTGGCATAAACATTCGTGGTGTCTGCATCATTAATATGTACATTGCCCCAGGCTTCAAATGTATTCGTATTGCTGTTGATGACACAGCTGTCGCACCAGAAATAGCTGGTACCCTGTTTCAGTTTCACTTTGCCGGCCAGTATCTGCAGTTGCGTGGAGTCGTTCACTTTCCGCATCTCCAGTTTTTTAGCTTCCAGTATCTCTACGGTGATCAGGGTGTCTTCTGCAGCCGTGGTATTGGTCTTGGGAGCAAGAATGGGCTCCTGTGCTGACAACAACGTAAAACCTGTTACCAGCCACAGTGAAAGAAAGAAGTAAATTATTTTTTTGTAGTTCATTCGTCAATTGCCTCCGGCAGCAACAGTATCTTTTTTCGCTGGCGAAGTTAACGGGCCCGTTTTATCTTTTTTGCCAAAGACGGAAATATTAACGTAGCGTTTGGGGTGGGCACGAAGATCATCCATTAATATTTCGGCACTCAGGATCGCATCATTGAGTTTGTTGTAAAGCTGTTTATCGTTGATCAGGGCACCCAGTGTACCGTCTTTACTGTTCATTTTGGCTACCACTCCTTTTAACTGCGAAATAGCAGCATTAAGCGAATCAATAGTAGGTTGTATCTCCAGGTTGGCAAATTTCTCCGTAGCTCTTTTTGCGTTACTGATCGTAGCGGTGATACTGTCATTATTGTTTTTCAGGTTCTCTGTAATTGAACTTACATTGTTCAGCGATTTTGCCAGCGGCCCGTTTTGTTCGTCCATGATCTTATTGAGCGAAGTAGTAGCCTGGTTCAGGTTGGCAAATGTTTGCTGAAGATTGGCCTTGGTCTGGTCATTCAATAAACTGTTAACACCGGAAAGTGTTTTCTTTAACGAATCGAGAACATCTCTTACTTTGCCCAGCGTTGGCGTCAACTGTGCTTTCACATCATCCAAAATACCGGAATCTATTCTTGTTTTCAAGGTATCACCGGGTTTCAGGTATTCCGTAGATATTCCTTTTTCAATAACCACGGTTGAAGTGCCTAACAGTGAAGACGAAATATAACCTTTGGAGTCTTTGGGAATATTCACATCAGAAGTAAGATTGATCGTAGCCACAGTTGCTGAGAGGTCTTTATCTTTTACATTCAGGTCATACACTTTCCCGATTACATAACCATTGATCTTGACTTCGTTCGATTTGGCCAGGGTGCCCAGCTCCGTGAATTCCATATAGATCTTATCGCTGCGGTTGAAGAGGTCTTTTCCTTTCAGGAAATTAAAGCCGACAATCAATAGGGTAAGAGCGGTGATGGATAATATACCTACTTTGGTTTCGTTGCTGATCTTCATTTGGTTATTTTTTCCTTGATACCGGTCAGCAAATTAGCTAATTATTTTTAAACGGGTAAAGAGCTTAAACGGTACTAAAAAGGCTGACAAAAGTCAGCCCTTGCTCAAAATGCTTTTTTCTCCTCCGTCACCGGTTCCTTTCCTCTTCCTTCAATATTATGAATATAGGTACGCAGGGCATTGACAATATTGGTAACGATGGCGTCCTGGCCGGCTTCGCTGTTCATGTATTCTTCTTCTTCTTTGTTGGTGATAAAACCGATCTCGATCAGGATACTTGGCATACCGGTGGCCTGCAATACCCAGATACCTTTATCATTCCTTTGTTTTACACCGCGGCTAACTCTTCCTGAATCCACAAATTGTTTTTCTACCAGCGTAGCCAGGTTCATACTCTTCCTGAAATAATTCAGGGTATAGATCAGCATCCTTGCTTTTTCAGCCGGGTCCGAAGGGTCGGGCAGTTCAATGGTGGAAGTAGAGTCTATTTCACCATAGTATTCCGTGATATGGGACATCGAATTCACCTTGGCATCGTTCTTATTCACGGCCCAGATATAGGTCTCTGTTCCTTTTACATGGTTTTCGATCCAGTAGGTTTCATAAACAGGTTTTTTATATGCTTTAGTCACCCACTTTTTCTTCACTTTTACTTTTTTGGTGGCATTCACATAATGAGATACCCGCTGACCATACCAGCCACCTGCTTTTTTTCCGGCTGAATTGCAATGCACGGCAATAAACAGGTCACCCCCAGATGAATTGGCAAGATCAGCCCTGTATTTCAATGCAGCATCTTTATTCGGCTTATTGCCGGGCAGCACATCTGTTGTCCGGGTAAATATTTGTTTGATCTCCGGGAATTCTTTCTCAATGGCTTTGCCCAGTTTCAGTGATACAGCTAAGGCTACATCCGCTTCGGTGGAAAAAGTACCCGGGGCACCGGGGTCCAGTCCGCCATGTCCCGGATCAATAACAATGGTATTGATCTTTTTGCGGGGAGGGTCCTGTGCAAAACAGTCAGCTTGTAAGAATACTACCGAAAGGCATAAAAAAGAAAAACATATTCTTATCATGAAAGAACCGGGTTAAGTGAACAAATGGGTGTCCTGTAAAATTAAGTGCTGAAGTTTAAAAAGCCTTCCGTTGTTTTTCTTTTTTGTCTACGGCTTCCAGCATTGCTTTAGTGTTTGCCGCACTGGCCGCATTATTATCTGTATCCTGGTAGTTCTGTTGTTTTTCTAACCAGGCGATATAATTTTTTACCGCACGGGTGATGCATTCAGCCAGTTCTTTCTGGCCTGCTTTACTGTTCAGGTAATCTTCTTCTTCCCGGTTGGTGATATAACCGGTCTCTACTAATATACTCGGCATGGCAGTGGCCTGCAATACCCAGATACCAACTCCCCGCTGCCGCACATCACGGTCAATGCGGCCGATCCTGGCAAATTCATCCTGTACAAAACCAGCCAGTGTAGCACTGCGTTTGAAATACTGTTTTGTTTTTAATAAAGATAAAGCGATAAACTCGGGTGAGTTGGGATCAATGGGGCCATAATTACTTTCAAAATTATCTTCGGATAGCATCGGGGCATTTTCCCGCATGGCTACTTCTTTATCTTCATTTTTATGGGCACCCCAAATATAGGTCTCGGTGCCTTTGGCCGGGCTTGGTGTTGTCCATGTGCGATACCTTGGTACCTTCCGGGTTACTTTTTTTCTCTTTTTTCCTTTCCCGACATATGAGGTGACTGTTTTATACCCTATTATTTCAGAATGCCGTTTGGGTGGTGCTGCATTTACGTGTATACACAAAAAGAGGTCCCCTTTATTATTATTGGCAAAATTAGCACGGGTGTGCAGGGCGGGGTAGCTGTCTGTTGTTCTTGTCATCAGCAGTTTTACATCCGGCAATTCTTTTGCCATGATCTCCTGCACTTTTAAGGATACATCCAGGCAAATATCTTTTTCATACGAATAGGATCCTTTGGCTCCCCCGTCACTTCCACCATGCCCGGCATCGATCACAATGGTCTTTACAACCCGTTGTTTCTTTTTAGAATCTGTATTTTCAGTCGAAGAGAAGGAGAACAGCGAAATACTGAATGCTGCAATTACAAAAAAGGCGAGGGTTCGTCTGATCATGGCTTTTCTTTTTTTTAATAGGTTCCCGGAATCTTCACAAAATGTTTAGGCTTGTCCATAGGTGGCGGATGGATAATAATTTACATTTGCTGCTACCGTATGCGGCAACTGTACAAAATTAGACCAAAATACTTGTTTAACGCCATTTGCACGGCTGCTATATTATTCACAGTAACGTGGAAAACAGCAGCAAATGGTGTAACTGCTAAAATGTTTGACAGTCCTTTAACAACATGGCAGCAGCAACAGGACACCACCAAGAAGAAGCCGGTTGCCAAAGATTCCACACAACAATTACAGATCATTGGTTCGGATACCACAAGATTAAATCCTTTTGATACCACCAAAAAACAGGTGACCGATACTTTTTCACTGAAAATGTCCAATGATTCACTGGATGCGCCGGTGAAATACGAAGCAGAAGACTCGGTGGTGATCCTCATTGCCGCAAAGAAGATCATCCTGTACGGGAAAACACAAACGGATTATAAAGACATTACACTAAATGCCCCGCTGGTGGAACTGGACCAGCAAACTTCTATTCTTACTGCTATGCACAGCAAGGATAGCCTGGGTGTGGTAATGGAAGATGCCAAATTCAAACAGGGCGAAAATGAATTTACCAGCGATACGATCCGGTTCAATTTCAAAACACAGAAAGGATTAACCAAGAATACGATCACCCAGCAGGGAGAAATGTTTGTGCATGGAGAGAAGATAAAAAAGGTGGATGCCAACACCACTTTTGTAGGTGGTGCCCAATTTACCACCTGCAACCTGGATGAACCGCATTTCGCCTTTCGGACGAACAGGCTGAAGGTGATCAACCAGAAACTGGCCGTATCAGGACCCACGCACCCGGAATTTGAAGGGGTGCCGGTACCTATCTATCTGCCTTTTGGTTTTTTCCCTTTGAGCCAGGGACGACACTCAGGCCTGATTGCGCCACAGTTTGAGACGAATGAACAAATGGGTATCGGTCTTGCCGGTTTGGGTTATTATAAAGTGATCAACCAGTATTGGGATATTGAAACCCGGGCCAATATTTATTCCTACGGAAGCTGGACATTAAATGTGAAACCCACCTACCGGGTAAGATATCGCTATGGCGGATCTTTTAATTTCAGCATCCAGAGTACTAAACAAAATTTTAAAGGCGACCCTGACTATCTCGCTAATAAAAGCTACTATATCACCTGGAGTCATAGTGTTGACAGCCGGGCCCGGCCGGGACAAACTTTTTCTGCCAATGTGAATGCCGGTTCCACCAAATACAACCAGCTGATCCCGAATAATACGGTCCGGAATTTCCAGAACCAGTTAAGCTCATCCATCGCTTATTCCAAAACCTGGAAGGACAAACCGTTTAATCTTACCCTTAGTGCTAATCACAACCAGAATAATGCAACAAGGCTGATCAGTGTGAGTTTGCCGGATGCCGGTTTCACCGTGAACACCTTGTATCCTTTCCAGAAGAAAAATTTTTCCGGGGAACAGAAATGGTATGAAAAATTAGGTATTGGTTATAACGGAACATTCCGCAACCAGGTTTCTTTCTACGATACTGCTTTTAATTTCCGCCAGTTATTAGACACTTTGCAATGGGGTGCCCAGCATAGCATACCTATTACGGTTTCTTTACCAGCTTTATTTGGTGGTGCATTAGTGGTGGCACCTTCTGTTTCCTATTCGCAGGTCTGGATCGCACAAAAGACAAGGATGAAATGGAATTCGGTCAAACAGAAATTAGATACTGTCAGCCGGGAAAAAGGATTGTTCATTGACCAGACCATGCAATTCAGCATTGGTTTGAGTACAGCGATATTCGGTACTTACCAGTTTAAAAAATCAAAAATTATTGCCATCCGTCATGTGATACGTCCAACACTGAGTTTGAATTATAAGCCTGATCTTTCCAAAAAGCATTATTACACCGATACGATCTATTCGGGATATACAGGAAGATTGCATGAATTTACAGGGGCATTATTCGGTGGATATGGAGAGGGGCGAACAGGAGGGATGTCGTTCAACCTGGACAATAACCTGGAGATGAAAGTGAAACCCAAAAGGGCAAAAGGAGATACTACTGAGGCGCTTGAACCTAAAAAAATACGGCTGATCGATGGCTACGGTTTATCCACAGGCTATAATTTCCTGCGGGACTCATTGAAGCTGGATTATATCAGCCTTTATTTCAGGGCTAATATTTTTGAAAAGATCAATATCAGTGCGAACGGCACACTCAATCCCTATCAGAGTGATTCCATTGGAAGAGATATTGATAAGTATGCCTGGTCGGGTGGTAAATTCTCACCCGGTCGTTTAACATCGGGCAGTATTTCCATCAGTACCAGTTTCCAGAGCAAACCCAAGGACCAAAAAAAGGAAGACGAAAAGAAAAAACAGTTGCAACAAAACCTGGAAAGCCCGGAACTGCGGGCCGATCAACAACGATTATTGGATTATGCCCGTCAGAATCCCAACGAGTTTGTGGATTTCAATATTCCCTGGCAGGTGACATTATCATATTCTCTGAATTTTTACCAGCGGTTGCGTTCAGATTACAGTGGCTACGACAAAGAATTCAGCTCCAACCTGAATTTCAGCGGCAGTTTCAACCTCACGCCGAAATGGAATTTCAGTGTGAATGGCTATTATGATATTGATACCAAAGACCTGCAAACCTTCACTATGTCCATCGCCCGGGAGATGCACTGCTGGCAAATGTCGATCAATGTAACGCCGATTGGCTTATATCGTTTCTTTAATATCAGCATCAGCCCTAAAGCATCGATGTTACAGGATCTGCGCATCAACCGTACGAGATCATTTTACAGTTATTGATTAGTTGAATAAGTTTATTTGTAATGATTGGTATAATAGGTCTTCATAATACCCGCCACTTTTTCTTTTAACTGCTCCACAGTTTGATTGCTGACTTCAACAGGAGCCAAAAAATGCATTTCCAGTTGATGAGGGATGAAGAAGAATGATTTATTAACGGGTACTGCTTTCTTTGTATTAAAAATAAGTGTTGGGATAATGGCTGTATTTGTTTCTACTGCCAGTTTGAAAGCGCCGTCATAAAATTTCTTTAACGGTTCATTGGTCCGGTTGCGGGTGCCTTCCGGGTAAATGCACATATGCATTCCATTTTTCAGTACATTTTTCATTTCTTCGAAACTCTTACGGCGGCTGGCATCACTGTTACGGTCAACCAATACCGAACCTTTGCGGTAGAACCAGCCAAACAGGGGCACTTTGGCAAAGGATGTTTTAGCGATCGTTTTATTAGCACCCGGTACATAAGGGGCTGATAAAGGAACATCGAGTAAGGAATTATGGTTGAAGGTGACGATATACGATCTTCCTTTTGCAAAGTTTTCTTTCCCTTTTATGGTAACAGGGCAACCTACCAGCCGTAACCATACATCCATCCATAGTTTGGCAATACGGATGAAGACGGCAGAGCCTTTCGGGTCAGGTATTAAATAAGTGATCATCGAAGGGATAAAGATGACCAGGAATGTTACGGCAAAACTCAGTATGCCCCAAACTGCCCAGATGCGTCCGAAAATTTCTTTTATAATTCTCATGTGGCTTAAAAGTCTTTAAAGATAGTGGCTTTCAATCCCGGCCATTCATTTTTCAATACACTGTAATAGATAGAAGTTCTTCGCCGGTTATTCCACATCTTCATATGGCTGCGTAAAATACCTTCTTCAATACCTCCCGCATTTTGTAATCCTTTCCGGGCTCTTACATTCTGTTCGTCTGTTTTGAATTCGATCCGCTCAAAATGCTGCTCCTCGAAAGCATAGCGCATCATCGCAAACTTGGCATGCTTGTTCAGTCCCGTACTGCGAAAGGCAGGTGCCAGCCAGCTCCAGCCGATCTCGGCCCGCAGATCATACATCGAAATATTTCCCAGGCTGCTGCTACCGGCGATCTGTCCTGTTTGTTTATCAATAATGGTAAATGGCCGTCTTGTATTGGCTGCTTTTTCTGCAAACGCAATTTCAAACCAGCGCTGCAATTGCAGGGGATCAGCCAGGTTCAAAGAAAAATAATACCACATATCCTCATCCTGCTGCGCCAGTTGCAGCATAGCAGGATAGTCCGTAACATTCAATGGCCTCAATAAGGCTTTACCGGTTTCTACAGAAAGGTCTGCAGGTATCATTTTTAATTGGTTTAATATTCAATAATTATAATTGCCAGTCCACCGGGTCAATTCCTTTACTCATCAGCCAGGCATTGGTCTTGGAAAAATGCTTGCATCCCATAAACCCGTTATGTGCTGACAGGGGAGAAGGATGGGCTGCTTTCAGTACCAAATGTTTGGTTTCGTCGATCAGTATTTTTTTATCCTGTGCAAATTTGCCCCATAATAAGAACACCACATGTTCTTTTTGCTCCGATATTTTTTTGATCACGGTATCTGTAAAGCTGGCCCAGCCAATTTTCGCATGGCTCATCGGTTCACCGGCCCTTACAGTCAGTGAAGCATTTAATAAAAAAACTCCCTGCTGTGCCCAATGTGTAAGATTGCCATGGTTGGGGATCGTGATACCAGTATCATCGTGCAGTTCTTTAAAGATATTGACCAGCGATGGCGGGGGCGCAATGCCTTTTTGTACCGAAAAACAAAGACCGTGGGCTTGGCCGGGTCCATGATAAGGGTCCTGGCCGAGGATCACCACTTTTACTTTATCAATGGGGGTGGTATCAAAAGCATTGAAGATAAAAGGCCCGGGCGGGTAGATCGTTTTGCCCTGGGTTCGCTCTGTTTTCAGGTGCAGGACGATTTGCTGGAAATAGGATTTGCTGAACTCGTCTTTCAACAGTTCTTTCCAGCGGGGTTCTATTTTTACATCCATTATAAATAGCCTTTGGCTGCAAGCTAAAAAAAATTATCTTTGCCGCTCTTTAATAAAAAGGTCCGGTAGCTCAGTTGAATAGAGCAACTGCCTTCTAAGCAGTAGGTCATTGGTTTGAATCCAATCCGGATCACCAGGCGTTCAGTGCAAACTGGACGCTTTTTCTTTTTTACTACATACCCGGTAACCGAAACCCGTCCAAAAACACATTCAATTTTTGCTCCGGCAGTTCTTTCAGGCTGTTGCCATATAATACAGCGATGAATTTTCCATCCGTCCAGGCTTTGATCTTCCAGTTGCGGTTTTCCCCATCTTTCCAGTAATCGATGACACCCGTTGTTTTTTCATTCTCTTTCAATTTATGCCCTTTGCCATAACCGGCAGCCTGCCGCACATTGAAATCGGCTTTGAGGAAATCAAGGTAAGAGATCATCAGTTCTTCTGCCTTATCTAATTGCTCAACCGGGTTCAGGAGTTTAATGCAGATGACACCATAGGTCACTTCTGCATTGATACACTCCCCGGTATATACTTTGGACGAATCTTCGCTGTAGTCAAAGAGAAAGCCTTTCACATCACAGTACATATAGACCGAACAGCCCGAATTGCTGATGGGATATTTTTTCAAGCCCTGTGCCCCGATTGTT
Source organism: uncultured Bacteroidota bacterium (assembly GCA_902826165.1). GTDB lineage: Bacteria > Bacteroidota > Bacteroidia > Chitinophagales > Chitinophagaceae > CADEDV01. The sequence continues at coordinate 16,043 of CADEDV010000046.1, forward strand.
GTGATAAAGAGAAAGGATACTGCAATAAAAAGCAAGCCCCGCATAGAAAGAATTTATATAAAGATAACGGATGCCGTGAGATTGAAAAAGCAAGTGCTTTGTTCAGTGAACAGCCTTTGAATAGCCGCAATACTCTTTTATCATTTTTTCTACTCCAACACGTAGCTTTGCAAAGCTATGCCAACAACATTTAACTACGGAATAGATACACTGACCACTTCAACAGCACTGGCTATTGCTGCCGGTCGGGTGAAAGGGGTGCTGAATGAAGAAGCAGTCCGCAAGATAAAAGCCAGCCAGCAGCATGTTCAGCAGATTGTGGATGCCAATAAAACCGTGTATGGAGTGAACACCGGTTTCGGCATTTTGGCTAATACGCCTATTTCCAAAGAAGATACCGCCACCCTCCAGTATAAAATATTACAAAGCCATAGCGTGGGAGTGGGTGATCCCATCCCTGTGGAAGTGGCCAAGCTGATGATGATCACCAAAGTGCATGCACTGGCACAGGGATACAGCGGGGTTCAATTAACTACGTTGGAAAGAATAACCTGGCATATCGAAAACAATGTGATTCCCGTGGTACCGGAAAAGGGCAGTGTAGGAGCCAGCGGAGACCTGGCACCATTGAGCCATTTGTTTTTACCATTGATTGGTTTAGGCGAAGTATTTTATAAAGGCACAAGATGTAAGGCACAGGATATACTGCAGCAATTCGGCTTATCACCCATACAACTCGGGCCAAAAGAAGGATTAGCATTGATCAACGGCACGCAATTCATTTTATCTTTTGCGGTGAAGGCGGTGCAACGAATGCATAATTGCCTGGAAGCAGCAGATATCATCGGGGCTATGAGCCTGGAAGCTCTCACCGGTACTAAAGCTCCCTTTGATGAACGCTTACACGAACTCCGTCCTTTCAATGGTAATAAATTAGTGGCACAACGGTTACGATTGTTACTACAGGGTTCGGATATTATGCAAAGTCATGTGGATTGCGGAAGGGTGCAGGATCCTTATAGTTTACGTTGCATGCCGCAGGTGCATGGTGCCAGCCGGAATGCCTGGCTGCATTTAAAGGAGCTGACCGAAATTGAACTGAATGCTGTTACGGATAACCCGATCATACTTGGTGCGGATGATACCATCAGTGGTGGCAATTTTCACGGGCAGCCGCTGGCCTTGCCTTTAGATTATTGTTGTTTCGCTGCCGCAGAGATCGGCAATATCAGTGACCGCCGTTGTTATTTATTATTAGAAGGCAAATGGGGCTTGCCCATGTTACTGATGAAAGATGTGGGACTCAACAGTGGCTTTATGATACCGCAATACACGACAGCTGCATTGGTCACTGAAAATAAAACTCTTTGTTTCCCTGCCAGTGCAGATAGCATTCCCACTTCGCTTGGGCAGGAAGATCATGTGAGTATGGGCAGTATCAGTGGAAGAAAACTCAACCGGGTATTGGATAACCTGGAATTTATACTCGCTATTGAATTATTATCTGCCTGCCAGGCCATTGAATTCCGAAGACCTTTGAAAAGTTCTGAACTATTAGAGTTTGCCCATGATTATGTAAGAGAGTTCGTCGGCTTTGCCAGTGAAGACCGCATTTTTGCTGATGACATCAATAAAGTATCCGGGCTTATCAAAGATTTTTCTTTCGTGGAGAAAGTGAATGCTTTTGCGCAGTCGAAAAATGTCCGGCTAAATGATGGCTTTGCTGGTTTTTAATACTGGCTGAACATATGTGAATCCGGGTAATCTGGGGCTCACAACTGTATTCCCGCTTCCAATGCCAGCTTCATCATCGGCAGCAATGATTTTTCCCGCTGGTCGGCCGATATTTTTTCATGCGTGGGAATAATATCGGATACTGTAAGAATCGTCGCTGCATTTTTCCCCAGATATTTCGCATTGGCAAACAAAGCAAATGCTTCCATCTCCACGGCCAGGCATTTGTTGTCCGCAGCTACTTTCGGTATTTTCAAATCTTTCCGGTAAAAGATATCACTGGAATGGATATTACAATTCCGGATGGGCATGTCCAGTGTCTTTGCCGTTTGTTTAATGGTCTTGAAGGCTTTTCCCTGGTGGCGGATCAGTGAATCTTTGATACCCCAGGCATATTTTGCAAAAGTGGATTCGCTGGCGGCATTATCGACATTCACCAGGTCAAATAATTTCAGTTTGGTCGTATACGCACCGCAGGTACCGATGCGGATGATGGTATCCACTTCGTATTCGGTAAAGAGTTCGTAGGAATAAATACCAATGGAAGGGCAACCCATGCCACTGGCACCAACAGAAATGGGTTTGCCATTATAGGTGCCCGTAAAGAAATAAATATTCCGGGTCTGGCTCACCAGTTTCACGTCCTGTAAAAAATTATCGGCAATATATTTGGCCCGTAACGGATCGCCGGGTAATAAGACGGTCTTTGCAATATCTCCTTTCTGTGCGCTGATGTGGATACTCATGTGGTAAATTTGATAAGGATGAAGATATTAATTTATTGGAGAATAACGACTTTTGTAGTTCAACACAGAGCCCATACAGACTTGGTGTTTTAAAAAATAAACTATGACTACGATTGCCCGCAGGTACGACGCCATCAAATACAAAACCCCGACCGGAACTACCCTCCACTGCAAAGGCTGGATACAGGAAGCAGCCCTCCGTATGTTGCTCAATAACCTTGACCCGGAGGTGGCCGAACGTCCTGATGATTTAATCGTGTATGGTGGCCGTGGTAAAGCGGCAAGAAATTTTGAAGCCCTCGATAATATCATTGCTGCCCTCAAAGTGCTGGAGAACGATGAATCCCTGCTCATTCAATCCGGTAAACCCGTCGGTATTTTAAAAACACATAAGGATGCACCAAGAGTTTTGATCAGCAACTCTCAACTTGTTCCCAACTGGGCCAACTGGAAACATTTTGATGAACTGGAAAAGAAAGGCCTGATGATGTATGGCCAGATGACTGCCGGAAGCTGGATCTATATCGGCTCACAAGGTATTGTACAGGGCACTTATGAAACCTATGCTGCAGCAGCTGATAAACATTTCAACGGCACCTTAAAAGGAACACTGAACGTAACAGCAGGATTGGGTGGTATGGGCGGTGCTCAACCATTAGCCATTACGATGAATGAAGGGGTGGCGTTAATAGCGGAAGTGGAAGAATGGAGAATTGATAAACGACTTGAAACAAGATACCTCGACGAGAAATATACAGATATCGATGAAGCTATTGATAAGGCACAAGGATACAAGGCACAAGGTACAGGTAAGAGCATTGGCGTTCTTTGTAATGCCGTTCAGTTATTGCAGCGGTTAATGGAAAGGAATATCATTCCCGATACACTCACTGACCAGACATCTGCTCACGATCCGTTGATCGGTTATATACCACATACCCTCAGCAATGAACAGGCAAATGTATTGCGGCAGGAAAATCCCACTCAATACCTTGAACGCAGTTATGAAAGTATGTACCTGCATGTGCAGCTTATGCTGCAACTGATGGATAAAGGAGCGATCACCTTTGATTATGGAAATAATATCAGGGCAAGAGCGCAGGAATATGAAGTCAGGAGTCGGGAGTCCGGATCCGGTACTCATTACTCCCGACTAACGACTCATGACTGTTTTGACTTTCCTGGCTTTGTACCGGCGTATATCCGCCCCCTGTTCTGCGAAGGCAAAGGTCCGTTCCGCTGGGCGGCATTGAGTGGTGATCCCAATGATATTGCCGTTACTGATGAACTCATCATGAATATGTTCCCCGAAAATAAAGGCATGATCCGCTGGATGAAAATGGCCAAGGAGAAAATTGCTTTCCAGGGATTGCCGGCCCGTATCTGCTGGTTAGGGCAGGGCGAACGGGAAAAAGCAGGCCTGGCCTTTAATGAACTGGTTAGAACCGGGAAAGTAAAAGCACCGATCGTTATCGGCCGTGATCATCTCGATACAGGTTCAGTAGCATCGCCCAACCGGGAAACGGAATCCATGCTTGATGGGTCGGATGCAGTGGCCGACTGGCCCATCTTAAACGCACTGGTCAATACAGCAGGTGGTGCCAGCTGGGTATCCTTGCATCATGGTGGAGGTGTAGGGATGGGTTATTCCATTCATGCTGGCATGGTGATCGTGGCCGATGGAACTGATGATGCCGAAGCAAGATTAAAAAGAGTATTACGCAATGACCCGGGCATGGGTGTGATCCGCCATGCTGATGCCGGTTATGAAATAGCTAAAGAGACTTTAAAAGAAAACAGTTTAGATTTTAAAGACCGCTTATAATCAATTTTAAATAACAACCGGAAACGACTTAAAACCCCTCCTGCGGAGGGGCTTGGGGAGGCCACATATGATCAACTGGGGTATTATCGGCTGTGGTGATGTAACGGAGGTAAAAAGCGGACCTGCTTTTTCCAAAGTGCCGGATTCCCGGCTGGTGGCCGTGATGCGCCGCAACGCCAGCAAAGCAGCCGACTATGCAAATCGGCACAATGTACCCAGGTGGTATGCCGATGCGGATGAACTGATTCATGACCCGGAAGTGAATGCCATTTATATTGCCACGCCACCATCCTCACATGAAGAGTATGCACTCGCCGCTATCCGGGCCGGCAAACCGGTGTATGTAGAAAAACCGATGGCATTGAATTATGCAGCGGCACAAAACATAGTGAATGCTGCCGCTGAAGCAAACATCAAAGTAACGGTGGCGCATTACCGCAGGCAGTGGCCTTTGTTCTTGCGGTTAAAAGAATTGCTGCAGCAAAAAATCATTGGTGATGTACGGTTGGTGCAGTTGCAATTCTATAAACCCGCACCCACTGTTGCAGAGCTGGCCGATGAAAAGATCGCCTGGCGTTTTGATCCTGCCATTGCAGGTGGTGGTCTCTTTCATGACCTGGCACCGCACCAGCTGGACATACTCTATTATTTATTTGGTGACGTTAAAACCATACAAGGCATAGCTCTTAACCAGGGCGGTTTTTATGCAGCGGATGATATCGTGACCGGGCAGTTGTTGTTTAACAATGGCATCCTGTTCAGCGGCAGCTGGTGTTTTACGGCTGCTGAAGCCAGTGATCATTGTACCATCATTGGCAGCGAAGGCAGTATCCGGTTTAGTTTTTTCAGCGGCAAGTCTATTGCAGTACAAAAAGGCACACAAAGCACCCGTTTTGACTTTGATCCCTTGCACCATGTGCAGCAGCCCATGATCGCACAAACCGTACAATATTTTTTGGGCTATGCCCCCAATCCCTGCACGGCAGCAGAAGGGGCGGAGATCATGCGGTGGATAGAAACCCTGTGCCTTGCGAAGGGTTAATATAAAAGAATACAGTGATAGCAAATAGCCATTGTTAAAGCCGTGTGCAAACATTTCTAAACGTTTACAACCGGGTATTGCCGCAACTCTATTTCACCCTTTAAAATCTTGCATGAACTGATCTAAGCGAATGAAAATCAGGGCAACAATCTTTTGAGATTTCTGCTGGAAACAGTTCGTATATTCGACAATACACACGTTAGCCGTCATTATATTACCACTCCGAGAAATTAGATGACTAGAAAAAATGAACCAAAACTTAATGATGCCCAAAATCTTGGAGATATTGGAGAAACTACTGTACAGTTAATTTTTAAGAAATTTAAATGGGCTGCAGATATTATAAAAAGCGACTTTGGAGAAGATATTGACTGTAACATTTTCATTGACAATACCAGAACGAACTATCATTTACGCTGCCAAGTAAAATCAACAAGCAAGGATAGCGAGTATGTTAGGAAATTAAAAAACGGAGATTTTAGCGTATCAATTAGCTCTGGCTTATTAAAGGCATGGCTATCAAGTTATTTCCCTGTTTTCCTAATTGTTTATGAGGAAGAGTCTAATTTATGTTATTGGACTGTTCCAGTAAAACAAATACTTGAAAGTCCATCCCAACTTGAAAAGCAAAAGCCCACTATAAGAGTTTCTAAAGACAATCGATTCGACATTTACTCAAAGTCCTCAATCTTGAATGAGGTAGAACTTTTCTACCGAAAATTTTTACGCTTAGAAGAATCTAAAATTACCTGTAAGGTGACACCTATTCTAATGCCGAATTACAGAATTGTTCCATTTCATAATTTTTCTGATTTTATTTACAAAGACGGAAACCTTAAAGCGGAAATTGCCGGTGATTTTGTAGAATTACTTCCATCTTGGATGACAGTGCTAAAAAGACTTGACCCATCAAGTGCTTTGCCTACAATTAAGTTAAGTTCTAATAGTAGTGATTTAGATAATTTTCTGCAAAATTTAAAAAGCAAACTTAAAACCTTTAACTATAGAGTTAAGAATTCTGAATGGATATCTTTTATAGTAAGCCCAATAGAAATTCAATCCGACAATTCATCTTGGATAAACGAACTCACATTTTGGGAATCCTACTCCCTAATCGGAGAAAGTTTGGTAGTTGATTTTGACTATAATTTTGAAACTCCTCCTGACTTTCTTAAACAAGTTTCACGAAGAGCAAGGAGTTGGGATTATTGTCATAGTGTGCATAAGAAAAAAGATATTTCCATTCAATTTTTTGGAAGCAACGAAATAACACCGTCTATCCAAAATATCGATAAAGTCCATGACAAAAACATAAAAGGCCAGTTAATTCTTTGGGAATGCAAAAAGGCTGACCTTGAAAAAGCAGCCAAAATAGTTTCAAAAAGCGGACTTGCAATAAAGCTAATTGAAAATACAAACGACTTGTGTTTAATTGCAATCACTACACCGATGTTTGACCCTTTTATCGGCCTTTACAGTGTTGCAATGGACTGGGACAGTTTTGAAAACGGTAGCGTAAGGAATCTCATAGAAAAAAATAAGCTTAAGGATAAAATTCCGGGCAATGAATTTCAAGGTAAAATTCCAGATTTTTTGGAAGAAGTGTTGAATAGGTATGAAAACAAAAACTACACAAAAACTACCGTAACAGAAATGGAATATATTCCAGGATTCCCGTTGCTTCATAATGAACGAGTAACAAAAGTTTCGAGATTTCAAATGATTCATGCTAATAGACTTGATAAAATTAGAGGGCAACTAATGAATATAGAAAAATCGATTAATAAAAATAATCTGCAAGTTGGCTTTGAGGAAATAGACAACTATATGTGGACAGTTCCAATTTATGAGTTGTCGCTTTCTTGGTATCCTGACATTAAAAAATCGTCGAAAGATGATTATCTTGAAGTCGAAGAAAGTATTCTTAAAGTTATAAACGATGTTATGCCTACTCAACGAGATAAAAGTATTCAGCTAAAGAATACTTTCGACATTCTTCACATTGCTGGTGAGATTGGCTTCGAAGAAGAATAACGACGGCTAACATTGGTATTGCTGCAAGTGGGGCTGGACGTTGAAACTTCGGCTGTTTGTGTCTCGTCCTGAAATAGGTTTACACAAAAAGTAAACTTATGGACATTAAAA
>CADEDV010000047.1 GCA_902826165.1 uncultured Bacteroidota bacterium
TGGGCACTTATTAAAAAGCCTTGCAAATTTTGCAGGGCTTTTTAATTTCCAATTGCTTGTCAAAATATATTAAGTCTTGGAAGGCAGTTTCTCTTTGGGTTTGCTATCAGGTACCCGTTTGGGTGGGGTAGCCGCTTTGTTGATTTTGATCACCACTTTAACAATATCAAGCACAGGGCCACCAATACCCAGTCGTTGTGCATTCGAGTTGGCAGGGACAGTCTGCAACCCCGTGGGGTCAAAAACTAAATACTCACCATTGATTTTCCCGGCAGAATCTGTTGCCCCTTCAGGTACAAAAACCTGTATTCTTACTTTCTGGTAACTGACAGGGAGATGCCGCACATAATAATTTTGATCCTGTTTATACCATTGATCGTTTTTGAAACCCGCCCTTTTGATCTTTGCCGGTTCCCGCAATACGGCTATTTTCTCATACGCATCGTAAGAAGATGTGCCCACTTCAAACAATCTCCTTATACTGTTATTACCACCCATTACACCGGATGGAACTGTATTCGAAACCTTTTTTACCACTCCCATTACACCACCCTGCAATTCGAATATTTGTTTGGAGCTTAGTAATTGCCTTGCATCTGACTGGACTACAGAAGGAAGTTTATCAAAATCAGATTTACTGACCACCGACCATAACAACAACTGAACATTCCGTTGCTGAATATCCGGCTTGCTGCGGGAATTGTAAAGAATCGTCTCCACGATCTCTTTCCGGTAACCGCTCATGGGGGCCTGCAAATACGCATCATTTGGAGTTGGATCGGGTGTGCCGGGCTGAAGGCAATAGGTCTTAAACTCTGCTTCATAAAATCCCGGTGCCAACAGAAAAGCCCCTTCCTCAGTCCGTGGCAGATTTGTCAATGAATCCGGTTTCAAATCAGCGGGAATAACAGATTGTGATATTGTTGTCTCATCAATAATTTGTTGACTGTTGCGGGAGGTAGAGGCACAAGCACTCAGAAAAATAGCCAGCCACGCAGTAGTAAGTAGATTTTTAAACATAGGTTTTTTTTAGGTGACGGATCGTGAACTATACGGTGAACTGCTTACACAAAATCTAAAACTATCTGCATATTCAAAAGCAGGCGGCTACCAAAGTATTGTTAAGATAAAATGCAGTTTATAACGACCTGAATCCCTGTGCTATTGCTCAGGGAAAGCAATATGCGGAGTGATTGATGCTTATCAGAGCCAAAACAGGGTGTTTAATTACAGGTCGCTTTTTTGCTTTAGATTTGATGCAAACATCAGGTAGTAATGGCAACAGAAATAAAATGTCCGAATTGCGGTCACCAGTTTGAGCCCAGTGACGCCATCCGGGAAGAAGTGGAAAAAGAACTCCGGAGCAAAGCGGCTGACTGGCAGAAAAAAAAGAATGACGAATTCCTCCTAAAGCTGGAAGAGGAAAAGAAAAAGATACAATCATCCCTGGAAGAAAATCTCCGGAAGAATATTGCTGCCGATTTCGAGAACAAACTGAAAATGCTGGAGCAGAATAATAAAGACAATGAAGAGAAATTAAAACTGGCTCGGCAACAGCAACTTGAATTTTTAAAAAAGGAACAGGAACTTATTAATAAAGAGGCTGAGCTTGAACTATCCGTGCAGAAAAAAATACAGGAAGAAAGAGAAAAGCTATCTGTTGAAATAAGAAAACTGGAAGAACAGCGAAATGCAGCGAAAGAAACAGAATTCCAATTGCGCTTAAAAGAGATGGAAGAAAAACTGGAAGCGCAAAAGAAACTGGCCGAGGAAATGAAACGTAAAGCCGAACAGGGTTCTATGCAAAGCCAGGGTGAAGTACAGGAATTGTTGCTGGAAGAAATGCTGCGAACTGCCTTTCCCTTTGATGTGATCACGGAAGTAGGTAAAGGGGTCAGGGGGGCAGATTGTATTCAAACAGTTCGCAATGGTTTTGGGCAGGAATGCGGCAAGATCATCTTTGAAAGTAAACGCACCAAGGATTTCGCTAATGACTGGATCGAAAAACTAAAAGCAGATATGCGCAACCAGGGGGCTGATGTAGCGGTGATCGTTACACAAGCACTGCCAAAAGATATGAGCAGTTTTGGTGAGAAAGATGGTGTTTGGATCTGTTCTTTCAGTGAAGCAAAAGCGGTAGTGCATATGCTGCGGGATGGCATCATCAAAATATCAACAGCATTGAAGACCCAGGATAATAAGGGAGATAAAATGCACATGCTCTATGACTATCTCACCAGTTCCGAATTTGCCGAGCAATGGAAAGCAATAAGAGAAGGCTTCTTAAGCATGAAACTTTCTATTCAACGGGAAAGAGATGCGATGGAAAAGCTCTGGAAACAAAGAGAGAAACAATTGGAGAAAGTATTATTGAATGCCGCCCATGTGAGAGGATCTATTGAAGGTATTGCCGGTATGGAAGCGATTGACCTGAACCTGCTGGAATCCGGGTCAGCAGATGAAGAATAATAAACTAATCAAAAATCCAGGCCAGTACAAGATGATCAAATTCCTGGTAATGGATACGCAGTTGCTGATCGGTTTTGCTAAAGAAACAATCTATTACTGACACCCCCTCCTGCCTGCGTAGCAATTGAATATGGCGTCGAAAATCCACCTCTCCATTCCCGTACCATTTGAAAACAGCTTCTTTGCTGCTCCAGAGAAGAGTGGTAGCTGAATAGTCAGCCGTATCCCCGTTAGTAAGGAAAGACTGCTTTTCTTCAACTGATAAGAATTTATCTTGTATGCGGATGATCTTTTGCACAGGAATTTCAATATCAATACCAACCCTGCTTTCCCGGCTGACAATAGCGGCCGCATAATCACCACAATGAGAAATAGAGAAATGATATTGTTCACCGGGTAAAAAAGGCTTCCGGGTATCAGCGATCTGTATGAGCTCATAAGGAAAATCAGGAAACAGGAATTGCAGCAGGAACCGCCCGGCCAGATGCTGTAACCGTTTGTGGGGATGTGTTACATCGCGGTGCTGGGGCACATTGCCTTTGAAGAATTCTTCGGTTTCCTCAATTTTCCAGACACCCAGCCGGGTGTTTTCGTTGATTTGATGTTGAAAAAAAATTGGCATCCGTGGTTGATTCGTACTTACTTTGCTGCACTGAATTGCTGAATAAAGATAGGCTGTACAAGAGTGCGACGCAAGGAACGATGATAAGAAATACTGAAGCTGGTAAATAATATACTATGATTTTATCTGACAAAAGGATACTGGAAGAAATAGAAAAAGAAACGATCAAACTGGCCCCTTATGACCGGGAATGCCTTGGCAGCAATTCCTATGATGTGCATTTGGGGAAATGGCTGGCTACTTATAAAGAGCATATCCTCGATGCTAAAAAACATAACGAGATCGAATACTTCGAGATCCCGGAAGACGGCTTTGTTTTGTACCCGCATATCTTTTATTTGGGCGTTACATTAGAATACACCGAAACACATGCCCATGTGCCTTTCCTGGAAGGGAAATCATCAACAGGGCGATTAGGTATTGACATACATGCCACCGCCGGTAAAGGCGATGTTGGCTTTTGCGGCCACTGGACTTTAGAGATATCTGTGAAGCAACCGGTGAAAGTATATAAAGGCATGCCGATTGGCCAGCTGATCTATTTCCCGGTGGATGGAGAGATTGAAATAAAGTATAACCAGAAGAAAAATGCCAAGTACAGCGGCCAGCCCGATAAACCAATTGAAAGTATGATGTGGAAGAATAAATTCTGAGATGGGCCGGTCAATGACCGGCTCTTTTTATTTATTCAATTGCCAGATGGTATAATTAAGAAAAGCTGCAAAGCTGACCCAGCTTATATAGGGCACCAGCAACCAGGCAGCCGTTTTGCTGATCCTGGCAAACGCAAAAATGGTGAGTAGAATAAACAACCACATAACGACAATCTCTGCAAAAGCAGTACCGACCAGGTGCTGATCAAAGAAAATAAAGGACCAGAAAAAATTCAGGACTAATTGTATGGCGTACAATATCATCGCCTGCCTTTTAGTACCGGCATTCGTTCCTGATTTCCATACTAAAAAAAGAGATACCCCCATCAGAATATAAAGCGTTGTCCATACAGGCCCGAATATGTAATTAGGGGGATTCCAGGATGGCTTATTGATCGTTTGATACCAGCTATCCACTCCTGTTACCGTAAAGAAAGCACTTGTTGACCCGATCAATAATGGGATGGCGATGGCTATTATTAATTTGAGCGTATTGTTCATAGTATAAATCAAACAAACAGAACTGTCATTTGTTTACAACGCTTCCTTTCCAAATTTTTTATAATAAGCAATCAGCCAGGCCACCACTTCATTATAGGTCTGTTTGCCCCCGGGTTGGTTATTGGCTTTCAGGTAATGCCCATATGCCCACATGATAAGTGGCTCCACCGGGTTTTTATATTGTTTGTAAAAATCCCTGAACTCTTTCCGGTCTTTGATTACCTGCGGATGTAATTGTTGCTGGAAATTCTTTGCCAGCAAAGTATCCCGCCTGTATACTTCACCAATAGCATAATTGTACATATCAAAATACATAGAGTATCTCATTACCCGTGATGGAGATTGACGACAGGCCAGGAAGGCAACAAAATTGGCTTCATTTTCTTTGGCATAGCCCAGCTGGTGAGCTATCTCATGGGTGGTAACAAAAGGCTCGAGGGCTTTGGGTATGGTAGTATTCACCTGTGCTTCGCCGGAGAACGGATTATAATAACCCTGGAAACCGAGATAATTACCAAGATAACTGAACATAGATGGTTTTACAGAAGGATGCTCATACTTAAGGAATAAAAATTTAGCTGCTGCAAAATCATAAGCCTCCCGGCTTTCATGGAAGAGGCGTTTCTTCCTGTTGAAAGAATCCCGCTGGGCCTGGCTTACAAAAACTGCATATTCATTTAACCGTTTTTGTAGGATGTTGGTGACGGAATCCAGGTCTGCGAGTGAATAGGGTTTCACGTCCAGCTCCAGTTGGCTGGCGATACCTACCCGGTTATAATTGAGCCCCCAGAGCAGATTAAAAAAAACGTATACGAACAGGAAAAAGAAGATCGCCTGCTGCAGGCCGGTAGAAAAATACAGGCGGGTCAGTTTTCTCTGGAAAAGGTATTTGATGAATTTGCCGGTACGGAACAGGATGACGAGTATCAAAAAGGCATAAAACAGGTCGCCGATACTAAAGGGAATCCAGCCGAAAAGCATACGCTGGAGCTTCACGATCAGCGGGTAAAGGCCAAATGTATAATTTGCCTCCACCCATTCGGGATACAAAGAGACCCATTTGATGGCAATGGTCAGGGTGATCAGTAAAACCCAGCTCCAGCTTTTCATCAGCCGGGCGAAGAGCCGGGACAGGAACTCTTGCAAACCTTTAAATTTTAATAGTGTTCAGAATCAGGGCCTTGAACCTACAGTAAAGGCCGAAAATAATCCAAAAAGCCCGATAAATTTTCAGCGAATTCCCTTACCTTTGCCAACTCTTTAAAAAGTTCATTCATGGGGCATCGCCGGGACTTTGAGATAGCATTTGTGGGATTGAAGCCGGGCATTCATGAGTATAACTATGAAATAAAGGATAAGTTCTTTGAGGCATTCCAGCAGCAGGATTTCCGCCACTGCAAAGCCAACGTAAAACTGACGCTTGATAGAAAAAGCAGTTTTATGCTGATGAAATTTGAGATCGGTGGTGCCCTGGAAGTGACCTGTGACCGTTGCAACAGCAACCTGCCATTAGAATTATGGGATGAATTCAACATCACCGTAAAAATGGTGGAAGAACCGGAATTGATGAATGACCAGGAAGAAGATCCCGATGTGTATTATATCGGCCGTGGTGAAAGCCACCTTGATGTAGCCAACTGGATCTATGAATTCATCAACCTCAGCATCCCGATGTTGAAATCCTGTGGTTTTGAAAACATGGAAGGACCACATTGCAACAAAGCGGCGCTGGATGTTTTGAAAAAAATGGAGCCTGAAGAGAAGACCGAAAACGAAGAGAACCCGATCTGGAAAGGATTGGAGAAGTTCAAAAACTTAGGTAAATAGTTTATAAAAGATATTTTCTGATTATTAATAGTTGAGTTATGCCAAATCCGAAACGCAGACACAGTCAGCAAAGAAGTGCAAAACGCAGAACGCATTATAAAGCGACTTCTGCCACATTAACAACTGACAGCACTACCGGCGAAACACATGTACGCCACCGTGCCCATGTGAGTGAAGGAAAGCTGTACTACAAAGGAAAAGTAGTAGCTGAGAAATCACCCGTTAAGTAATAAGGGATAGTTCCCGCATAGGTAATTTGCTAATTCCAAATCCATTTGACAGAAATGTCACGATGGAATTTGGAATTTGTCGTTTTGTAATTTGTACATTGTGCCTGCAATGAATATCGGACTTGATATGATGGGTGGCGATTTCGCCCCGCTGGAAGCCGTAAAAGGCGTACAACAGTACCTTGCTGAAAGCACAACAGCAAACCTCTTTCTCATTGGCAATAAAGAACAAATCAATCTGCTGCTGCAGGAGCATCAGGTTCCAACAGATCGTATCAACGTCATCCATGCTGACCAGGTGATCGGTATGCATGAACATCCCACTAAGGCATTAAAAGAAAAACAACAATCCTCTATCGCCATAGGTTTCCATTTACTGGCCTCCGGTAAAACAGATGCGTTCATCAGTGCCGGTAATACGGGTGCGATGCTGGTTGGAGCATTATTCAGTATCAAAGCCGTGGAAGGAGTACTGAGACCGACTATTTCCACCATTATTCCCAAGGAAGATGGCGGGGCCGGTATCTTACTTGATGTGGGGTTGAATGCAGATTGTAAGCCCGAACAACTGAACCAGTTTGCTGTAATGGGTTCAGTCTATGCCCAACTAATATTAGGCATTGACAACCCCAGAGTAGGCCTGATGAATGTAGGCGAGGAAGAAGGGAAGGGTAATTTACTGGCACAAGCCACCTATCCCCTGCTGAAAGAAAATAAACAGATCAATTTCATTGGTAATATCGAAGGGCGGGATGTATTGGTGGACAAAGCAGACGTAATGGTCTGCGAGGGTTTTACCGGCAATATCATCCTGAAACTGGCCGAAACCTTATACGAGATCAGTCATCGCAGGCAATTAAAAGATGAATATTTCGATCGTTTCAATTTTGAAAATTATGGAGGCACTCCGGTATTGGGTGTGGCCAAGCCGGTGATCATCGGTCATGGCATTTCCGGGGCTAAAGCTTTTAATAACATGATCAAAGTAGCAGAAAAAATGATCGAAAAAGATGTATTGGGCAAAATGAAAGATGCCCTGCAGTAAGCCTGTCTGCACTGTCCAGGATAAAAATTCCTCATTTCATCCCTCTTTTGTGTTATACCCTCGTCATGGTATTGCACCGGCAATACAAATGCAGTAATTTTCGTTTTATAAATGATGAAGTTGTATCGAAAAATATTGTTGTTTTTACTGTTCCCGCTGAACATTTTCGTCTTAAACGGGCAGACCAGTATTTCCCTGCTGGCATCAAAAAAATATGCTCCCAAGACAACGACCTATTTTACCAGGATCGGTGAAAGTTCTATTGCTATCAAAGTGATGCAGTATGGCGAATCAAAGAAACTGGTTTATGTCAATGTGCATGCAGATGAATTCACTTCACTGGTAGCGGCGCAACGGTTATTACAGCAGGAAGGCGGCTTACTGATAAAAATTGAGAATAATAATAAACGGAATATCCGTTTCCGGCTCCGTGGCCGGTATTATGCTTTTGATCCCAACAGGATGTTCTCTGCTGAAGGTGCAGCACAAACATTGAAACAACTGGGCCGCAGCAGTGATGCAGCCATTGAAGAAGTAGTAAAATTCGGTAAACGTATTCTTCAGCTGATCCCTGAAAATCCGGTTTGTATCATCGCCCTTCATAATAATACGGAAGGCAAATTTGGTATCAATTCTTTCCTGCCGGGTGCTGAAAGAGAAACCGATGCCAGGAAAGTATATGCTGATACTTTACAGGACCCGGACGATATTTTCCTGACAACAGACAGTATTCTCTATCACCGGCTGGCTGCGCAAAAATATAATACGATCTGGCAGGATAATATAAATGTCAGAAGAGACGGTTCTTTAAGCGTTTACTGCGGCGAAAGGAATATCGCCTACCTGAACTGCGAAACACAGCATGGTAAAACAGAACAATACCTGAATATGCTGTTATCCGCCACTGAGCATATCGGCAGACTTAATGAAGCAGGTACCAGTTATAATTATTCAGTACAACTGAATGAACCAACAGCTATCAATACCACTATAGAAGTTTTCTTTGGAGATAAACGAATCGGCCAGGTGAGATCAGTGAATAGTACTGATTCAACAATCTTATCCGGTCTTTTAGAGATCAATAAAGATTTCAAACTGTTTTCCAATATGGATCTCTTTTTACTGAACAGTTCTGGCCGCAATACAAGAATAGACCTTCGTATTGATCCGACCCGGCCCCGGGAACTGCTGAATCCCGTAACTTCCGTAATTTCAATTGCTGCCAGGTTAACGACAGAATAAGATGAAACTATTCCTGTTCTTTATCAACAGCATTTACTGGCTGTGGGCTTTTGCCGTTCCTGTCATTGTTTTAGGATTACCAGCCTGGTACTTATATGAAAAAACACACACAAACCTGCCCTGGTCAATATTGTTGTTAATTGCAGGTATTGTCACAGGTATCATCACCGCAGAATCGATCCGGAGAAAATATGGACTCGTTAGCTTTTTCAGCAGGCTTTCAGCAACACCAGACCTGGATGAAAAAGAAGAAACCCCTGAAAAATCAGAGGTTTCTTAGTGATCCCGCTGGGACTCGAACCCAGGGCCCATACATTAAAAGTGTATTGCTCTACCAACTGAGCTACGAGATCAACCTGTTCCTTCTTCCTTTCGGATTTGGGAGTGCAAAAATACAGTCTCACTGCTTTCAGTCCAAAAATATTTCGGCCTGTTTTCAACATTATTTCAACTGATTTTCAAGCCAAAATAAAGAATCCGGGGCCTTCAAAAAATATATTGTTGCGCATTTTTAAAGTAGGTTTGCGCTATAACCCAGTTGCAGCATGTCAAATTACTTTACAGATAAGGTGGTGGTCGTTACCGGCGGTACCGATGGTATTGGTAAAGCCCTAGTGGAAACCTTACTGGATATGGGTGCCAAAGTGGCTACCTGTGGCCGTAACCATGATAAATTATACCAGTTACAATCACAACATCCTTCTGCTGCCCTGCATACCATGGTAGCCGATGTGAGCAGTGAAAACGATTGTCGCCGTTTTATGGAAACAACCATTAAAGTCTACGGCGGTGTGGATATCCTGATCAATAATGCAGGTATTTCCATGCGGGCTATTTTGAAAGATGTTTCCCTGGACGCCATCCGGAAAGTGATGGATATAAATTTTTATGGCGCTGTTTATTGTACAAAATATGCTCTCCAATCTATTATTGAGCGAAAAGGGACCATCGTTGGCGTTTCATCCATTGCCGGGTACCGTGGCTTGCCGGGAAGGAGTGGTTATTCCGCCAGTAAATATGCTTTACAGGGATGGCTGGAAGCTGTTAAAACAGAACTATTACATGATGGAGTGCATGTGATGTGGGTATGCCCCGGCTTTACTACTTCCAATATCCGGAATGCAGCATTGAATAAGGATGCCCAATCACACGGGGAGACACCGATGGATGAAGGCAGTATGATGAGTGCTGATGAATGTGCCGGTCATATTCTCAAAGCCGTAAGAAAGAAAAAAAGAACGCTGGTTCTCACCTTCACCGGCAAAAGAACTGTTTTCCTGAATAAATTCTTTCCCCGGCTGGCAGATAAATTAGTGTATAAATTTTTCTTTAAGGACGGGAAACTTGTCAAGTAAAAACAGCAATCAATACCGCACAACAACTGTATGGTGCTTTTAGTTTTGCCTTTTTACTTCTAACTTCATTACATGCCTTTACTAACCCTTACTTCTGATATTGGCAGCCAGGATTACCTGGTCAGCGCAGTAAAGGCACAACTATTACAAACCAACCCTGATTTTAATATCATTGATATTTCGCACAGTATCCCTCCTTTCAATTACCCGCAGGCAGCTTATGTATGCCGGAGTGCGGTAAAGAATTTCCCGGAGTTTACGTACCATATCATCCTTGTCAATCTGTTTGAGAAGAAGCCGGAACATCTTCTGCTCGCTTTTCATAACAACCAGTATTTTCTTTGTGCCGACAATGGTTTGCTGACCATGATACTTGAAGGAAAACCCGAATTGGTGATCGGTATCCCGCTGGATAAAACAGCTATAAAAAATACGATCTACTGCACCGAAGTGATGGGCAAAGTGGTGAACCAGCTTGTAAATGGGGAATCCATAAAAGACATCGGCATTCCCGATATTGGCTATATCGAAAAATTGCATTTGCGTCCGCTGCTGGATAATCAATGGATAGAGGGACAGATCATTTTTATTGACAACTTTGAGAATGTGATCGTCAATATCACCCGGGAGCAATTTGAAGAACAACGGAAAGGCAGAAGTTTCCGTATCGTATTTAAAAGAGATGAAGTAATTGACCGCATCAGTGAATCTTATGCAGATGTGACAGAAGGAGAAAAACTGGCCATCTTTAACAGCGCCGGCTACCTTGAGATCGCTATCAACAAAGGCAATGCTGCAGGATTGTTTGGATTAAAGGGTTTCTCCGAAAAATCAAGGCAATCCTCCCAACTGATGCAAAGCCAGTTATCCTACCAGACAGTACGGGTTTATTTTGAATAAAGAAAAGGCAGTGACACAACATGAAAAGAATTGCAATTGATATGGATGGGGTAATGGCAGATGTAGTGGAGTTGTTCCTGGATTATCATGAAAGAGATTTTGGCTACCGTAAGTCGATAGAAGAAATTAACGGACTCTCAGAACGGGAAGCTTTCCCCAAAGCAAAAGAATATGTTCATTCAAAAGGGTTTTTCCGCAATGCACCCGTCATGGAAGGAAGCCGGGAAGTGATCGAACGGCTTCAGCAGCAATACGAGATCTTTATTGTTTCGGCCGCCACTGAATTCCCGCAAAGCCTGCAGGAAAAACAGGAATGGCTCAACGAACATTTCCCCTTTATCAGCTGGCAGCAAATGGTCTTTTGCGGCCTGAAGACCATTATTACCGCCGATATCATGATCGATGACCGTTTCAGGAATTTGGACCACTTTAAAGGCGACACCATCTTATTCTCCCAGCACCATAACCTGCTCAAGGAGCCGGGCCGGCACCAGCGGGTGCATTCATGGGCTGAGATTGGCGGGATTCTTTTGCCCTAAATCCTTAAATATGAATGGCGGAATAGCAAATATTGGGCTGCTTCCCTATTTTTGCTTTCCTTCAATCCTTAGACGTACAAGGGATTAAAGGGAATAAAATTTATAGTCTATTATGAACTTCAGAAAACTCAATAACCTTACCGGCTGGGCCGTGTTTTTTATTGCCTTTGCCACTTATTTTCTGACCCGTGAGGCAAGAGGAAGCCTGTGGGATTGCGGCGAGTTTGTAGCCAGCGCAGATAAGATGCAGCTACCCCACCCTCCCGGTGCCCCGCTATTCGTTTTGCTGGGTCGTTTCTTTATCATTCTGTTTGGCGATAACGGGCAAACGGCAGCTAATGCGGTCAACTTTATGAGTGCATTGGCCAGTGCGGCCACCATCTTATTCCTGTTCTGGAGTATCACCCACTTTGCCCGCAAGATGTTTGTCACTACGGGTGAAGAACTGACCGGCTCACAATCATTTACTGTGATGGCTGCCGGCGTAGTCGGTGGTTTAGCGTATACATTTTCGGATTCCTTTTGGTTCAGTGCTGTTGAAGGTGAGGTATATGCTTTATCTTCTTTCTTCACCGCCCTGGTATTCTGGGCCATGCTGAAATGGGAGCATGCCGATGAGCATGCCGGCAATGATCCCGGTGCGAGAGCAAGATCAGACCGATGGATTATTTTCCTTTTCTTCATGATGGGACTTTCTATCGGTGTTCACTTACTGAACCTGTTGAGTATTCCTGCTGTAGTGATGATCTATTACTACCGCCGCTACCAGGTGAGTACCAAAGGCGCCATAATCGCTTTTATCATGGGTTGTATCATAACCGGGTTAGTGCAGGTTGGCGTTATACAATACTCGATGAAAGCTGCCGGTCAATTTGATGTGTTCTTTGTGAATTCTTTCAAACTGCCTTTCTTCAGCGGTTTTACCATTTACTTCCTCGCATTAGCCGCATTGATCGTATGGGCACTTCGTTTTAAAGAGAAAACCATTTCGCAAACAAAGCTTATTATCTGGTTCACCCTCTTTCTTGGTCTTTCCTTACTGCCGTTTATTGTCAGTACGGGTTCAGACGGCGCTAAAGTGCTTAAATTTTTATTAGTAGCCGGGGCAGCTACGCTGATCGGTTATTTCCTGAAAGCATCAGCACTGAGAGTATTGAAACTGACACTCTGGTGTTATGCCTTCATGATGCTGGGATACTTTATGTATTTCACCACACTGATCCGCTCCAATGCCGATCCTGCTATTGATATGAATAATGTTGATAATCCTATTACGCTTGTTTACTATCTCAGCCGTGAGCAGTATGGTGAAGCACCGTTACTATACGGGCCGCATTATTCTGCCGATTACAAATATGGACCTGATGGCTATCCTGAATTCAAGGATGGTGAAATGAAATATGTAAAAGGCAAAGACAGCTATATCCCCATCGGTAAGCAACGTGATGTGCAATATGAAAGTGCCGATATGCAATTGTTCCCGCGGATATGGGACCCAAGCAACGACCAGGGACATGCCGATTTCTATGCTGCCTGGCTGAATCTAGGACAAGAACCAAGCCCCATTACCGGGAGAACAAGAAACAGTCCTCCTACCATGGGTGATAATATAAAATGGTTCTTTACTTACCAGAATGGTTTTATGTACTGGCGTTATTTCATGTGGAATTTTGCCGGCAAACAAAATGATATACAGGGTTTCGGTAACCGAAGAGATGGTAACTGGATCAGCGGTATTCCGATCATTGATAACAGCCGTCTCGGTGACCAAGATATGCTGCCCGACAGCCTGAAAGAAAATAAAGCACATAATAAATTATACCTGATACCTTTTATACTCGGTATACTCGGTTGTGTGTACCAGTTTGTAAGAAACAAAAAGGACTGGGTGGTGAGCTTCCTGTTATTCTTCTTTACGGGTATTGCTGTGGTATTGTACCTGAACCAACCCGGTAACCAGCCCCGTGAAAGGGATTATGCTTATGTGGGATCGTTCTATGCCTTTGCGATCTGGATCGGTCTTTCTGTTGTTGCTTTTGTAAGGCTGGCCCGTGAAAAAGCAGATCAGCTCACATTCACCAATACATTGACCTATGGTGCCGCCCTTACTTTCCTGATCATGCTGATGAGTACGGCCAGCGAAACACCGGGTGGTATGTTCATGTCAGCTATTGCTTCATCCGTGATCTACGTGGCAGCCGTAACCGCTATTACCTACCTTGTAAGAGCCATTTCATCAGCAGGACAAAATGCGAGGATACTGAATATTGCCACCACCGTTATTTGCCTTGCTGCGCCGTTATTAATGGCCCAGCAGGAATGGGATGACCATAACCGCAGCAAGAAAACATTGGCACCGGATATGGCGAAAGATTATCTCGAAAGCTGTGCGCCAAATGCGATCATTTTCACTTTTGGCGACAACGATACCTACCCGCTCTGGTATGCACAGGAGGTGGAAGGTGTCCGCCCGGATATCCGTATCATTAATAATAGCTTGCTGGGTATTGACTGGTATATTAACCAGCTTCGCAGAAAGATCAACGGGGCTGATGCTGTGGATGTGATCTGGAGCGAAGAGCAGGTAGAAGGCCATAACAGGGAGTTTCTTCGTTACCGTGCACAAGGTTCCAAAGAAACCTTCTACGACCTGTATGATGCGATGAAGAATGTGATTGGCAAACCCTATATAGATCCGGAAACAGGCCGTGATGTTGGAACTGGTGCTTTCCCCGTTGCCCGTTTCAAAGTTCCAGTAGATACAATGCTTGTCAGGAAAAATGGAACAGCGAATGCTGCTGATATCGTTTATCCTGAGATCAGGTTCGAGATTCCGGAAAATAAATTACAGGAAGGACTTGTGCGCAGTGATCTTATCATTCTCAATATCATTGCAGCCAATCAATGGAAACGCCCCATCTATTTCACAGCACCGTATGGCTCACTGGGCTTTGGTGGATTCCTTCGTAAGGATGGTCTCGCTTACCGCCTGGTCCCTGTTCAAACTCAAAACCGCTCTGCCAACTGGCTGATCAATATGGGAAGAACAGATGATAACCTTGATATCATGGCCAATAATATGCTGAACAAATTTGTCTTTGAAAGTCAGCGGGGAGTTTATTTTGATGAAGAGAACAGGCGCCATGCCCTCAACCTGCGCAGCACCTATGGCGAGATCGCCGGTAATATAGCGGATGCAGGTAATAAAGCAGAAGCGTTGAAGTTGATCGAAAAAGCAGAGAAACTGGTCAATAAATATGATCTGCCTTATGCCATGGTCAGCCGTGACAACGGACATAATATCCAGAACATGTCTTACCTCGAAGCTTGTTATAAAGCAGGCAATACGCAACTGGCGAAAGAAATAAGTGCAGCATTGAAAAAAGATATGCAGCAACAAAAAGCTTATTTCGATTACCTGCGGACCGAGAAAGAAGAAATGTTTGGACTCTTTGACGGCCGTAACGGAGAAGCTGCTCAGAATGAATATTTCCTGCAGTTACTGGATGCACTGGAGCAGAAATATGGCGCAGCACCTGTTGCTCCTGCCACTCCGGGAACAGAAGGAAACAAAACCATTAACACTCCGCCAAGAGACAGCGGCACGCCTAAATAATATTTATTATTGATATCTTTCAAAACCCCGGATTACCGGGGTTTTTTATTACCGAACCTCTTACCCATCCGGTTGTTGTTATCGTGGATCGCTTAACTGGTATTTGTCGTAAATTGTAATACATGAGAGGTTTCCATTTTACAAAATTTGATGCGGATGCTGAGGGGAAAGGCCGTTTTGAACAACTGCTGGACCTTTTCATGCAATTACTCACTTACACCAGCGGTGATGTAAGTGAAGCCATGCAATGGTTGAATGAGCTTGATAAAAAATATCAGATCACCGATGATGAGTATGGTATGGGTGATTTTATTGATGAACTGAAAGAAAAAGGATATATCACCGGTGATAATGAACCAGGTGAAATAAAAATCACCCCAAAAACCGAACAGGGCATTCGTAAAAAGAGTTTGGAAGAGATATTCGGTAAACTCAAGAAGACAAAGCAGGGAGACCATCACAGTTTCAAACCCGGACAGGGAGATGAATTGAATCCCGAAACCAGGAATTACCGTTTCGGTGATATGCTCGAACAAATCGATTTTACCGAAAGCATCCGCAATGCCCAGATCAATCATGGTATTGAGAGTTTCAATATGCAGGAAGAAGACCTGAGTATCCGGGAAACGGACTTTAAAGTCCAAACTTCCACGGTACTAATGATCGACATTTCGCATTCCATGATTCTTTATGGCGAAGACAGGATCACACCGGCCAAAAAAGTGGCGATGGCTTTAAGTGAACTGATCAAAACAAAATACCCGAAAGACACATTGGATATCGTGGTGTTCGGTAATGACGCCTGGCCGATTGAAGTTAAAGACCTTCCTTATTTGCAGGTGGGGCCTTACCATACAAATACAGTAGCCGGTTTAGAATTAGCAATGGATATATTACGCCGGAGAAAAAACCCCAACAAACAGATCTTTATGATAACAGATGGGAAACCAACCTGCTTAAAGATCGGGAAGCGGTATTATAAGAACAGTTTTGGGTTAGACCGAAAAGTGGTGAACCGTTGTATGAACCTGGCGGCACAGTGCAAAAAACTGAAAATACCGATCACGACGTTCATGATCGCTACCGACCCTTACCTGCAGCGGTTTGTCCAGGAATTTACAGAAACCAATAATGGGAAAGCTTTTTTTGCATCATTGGATAAGCTGGGGGCTTTTATATTCAAGGATTTTGAAAGTGGAAAACGGAAAACTGTTTACTAGGTAGCCGGGAAGACGGAAAGAAAATAAGGAATTTAATTCGCACGGAATATGTATAAATTGACTGACTATGAAGAATTCCTCTGCAAAGAAATTGTAGACTGTGCTTACCAGGTACATAAAGAATTGGGGCCCGGGTTGCTGGAGAAAGTATACGAAGCCTGCTTTTGTCATGAACTAAAAAAGAAAGGGATCAAATTTCAGAGGCAAGTTGATTTACCAATTCACTATGATGGATTGGTGTTTGATGAAGGGTTGCGAATGGATGTATTAGTTGATGAAATAGTTATTTGTGAACTAAAAGCCGTTGAACAGGTTAACCCTCTCTGGCAAGCTCAAATAATGAGTCATTTAAAAATGACAGCAAATAATATTGGTTTTGTTATCAATTTTAATGTGTCACTAATAAAAGATGGTATCAGAAGATACTGTATTGAATAATTAAACTGAAGGCTTACCGTCTTCCCGACTTACCGGCTATGAACATAAAAAAAATAAAAACTCTCGGCGAACTTAAAGACTCCGGCTATCAGCCCAGAAGCATCAAAGAAGAAATTCGCCAGAACCTGATCGCCAAACTCAAAAAGGGAGATACTACTTTCTCCGGTATTGTCGGTTATGAAGACACGGTGATACCTGACGTGGAGAGAGCACTACTCAGCAAACACAATATCTTATTCCTTGGTTTGCGGGGGCAGGCCAAAACAAGAATGGCCAGGCAAATGGTGGAATTGCTGGATGAATATATTCCCTGTGTGGCTGGCAGTGATATCAATGATGATCCCATCAACCCTGTTTCCAGGTTCGCAGAAGAAGAAATTGCCACCCATGGCGACGAAACACCGATTCACTGGATCCACCGCAGCGAACGCTACGGCGAAAAACTGGCCACTCCGGATGTAAGTGTGGCAGACCTGATCGGCGATATTGACCCGATCAAAGCTGCTAACCTGAAGCTGAGTTTTGCAGATGAACGGGTATTACATTATGGCATCATCCCCAGAAGTAACCGGGGTATTTTTGTGATCAATGAATTACCGGATCTGCAGGCAAGGATACAGGTAGCCCTCTTCAATATCCTCGAAGAAGGTGATGTGCAGATAAGAGGTTTTAAATTGAGATTACCGCTGGATATTTTATTTGTCTTCACGGCTAACCCGGAAGACTATACCAACCGGGGTTCTATTGTTACACCCCTGAAGGATCGTATCGAAAGCCAGATATTAACGCACTACCCTAAATCCCTCGAAAATGCGCTGGAGATCACGGAACAGGAAGCGGTGATCAGCGAAGAACAAAAAGGCAAAGTCAATGTCAGCGATTTGGTAAAGCGACTGATAGAACAAGTAGCTTTTGAAGCAAGAAGCAGTGAATTTGTAGATAAGAAAAGTGGTGTGAGTGCCAGGCTAACCATTTCTGCTTTTGAAAATGCCGTGAGTGCAGCCGAAAGAAGGGCCATCATCAACAAGGAAAAACAAACACAGGTATGGATCGGCGATCTTGCCGGTATCATTCCTTCCATTACCGGTAAAGTGGAATTAGTATATGAAGGCGAACAGGAAGGCCCTTACCAGGTAGCCATGAACCTTGTGGAAAAAGCGATCCGTTCACAGTTTGTTCAATATTTCCCCAACCCTGATACCTTAAAGAAAAGAAGAAATACCGGCAAGCCTTCGCAACAGGAAAAAGAAGAAGAAAACCCTTACAAACCTATTACCAACTGGTTTGACAAAGGCAACAGCCTGAACCTCTCCTTCAACACGGCTGATAAAGACAAGATATTGCAGCTATACAAAGTGGATGGATTACAACCGCTGGTAAAAAAATATTTCCCGAAGACGAATGAGGAACAAGCTGCGTTACTCATGGAGTTTGTATTACATGGTCTTGCTTCTTATTCACTCATCAGTAAAAAAATATTCGAGAGCAAGATCGAGTTCAAAGATCTTATCGGGAGCATGATGAATCTTGGCGGAAAAGATTTTGAAGAGGAATTTGATGAAGAAGCTTAACTACAAAAGCCCTGCTGAAACAGCAGGGCTTTTCTGAAAGATTTACTTATTCTAATCTTAGAACCGGAAACCAATACTGGCACCGCCCCAGGGAATAAATCCACCTTCACCTATAAAGGGAGTGAAAGCCACTCTCCAGGTCAATCCTTTTTTACCAAATGGTTGTTTCCGGAAACCCAGTGTGAATGATCCAAACAAATTACTGGATGTCCCTTCATCAAAAATATCGCTGGCAGAAATATAAGTAACACCTGCACCCATTTCAAAATATTGCCCCCTGCTTCCGGCCAGGTAGTTGATCTGGGCTGGTATGGCTAAATAACCTTCGCCATCTGCTGATGCGCCACCAATACCAATACGCATACCAAGTCCGTTCTCCAGTTTCCCAAACCTTCCATCATAGTTAACTGAATAGATAACACCGGCACCTCCTACTTCAAGATATACCTGTGAAGCATTGGCCGTAGTTTTTCCTTCCCGTTCCATACCCTGTGCCATAGCAGCAGAACTTCCCAACATAAATAAAGCGATCAATAAACCTGTGCCTGAGATAAAAATTCTTTTCATAAAAATGGTTTTGTTTATGGAGCCAAGATATAATAAATAGTTTCCTGGTACAACCCGTTAAAAAATATTAACTTCTTTTTCGAGTTCAACTGCAAACTTATCCTTTACACTCTGTATAATTTCGTCACTTAATTGACAAATGTCAATTCCTTTGGCATTACCATAGTTCACTAATACCAATGCCTGCTTCGCATGACAACCGGCATCACCTCTCCTGAATCCCTTCCAGCCGCATTGTTCGATCAGCCAGCCTGCTGCAATCTTCATACTCCCATCAGGGTTACGATAACCAACTATTTCTTCAAAACGTTGCTTCAGTTCCAAAAATTTCCTGTCCGTTACGGAGGGATTTTTAAAAAAACTGCCGGCGTTACCAATCAGTTTTGGGTCGGGCAGTTTGGAGGAACGAATATTGATCACCGCATCGGAGATAGCTTTGATGCTTAATGCCTTTACTCCCATTCTTTCCAGTTCCTGTTCAATAGCACCATAGCTGGTATGAAAGATGGGAGTCTTATGCAAACGGTAGGTGACCGAGGTGATGATGAACTGGTTTTTATATTTTCTTTTAAAAACACTTTCCCGGTAACCAAATTCACAATCAGACCTCGTGAAATTGACAAGTTTTTTTTCCTGCACATGCCAGGCTTCGAGGTTCCAGAATACATTTTCCAGCTCCACCCCATAAGCTCCGATATTCTGCATGGGCGATGCCCCGACACTGCCGGGTATCAGTGATAAATTTTCGATACCCGCCCAGTTACGATCGATGCAATACAATACAAACCGGTGCCAGTTCTCCCCTGCCCCGGCTTTCACATAAACATATTCTTCATCCTCATGCAACTCCTGTATGCCGGTTATTTCATTCTTCAGCACCAGCCCATCCACATCTTTAGTGAAAAGAATATTACTCCCGCCACCAAGTACAATAGTGCCCGGTTTAATGTTGATGGATTCAAGATCATTAAAAGAGGAGAAGGTAGCCAATTGCCTGGCCTTTACATCGATCCCAAACGTATTATAAGGTTTCAGCGAAATATTATCCAGGACTTGCATACTGCAAAAGTCCTGATTTTTTCTTTCTGAACGAAAGAACTAATTTTCAGTTTAGTTTTTACCCGCTAACAGCGTCATCTTAAAAAGTCCATTATGAAAAAAGTGTTTTTCTTCCTGCTGATCCCCATTCTTATTTTTTCCTGTAAATCCAAAGAACAAAAACCGGTTATAACCGATACTGTTCAGGCAGCTGCGCACCCTGAATGGATCATGCAGGGCAATATTTACGAAGTGAATACCCGTCAATATACACCCGAAGGCACTTTCAATGCCTTTGCCAAACATTTGGACCGTTTAAAAGAAATGGGAGTGCAAACACTTTGGTTTATGCCGATCAACTCGATCAGTAAAGTGGACCGCAAAGGCAGTTTGGGAAGTTATTATGCCGTGTCTGACTATACCGCTGTTAACCCGGAATATGGAACATTAGAAGACTGGAACCAGTTAGTAAAAGCGATCCATGATAAAGGGATGAAAGTAATGATCGACTGGGTGCCCAATCATACCGGCGCTGACCACCCCTGGTTGACAAGTCATCCCGGCTTTTTTGTGAAAGACAGTACAGGGAAAGCAGCCACCATGTTCGACTGGACCGATACCCGCATTCTTGATTTTAAGAACACTGAAATGCAGGACAGCATGATCGCTGCGATGAAATACTGGGTCACCAATACCGGTATTGATGGTTACCGGGTGGATGTGGCCTGGAATGTACCCGGCGAGTTCTGGAAAAAATGTATCCCGCAAATAAAAGAGCTTAATAAGGAAATCTTCTTTTTAGCCGAAGGCGATAAACCGTATTTAATGACCAGTGGCTTTGATGCTTATTATCCATGGGAGATGTTTAGTATGATGGTAAAAGTAGCAGCAGGGCAAAGGCCGGCATTTGCATTAGACAGTATCAAAAACAGGTATGATACCTTATATCCAAAGGAAGCTATCCCACTTTACTTTACCAGCAACCATGATGAGAACAGCTGGAATAAATCCGACTACGGAACTTTTCCCGGGGCAGTACATGCACCGTTTGCCGTCTTCACCCAGACCATGGCTGGCAGTGTTCCCTTAGTCTATAGTGGGCAGGAAGAACCATTGCTGCGGCCTCTGCAATTCTTTGAAAGTGATTCTATCGTGTTTGGAAAATTTGAAAGAGCTAAATTCTATAAAACACTACTCACCCTCCGCACTAATAATCCCGCCCTGGCCGCCGATGCTGCCTTCCGGAAAGTGAAAGCAGGAGATGACAAAGCAGTATATGCGTACGTAAGAGAGAAAGCAGGTAAAAAAATATTGGTGATCTTAAATCTTTCCAGGAAAGAACAAAGCATTACTATCACCGATAAAGACTTACAGGGTAATCCCTACAATGTATTCATGGGTACAAATGAACCGCTGACAGAAAAAGAATGGAAGATGGAGCCTTGGGGATATGTGGTATATACTTATAACTGATTATGGACTGGCTCAAAGAAATATCCTTTCAGATAGAGTTACATTCCCCGGAGGGAATACGTAATTGCTTTGCTCATGGCATCAGCCCTAATGATGATTTCAGAGGTCGCCCATTGATTGAGGAACTGATCAGTGAATATACCCGTAGTCCACGATTTAAAGATTGTGTACAGGTCTTTGTTGATCATGGGTTGAAAATTGAAGATGAAGCACTGCTGGCTGTATTACTTGATAAAGCAGAACAGCTTGAATCATTTCTCCGGGATAACCCCGTCCTGGTTTCTAAAAAACACTCCTTCCGCTGTGCATATACGCCAATGCATGAAGTGACGCTCCTGCATATTTGTGCTGAATTCAATCACCTTGCCTGCGCAGAAGTACTACTAAAATATAATGCTGATATAAATAGTAAGGCCGGGTATGACGAATATGGTTTCGGGGGACAAACAGCCATTTTTCATACAGTCAATCAGAATTCCAATCAATCATCCGGCATGCTTGACTTCCTGTTATTGCATCACGCTGACCTTCAGATCATCGTTCGGGGTCTTATATGGGGAAAAGGATATGAATGGGAAA
>CADEDV010000048.1:0-9318 GCA_902826165.1 uncultured Bacteroidota bacterium
CACATATGGGTGCTTCATCGCTCATAGTATTAATAATAGCTGCCGTTGCCTTCTCGGGCATTGCTATCATGTTATCAACATTAGTGCTCAAAGGCACCAAGAATAAACAGAAAGGGGAACCCTACGAATGTGGTATTCCCACACAGGGCAAGACCTGGATCCAGCTAAATGTGGGTTACTATCTCTTTGCACTTATCTTCCTGATCTTTGATGTGGAACTGGTTTTTCTCTATCCCTGGGCCGTTGTAGCCAAAAGCATGGGATGGATCGCAATGATCGAAATTGTCATTTTCTTCTTTATACTTTTCCTGGGATTCCTGTATGCACATAAAAAAGGAGCCCTGAAATGGATGTAAAGCCTCCCCAAACCCCTCCGTAAGAGGGGCTTTGCTAAGCACAAAACCAGTTTATTGAAGAACAAAAGACAGAATTTATTTTTTCATGCAAGAAGAAAAAAAAATATCAAATGATGCTTCCCTAATCCCCCCTGCGGGGGGTGGGGAGGCTTCTTTTCCCGGCCAGATACATGAGACCCCGGGTGGCGGCATCGTCCTCAGTAAACTGGATGATGTTATCAACTGGGCAAGATCCAATTCCCTGTGGCCACTCACTTTTGCCACCAGTTGCTGCGGCATAGAATACATGGCTGTTGCCGGCGCCAAATATGATTTCTCCCGTTTTGGTTTTGAAGTGGCCCGGGCCACTCCGCGACAAGCCGATGTTATTATTATAGCAGGCACTATTGTTAATAAAATGGCACCAGTCTTAAAAAGATTATATGACCAAATGGCCGATCCCAAGTATGTGATCGCCATGGGTGCCTGTGCGATCAGTGGCGGCCCTTTCTTTTATAATACGTATTCTGTGGTGAAAGGTGCAGACCATGTGATACCGGTGGATGTATACGTAGCCGGTTGCCCGCCAAGACCGGAAGCTTTATTACATGCCTTAATAAAATTACAAGAGAAGATAAAAAGCGGTTTAACGAGAGAACAGATCAGAACCGCCAAAGATTAGTTATGCTGAACGAAGCGTTGAAAAATAAAATTACCGGACTGCTGCCAACAGCCACTTTTGAAGAAGGAGGTGAATGGCTGAATATTCAAATTGATCCGAAAGACTGGTTACCCTTTGCACAACAACTTCGTAACGACAGCGATTTAAATTTCGATTATCTTTTTTGCCTGACCTGTATTGACTGGAAGACACATCTTACCATGGTGTATCATCTTTCATCCACCACACACCGCCACAATATTGTTATCAAAGCAAAACTTGACAGAGATAAACCCGAAATTGAAACTGTTTCCCATATCTGGAGAACGGCTGACTTTCATGAACGGGAAGTGTATGAAATGTTTGGTGTGCATTTCCTGAACCACCCCGACCTGCGGCTATTGATACTGCCAGATGGATGGGAAGGAAAAAACCCGTTAAGAAAAGATTTTGAAGACCCGATTAATATGATCAAACTCTGATATGTTTGAAGAAGTAGGCACAACGACTGAAGGTGATATCATCATTAATGTAGGACCCCAACACCCTGCCACACACGGTGTATTACACCTGGTGATCACACTGAATGGTGAGACGATCAAAAAAGTGGAACCGCATCTCGGTTTCATTCACCGCTCTATCGAAAAAATGTGCGAAAGCCTTACCTACCGCCAGTTCATTTATGTAACCAGCCGGATGGATTATCTCTCTTCTCATATTAATAATCACGCCTGCGCTTTATGCGTGGAAAAAGGTTTGCAGGTGGAAGTTCCGCCAAGGGCCCAGGTGATAAGAGTCCTGATGGATGAATTAACCCGCATTGCCTCTCATGAGCTCTGGTGGGGAGCAATGGCAATGGATCTCGGTGCGTTCACGCCTTTCTTCCATGCCTTCCGGGAAAGAGAAAGTATCAATGACATTATGGAAGAGACCTGTGGTGCCAGGCTGACCATGAACTATATGGTGCCCGGTGGTGTGATGCAGGACCTCCATCCTGATTTCCAGAAAAGAGTGAAAGAATTCCTGCAATTATACAAACGCAAGATCCATGAATATGACGAACTGGTAACCGGCAATATTATTTTCCAGAACAGGATGAAAGGCATTGGTTATTTATCACCGGAAGATGCTGTTTCGTATGGTTGTTCAGGACCGGCAGCAAGAGGCAGTGGTGTTAGTTGTGATATCAGGAAAGTTTACCCGTACGAGATCTATGATAAACTGGAGTTTGATGAAGTGCTGGAAACAGCCGGTGATTCCTTTGCCCGTTATATGATCCGGCTGCGGGAGATGCAGCAGTCCATCCGCATCATTGAGCAACTGATCGATAATATTCCCGACGGCGATTTTCAGGCCAAAACAAAAGCCGTATTGAAATTACCTAAAGGAGAGTTTTATCAACGTGTGGAAACAGCCCGTGGTGAGCTGGGTGTATATATCGTAAGTGAAGGTGGCACGACCCCGTACAGGATAAAATTCCGTTCACCGGGATTTTCGAATCTTTCTGTGCTGGATCATATTGCCCGCGGCAGTAAACTGGGAGACCTGGTAGCGATGATGGGAACATTAGATTTAGTAATACCTGACATAGACCGATAATATAATGTGGAGCTTTAGTCATATCGCCAATGAACTGCATGAATGGTTGAGCAGCATCTTCAACCCTACCTGGACCTTAGTGATCGAAATGGTACTGGCAGGTGTGGCTGTTATCGGCCTCTTTGCCGGGTTGGGATTAGTATTGGTATTAATGGAGCGAAGAGTAGCGGCCTGGATACAGATCCGTCTCGGGCCAAACCGGGTGGGACCACAAGGCTTGCTGCAATCATTAGCCGACACCCTGAAACTGATCGTGAAAGAAGGATTGACTCCCAATGGCGCTGACAAATTATTATTCAATATTGCGCCTTTCATAGCGATGATCGTGGCGATGCTGCTGATGGCACCTATCGCTTTTGCAAAAGATTTCCAGTTGTGGGATATGAATATAGGGGTGCTTTATGTATCTGCCGTTTCATCGATCATGGTCATCAGTATATTGATGGCCGGTTGGTCCAGTAATAATAAATACTCCCTGATGGGTGCCATGCGCAGTGGTGCCCAGATCGTGAGCTATGAATTATCAGCCGGCTTATCCATTCTGACTATTGTTGTGCTGACCGGTAGCCTGCAGATCTCTGATATTATTCACTCGCAGGCAACAGGCTGGTGGATCTTTAAAGGTCACCTGCCGGTGTGGATCGCTTTTGTCACATTTATTATTGCCGTAACAGCAGAAACCAACCGGGCACCCTTTGATTTGGCAGAAGCTGAATCTGAATTAACCGCCGGTTTCCATACCGAATATTCAGGAATGAAGTTCGCTTTGTTCTTCCTGGCAGAATATATCAATGTGTTTATTGTGTGTGCGATCGGTGCCACGTTGTTCCTGGGCGGATGGATGCCTTTCCACATTGGTAATTTGACAGATTTTAATCGTGTGATGGATTATATTCCGTCCAGTATCTGGTTCTTTGGAAAAACATTCTTCATGATCTTTTTGATCATGTGGTTCAGGTGGACCTTCCCGAGATTAAGGATCGACCAGCTGCTGAACCTGGAATGGAAATATTTATTACCGATCAGTATGATCAACCTGTTGCTGGCAACAGCCATGGCGATATTAGGATGGCATTTTTAACCCCGGCCCCTGAAGAGGGTAAGGGATTAGTTCTTTTGAATAGGAAAAAATCGAAACCATTTAAAATTCATAGCTCGCAGCTAAAAGCTAGTAGCTCATGTTCATAATAAAATACATAAAAGAAGTTTACCGCGGCGTAAAATCATTACTGGTCGGCATGAAGCGGACCCTGTATTATTTTACGCACCATAAAGAGATCATCACCCAGGAATACCCTGATAACCGGGATACACTGGTGATGGCTGAACGCTTCAAGGGTGAAGTGGTGATGCCGCATAATGAGAAGAATGAACATCGCTGCACCGGTTGCCAGGCTTGTGAACTGGCCTGTCCCAATGGCACCATTAAAGTGATCTTCAAAAACGAACTGACACCCGAAGGCAAAAAGAAAAAAGCGATCGATAAACTGGTGTACCATCTTGAATTGTGCACGATGTGCAACCTCTGCGTAGAAGCCTGCCCTTCTGATGCGATCAAAATGGCACAAACGTTTGAACACAGTGTATACGACCGCAGTGAACTGACAAAGATCTTAAATAACCCCGGCTCTAAAATCATGGATGGAGTAGAATGATTACAGGATCAACCATATTATTTTATATACTCGCCGCCCTCACACTGGGTTGCGGTATCATTGCCGTCAGCACAAGACAGATATTCCGTGCCGCTATCTCATTGCTGTTCTCCCTGATCGGCATTGCCGGTTTGTATTTTTGGTTAGAATATCAATTCATTGCTGCGGTGCAGATCGTGGTCTATGTGGGCGGTATCGTGGTACTGATCATCTTCTCTATATTCCTGACCCAACAGGCCGGGGAAAAATTGCCCAAACAGCAATTAGACCGAAAAATATTTGCCGCACTCGCCGTGTTCTGTGGCTTTGCCCTGAGCATGCTGCAGGTGTACCAGCACCAGTTCAATATCGCGGAAACAACAGCTGCTCCTACGGTGGCTGATATTGGCAAAAAAATGCTGACCGTGGATGATGGAGGCTATGCGTTACCCTTTGAAGTGATCTCCATGTTGTTGCTGGCAGCGATGGTGGGTTGTATCGTAATTGCGTTAAGAAGTAAACCGGAAACAAAATGATGGAACCCGGACTATATCATATTTTATTTATCAGTGCCGCATTATTCTTCATTGGTGTGTACGGCTTCTTAACAAGAAGGAACCTGATCACCATGCTGATGAGCATTGAACTGATCCTGAACAGTGTGAACCTGAATTTCATCGCCTTCAATAAATATTGCTGGCCCGGTAAACTGGATGGCCTGTTCTTTACCGTATTCATCATCGCTATTGCCGCCGCCGAAGCCGCTGTGGCCATTGCGATCATTATCAATTTATACCGCAGTCACCAGTCCATTGATGTGGAGAATGCAGAAGACCTAAAGTATTAAACCCATATGCCCAACGCAACTACCATAGCCCTGATTCCTTTGTTGCCGCTTGCCGGGTTTATACTACTTGGCTTATTC
Source organism: uncultured Bacteroidota bacterium (assembly GCA_902826165.1). Taxonomy (GTDB): domain Bacteria; phylum Bacteroidota; class Bacteroidia; order Chitinophagales; family Chitinophagaceae; genus CADEDV01. The sequence goes on from CADEDV010000048.1 coordinate 5,155, forward strand.
GGCAGAAAATATTTCAAAGCCAGTTCCGGTATCATCGGGACAGCCCTCTTACTTACTTCCACCATTTTAGCCCTGTACACCGCTTATGATTATTTCTTTGTGTATGGCCATGTAAATGGTGTGTACCAAAAATTTGTTCCGCTGCAACTGACCTGGCTTGAATTTTCTGAAGGCGTTTCCATTGATATGGGGTTACTCATTGATCCTATTTCCGTGATGATGCTGGTCGTGGTGACGTTCGTTTCGCTGATGGTGCACATCTACAGTCTTGGTTACCTGAAAGGAGAAGAACGGTTCCCGACCTATTATGCATTTCTCGGGTTGTTTACTTTCTCCATGCTGGGATTGGTGGTAGCCAGTAATATTTTCCAGATCTATATTTTCTGGGAATTAGTGGGTGTATCATCCTTCTTACTCATCGGTTATTATTATGACAGGCCCAGTGCCGTGGCTGCCTGTAAAAAAGCATTTATCGTTACCCGTTTTGCAGATCTCGGTTTCTTAATCGGCATTTTAATTCTTGCTTTCTGTTCCGGTACACTGGATTTTGCCACATTGATAGAAAGACTGACCTCTCCTGAATCCAATGAACTGAAAACATCGGTTACGTATTCTTTCCTCGGTGTGTCAGCTTTATCATGGGGAGCCATGCTGGTCTTTATCGGCGGTGCCGGTAAAAGTGCCATGTTCCCGTTGCATATCTGGCTGCCGGATGCGATGGAAGGCCCCACACCTGTTTCTGCATTGATCCATGCGGCTACGATGGTGGTGGCCGGTGTTTATTTAGTAGCAAGATTGTTCCCTATATTTTCCATCACCACACCTGCCGTACTGGAATTAGTGGGTTGGGTGGGTGCTGTATCAGCGATCATTGCTGCTATCATTGCCTGCACACAAACCGATATTAAAAGAGTGCTGGCTTATTCCACCATGTCGCAGATAGGTTATATGATGTTCTCCTTAGGCGTATCAACCTATGGTGGTGAAGGTGCTTTGGGTTACACAGCTTCGATGTTCCACCTCTTTACCCATGCCATGTTCAAAGCCTTGTTATTCCTCGGAGCTGGTGCGGTGATACATTATGTACACAGTAATGATATGAAAGACATGGGTGGCCTGAGAAAATATTTGCCCATTACGCATATCACTTTCTTAATTGCCTGCCTGGCGATTGCCGGTGTGCCTCCTTTCGCAGGGTTCTTTAGTAAAGAAGAAATTTTATTAGCCGCTTACCAGAATAATATGGCGATCTACTGGATTGCACTGATCACTTCAGGACTCACTGCTTTCTATATGTTCCGGTTATACTTCAATATATTCTGGAACAAACCACACCATGCACATGGTGAAAAGCATGGAGAAGGTGGTTTCGTAATGATGATGCCGCTGGTCTTATTAGCGGTGGGTGCAGCCGCTGCCGGTTTTATTCCGTTCGGTGAATTCGTTAGTGCCGATGGTAAACCATTGGTATCGCATTTCCATTTGAACTTCTCGATCGCACCGGTTGCTATTGGTATTGCCGGTATTCTGATCGCTTTGTGGTTCTATAAAAAACAAAATGACAGGCCGGCGAAACTGGCTGCTTCACTGGGTGGGTTGTACAAAGCAGCGTATCACAAATTTTATATTGACGAAGTCTACCTGTTCATAACAAAAAAAATATTGTTCAACCTGGTGGGAAGACCAGCTGCCTGGTTCGACAGGAACGTAGTGGATGGCATGGTGAATCTTACCGGTAAAGCGACGCAGGAAGTTTCCGAAGGAATTAAAAAAATGCAATCTGGTAAAGTGCAGCAATATGCTATTTACTTCTTAGCTGGAGTGATCGTATTGGCCGCCCTGTTTATTTATGTTTGGCGATAGATAGTTTGATAAATAAGAATTGATGAACCTTTTATTACTCATAGGAGCCCCATTACTGACAGCGGTTGCTGTATTGCTTTCCCGCAACCAGCAGCAGGTAAGATGGATATCATTAGCCGGCTCTGTTGTACAATTGGGATTAGCGGTTGCATTGCTTCTTGCTTTCCGGCAGGAAACAGCAGCAGGCAATACGGAACAGGTATTCTTTGAAATGAACTACCCCTTGTTTTCTTCGCTGGGTATCAATTTCCATTTTGGCGTGGATGGCATTTCAGTGGCCATGATCTTACTGACCTCCTTTGTGGTTATCGCCGGAGTACTGGTGTCCTGGAATATTGAGAAGATGACGAAAGAGTTTTACTTTCTCCTCCTCTTACTGGCACTCGGTGCATACGGTTTCTTTATTTCGCTTGACCTGTTCATTCTTTTCTTCTTCCTTGAAATTTCCGTGATACCAAAATATTTACTGATCGGAATCTGGGGAAGCGGTAAAAAAGAGTATAGTGCCAATAAACTGGCCCTGATGCTGATGGGCGGTTCTGCGCTGATCTTAGTCGGTATGCTGGGTTTGTATTTCACAGCCGGGCATAGTTTTGATATACTGACTTTATCCCAAACAGCGATACCTGCAGAAACACAACATTTATTATTCCCGTTTTTGTTTCTTGGCTTCGGTGTGTTCACGGCTTTGTTTCCGTTGCATACCTGGGTGCCCGATGGTCACTCCTCCGCTCCCACCGCCGGTTCCATGTTCCTTGCCGGTATTTCGATGAAACTCGGTGGTTATGGTTGTTTACGGGTGGCTACTTATTTATTACCCGAAGGAGCCAAACAATATGCTGACATCATCATCATTCTTTCTGCCATCGCTATTTTATATGGAGCTTTCGCCACCATGATGCAGAAGGACCTGAAATATATCAATGCCTATTCTTCGGTGAGCCACGTTGGTTTCAGTTTACTGGGTATTGGTATGCTGACACAAACAGCTATCACCGGTGCATTGATGCAAATGGTATCGCACGGGTTAATGACAGCACTTTTCTTCGCCGTGATCGGTATGATCTACGACCGCACCCATACAAGAATGGTGAATGAAATGGGTGGCCTGATGAAACCATTGCCTTTTATCAGTACCGTATTCTTTATTGTTGGCCTTTGTTCCTTAGGATTACCCGGGCTGAGTGGCTTTGTGGCCGAGATGACGGTCTTCATGGGTTCCTGGCAAAATGATGATGCCTTCCACCGGATTGCAACTATTGCTGCGGCCATGTCTATCGTGGTAACAGCTGTATATATATTAAGGGCTATTGGCCAAACCGCCATGGGCCCGGTGAAGAATGAAAGCTTTTTACAACTGAAAGATGCCGGCTGGAATGAAAAATTGGCGGCCATCATTTTAGTGGCAGGTATTTTAGCCATTGGTATTGCACCGGGCTGGTTAAATGATTTGCTGAGACCGGCGGCGGAAGAAATCATGAACAGGATTGCGGGAAAATAAAATATTGATCGGATGAATGAGTTGCTCACATTAATGAAAAGCGAACTGCTGGTTACGGCCATCATCTTCCTGTTGCTGTTCATCAAGATCGGCAAGGGACTGAAGAACGAATCGCTGCTGTCGCTGGTACAGGTATTGTTACTGGTCAATTTTGTACTGGGTTTCTTCTTCAACGGAGAAGGCAACCTGTTTGGTGATATGTTTACCACTACCCCACTGATCGCTTTCCAGAAAAGTATTTTGAACCTGGCTGTTTACCTTATTTCTTTATTGTGTGCCGACTGGCTGAAGAAAACACAGCACCTGGCTGAATTCTTTTTGCTGATGCTGTCAGCGTTGCTTGGTATGTTCCTGATGATCTCCAGTGGCAACCTGCTTATCTTCTACCTGTCATTAGAACTGGCGACTATTCCTGTAGCCGCGATGGCCAATTTCGACTTGGATAAAAAACGTTCTTCCGAAGGTGCCATGAAGATGATCTTATCTTCCGCCTTCTCTTCCGGTATCTTATTATTCGGTATCTCTTTATTATATGGTGCCACCGGCACGGTCAGTTTTAGTGAACTGCCCGGCTTACTGGATGGATCACCCTTACAAGTTTTAGCCTTTGTATTTTTATTCACGGCGTTTGCTTTCAAACTCTCCATCGTTCCTTTCCATTTATGGACAGCCGATGTGTACGAAGGTTCACCCATTGCCGTCACTGCGTTTTTATCCGTTGTTTCGAAAGGAGCCGTGGCCTTTATTTTCATGGCAACATTGTTCAAAGTATTCCAGCCCATGCTGGATACCTGGTACAT
>CADEDV010000048.1:9418-21711 GCA_902826165.1 uncultured Bacteroidota bacterium
TGGATACTGGCTTTAGCTTTATTCTCGCTGGCAGGTATTCCACCCACTGCCGGTTTCTTTGGTAAATTATTCCTGCTGACCGCTGCGGGTTCAACAGCTGCATACTGGTTCATTACCGTGGCAGCTCTGAATATGATCATTTCATTGTTTTATTATTTACGGGTGGTGAGAGCGGTATTCATGGATAAGAATGAACAACCCATCGAGAAAATTAAGATCAGTGCTTCCGTAAAAATGGCTTTGCTCATTTGCGGTGCCGGTATTGTTTTACTCGGATTATTAAGCTGGGTATTTGATCATATTGAATCATTACAATAAGTCACGAAAGAACTGCCATCAACTCAAACCATAAACTTCAAACTACAAACCTTGTATGGCACTCAATAAAAATCATGAATTTGAAGAACTGGACGGCGTCAAATGCGGCATCGTGGAAAAGAATGTGAAGCCCGACAGAGTGGCTTTCCTGAAAGCATTGCTGGAATACAACCGGTATACGGTGATCGTTGTTCCTTCACCGGCACCCAAGGTCGCACCTGCTCCCAAGCCCGCCGAAGCTGAAGTGGCAACAGCACCTCCTCCTCCGCCAGCAGTGGCTGAAACATTTACGGTTGGTGTGACTGACTATACATTCAATGCTGTCAACGCTATTTTCGGTCGGATGCTGAAAACCAAAGACGGCCATATCGTTACCCAGGCTTACTGGAACCAGAAAGAAGCGGTTAGCGATGATGAGATCCCTTATTATGAGCATACATAATTACTGTTAAACGGCTAAAGTCGTTGAACAACTCTTTTATACAACAGCCCCGGATTAAAGACCGGGGCTGTTTAGTTCCTATCAACTCCTGTTCTTTCAGCGATTTAAACTCCTTTTACCCGGTAAAAGACCAAACCTGTTTAGTATCATCCTTTCACTGATAATAATCAAGCCGCTTTCTGACCTGTGTTTTCATTATTGCCCGCTGTCGTTGCTAACTATGCAGCATACAAAAGTTCTTCATTATGGCAACAAAAACAAAGGCCGGAAAGTATATCTACTTTTTCGGTGGCGGCAAGGCCGACGGAAACGAATCCATGAAAAATCTGTTAGGTGGTAAGGGTGCTAACCTGGCCGAAATGGCCGGTCATCCTAAACTCCGGTTACCGGTTCCTCCCGGTTTTACGGTGACTACCGAAGTGTGTACCTATTTCTACAAAAACAGGAAAACATACCCCAAAGTATTGAATGCGCAGGTGCAGGAAGCCATCAGCAAAATGGAAAAACTGACCGGTAAAAAATTCGGGGATGCTACTAACCCATTATTAGTTTCTGTCCGTTCGGGTGCCCGCAAGAGTATGCCCGGTATGATGGAAACCGTATTGAATGTGGGACTGAATGAAAACACGATCAAAGGAATCATTGCGCAAAGTGGTGACGAACGTTTTGCATATGATGCATACCGCCGCCTCATCATGATGTATGCCGATGTGGTGATGGAAAAAGCAGGTGGCATTGAAGTAAAAGGCGGCAAAGGTATCCGCAAGATACTTGATGAAAAACTGGAACATATCAAACACAAACAAGGTTACAGCAACGATACAGAACTGACTGCAGAGGAACTGAAAGACCTCGTGAAAGATTATAAGAAAACAGTGAAGAAAGTGCTGGGTTCCGATTTCCCCGATGATCCCTGGGAACAAATGTGGGGAGGTGTGAGTGCTGTATTTGCAAGCTGGAATGGTAAAAGAGCTATCGAATACCGCCGCATTGAAAAAATTCCTGATGAGTGGGGAACTGCCGTGAACGTACAGGCGATGGTATTTGGTAATATGGGTGATGATTGCTGCACCGGTGTGGCCTTCACAAGAAACCCCGGTACCGGTGAAAATAAATTCTATGGTGAATACCTGGTGAATGCACAGGGTGAAGACGTGGTGGCCGGTATCCGCACCCCTGCACCGGTGAATGAATATTCAATGAACGACCAGAGCAAGCATTTTACTTCCCTGGAAAAATTAATGCCCAAGCTCTATAAAGAATTATTCGATATCCAGAAACGCCTGGAAAAACACTACCGGGATATGCAGGATATAGAGTTTACGATTGAAAAAGGAAAACTCTATATGCTGCAGTGCCGGGTGGGTAAACGCAATGGTGTGGCAGCCGTTCGCATGGCCACAGAAATGTACAAAGAGAAGCTGATCGATATGAAAACAGCGGTGATGAGAGTAGGCCCCAACCAACTGGTTGAGTTGCTGCTCCCGATGCTGGATCCAAAAGTGGAAGCAGTCACCAGGGCAATTGCCAAAGGTTTACCAGCCGGACCCGGTGGTGCCAAAGGCCGTGTGGTCTTCTCTTCCAATGATGCGGTGGCATGGGCGGCAAAAGGAGAAAAAGTAATTCTTGTAAGAGAAGAAACATCTCCCGAAGATGTGGATGGTATGCACAAATCACAGGCGATCTTAACTACCAAAGGTGGTATGACATCCCACGCAGCACTCGTAGCAAGAGGCTGGGGTAAATGCTGTATAGTAGGTTGTGCGGATATTGAAATTCATGCAGAAGCTAAAACCTTCAAAGCAAATGATGGTACTACCATTCATGAAGGCGACTGGATCAGCCTGAACGGAACCAAAGGTTTGGTGTATGAAGGCAGTATGGCACTGGTGGATATTGATATTGACAAAAACCAGTCGTACAAAGACCTGATGAAACTGGTGGATAAGACCAAGCAAATTGGTGTAAGAGCCAATGCAGAAACACCAGGCGATGCGACCACTGCTGTTAAGTTTGGTGCAGAAGGAATTGGTTTGTTCCGCACCGAACATATGTTCTATGGCGAAGGCAGTGAAGAACCTTTGTTCCAGTTGCGCAAGATGATCGTGAGCAAAACTGAAAAAGAAAGAAGAGATGCACTGAACGGCCTGTTCAAATATGTGAAGAAAGATGTGAAAGACACATTGAGTGTGATGAACGGGCACCCTGTTACGATCCGCCTCCTCGATCCACCCCTGCATGAGTTTGTACCGCATGATAAAGAAAAACTGAAACAACTCAGCAAAGAACTCGGCATCAGTATGGGTATGCTGAACAGGAGGGTATTAGCCCTGCATGAAAACAACCCGATGCTCGGTCACCGCGGTGTACGTCTCGGTATCAGTTATCCCGAGATCACGGAGATGCAGGTGCGGGCCATTTTTGAAGCCGCTGCTGAACTGAACAAAGCCGGTAAAAAAGCCTTCCCCGAGATCATGGTGCCGGTAACCGTGATTGCCCATGAACTGCGTCACCAGAAAGAGATCGTGGACCGGGTATATAAAGAAGTATGCGAAAAGATGGGGGTGAAAAAAATACCTTATCTCTACGGAACCATGATCGAAACACCAAGAGCCGCCTTAAGAGCCGAGTTCATGGCGAACGTGGCCGACTTCTTCAGCTTTGGTACCAATGACCTCACCCAAATGAGTTTTGGTTTCAGCCGCGATGATATCGGTGGTTTCTTACCGAAATATCTCGACCTGAAAATTTTACCCGATGATCCGTTCCAGACCATCGACCAGGAAGGTATTGGCCAGCTGATCAAAGTGGGAACCGAAAGAGGCCGTATCACCAAACCCAACCTGAAAGTAGGTATCTGTGGTGAGCACGGTGGTGATCCGGAAAGTGTGAAGTTCTGTCACCGCATTGGAATGAACTATGTCAGTTGTTCTCCGTTCCGGGTGCCGATAGCACGGTTAGCCGCTGCCCAGGCCGCCCTGGAAACACCGAGAAAAAAGAAATAGGAAATATATCTTTTGAAGAACACCCTAAAGCCAAAGAGCCTGTAACGAGAGTTGCAGGCTTTTTATTTATTGGCGTGTTGACAGTGAAACTATTGTTATTGGGCCCTGTGTTATTAGCAAGACTTTCAATTCAAAGTCTAACAAATATCATTAATGAAAAGATATTCTCATTGATAAGTTTCACTGACTACAGGAACTAGCTCATTAGTAATGAATAAATCCAAATTAGTCCCTCTAAAATCATCTTTACTCATAGCATTAACTACAAGCCAATTCTTCTCCTTTGGCCATTTATTAATTAAAGAATTAAATTTATCAAATCTACCCAAAGCAGTGTATTGACTACCTAAAACTTTACTTATAGCTTTTTGAGATAAGTAATTTTCTGTTGAGTGCCCATCTGTAGTAAATACCTTAAATCCTAAACTCTCGCAAACTTCTTTGAATGTTTGATGCTTATCGCTGAGAACGTCATCTTCTGAAGTCTTTTCACTGTCGAAAATAACGCTTATTGATCTGGGGTTTATTCTTTTAATTTCATTAAGTTCATCACATATTTTTTTCTTATCGTTTAAAATAAATTCGCCCCCTCCTAAAGCCATAATTATAAAGCTATTGTCAATTCCGTATTTTCTTAAGATTTCCCTAAACACTTTTATATCAGTTCTACCCTCAACTAATAAAATGTTATTTCCCCCAATTTCGACATATTGACTATAACCCATTTCATTAATTGACTGAACTATAGTAGGTGTGTAGTGTTGTCCATATGGAAAAATATCGGGTTTACTATTATTGTCCTTTGTAATTGTATAAATATAATCACTGACACTCCTTGCTAAGGCCACTGAATGAGAAACTGCAAATACTCCTTTTTCAGATTTAGCAGCCAATGCTCTAATAAAAATCTCTTGCATTTTTGGGTGCAAGCTAGTTTCAGGCTCATCTATAAAAATATATGAAGGCTCAATCATTAACGCCTTAGAAAGAATTAAAATAAATTGTCCCAAACCACTACCAAGCTCTTTTAATAAGAAATCACCATCGTCCTTTGAAACAATAAAATTGCTTTTTTCTTTATCCACTCTTAAATCGAATTTTTTAAAATTAAAGAGAGCCCTTAGTTCCTCTTTAAGCTGTAACATTTTTTTCATTTTTTTTATGTCCCCGTTATCAGCCCAATCAATCCAAGTATTTATAAAAGCACTTCCGATATCAAGATCAAGGCTACCACCTGAAGCGACCGCTAGGGGAGTTCGATAAACACCAACTATCAGTGTTTTCGAAAAAAAATTCTTGATTGTTGAAAATAATCCCCTAAGCTCTGTTGTATTTACACCCACATTCTTAAAAGTAACATCTACCTTTAAGTTATTTGAGTGCATATTTTTATCATCCCTTGGATAAACACTATAGCATACAGTATGGTTCTCGTCATTCGATATTTCCAAAAAAATAACTTCCTTTGTAGACCTTCGATTAACTAATTGATCAAAAAACTTATCTCCTGATATTTTTAAATTAAAATTAGGAGTATGCTGTTGATCTAAATTCTCGGCTGAAAAAATAGGTCTAAAATCAAAAAAGAAATTAATCAAATTAGATTTCCCCACATTATTTGGCCCTAGAACGAAAGTGATCCCCTCTTTAATTTCAAATTCAAGAGGATTATCAAATGGAATATTCCTATAGTTACCAATTCGGATTTTCATTTTTAAAAATTAATATATTAATATAGATAAAATCTAAACTACTTACTAATATTTAATTCAATAAGTATCAAGTACCCCACTCTCCCAATCTCACAGTTTCAGGTTTTTTATACCGGTGTTAGTATTCCTCACCAACAACCGAACTATAATCCGTCGCGGCCACCCGCAAAAGCAGCCCCAATCCACAGTTCAACCACCCAATTTAACCGTTGATACAGGGAACCTGTTCTTAAAAGATGTACTCATCTATCTTTAAACAAAAACATATGCGGGTACTTATCTTCTTGCTTGGTTTGTTACTGGCCGGCGGCTTACAGGCACAGGATATACGTTTATATATTCACCTGGACCCGGCGGTCCGCAAAACGGTCAGCGGCCGCCTGTATATTTTTTCCCAGCCCGATACAACCAAAGGCGTGCAGGACCCGGATCCTTTTACACCCACACCCACGTTCATCAAAGACATCCGCAACTGGGATGGACAGCAACCGTTGCTGATCGATTCAACCGTAGCCGCTTATCCGGTCAAACTAAACCAACTGCAACCCGGCTATTATAAAATGGCGGCGGTGCTGGATATTAACACAGAAGAACGGGTGAACACCGCTGCTCCCAGTAATCTCTATTCCCCCAAAGATGTGCTGCTGAAAGTGACAGCCGGTGAAAGCAGTGAAGCCCATTTTACTATCAGCAGAACATTTAAAGAAAGAACCTTCCGGGAAAATGATTCGGTGAAACAGGTTGTTTTTAAAAGCAAACTGTTAAGTGATTTTCATAAAAAGAACATGTATATCAAAGCCGGGATAAAGTTGCCGGCTTCGTATGGGGTAAATCCCAACAAACAATACCCGGTAGTTTTTATCATTCCCGGTTGGGGCGGCACGCATTATGAGGTAGCTCAAGCTCAGACAGCTCAACGCTATGGTATGAACCTGGGCAAAGAAAAGATCTATGTGTACCTGAACCCGGAAACACAAACGCCCTGGGGATTGCATGCATTTGTGGATTCGAGAGTGAATGGACCCTGGGGCAAAGCACTCGTCACCGAACTTATTCCTTATTTGCAGCAGCAATACCGGATCGGTAAGGATGGGTCGCAATACTTTATTGCCGGGCAAAGCTCCGGTGGTTACGGAGCTTTGTGGTTGCAACTGCATTATCCCGATGCTTTTGGTGCCTGCTGGGCCGTATCACCCGACCCGGTTGATTTCAGGGATTACACCAGTATCAATATCTATGATCCTGCGGCGAATATGTATACCGACAGTGCCGGCAACACACGTCCCTTCTTTTTCTGGAAAGGGCAATATGTGTCCACGATGAAAAATTTTATGCAGTTTGAATATTTTATGGGTGACGGCGGGCAGCAACAATCTTTTGAAGCTGAATTTGGCGTGTTGGGTAAAGACGGTAAGCCGGCCTTATTATTCGACCGCCATACCGGTGTGCTGGATAAAAAAGTGGTGGAAAGCTGGAAAGCTTATGATCTCAGTTATTATTTACAACAGCACTGGCCCAAACTGGAAAACAAACTCCGCAATAAGATACATGTGTTTGCCGGTGCGGAAGATAATTTTTACCTCGATCGTTCGGTGGCCCTTTTTCAGCAACGGGTGAACAAGGTGCAGGCAGCGGCCGTTGCCGAATTAATACCGGGTGCCAACCACTGGAGTATCTGGAGTCCTGCTTTTACACAGCGGATGCAGGCCGAATTTGATAAGCGGATCAGGAACGCTGATTGATATTACAGATATATTTAAAACTGCTCTGCGAAACTTCCAGTTTCGCAGCTTTATTCTATCGCCTCCGGCAATCAGACAAGTGTCTGGTCCCGCCACTAATACCAAAAAATCGTGACGCTAAAGAGCCTGTAACAAAAGTTGCAGACTTTTTAATTAAATAAACTGATATAAGGTTCAAACACGAAAGTGCGGTAGCGGGGAGCCTCTCCCGTTTTACGCAGCCATTCATTGGCCTCAAACGCTGCAACCAGGTCATTAGCTGCTTTGGTACTTAGTCCGCATACTTCTTCCACACCTTTTACAGTAATTACAGGGTTTTCAAAAAGCCGGGTTAATAACCGTAGTCCGCTTGGGCTTCTTCGTCCTAATGTAGTATGGATATCATTCTCCATTTGTGCTTTCAGTTTCATTATCGCCGATAATGTATCAACAGCCTTCGTTGCCGTTTCTTCAACACCCAGCAAAAAATAAACTAACCAGTGACGAAGATCATTTTTTTCTCTTACCCCGGTAAGGTTATCATAATACAGAGTTTTATTCTTTTCAAAAAACATACTGAGGTACAGGAGTGGTTTCTCCAGTATGTGCTGTGATACCAGGTATAATGTTATGAGCATTCTGCCAATCCTTCCGTTGCCATCTAAAAACGGGTGAATGGTTTCAAACTGGTAATGTGCAATACCGATCCTGATTAAGGAGGGCACTTGTATCTCTTCATTATGCAGGAAATTCTCCAGATCACTCATCAGCTGGCCGAGATAATGATGTGCCGGTGGAATAAAAGCGGCATCCATAAGGGAGGCACCTCCAATCCAGTTTTGGCTGGTACGGAATTCTCCCGGCAATTTATGTTCACCCCGCACATCTGTCAATAAAGTTTTGTGTGCCTTTTTCAGAAGCCGCGATGAAACAGGTATTTTATTTAACTGACCAATAGCTTCGTTTAATGCTGCAGTATAATTCTTTACCTCCTGCCAGTCATTCCTTCTCTCCGGGGTTATTTCTTCCCGGGACAGCCAGGCTTCATTCATGCTGGTTTGCGTGCCTTCTATCCGGCTGCTGACTACAGCTTCCTTGGTAACATGCAATTGAATAAACAAATCTATATTGGGCACCAGCCGTGCAAACGAATTTAATTCGCCCAGCTTGACTGACGCTTTTTCAAGCAGTGTATTTAATAAAGCATCAGACCATATCCATTGCCTGTTCACCTCCGCAGGAACAAAATATCTATAGTTGTTCCCCTTTTCAAAATGCCCCGATTTAAACTCCTCAACAGATTGTATTTTTTGCATACAGCAAAGTAAATCAAATTTTAGTTAAGTTTACTTTATGCCTAAAAACTAAACTTATTTAATTTTAAGTTTAGTTTCCATGTTTTGAGTAATTATTTGCTTTACAACAGATTAAGGGGCTAAAATTGCCTCAGGACAGCATCAGGCCATTATATTCTTTCATCCAGGCGACAAATCCACCCTATAAAAAAGGCCCGCCCTTACAGGCAGGCCAGGTTGCTTGCATTCGTCCAATAAATTTATACGGTGCTTACCGGTTCGGCCAGTTGTTCATTCACCAGGTCCACCTGGCCAATCACCTGTTCGGTCAGTTCCGGCAGGATGGCAGCTATTCCGGGAGTTAATTCAATACCCTGTTGCTGGATGCTTTCAATACTCACCACGAATAAATGAATGCGGGGTACCTTGCCCATCAGTTGTAAGGAACTCATCATATCCTTCAAACCGATATCATGTGTACTCATGGCTTTCGGAAAATCAGAAGCGAACCGGGGTTGTATCAGCCGGATATGCCCCACGGGATTGTTATCGAGGGTGGCATCCACCAATATCACCTCTTTATACTTTTCAAAATACCCCAGCAGGTGAAAACCACCGGTGCCGCCATCCACCACATCCACATTGGGAGGTAATGTATAGCCTTCCAGTGTTTCGGCCAGGTGTACACCCACACCTTCATCTCCCATCAGGTAATTCCCGATGCCCATGATAAGAATACGATCCGTATGATCAGTTTTTAGGTGCATTTGGCAGTTCTTGTTTTTTATCAAATACATCTTCTTCAATAAATTTCCAGCCGCCACCCATGCTGCTCATTTCACCACGGCCTTCCACGTAATCATGGTAGAATACGAGGTACACATGGATCACTGCAAACAGGATGAAGAACCACATGGTCCAGTGGTGCACCTGGCGCAGGAAAATATCACCGCCAAACATAGCAGGCACCCAGGAAAATAATTTAGGGAACCAGCTGGTGCTCATGGAAGCATATAAACCAAAACCGGTAAGACATTGTACCAAAAAGGCAAGGAACGTAAAGAAATAAATAAAGCCGGCCATAGCGTTATGGCCCACACTCATATGTTCTTTTCCCCGCAGCATCAGGATATCCATCTTGAACACATGCCACATTTCTTTGAAGAACTTGCTGGACGTGGGAACGAATTGTTTCCAGTTGGCATATTTATTTCCCACAAAACCCCAATAGATGCGGAACAGGAAATTGAAAAAGAAAATATACGAAGCAATAAAGTGGATCAGTCGCACCCATCCCATCACAAAACGCTGGGAGGGTTCCTTTCCACTTTGTATCACCAGCGGATCAGCAATATAAAACCCGGTGGCGATGAGTACGATGATAACGAGTGCATTCAGCCAGTGGTAGATGCGGACAGGTTGTTCCCACACATAGACACGGCGAAGTTTATGAACAGTTGATTTATGCGTTGCCATAGAAATCCTTTTAAAAGATTAATCGCCTAAAATGCTGATGCGGCTGATTTGTTTTCCGTCTTCATCATACAGGTGCACCGCACAGGCGAGGCAGGGATCGAATGAATGGATCGTCCTGATGATCTCCAGCGGTTGTTTAATATCTGCGATCGGCGTATCTCTTAACGCTGCTTCATAAGCAGATACCTGTCCTTTACCATCTCTTGGTGATGCATTCCAGGTGGTGGGCACCACTAATTGATAGTTGGCAATTTTCTGATCTTCTATATTGATCCAATGGGCCAATGCACCACGGGGGGCTTCTGAATGGCCCACACCCAATGCTTTATCCGGCCATTTGGAAGGATCTCTTTTCGTTGAATCCGCCATTCTTGTATCACCATTCTTTATATTTTCTAATAACTGATGGTAAAAATCAAGGCCCCATTGTGCCACCAATGTACTTTCCAAGCCACGGGCTGCTGTGCGGCCGAGGGTGGAGAATAATGCGGTGATGGGTATATTCAGATCAGTAAGTGCTTTATCCACCACTTCTTTAAAATCTTCTCTTCCTCTTGCATAACCCACCAGCATTCTTGATAACGGACCTACTTCCACTGCATTCCCTTTCCAGCGTGGAGTTTTCAGGTAACTGTATTTCTGCGTGGTATCCAAATTCTGGAACGGAGGTTTCGGACCGGTGTATTTTATTTTGCTTTCACCTTTCCAGGGATGCAGGCCTCCTTTATCACCACCTTTGTATTCATACCAGGAATGGTCAATGAATTCCTGCACTTCATCATCTTTCCGCAGGTCCACATCATACACTTTACTGATGTCTTTATTTAAAATAACTCCTGAAGGGAATTTATACGAAGACGTATCGCGGTAACCATTCCAGGGCAGATCACCATACGCCATATAGTTACCCAGTCCGCCACCGATAGCACCCCAGTCTTTATAGAAAGAAGCGATGGCCATGAGGTCAGGAATGTAAACCTGCTCAATGAATTCTTTGCCCTGTTGCAGCAACTGGCCCACATAAGCGAGGCGTTCTGCATTCAGTCCGCTGACATCATCGGTAGTGATGGAACAGGCCATACCCCCTACCAAATAATTCGGGTGCGGATTCTTACCACCAAAGATGGTATGGATCTTCACGATCTCTTTCTGCCATTCCAATGCTTCGAGATAGTGGGCCAAACCGATCAGGTTTACTTCAGCTGGTAGTTTATAGGCAGGATGTCCCCAGTAGCCATTGCTGAAAATACCGAGCTGCCCGCTCTCCACGAATTTGGTGATCCGTTTTTGCAGGTCGCTGAAATAACCGGGTGATGATTTGGGCCAGTTGGAAATACTCTGGGCCAGTTCCGATGTTTTTTTCGGGTCTGCTTTTAACGCATTCACCACATCCACCCAATCCATGGCATGCAAATGATAGAAGTGCACCACATGGTCGTGCATGTACTGGGCACAGAACATGATATTCCGCACCATCTCTGCATTCGGGGGTACCACGATATCCAGGGCATCTTCCACGCATCGTACGGAAGTGAGGGAGTGTACAGAAGTACACACACCGCATACACGGCCTACAAAAGCCCATGCATCCCGGGGATCACGGCCTTTTAAAATTTCTTCCAGCAACCGCACCATGGTGCCACTGCTGAAAGCATCTTTTATTTTTCCGTTTTCAATATCTGCTTCTATGCGTAAGTGACCTTCGATCCTTGTAACGGGGTCAACAACAATTCTTGTACTCATTATTTACAGTTTGTAAAGTCAGTTAAATGGGTTTAGTCTTTCAGTTCCTGTTCACTGTCCTTTCCCTCTTTCTCCAGGTTCTTGATCAGTTTTTTCTTGCGGACATTGGTCATCACCGCATGTGCACCTAAGGCAACAGCGGTAACACCTAATGCCACTTTACCAACCTGGTCGGCGGTAGCTTCAATACCAAAGCCGGGGAAGGCAGAAGCTCTTTCATAAATGCGTCCGTTATCCCAGTAATTTTCTTCACTGCATCCAAAGCAACCATGGCCTGACTGGATCGGGAAGCTGACCCCATTATTCCACTTGGTAACCCCACAGGCATTATAGGTGGAAGGTCCTTTACAACCTACCTTATATAAACAATATCCCTTTTTCGCATTATCATCATCAAAGCTTTCTACATACAGACCGGCATCATAATAAGGCCTGCGGTAGCAGGTATCATGCACTCTTTTACTGTAAAATGCTTTGGGTCTTCCTAAACCATCGAGTTCAGGTAAGCGTCCAAACGTAACCACATGCACAATAACACCGGCCATTACTTCACCAATCGGAGGACAACCCGGCACTTTGAT
>CADEDV010000049.1 GCA_902826165.1 uncultured Bacteroidota bacterium
ATGTTAACACTTGTGTGGCTGAAGCAAAGCCGGGTTATAAAATTGTGCAGCATGAGACTTTTGCGCCCATCTTGTATTTGTTGAAATATAAAACCATTGATGAAGCCATAGCCATACAAAATGAAGTGCCGCAGGGCCTCTCCTCTTCAATTATGACACTGAACCTGCGGGAAGCTGAACAATTCCTCTCGGCGGCGGGCAGTGATTGCGGCATTGCGAATGTCAATATCGGAACTTCCGGGGCTGAGATCGGTGGTGCTTTTGGCGGTGAAAAAGAGACAGGGGGCGGCCGGGAAAGCGGCAGTGATGCCTGGAAGAATTATATGCGCCGGCAGACCAATACAATCAATTACAGCACAAAATTGCCATTGGCACAGGGTATAAAGTTTGATTTATGACGATAAGGCCATCAAAACGGCCTTATTACTATGATTTCTGCGAAATATTTCCAATTTTTACAGCCTGAAACAATATCCCTAAAACCTAACCCAGCTCCCATGAAAGGATCTTTCCTTGCTTTTGCATTCGTTCTAAGCAGTTTTTTTATAGCCAATGCGCAGATAAGAGTTGCCCTTGTCCTCGGTGGCCACCAGTCCGAAGTAATAGAGGAGAACGACCTTCCTGATTTTTCTACTTTTAAAAACGGGTATTCGGGCCGCACCGGCGTTCATTTTGGTTTTATAGCCGATGTGCCCTTTGCTGAAAAATCAAAACTGTTTTTTCAGCCCGGTATCATCTTTTTTAATAAAGGAAGAAAATTTGCCGGCGATATCAGCGGGAGTAGCGGCACTGTTTTCCAGTCTTCAGAACAATTCATCAATTATATCGACCTGCCGTTGAACCTCGTTTATAAATTCAGGCTCAGCGCTAAAACAAAATTCATCATTGGCGCCGGGCCTTATGCTTCCTTTTTTTATAATGGAAAAGAAGCTACAGAAACAAATGACCAGGGAACATTTACGTCAGAAGAAAATACAGACCTGCCGGTGGGCGATGCTCCCGGAAAATATAAAGTATTGAATTATGGTGCCAACGCATTAGCGGGACTTGAATTTGGTCGTGTATTTCTCACTGCTAATTACAGCCGTGGGTTGAATGATTTTTACCAGGCCAAAGATTACACAGGTACTTTCAAACACCAGGTAATTGGAGCCACTCTGGGCATCTTCCTCGGCCCGCAAACAGCTCCTGAAAAGAGAATAAAAGATAAAGACAAGGATGGTATTCCTGATGAACAGGATGCATGCCCCGATCAACCCGGACCGGCCCTTACAAAAGGCTGCCCGGATAAAGATGCAGATGGCATTCCTGACAAGGAAGATAAATGTATAGATGTACCGGGTGTTCTTGCTTATAAAGGTTGCCCTGCTCCAAAAGATAAGGATGCCGATGGTATAACAGATGATCTTGATAAATGTCCTGATGTGCCCGGTGTGGCCCGTTATAATGGTTGCCCGGTTCCGGATTCAGATAATGATGGTGTGAATGATGATGATGATAAATGTCCGCAGGTAGTAGGATTGGGGCGTTATGAAGGTTGCCCTGTACCGGATACAGATAGCGACGGGGTAAATGATGAAAATGACAAATGCCCGAAAGTACCGGGATTGAAAGAAAATAACGGCTGCCCTGCCGTACAAAAAGAGATCGTGGAGAAAGTCAACTATGCCGCCAAACGCATTCAATTTGAGTTTTCAAAAGCGAACCTGCTGAAATCCTCTTTCAAAGAGCTGGATGAAGTGGTAACGATCATGAAGCAAAACCCGGAACTGAAATTATCGATCGAGGGGCATACCAGTGCGGATGCAAACTATAATGCCAACATACAATTATCACAAGACCGTGCTGATAACGTAAAAACTTATTTTGAATCAAAAGGAATAGATGCCGGCAGGCTTTCTGCCAAAGGTTTTGGACCGTCTCAGCCGCTTAACAGCGGTAAGACGGAAGCTGAAAAAGCACAAAACCGGAGGGTAGAACTGAAACTAAGCAACTAAGTCCGTCAATCGTTCGTCAAAATTCTCCCAAAACCCCTGCTTTTACCCAAAAAGCAGGGGTTTAACATATGTAAATTGTATGAATGGTAATCATTACTTTTGACGCCTTTAGCAAATTTGTAATATTAAAAAAACGCAAATGACCAATTTATTGAAACGTACCACTCTCCTAACGATCGGCGGATTGATAACATCTGCCCTGTTTGCCCAGGAAGTACCCAAAGGATGGCATATGCAGGACCCCAAAGCCAATGGCTATTACGGGATCAGCATTGACAAAGCCTATGAATTTCTTAAAGCAAAAAAAGTAAAAAGTAATACCGTTATCGTAGCCGTGATAGATTCCGGTATTGATACGACACATGAAGACCTGAAACCGGTTTTATGGGTCAATAAAAAAGAGGTCCCCGGCAATGGAATAGACGATGATAAGAATGGCTATATCGATGATATCAACGGCTGGAATTTTCTCGGCAGCCGTGATGGTAAACAGAACGTGGAAAAGGATTCGTATGAAGCGGCCCGGGTTTATCATATGTACAAATCTAAATATGATGGCAAAGACGTGGATGCCAGCAAACTTTCTAAAGAAGAAAAGTTTGAATACGAAATGTGGAAACGTTCCAAAGAAGAAGTAGCTGGCGGCGACTCCAAAACAAGCACGATGGAACTGGTATTCCTGAAAAGAGCCTATACCAGTGCTACAAAAGCCAACAGTATCCTTCGCAAAGCAATGGGTAAAGAGAAATACACCGGAAGGGAACTGGAAGCATTTACTTCTGATGATGCAGATGTAAAAAAAGCCAAGAACATGATCTATGGCCTGATGTCAGGTAACGATGCCCTGGAGTCGAATAATGAAGAGTTTGTGGGTGGTTTTGGCGACTATGTGGAAAGTGAAATGAAAAAAGCAGAAGCTGCTGAAACAGCTCCTGAAAATTACAGGGCCAATATCGTAAAAGATAACTATAGTGATTTCAACGATAAATTCTACGGTAACAATAATGTGTTTGTAAATAATAAATCTGCTTTACACGGCACCCACGTTTCTGGTATTATTGCTGCTGCAAGAGGCAATGGCAAAGGAATGGATGGTGTCGCAGATAATGTAAGGATCATGTCACTTCGTGCTGTTCCGGACGGTGATGAGCATGATAAAGATATCGCCCTGGCCATCCGCTATGCAGCTGATAATGGTGCACAGGTGATCAATATGAGTTTTGGTAAAGGCTTTTCTCCGGAAAAACAGTGGGTGGATGATGCTGTGAAATATGCAGAAAGTAAAGGTGTATTACTGGTGCATGCTGCCGGTAACGATGCGAAGAATATCGATACCAGTTTTAACTACCCTACTCCTGTTTTCAATGATGGCAAAAGAGCCGGTAACTGGATCACTGTGGGTGCCAGCGGTCCTAATAATGAAAATGGCAACAGCCTTACCGCTAATTTCTCTAACTATGGCAAACAGGAAGTGGATGTGTTTGCTCCCGGCGTAAAGATCTATGCAACTGTTCCGGGTGGTAATACCTATCAGAATTTACAGGGAACCAGTATGGCTTCTCCGGTGGTAGCCGGACTGGCAGCACTGATCCTGCAATATTATCCTGCATTAAGCCCGCAGCAGGTGAAAATGGTCATTGAAAAATCTTCTCAAAATCCGGGAATGAAAGTTAAGAATCCCGGTACTGGTGAAGAAGTGGATCTTTCTGATATCAGCCGTTCGGGTGGTGTGATCAATGCCTACGAAGCCCTTAAACTGGCTTCTACCCTAAAAGGTGAAAGAAATAAAAACAATAAAGCTGTCAAGTCAACAGTAAAACCGAAGAAAAAAGGATAAATTATTATCGGCATATAAATGAAAAAGACTCCATCACCGGAGTCTTTTTCATTTATTGTAATTATATCATTTGGTTATTCCACTGGATTTACCACCACTTTACTTTCCAGCACTATCTTTCGGGTAATGTCTTCATCAGCATCATTGGCCTGCACCAGTTGCAGTAAAATACTGGTGGCTTTCTCCGCCTGCTGGTAAGGAAATTGTTCTACGGATGCCAGCGGCGGATCATCCATATAACTGGTGATCGGCAGGTTGGCATAGCTTACAAAGAAAATATCTTTATTGATCTTTAATCCTTCCTGGCGGGAGACTTTGGTAGCATCCAATGCCACATAATCGTTGAACGCAATAATGGCGGCCGGTCTCACTTTTAAAGCCAGTAATTTCCTGACTGCTTCTTTAGTAGAAGGACTGCTCAGATCAGTATGCACCACGTACGTCTTATCATAGTCCAGCTTGTTCTTCTTCAATCCTTCCTTATATCCTTCCAGCCGGTCTGAAGAACTCTGCATGGTGTCCGGACCATTGATAAATGCAATTTTTTTATGGCCCTGGTTGACCAGCCAGTCCACCAGGTTCACCGAACTTTTTTTAAGGCTGCAGGACACCGTAAAAGTGCCCGCTGTTTCCGGAACCCGGTCAAAAAAAACAACCGGTATATTATACTTTTTCAATTGATCAAAGTGATCATAGTTATTGGTATTCTTGGATAAGGAAACGATCAGCCCGTCTACCCGGTGACGCCGCATCGTATCCACGATCTGTTTTTCCCTTTCCACATCATCATGCGACTGGCCGATCAGTACGGTGTAATTATTATTGGTGGCAATGTCTTCAATACCATTAATAGCGATGGAGAAAAATTCTTCACCCAGATTGGGCAAAATGACACCAATGGTCATGGTTTTTCCCTGCTTAAATGATATGGCCGCCTGGTTGGGTTCGTAGTTCAGGTCTTTCGCCAGTTTCTGTACCTGCATTTTGGTACGCAGGCCGATGCTGGGATGGTCATGTAAAGCTCTTGACACTGTGGAGACTGAAACATTCAGTCGCTGGGCGATCTCTTTTATAGTAGCGGGTTTCCGGTCCATGCAGGGCCGCAAGGTAAGCACAAGCACGGTAAAATGAAAGTCATTTGTGAGTAATGGCAGCATAGAAAATAAATATTTTTTGAGGCGGCCATATCTTTTCGTAAATTCCATTTAACTAAAACGACGCCATATGAATAAAGTATCCTCCATCCTTGCCCGGAAAGGTACCTCCACTGCTAATGTCTCACCAGGCACCAGCGTACTGGAAGCATTACGCATAATGGCTGAAAAGAATATCGGATCCATGATGGTGATGGAAAATGGCAATTATCTCGGCCTTATTACTGAAAGAGACTATTCCCGTAAAGTCATATTAAAGGGAAAGAATTCAACTGATACCACTGTGGCTGAGATCATGTCGGCCGACCTGCCAACGGTTACACCTTCCGACAGCATTGATCATTGTATGGAATTAATGACCAGGAATAATATCCGCTACTTACCTGTTTTTGAAAATGATAAACTGGCCGGCATCATCTCCATGAGCGATGTGGTCAAAGAAACCATATTAACACAGAAGGAAACCATCAACCATTTGCAGAACTATATCCGCAACAGCTGACTTACATGCTCATTAAATACCAGCGAAACCCCGTAAGGTTTCGCTTTTTTATTGGCCAACTGAATTTAAAAAAGTCTATTTATCAGGTTCAGTCTCTTTCTCCTTCACCACCACAAGGTCTTTCATATCTACCTGCATGGGCAGCATACCTATTTTCACCACGGCCCTCTTTCCTCTCAGCTCTATCACTTCTCCCACCTGGTGATTACGTTTCATTTTTACTTTATCGCCTATTTTGATATCACCTCCCACTTCTGCAAATTTCGAATCGATCTTTTTCTGCATTTTGCTCACCACTTTCTGCTCATTCTTTTTGAACAGCAACCCCTCCATTTGTTTGATCACTTTATTCTTATTCTCTTCCCTGCGCCATTCGATCAGCAGCTGCTTCAGCTTCCGCTCCATATCCTTCAGGTAAGCGATCTTTTCTTCCGATACCCGGTTCTGCTCCTTCAATACTTCCACCTGCTGGCGGTGCCGTTCCTTATCCATCACCTGCTGCATTTCCTTCTTCAACCGTTCATTCTCTTTGATCGTTTTATTCAGCTCTGTTTCCTTCCTTTCCAGGTCCCGGAGGTCCTGCTCGGTACGGTTCAGTAATTTATCCAGCCTGAACTGGTCTTCATCCACCAGTTCTTTCGCTTTTTTGATCAGCGACTTATCCAGGCCAATTCTTTCTGCAATGGAAAATGTATAGGAACTTCCCGGTTTACCAACGATCAGCTTGTATTGCGGCTGCAGGTTCTTTTCATCAAAAGCCATAGCCCCGTTCAGGATACCGGCTGTTTTGCCCGCCATCACTTTCAGGTTAAGGTAATGCGTTGTCACAATACCGATCGCATGCTTGCGGGCCAGTTCCTGCATGATCACTTCTGCAAAAGCACCACCAAGATTAGGATCACTTCCGCTTCCCAGTTCATCAATAAAGAACAGCGTTCTGCCATTCGCATTTTCCATGAAATGTTTCATGTGAATGAGGTGACTGCTGTAAGTGCTCAGTTCAAACTCCAGGCTCTGCGTATCGCCGATATGGATCATTAGTTGCTTGAAAATACCAAACTGCGAAGAGGGATGGACCGGCACCAGCAAGCCACTCTGCACCATCATCTGCAGCAAGCCTATTGTTTTCATAGTAACTGTTTTCCCGCCCGCATTAGGTCCGCTGATAACAAGTATCCGTTTATTTTCATCCAGGGTAAGCGTTACCGGTATCGTGGGCTTATTGCTGCGCTGGTTGTAGAGATATAATAAAGGATGATAGGCATTCACCAGGTGAATACCGGCCTTATCCTGCACCACCGGGAACTCTCCCCGTATATCAGCCGCCAGCTTTGCCTTCGCCCTGATAAAATCATATTCCCCCACAATACTGTGATAAGTTGACAGCAATGCCGCATACACAGATAGTTTACCGGTCAATTCACGCAGGATGCGGTATACTTCTTTTCGTTCATCATTCTCCAGTTCATGTACCTGGTTATTGAGTTCAATCGTTTCCTCTGGTTCCACAAATGCTGTTTTGCGGCTGTCACTTTCTCCATGTAAAATTCCTTTCACTGTTCTTTTCTGTTCGGCAAACACAGCCACCACCCTTCGGCCGCTCATAAAACTTTCCTCAATATCGGCGAGATAACCCTGCTTGTTCAGTTTGGTAATGATCTTTTCAAACATCCTGCGGAGTTCATTGCGCTTCCTGTAAAGACTCATCCGGATATTCTTCAGGTCTTCGGATGCATTATCCTTTACCTGCCCGTAATCATCCAGCACCTCATCGATCATCTCGATGATCACTTTTTCATAATAAGTGTTTTCAATAACTTTTGCCATGGCATTGTACGCCTGTCTTCTTTCACTGTCGAACCAGCGGAATATTTTTTCGATACTCTCTGCGAGTTTACGTACCTGCATCAATTGTTCACCCACCAATACGGCACCGGGGATGGACAATAGTTTTAATTCTTTGGCCAGGTTTAATATATAATCATTAGGAAAGTAGATACTGTTGGTGACCAGTTGCCGGTATTCGTGGCTTTGCCGGAGTTCTGTATCAATAAATTCTTTCCGGGTATGGATACGCAGGTTAGCCGCCTTGTTATGGGCATGCTCTGTCTGGCAATAGTTCGCCAGCAGGTCTTTCACCTTATTAAACTCTAACTGTATATAGGCCGATTCAGGATATAACTTCATTTTTTCTTCACCACACGGGTCATTTAATTAAGCCAGCAAATTTAGGCCTATTAACGGTTTCAGCAGATGCAGCGGTTGATTGTTTTTACAACCGGCTGAAGTCATTCCCCTACCGGTTATTTTTTTTTACCTTCCGGCAAATCAGTTCATTTGAAACGAAGACTACGATATATGCGCCGCATCTGGTTGCGGCATGATCTTCCTGCAGGATTATCGGTGTTTTTTGTAGCACTTCCCCTGTGCCTGGGTATAGCACTGGCTTCAGGTGCCCCACTCTATGCAGGTATTCTTTCCGGTGTTATCGGCGGCATGGTGGTTTCTGTGATCAGTAAATCGCAATTTGGTGTATCAGGCCCTGCGGCAGGGCTTTCTCCATTATTGGCAGCCGCTATTCTTTCTTATGGAGATTACAGGGTTTTCCTGCTGGTCGTTATCATTGCCGGTGTTTTCCAATTGCTGCTGGGTGCCTTAAAATTGGGTGTTATTGCTAATTATTTTCCATCAGCAGTAATTAAAGGAATGCTGGCCGCTATTGGTATTATGCTGATCGCTAAACAAATTCCGTTTTCATTGGGATATGACCAGCCTGATTTTTGGCAAAGCGGCTTCATCAAAATTTTCTCTTCCAAAGATGTGACCGGTAATATCCGGAATTTCAATCTTCATATTGGAAGAGGTACGATTATTATTACCGTGGTTTCCTTGTTGATCATGATCTTGTGGCAACGGCCTTTTGCCAAAAAATGGAGGGTGATTCCTGCACCGTTGGTGGCCGTACTGGCCGGCATTGCGGTAAATTATATCTTCGGTTGGATCACCACGGATCTTTCGTTGAAACCAACACAGCTTGTCAATATACCTGCTAATATATTTGGAGAGATCGTCTTTCCTGATTTCTCCAAACTATTTTCCAGTGCTGCCATCTGGAAAGATGGTGTGATCGTTGGACTATTGGCTTCCTTAGAAACACTGCTCTGCGTGGAAGCGATTGATAAATTGGACCGGCATAACCGCATCACCCCTGTTAACCGGGAGCTGGCCGCACAGGGTATTGGTAATATAACATGTGGTTTATTAGGTGCAATCCCCATTACAGCCGTGATCGTTCGGGGCGCAGCGAACATTGATGCGGGTGCAAGAACAAGACTATCTGCTTTTACACACGGGCTGTTTCTATTACTGGCGGTGCTTTTTATTCCTTTTGCATTGAATATGATCCCTTACGCAGCACTGGCTGCTATTCTTTTAGTAACAGGTTATAACCTGACCAAACCCAAGTTGTTTAAAAATATGTGGAGCCTGGGCACCAAACAGTTTCTCCCATTTGTACTCACTATCGTCATTATCCTGGTGACCGATCTGCTGATTGGAGTTACAGCCGGTTTACTGCTTTCTGCCTTTTATATTATCAAGAATAATTTCAAGGCAGAATACAGGATCGATAAACGAAAAGTACATGAGACAGAAATGTTTCATATCCGGCTCAACAGCAATGTTACCTTCCTGAATAAAGTAAAACTGAAAGAGGCATTAGATAAAATCCCGGAATACTCTGTACTGACCATTGATGGCAGCGATTGTCATTTTATTGACTATGACATCCTCGAGATCATCAGTGAATTTGAAAGCAAAGCCCGTGACCGGCATATTGAAGTACACCTGGAGGGTATTCAGAAAGTGAATGTAACGGCGATACATTAATCCATCAGTCCTTTTTCTCCTTCACCTGCAATTCTTCCCAGGGAGTACTACCATCTTTTTCTCTTGTAAATTCATACTTATCGGTTGCCTGTATTACAATTTCAGCAGTTGTATAAATTTTACAGCCCGGCATTAAATGGCCACCAATGGTTTTACCCGTACTGTCACTGATACTGATATGAATATGGGAGCCATTGGTACTGACCGTACCCACCAGGCTTACTATTTCAAAATACCAACTGCCACTGCTACTACCCGGCTGGTTGGCAAACCGGAGCATATAATCGGTGAGGCTACCCACACAGGTAGCAATCCATCCGGCATTGATCTTGTTCTCCTTTACCTGTTTTTCAATTCCTTCCTTCAGATCCTCCCCGGGTTTCAGGCGAAAAGCATAAGTGGAGACAATCTCTTTTTTCATAACTGTGGTTTGACAGGCCGTTAAAACACTAATTGTTAAACAAGTTATAAGTAACCGAAACATAGATCTTTTTTAGTCAACCATCCGTAGATGGTAGTGTTATACTGCAGGATGTTAATGATAATCGAAAACCAATCGAATGTTATGCAACTTACAAAACACTCCTTGCGGTAACACTAAATTGCACGAAATTTATCATACGGATGAAAAATAAAACTGAAATAACCATGTTTTTCACAACAGCAGTCATCAGCCTGGGGGCCTTATTCTCCTGTGCACAAAAATCATCCCCTTCAACAAAGAATATGGATAACACAACAAATACAACTACCCCCGCCGTCTTAACAACTGGTAAAACCGATACAGCCACATTTGCCAACGGATGCTTTTGGTGCACCGAAGCTATTTTTGAACAACTGGATGGAGTGATCAGTGCTGAATCAGGTTATACAGGCGGGCAGAGAGAAAACCCAACGTATAAAGAAGTATGCAGTGGTGAAACCGGCCATGCAGAATGCCTGCAGATCGTTTATGATCCGGCAAAAATCAGTTTTGATGAGCTGCTCGAAGTATTTTGGGAAACACATGACCCCACCACGCTGAACCGCCAGGGTGCTGACGTGGGAACCCAGTACCGCAGCGGTGTATTCTACCACAACGAAGAACAAAAACAGAAAGCGGAGAAATATAAAACAGAATTAGACAAAAGTGGCGCTTTTGACAGGCCCATTGTCACAGAGATCACAGCTTTCACAAAATTCTATCCTGCTGAAAATTATCACCAGCAGTACTTTGAGAATAATGAGAATACGAACCCTTATTGTAAAATTGTCATCCGGCCTAAAATAGATAAGTTCAGAAAGGTTTTTAAGGATAAGCTTAAAAAAGAGTAATTGATATAAAAGACTGTGAAAAGATCACAGTCTTCTTTTTTTATAGCATTTCTGGTTTACTTTGTAAAAAAAGGAGTATGAAACGTTTTGCTATTCTTGTACTGCTTGTTGGTATAAGCATGTATGGACAGGCGCAAAAGACCATCTCTACCGTAAGCTTTCAACTCAGTTTCCCGCAGGGAGAATATAAATCAACCTACCCTGTAACGGGTGCCGGTATCAGGTGGAATATCATGCACCGGCCTTCCGTTGACTTGCCGGTAAGTATTGGTGGTGAAATTGGTTTCCTGATCACCAGTTCCGACACTAAGTATTTTGATCTCTATACATTCGGTTTCTTTGACCGGTACCGGGTAACGGCCTCAAATAATATTTTTTCGCTGGCTTTTAAAGCCCGGGCCGACCTGGTACCACATGATAAGCCCGTCCAGTTATTCGTGGATGGCACCATTGGAACCAACCTGTTCTTCTCCTCTGTTGATGCACAAAGAGAGACTTTTTTTGGTAATAGCCAGTATGCCGGTGGCAATTCAACCAAAGGTTATTGGGCTTTTATCTGGGGGCCGGGTCTTGGTATTGAAATACCCCTGGGAAAAGCAAAGGAAGTTTGTTTGTCGTTAAAGGCATCTTACCTGCTTGGTACGAATACAAAATACCTTACTGATCCTTATATTGATGATAACGGGAATGTTTTCTTTACGGAAAGAGAATCAAAAACAGATATGCTGGTTGCGGAAGCCGGGGTACGCTTCGGGGTTTTTGGCAGGAAAAGAAACCGCCGGTAATAAAGCGGGTAATAAATTAGAAAAGTAAAAGGTGGGATAAACTCCCACCTTTTGATTTGGGTACCATTCTGATCATGCAATTTGTTTTAGTTAATTAGAGAATGGCTTTTCAGGAACTGGTTTCGTTCATAGTAAAGGATTTTGGTACACGGATTAAAAACGGGCTGACATAAGGATATGGATTCATTTTACACAGGTAAGGTTAATGGCTGATGATCTTATTGTACAATTACTTTCTGGCTGTATATTTTGCCTCCTTTTTTGACAACGATCACAAAATTCCCGCGGGCAGCTGTAAAATCGTTTACTGAAATATTATTCTGCCCCTGTACAAGCGTTACCGATTTACTATACACAGATCTGCCGGAATAATCAACGATCTGCAATTGGGCTGGTTCACTTCTGTCTGCATTGAATCTTGCAGTAAAGCTGCTGCTGATAACCGATGGATAAACGTTCAACTCCTGGCTATCATTTTCCGAACCGGTTTTGAAGGCGAGTACAGAGCTGTATTTTATCTCTCCGTTCTTACCTATCATTTTCAACCGGTAATTATAATTTCCCTTGGAAACAGAATTATCTGTATAGGTAGTATGTTTCTCAAAGGCATTTTCGCCGGTATATATAAAATCAGCAACTGCTGAATAAGTACCGGAAGCAACAGCTCTTTCCAAAACACAACGATCCAGGCCTTCAGTAGTAGAGAAATCCCATTTGAATGCGATGTTATTCCCGTTCCTGTTTCCTTCAAAATTGATCAGGCTGGGTATCGCCAGTGGATAAGGAGCATAATAGAATTTTTTGAAGTATAAACTTGCATAACGATTACCTGTGTTAGTGCTGTTATTGGAGGACCCTACCCTGTAAGTGAAAGAAGTTACGTTGACATTTGAAACTGTAAACATTACTTCCTTGGCACTCGTATCTACCAATGCTCCCCATAAGACACCGGTAATATTTGCACCTGTAAATGCCGTGCCTGTTTGTGTAATTGAAAGATGGCTGCTGGTGGTATTAAACGAATAGTTACCGCCGCCCATATCAATCACGTTATACTCTGCAAGAAAGTTGGGAGCGGCCCCGTCATTCCCATCTATATCAAGCCCTGATGCGTCGACAAATGGCTGGTTGGCTGCTGTAGAAGTACCTGTTAGCACAAAAGTGATCAGGAAATCAATATACCCGTTTGTGCTGCCATTTACTCTATACTCGGGTTGAAATGCTTCCCCATATCCATCTGCTGTCCTGTCAATATTTCTCAGAGCAATACCCGCAGACATGTTAGTGATCTGCACAAGAGCATCAAACCCTGTGGTTACATTAGGAAACCGATAAACTGCATTTACAGCTTTATCTGTTCCCGATATCAATGTTGGTGACTCAAATTTGTAGATAGGTGCCTGGGCAGAAGCATTGCTGGCAATAAACAGGCAAACTAAAAAAGACAGAATAAGGTCGCTTACACGACGTGTAAAAATCGCTTTCATGGTACGAATTTTTTGACAGGTATTAGGACTAGTTAGGGCTGATCGAAGGATATAGGGCTAATCGTAAAACTACTAAAACTGCTTTCCTTAGGATTTGTTGGACACTTCTTTTCAATTTCCCAACCAGTATGTATCATTTTCACCAGTTGAGAAATCAAAAATATATTTCATATTTGGTATCTGCAAGCCCAGCAAGGGTTACAGCCGAACTGGCCTTAAATATCAACCTGCTTTTCAAGTGGTTACACCTAAAAATAAATTCGGAAAATACTATCAAAAACAACGGGTTTTACGAAAAAAGACAGTTTAAATACTATTTATTCTGTTGAAAATACCTGTTAAGATTACCTCCCCCATTTGTCTTTGCACTTACCAAAATGGATGGTTTGCCTCTTAAGCCCCTTTAGTTTTCACCCTCTTTTAACGGCAACGGAGGCTTATATCCGAACTGCTTTAAATATCTTTTGCTTTAAACCACAACACATGAGAAATTATACCATTTACCTTTTATCCTGTTTTCTTTTTCACCCGGCTCTCTTTCACAGCCAGTCTCTGACCGCCATAGACACTGGCAAATACAGGATCAACCTCCCGGCCCATTTCAAACCTGGCAATAAAGCCTGGCGCATACTGGATGAAAAGCTTCCCCTTGTTTGTGAAGAATTAAAGAACAAAGAACTTTGTGGTGATAATTGTAACCCGGCTTACACTATTGATTTTACCATGTCCGATCCCGTTGTACTTGATTATTATGCACAACGTATCTCCGGTACCAACTATGATATTGTTACCCTTTATACATTTGAGAGCTCCTTATTATTAAAAAACAGTGCCGGGAAAATCGTTACACGAATCGTTCTCGTTGACACAAATGATGTGTTTAAAATAACTAACAAAGCCAGTATTGCTGAATTCCTGGTGCCGCCGCCGCCCAATAAGATTTCGCTGCAAAAAAATGCTTCCGGGCAACCAGAAGTAGTGGTGGCGGCAAACCTCAACAACCCACCTGCCACTTCCGTGTTCAGATCAGATGGGAGTTATGGAGGTATAGAAACTCCATACTCTTATATTAATAAGAACAAACAGAAATTAGCACCTAAGGAAAAAGACCAGCTGGCAGTTATAGATCAGCGGATCACTGCTCTGGACCAATAAAATATCTTACTCCCCAATCTTGACTTTCCTTAGTTCAAGCAGGTTGAGTGCATTAGGATAAAATCCTGTTACATTGGTTTGTACCAGGTGTACAGCTTTATCATACCAAAGTGGTACAATCGGCGCATCATTGATCATTACCTGGTCAGCCTGTTGGTAAAGCCTGAGCCGTAATGAATCATTTTCTTCAGTCAATGCCTGTTCAAATAAAGCATCAAACCTTGGGTTATTATACCGTGTATAGTTAGGTGGTGCCGGATTCTTTGAATAGAAAACAGATAAATAATTCTCCGCATCCGGGTAATCGGCGATCCAACTGCCTCTGAAGAACTGAGCCCTTGAATTGGAGGTCATTTCAAGTAACAACGATTTTTGAACAACATCCACCTGCACAGGAATGCCCGCCTCGTCTAATTGTTTAGCAATAAAATTGGCCATATCGGCATAAATAGGAACCGTCAACAATTTAACAACCGGTAAATTTTTACCATCAGGGAAACCGGCTTCTTCCAGCAGGCGGCGGCTCATGGCAGGATCATAATAATATCCTTTTACAGCAACTGTATCAAATGAAGGCAGCCCCATCGGAACAAACCCGGATTCAGCAGCAGTTCCTAGTGAATTGCGTAAATACAATATCATCTTCCTTCTGTCAAAACCATAATTGATCGCCTGCCTGATCTTTTTACTTTTAAGCGGTGAGTTTTTAAGAATTTCATTTGTCGAATCGAACAATATGCCCAGGTATTCTGTATTCAAATAAGGACTGGTATGCAGTTTGATCTTGCCCTCCCAATCTTTCTTTAACACACCCCTTTTGGTAAGTACTTCATCTTTAAACGACGGATCAATATCATTAATAAATTCCAGTTTGTTTTGCCTGAACAATAAAAACTCAGTGGCCTTACTATCGAAAAAAGTAATTTTTATTCCATCCAGGTAAGGCAGCCGGTTACCTGCACTGTCTCTCTCGAAATAGCTTTTATTTTTGGTCAGCACCAATGCCTGTCCTTCCACCCAGGCTATGAACTGAAAAGGCCCTGTACCAACAGGGTGCCGGCGAAAATCACTTCCGTATTTTTCTACTGCTTCCTTAGCAACAATGGAACAGTACTGCATGGATAAAATACCGAGCACTGGATTATAAGGCCGTACCAGTTTCAGCTGGAAGGTTGAATCATTAAGGGCTTTGAAGGGTTGCAGAGAATCCACTTTCCGGTTAAATATCCAGGCACCGGGGCTGGCAGTATTCTTATCAATGATTCTTGATAAGCTGTATTCAATATCCTTTGCCAGCAATTTTCTTCCTTTCCCTCCCTGGAAACATGCATCGTCGTGAAAGAAAACATCATCTCTTAAATGAAAGGTATAAACAAGCCTGTCATCCGAGATATCCCAGCTTTTTGCCAGTGAAGGAACTATTTGCAGCTGATTGTCCACTTCCACCAGGGTACTATAGAGCTGGTGCACGGGCCACATAATGGACTGGTTCTTGGCAAATGCAGGATCAAGTGAAGCAATGCCTGTTTGTTCATTATAATGGAATACTTTTTTACCACTGTTTTTTTTACCGGCACAGGATACCAGGCATAAAGAGAGGATGGAATAAAGTGGAAAATATTTTGTTAAACGGTTCATTCTTTAAATATAGTCAGACTAAATTAGCAAACTAAAGCAAACATATAACATGAAAAGGCTGGTTAGTTATTTCCTTGTACTGAATTTGGTATTGCAAAATCTCTGTGCCCAGCCTTTACAAAAGAAAACAGCTTTTACAAGACAGGATTCGCTGAGAGGCGGCATAACACCGGGAAGGGCCTGGTGGAATGTATTGCATTATAACATCAATATAGATGTGAATATTGAAAAAAAAGAGATCAGTGGCTATAACCAGCTGACATTTGATGTAGCTCAACCAGGAAAGAATAAAATAATGCAAATCGACCTGCAGCAACCCATGTTCATTGAAAAAGTAACAGACGGGAATATTTCGTATCCTCTCAAAAGAGAAGGAAATGTGTATTGGATTGATTTTGGCGAAAGGGATTTTCATACAGCAAAAGGAAAAGTAAATAACAGCATCTATATTTATTTCAAAGGGAAACCGCAGGTAGCAGCCAATCCTCCCTGGGATGGAGGCTGGATTTGGACCAAAGACGCAAAAGGTCGTCCATGGGCAACAGTTGCCTGCCAGGGATTGGGCGCTAGTGTATGGTATCCCTGTAAAGACTACCAGGGTGATGAACCGGAAGAAGGAGCCATCATAAATGTAACAGTGCCGTCAGACCTGGTGGCAGTTGCCAATGGCCGTGAAGGCCCTCCGGGTGATGAAAGAAATGGAAAAAAGAATTATTCCTGGAGAGTAGCCAGCCCCATTAACAATTACAACATCGTACCTTATATTGGCCATTATGTAAAATTCAGTGAAGTCTATAAGGGAGAAAAGGATCTTCTTTCCTGCGACTATTGGGTATTGGATTACGATCTTGAAAAAGCCAAAAAACAATTTGGAAGAGATGTAAAACGAATGCTGAAAGCTTTTGAATACTGGTTTGGCCCCTATCCTTTTTATGAAGATGGTTACAAACTGGTAGAATCGCCGCACCTGGGTATGGAACACCAGAGTGCGGTTGCCTATGGCAATCGTTTCCAGGATGGCTATTTAGGTATGGATCTTAGCGGCAGCGGCTGGGGAAAGAAATGGGATTATATCATCATCCACGAAAGTGGTCATGAATGGTTTGCCAATAATATTACCACCAATGATATTGCTGACATGTGGATACATGAAGGCTTTACCATGTATTCCGAAGTCTTATTCATTGAATACTATTATGGCAAAAAAGCAGGAGATGAATATTGCCTGGGTATCCGGAATAAGATTGCAAACGACAAACCCCTGATCGGGCCACACGGTGTGAACCAGGAAGGCAGCGGTGATATGTATAATAAAGGTGCAAACCTGCTGCATACCATCCGGCAGGTGATCAATGATGACGAATTGTTCAGAACTATATTAAGAGGCTTAAATAAAGATTTCTATCATAAAACGGTTGATTCGAAAGATGTAGAGGATTATTTCTCCAAAAAATCCGGGAAAGATCTTTCTAAAATTTTTGATCAGTACTTACGGACTACTAAAATCCCGGTACTGGAATATAAGCTGTCAGAAAATGCAATCTCCTATCGCTGGACAAACTGTATAGAGGGTTTCAATATGCCCTTAAAAATAAAAGATCAAAAAGGCGAAATAGGGTTATCTCCCACTACCAATTGGCAAATAACAAAACTGGCGGGTGTAAGCCCGGTATCTGCGCCTGAGTTTGACAACCTTTTATATATTACCACAAAACAACTAAGCCAGTGACCTTGCTATCCAAAAGGCCATTGCTTATTGGCTATTGACCATTCAATCCTGACCAGTATCTTTACCACATGAGCACCATCCGCAGGCAAAGTATTATTTCTTCAGCGGTTATCTACAGTGGGTTTGCTGTGGGTATGCTTAATACTTATTTTTTTACCCGGTATTTCGAGGAGGCGCAATATGGTTTAACCAGTATCTTCATTGCCATCGCCACCATGATGTATGTCTTTGCCATGATGGCCACTCCTTCCTATATCTTTAAATTCTATCATTATTATAACGATCATTTGCCGCCGAGGAAAAATGATATGATCACCTGGTCACTATTGGTCAGCCTGTTTGGTTTTTTACTGGTGATGGTTGCCGGCTGGTTCTTCAAAGACATCGTGATCCGGAAATTTGGTGAGAAGTCGCCCATACTCCTTACGTATTATTATTGGATATTCCCGATGGGATTAGGCCTCACTATTTATTCTGTTCTTGAAGCTTATGCCTGGAACCTGGGCAAGGCGGTGCTGACCAGTTTTTTAAAGGAAGTGCAATGGAGATTACTTACCACTGTATTGATCGTGTTAATGATCACGGGGATCATCAAAGATTTCTCCCTCTTTATCAAACTCTATGCATTCACCTACCCCGCTATAGCACTTACACTTTTTATTTATCTGGTTGCTACCAAAAAGATTCATTTTACATTCAAGGTCAGTAAGGTTAGCCGTCGTTATTTTGGAAAAATTCTGCGGCTCTGCCTGTTTGTGTATTCGGGCACTCTCATCTTTACCCTCTCCCAGGTTTTTGACACATTAGTATTGGCTGTTAAAAGCGGGGCTGATGTGGCCGGAATATTTGCGCTGGCCCAGATCATGGGAAGTGTAATACAGGCACCGCAGCGGGGAATTGTAGCCGCTTCTATTTCTCATTTGTCCAAAGCCTGGAAAGAAAAGAACATGGAGTTGCTTCAACGAATTTACCAGCGTTCCTCTATCAATCAACTGGTCTTTGCTTCCGGCCTTTTTGTATTGATTGCCCTTAATTACAATGAGGCCATTCTCACTTTTCAGTTGAAAGAAACCTACCTGGCAGGTTTCAGTGCTTTTATTTTATTGGGATTAATGCGGATCGTGGATATGGGCACAGGTGTCAACGCCCAGATCATTTCCACCTCTAATTACTGGAAGTTTGAACTGATCAGTGGGGTCATTCTTTTAGCATTGATGCTGCCACTTACCTATTTTCTTACCATCCGGTATGGCCTGATCGGACCTGCTATTGCCAACCTTATATCTATCACTATTTATAATATCGTCCGCATTGTTTTCCTCTGGAAAAAATTCAGGCTTTTCCCTTTTACTGTTCAGTCTCTCTATACTGTTTTACTGGCTGCCGGTTCCTTTGCTATTTGTTATTACGGATTTATAAACCTTCATGGATTTGCCGGGTTGTTTGCCCGCAGCCTCGTATTCATTGTATTGTATAGTGCGGGAGCTATTTATATGAATCTTTCACCAGACATTCAACCGGTCTGGCACACTATTCAAAAAAGATTGGGAATCAAAAAAGATTAATTAGCCGCAGAAAGGCTGGCTTCACTGTTTTCCAAACGACCGGCACCAATGAAACGTTGCAGGTAATACGATTCAAACATATCACTGATGGTTACTCCCTGTGATACGGAAGCATGAACGAATTTGTTATTCTGAAGGTAGATGCCCACATGGGAAACACCGCCCCTTGTGTTAAAGAAAAGCAGGTCGCCTTCTTTTAGTTCAGTTCTTGAAATAAGTTTGGCAACACGATACTGCTCCCTGGCCGTACGGGGAATAGCTAATCCAAAAGCACCGGCGATAACAGACTGAACAAATGCGGAACAATCAACTCCTTTTTTGGTCGTGCCACCCATCCGGTAACGGGTACCATACCATTCGTCTATCTTTTCCAGTAAAACATGATTTTGTAATTGCTCCACTTCCGTATTCAGCAGCACAGAATATTTCAACTGGAGAGAGGAGGCATTTTCGATAACAGAAGAACGGTCTCCAAAAAATGAAGGTGCCGGTTCAGGAGTTGTTTCAACAACAGAGATTCTTCTTGTTGCACCGCTCTCTTTTTTAGAAGATACAGGCTCAGAAGCAACCGGCGGTTCTGCCGTCTCAGGTGTTACAGAAATATTGTCGATAAACTTAACGGAAGTCTTGCTTGTTGGATTGGGGCGGGCGGGGTCATTATTGGTTACGGAAGAAGAGTTTACCTGCTTATTACTGGTAAAATTCAGAGGCTTAAGGCTGGAACAACTGGCCAGCAAAAAGATGATCGATATAGCAGGTAAAATGTTCTTAACCATTACTCTCTGATTTTTCAGGATGAATTCAACGGGCAGGGAACAAAAACCTTGCCTTGATCCGGCAGGTTTGCAAAAATATAGGATAAAGCCCGAAATTTACCCGGATTATTAAACGGATTTTGGATGATTTAATTGCCCGGGAAACTAAGTCACTGTTTGCAAGCGATTTAGGGTTTCCCACAGCCTGTGCATATTGAGCCAGGTCAACTAATGGCTGAATGCTGTTTATTGATTATTATTGACATATGACCATGCAACTACTCTTATCCTACATCAGTTTTTTGTACCTCAGCACAGGTTGCCAGGAAGCATCCACCGCTGAAAAAACAATTACCGACAGCCTTCCTGTCATAACAGTTAAAAAGCAGCCTGTTCATGATACAATACCGGCACCAGTAATACTGAGACCCTATTCTTCATT
This sequence comes from uncultured Bacteroidota bacterium, assembly GCA_902826165.1. GTDB lineage: Bacteria > Bacteroidota > Bacteroidia > Chitinophagales > Chitinophagaceae > CADEDV01. Next base: position 20,249 of record CADEDV010000049.1, read on the forward strand.
AGTGTATGAAAAAACTGAGTTATTAGCCGCTGCCCCGGGTACCAAATCAGTACTTTTCAATACCACGGGCTCAAAACTCTATGCCATGAACCTGGAAGGCATGAGTGTTTATGAATTTGACCAGCCTAGCCGAAAAATAACCCGTGAATTCAAATTCAAATCGAATAAAGGAACCGGCTGGGACTATGTGAAAGAAAAACCCATCGCTTCATTCCAGGAAAAACCGGTGGAAGCCTGCTTTAGTCACGACGATAAAATTTTATGGGTATCTCTGCATAATGCAGAAGGCATCGTACCCATCCGGGTTGATTCTATCGAAGCCAACCGGAAACCCGATTCTATCAGACATGCGGTGAAAAAAATAACCGTAGTCTATCCCGGAAGCAGCAAAAAAGATTCTTTTGATGTGCCCCTGATCAAAACGGGCAAAACCCCAAAGATCATTTCCAAAACGGTCGACAGCAAATACCTGCTGGTGAGCAACTGGCACTCCTATAATGTAAGTGTGCTGGAAATGAATAAAGACATATATCCCTACGGAAAGATCATCAGTACGATCCCTGTATCCTCCATTCCAAGAGGCATTGCAGTGGATGATAAGAACAATAAATCCTATGTCGCCATTATGGGCGGGGCCAGCATTGCTGTTATTAATAATTCAGCCTGGATGAAAGAAGAAGATATGGCAGTGGCCTCCAATCCCCGTCATATTGTGATGGATACCAGCCAGAGGATCTTTGTATCGTATAACAGGCTGGCGAAGATTGCCTGCATAGATGCCGTTACCGGGAATACCTTGTTCAGTGCTTCCACACATGCCCAGCCCCGGACCATCATATTGTCAAAAAATCACAAGTTCTTATTTGTAACCTGCTACAGCAGCGACTTTGTGGATGTTTATAAAGTAAATGACAGCAATTTTGAAAAGATTGCTTCATTACCCTGCAAGGGACACCCGGTGGGAGTGGATTTATTCGAAAATAATGACAAACTGGAAGCATGGGTTTGCAGCTATTCCAATGGCTCCATCAGTGTATTTAGTTTTAAAAAGAAATGAACATCGGATTTTCGTGGCTAAAAGAATCGGAAATTTGCCATTCCCCTTATCCTGACTATTGACTATTGACTATTGACTATTGACTATTGACTATTGACTATTGACTA
>CADEDV010000050.1 GCA_902826165.1 uncultured Bacteroidota bacterium
TTAAGCTTCCCAACTCATCATCCCAACCCAATGCCCTGGCACCATTATAAGTTGCCCATTGCAGCACGGTTTCCAGGGGTATATGCGGGAAATATTGTTGAATAGCTGCTATCTCTTTTGCAATACTCAGCTGCCAGTTGCTGCTGTAGCTGTCGGTACCCAACACAATAGGGCAATTGTGTTTCATCAGCATATCAATCGGCGGCACCCTGTTCTCGATATATAAATTGGCATTGATGCAAAGGCAGTAAATAAGTTTTAAACCGGTTGCTGCTGCATAGTCATTGGCCCATATCACATCTTCCTCCGGCATATAACTGTTATGGATAAGAAAAATGGTCTGCCCGTTATTGAAATACGGCAATACGGAACGGATGCTGCTTTTCCCGGTAACCGGGAACGGTGATTTATCAATCCCGAATATTTTAAAAAGCTTCAGGTAATCCCCGCCTCCGGTTTTGTATAATTCATCTTCTGCCGGGTGTTCCTGGTTATGAATGGATATGACCTGCCCTTTCGTGGCTTCATTAATAAGCTGAAAGGTTTTTGGGGAAATGCTATAGGGAGCATGAGGAACTATGGAAGTTCTGTGTTTGCTATTTGATGTTTGGAGTTTTGCCTCAAGCTCTCCTGCAACGGTCTTATAGTGATTGAAATTCTCAACTGCTTTTTCATCGGTAAAGCTTAGCACCTCCGCAAAGTTCTGCCAGCGGATCCTGCTTTTACTTTTTACAGCAGCCGTATCAGCGGTGTTGCCAATATCACCTACGGCCACAATTCCATTATCATACATTTCTTTTTCCCCTTTAATGATCGCTTCATCAATTATCTCCCGGGCAAAACCTCTTTTGGTAACCACGGAACACAAAAAATCAATCAGCCCGGTATGGGGAGGAATCACATCTTTCAAATGGCTGAGCTCAAGATGGCAATGGGCATTGACCAGTCCGGGTGTAAGAATACCCTCCATGTGCTGAATATCGTCCCCTGCTTCTGCTAAAGGAACTATATCTTCAATAGTCCCGCCATCTTTTACTATAATAACCTTGTCACTGTTCAGGAAACGATGCCCGTCAAATAGCTGATCAGCCCTGAATTTTAAATAAGCCATGCTATGATTTCTTTTAACTTTGCTGCCCTTAATGATCAGCAGCATTACCGGAAGATGAAGAGTGCGACGCAACAAAAGTTGAGCGGTATTTCTTCAACCGGGTATAAAAATAAAGCATTAGTATGTTAGACAGGCTGGAAGCCATAAAAGCAAGATTTGACCAGTTGGGAGTAGCCCTCACCAACCCTGAGATCGTGGGTAACAACAAACGATTCGCTGAAACGAGTAAGGAATACCGCAGCTTGGAAAAGATCGTTCTTGCCTATAACGATTACAGAAAAGTGCTGGACGATGTAGAATTCTATAAGCAGGCTTTGAATGGCGACGATGAGGAAATGCGGGAACTGGCCAAAATGGAAGCGCCGGGGGTGGAAGAAAAAAAAGAACAACTGGAGGCCTATATCCGCCAGTTGCTGATACCAAAAGACCCGCAGGACGAAAAGAATGCGATACTGGAGATCCGTGCCGGAACAGGTGGTGATGAGGCGAGCCTTTTTGCGGGCAACCTGCTGCGGATGTACATGCGGTATTGCGAAAGAAGAGGCTGGAAGACGGCTATTTTGAGTGAGAACGAAGGCGCAGTGGGTGGTTATAAGGAAGTGCAGCTGGAAGTGACAGGCGACGATGTGTATGGTACGATGAAATTTGAAAGCGGTGTACACCGGGTGCAACGGGTTCCCGATACAGAAGCCAGCGGCCGGGTGCATACTTCTGCCGCAACAGTGGCGGTGATGCCGGAAGCAGAAGAAGTGGATTTTGAGCTGAACCCCGCCGATGTGAAAATGGAGACCGCCCGGAGTGGTGGAGCCGGCGGACAAAATGTAAATAAAGTAGAGACAAAAGTATTGCTGACGCATATCCCCACGGGAACAGTCGTGGTTTGCCAGACGGAACGGTCGCAGTTGGGCAACCGGGAAAAAGCAATGGGAATGCTCCGCACAAAACTATATGAAGAGCAGGTGAGGAAGCAGGAAGAAGAAATTTCCCGGCACCGGAAAAGTTTAGTGAGTACGGGTGACCGCAGTGCGAAGATCAGAACGTATAATTTTCCGCAGGGAAGGGTAACTGATCACCGCATCGGCCTGACATTGTATAACCTGGATGATGTGCTCAATGGAAATATCCAGGAGCTGATCGAGGCGTTACAATTTGCAGAGAATTCGGAAAAACTGACAAAGCAGGGTTAAGTTTTCTTAAACAAAGCCACGGATACAGCGTAATGCTTTTACCTTTATAAGAACCAAATACCAATTTTATGTTTGATCAATTATTAGACCTTGTCAAGAAACATGCAGGCGATGCTATCGTCAATAACCCTGCTATCCCAAATGAAAAAAATGAAGATGCTATTAATGAAACTTCGGGCTCTATAGCGAATGGTTTGCAGGGGATGTTATCACAGGGCGGCATTAAAGATGTATTAAAAATGTTTGGCGGCCAGGAAGGAAACAGTGCAGTAAGCAGCGGCATTTCCGGCGGCCTGATTCAGAACCTGATGGATAAATTCGGACTAGATAAACAACAGGCCGGCAATGTGGCCGATAAGGTAGTGCCGGGTGTGCTGGATGATATGGTAAAGAAAACCAATGACCCTGCTGATAAAAGCTTTGATATTCAGGGCATTTTTAACAGCCTGAGCGGCGGTCAAACATCCGGTTTAAATATCCAGGGATTGCTGAGCAAAGTACAGGGGGGCAAGCTGGATTTAGACGGAGATGGGGATACTGATCTGCAAGACCTTATGTCGGTTGTAAAAGGAGGTGGCAGCGGCGGTGGATTAATGGATAAAGTGAAAGGACTATTTGGCGGATAAGCGGTTCATAAGAATGATATTGATAACAAGGCAGCCAAAAGCTGCCTTTCTTTTTATCGTCTTATAACCGGGAATAAATTTTGGTCTGATTTGTGCATAGTGAAGGGTGGTTGCATCATAGTAATACAATCAGTTCTTTGTCAGATTACTGTCAGTTAAAAAAGAGAAACGTCGTTAGAGTAGTATTCAAATTACGAAGCGATTTTACGAACAGCTGTTAGAGGAGAAATACTTAGAAAGGACCTTTAAACTTTCATTAACAGCAAACATCATACTAATGGCAGTAAATTTGCGTTATAGATATCAAAGAAGATTATTTAAACTCATTATAAAGTCAGTCAATTTTCTCATAAGCAGTTAGTTTTGGTTGCGACCCCTGTTTCTACAGGGGTCTATTTTTTTATATACCTCTTCCTGCTGTAGAGAAAGCCAATTACACAACCAACCCCGTCTGCAATAATATCTCCCACATCAAAAGAACGGTTAGGAATAAAATTTTGCTGAACAAACTCCATCGCTATTCCATAGACCAGCCAAAGGATGGCAAACAGTATAAAAGCTTTCTTTAATTGTGTTGTAGTCGTATAGATTCTGAGAGAAGCCCAGCACCATAATGCAACCATCACAGCGAATATGAAAGCATGTATCCATTTATCCGGTGCTATATTATCGAACCATGTTTCTTTAGGTAAGGATGAACCGGGTAAAACAAGAAGAACTGTAGTAACCGCTGACCAGGCAATGGCCGGGAGAAAGGAAGGCTTGATCTTTTTCAAGAAGAATTTTTTGCAATGATAAACGAAGTTTTTCTGCAAAAGAATAAGGGCCCCAAAAGGGGCCCTCGTTTAACCAACTATAGAACCAAAACTACTATAGCCATATAGTAATTAGATATACGGTATAGCTTGGTATTCAGATTTTAAAAAGGGAGAATAAAACTATAGGTTACCCTTGACGATCATATCACCTTCAGGTGTAGGATTACCGCCTTTCTTTTCCAGGGTGATAGCAAAAGCCTGGGCATTTTGTGTATTCTTTGCTTTCAGCAGGAGGCGGTCCTGGTTGATAAAATATTCGTTGTCGATAACACCCAGGTCAATCGGCTGGCCATCCATAAGAGCCCATAACTGGTATTGCTTATCCGAAGCAGGCACCGGTAAATTATTGATCAGGAGATAAGCGTCTTTCGAAGTCGTGTCCCAGTAAACAGTAGCAAAAGCTCCCGGTGCAGCGGGCATCCCTTTCATCGCGGCCATTTTAATAGCTGAGTTTTGGGTGATTATCTTCAGGTCTTTTTCCATATCACCCAGCTTGGCCACTGTTCCTTCATAGTTGTTTTGCAGCTGCCTGTTCTTATTCGTGAGTGTAATATTCCAGTAAATACTGCCGGTTAATAAAATAACACAGGCGGCTGCGGCATATTTCAGCCAGTTCAGGCTTCTTACAGGAACAGGTTCCTGCATGGTAACCACCTTGCCTTCTGTTTCTAGCTCATTAAAAATAGCCTGCTTCAGGGTTGAAGGTGGGGCAACGGCTCCATCCATGGCCTGCTTTTCCAGCGCCAGTTCAAAATTTGTCCTGGCCTGTAAAACTTCCGGGTGGCGGAGGCACATGTTTTCAAACTCTGTCCTTTCTTCCGCAGAAGCAAGACCGAGCACATAGCTCTCAACTATTCCGGATGATATGTATTCTTGTACGTTCACGTCAGGCTTGTATCATTGTTCTCAATAGGGTTAGGGCACTTCTAATTCTTGTTTTTACTGTTCCTAAGGGTATGTTGAGTGATTTTGAAATTTCCTCGTGGGTAAAACCCTGGAAATAAGATAACTCAACCAGTATCTTTTGTTCATCCTTTAGTTTATTCACCATTTTTCGTAATCCATAATCATCGGTTTGCATTTTAACCGAAGGACTGATAGCTGTAACATCTTCAGGCATCGAAATATTCTTCCTGCTGTCCTGGTAGCCTTTTGATCGCAATTTATCTATCGCTGCATTCCGGGCCACATTCAGCATCCAGGTAAACAGCCTTCCTTTTGTCGCATCATAGCTGCTGATCTTCCTCCAGATATTCAGAAAAACTTCCTGGAGCACATCGCTGGCAATCTCTTTATCCGGAACAATCTGGTTGATGATACCGAACAAAGCACCTGAATAATTATCATACAGGTAGCTGAAAGCCGGTTCGTTTTGCTCCTGCAGCAAAGCAACGAGCTCAACTTCGCTATATGTTGGTTTTAAATTCAATGGTTGGTTAAGATACAAAAAAAGCGAACTTATTAACTAAGCCGCTTTCATATACGATGAATGTTTTTGCCCGGATTTACCCTACCACGGCTTCATAACCGGCGGCATCTAACAAAGCGTCGACATCTGCCGGGTTATTTACGGTCATCTTGATCATCCAGCCGGCATTATAAGGGTCATTATTCACCAGTTCAGGGGCACTGCCCAGGGCAGCGTTCAGTTCAGTAATTGTTCCGGCAACAGGCAGGTACAGGTCAGATACGGTTTTCACAGCTTCCACGGTTCCAAATACAGCTCCTGCTTCCAGTGGCTTACCGATTGTTTCAACTTCCACATATACAATATCGCCGAGCTCTCTTTGTGCAAAATCGGTGATGCCGATGGTGGCTACATTGCCTTCCAGGCTGATCCACTCATGGTCCTTTGTGTAACGGAGATTTGATGGAAAATTCATACTGAACGTTTTAGAGTTGCAAATATGAGCAAATCAGGCAGAGAAACGATAAATCAGCCAGTTTTTTTTCGCAGTTCGCCGGAAATAAAATGCCGTTCATGACCTTATTCGCACCATTTGTCGGGAAGAGCTTTTACAATGGCATGACGCAGAGGTATCTTTGATCACCTTATCAAAAAAAGAGGAACATGTTATGAGAAAGCTATTTACTTTATTTTTCAGTTTTGCCCTATTGACTGCCGCAACGCAGGCCCAAAAAATATCCGGCCTGGTGAAAGACCAGGAAGGAAAGGGCCTTGACAAATCCACAGTCTCCTTATTAAGAGCCAAAGATTCATCCGTAATTAAACTGGCTGTTACAACCGATAACGGACGGTTTTCATTTTCCGCTGAGCCTGGTAAATACCTTATTTCTGCCACTCATATTGGCTATCAGCCTGTTTATTCCGGTGTTTTTGAATTATCCGGTGCAGGGGAAACATCTGTACCCGATATGTCTTTGGCAAAAGCGGCCAGCAGTTTACAGAATGTGACCGTTACTTCACAAAAGCCGATGATAGAAGTGCGGGCTGATAAAACGATTCTGAATGTAGAGGGAACGATCAATGCTGTTGGTAATGACGCCCTGGAATTATTGCGTAGAAGCCCCAGTGTAATGGTGGATAAAGATGATAATATCAGCCTGGCCGGTAAAAACGGTGTGCAGGTATTTATTGATGGTAAACCTTCACCCTTGTCTGGTTCCGATCTGTCTAACTATTTGAAGAGCCTTCAGTCTGCACAGATTGAAGCAATTGAGATCATTACCAATCCATCTGCCAAATACGAAGCAGCAGGAAATGCAGGTATCATTAATATCAAACTAAAGAAAAATAAAAGCTTTGGTACCAATGGTTCGGTAAATCTCGGCTATGTGCAGGGAACCTATCCTAAGTATAATGGCGGATTGAACCTGAACAGCCGTACTAAAAAACTTAACATATTTGGTACTTATAATTATAATAATGCCAGATACCTGATGTCAATGAATATGAACAGGACACAATTTGATACCCTGTTCAAGCAGGAAAACAAAATGCGTTTTGAGAACAACACCCATGGATTCAAAGCCGGGCTGGATTATTTTATCAATAACAAAAGCACCATTGGTGCAGTAGTGAATGGCAACCTGGCCAATAATGATTTCAATACGGCCGGCCCGATGTATTTTATTTACCAGCCAACTGGCCTCACAGATCGTATACTTAAAGCGACGAACAATAACGATATGAAAAGGGATAACCTGAACAGCAACCTTAACTATCGTTATGCAGTAACAGGCGGTGCAGAGTTGAATATTGATGCAGACTACGGGTTCTTTAAGATTCGCTCCAACCAGTATCAGCCGAATTTTTATTACCAGCCTGATGGCACTACCGAGATCAGTCGTACGATCTATAATATGATCGCACCAACTGATATCAACCTCTTCTCGTTCAAAACAGACTATGAACAAAATTATAAGGGTGGCAGGCTGAGCTTTGGAGGCAAGATTGGTATTGTGAATACCGATAACGATTTTCAGCGTTACGATGTGTATGCATGGGGAAAAGAGCTTGATACTCTGAAAAGTAACCGCTTTAAATACAAAGAGAATATCAATGCTTTGTATGTGAATTATAACAAACAGTTGAAACAAGGTGTGATGTTCCAACTGGGTGTAAGGGCTGAGAATACTCACTCCCGTGGTACATCTACAGGGTTTGCGGAAGAAAATAATGTTATGGTACCTTATGATTCCACTTTCAAAAGAGATTATACAGACCTGTTCCCGAGTGCAGCCATAACCTTCAATAAAAACCCGATGAAGCAATGGACCATCTCTTACAGCCGTCGTATTGACCGCCCGGCTTACCAGGATCTGAATCCATTCGAATTCAAACTGAATGAATACACCTACATGAAGGGGAATACTTTACTGCGGCCACAGTACACCAACAGTTTTGATGTGACCCATATCTACAAGTATAGGTTAACAACAAAACTGACCTACAGTCATGTAAAAGATATTTTTGCCCAGATACCTGATACCATTGATAAGACAAAAGGTTTTATGACCAAGAAAAACCTGGCGAAACAAGATGTGATCGCATTGAATATCAGTTACCCTTTCCAGTACAAATGGTACAGCTTCTTTGCTTCACTCAACAGCAACTATTCTAAATATGTTGCTGACTTCGGTGGTGGTGACCGTAAAGTAGACCAGTCTGTTTTCTCACTGACCTATTTTATGCAGAACAGCTTTAACCTTGGCAAAGGATGGACAGGAGAATTAAGTGCATTGTATATCTCGCCATCTGTTTGGCAGGGACTGATCAGGTCTGAAGCAATGGGAACGGTGGATGTTGGATTACAAAAGATCATTTTCAAAGGGAAAGGAAATGTGAAAGTGGCAGTAAGCGATATTTTCCAGACGATGAAGTGGGGTGGATATACCGATTTCGCAGGAGCCTACAGCAGCTTTAACGGGCAAGGTGAGATGCCGCAATTCAAACTGAATTTCAGCTATCGCTTTGGTAACAGCCAGGTAAAAGCAGCCCGCCAGCGTAAATCAGCCATTGATGATGAGAAGAAAAGAGCGGAAGGTGGCGGACAACAGGGAGGTATCGGTGGACAATAATTGAATAAGTTATCACAATAAAAAAGTGCCGTTAACAGCGGCACTTTTTTATTTATCACCTGTTTTGTTTGTATTTTTTTCGTTTTACCAGCCTGGCTTTAATGATCCTGGCATCTTCCAGCGGACGATCTTTATCAACGCCTTTACTGGTTGACACAGCAGCAATTGTATCAACCACCTCCAATCCTTTTACAACCCTTCCGAATACAGTATAATTCTGATCAAGATGTGGAGTGCCGCCAATTGTTTTATATACTTCCCTGTGTTCAGCAGGAAGTTTTCTTTTTAAACGATAGGTTTCTGTTGAATCAAGCCCGGCGTCGGTGAATTTTTTCCCCTGGACGATATAAAACTGGCTGCCACTGCTTGATTTTTCCGGGTTATTATCTCTTGCTGCAGCAATCACTCCTTTTTGATGAAACAACGTGGTTCTGAATTCTGCCGGGATATGATAAGAAGGCCCGCCATTGCCTAACGGCACACCTGTTTTTGCATTTTTACTATCGGGATCACCGCCTTGTATCATAAAACTCTTGATAACCCGGTGGAACAGTACGCTGTCATAAAAACCCACTTTCACCAACTTTAAAAAATTATCCCGGTGCAGGGGAGTGGAATCAGAAAGCCTGACCACCATATTGCCATAATTAGTTTCAATCAGCACATCTCTTTTACGGTCTTTTTTCTTTACCGTTGAATCTTTTTGCCCAATCACCGCCAAAGAAAAAAGTATACAGATGGTGTAAACAATGATCCTTTTCATATCAGAAATCCTGGTTTTCAAAATAGAGCAATACATGATCTTTCAGGAAATTTTCCTGTTCAAAAGCATTCATGTCGGGCATCGCTTTTAATTGCTTGAAATGCGGCCAGCCATCTTCGTCAACACTATCCATTTCATAGTAACCGCTGGGCGATAATAATGTGCAGACCGCCACATGCATTAGGTCCTGCTTTTGTTCTTTGGTGATCTTTTCATTCATAAAACCGGTTTCCTGCATACCGATCAGGAAAAGAATGGCTTCCATATCCGGCTTTTTGCCAAACCGTTCGGCCAGTTTTGCTTCCAGGTTCCACCAGCGTTGTTGCAGGTCGTCGTTTGCTATCATAAACGCAAAGATAAGAGGATGGGGCAAGGCAAAAGTGAGGGAAGACCTCTTTACAGAGGAGTGTCTGGCGTCTATAATCTTTAACCCTTCTGCCCTGATTATGTTATTTTTGCGACAAAATTAATAACAGATGTTGCAGTTACAGGTGCTTCGCCAAAACCCCGAAGCCGTAAAGGAAAGATTGGCAATTAAAAATTTTCCACTTCTTTTTTTGGTTGATGAAATAATAGAATTGGATGAGAAAACGAGAAAAAATCAGACAGAAGTTGAGATGCTAACTGCCGAAGTCAATACTACTTCAAAAAAGATTGGTGAATTAATGAAGCAAGGAAGTCTTGCTGAAGCCGAAAAGCTTAAGGAAAATGTCAAATTAGTTAATCACAACATAGTGGTATTGTCAGGGAGTTCGAAACTCTTAAAGGAGGAGCGAGATAGCAAATTATTGCAACTACCTAATCTTCCATCTGATAAAGTACCTGTAGGTAAAACGCCTGCTGATAATGTGGTGGTAAGAGAGGGCGGAACTAAGCCTACTTTACCTGCTGGTTCTGTTCCGCATTGGGAGTTGATCAAGAAATATGATATCGTTGATTTTGAAACTGGTGCCAAGATCACCGGAAGTGGCTTCCCTTTGTTCAAAGGGAAAGGAGCGAAACTGCAACGGGCATTGATCCAGTATTTTTTGGATTTTAATACCGCTGCTGGTTATACCGAATATTTACCACCATTAATGGTCAATGCAGATACAGCTTACGGAACCGGTCAGTTACCCGATAAAGAAGGTCAGATGTACCACATGCCGGCGGATGGATTCTATATGATCCCGACTTCAGAAGTGCCGGTGACCAATATTTACAGGAATGAAATTGTAAAAGAATCCGATCTGCCCTTAAAGATGACGGCCTATTCTCCCTGTTTCAGAAGAGAGGCAGGAAGTTTTGGTGCTGATGTAAGAGGGTTGAACAGGGTACACCAGTTTGATAAGGTGGAGATCGTTCAGTTGGTGCATCCTGCCACCAGCTATGAGGTACACCAGGATATGGTGAATCATGTAGAAAAATTATTGCAAAGCCTTGAACTACCTTATCGCATTTTAGCTCTTTGTGGTGGAGATATGAGTTTTACTTCTGCGCTTACTTATGATTTTGAAGTGTATAGTGCAGCCCAGGAAAAATGGCTGGAAGTGAGTTCTGTTTCCAATTTTGAAGCCTACCAGACGAACCGGATGAAGATCCGTTTCAAAGATGAAAACGGAAAAATGCAATTATTGCATTCACTCAACGGAAGTTCGCTGGCATTGCCACGCATCGTTGCCTGTCTATTAGAAAATAATCAAACAGCAGAAGGGATTAAATTACCAGCTGTTCTTCATTCTTATTTTGGTGCCGGAATATTGAAATAATAAATTATTCTTAGATGAGAAATAAAAATGCCCCGGTACCGGGGCATTTTTTATAGCATGTGAACGATTAGCTATCATGGTTGCGCAAAGCTGTTGCGGGGTCCGCCAACGGCAAACACGGCCAGCATTCTTGATTTTTGACCAGCAGAGAACATATACATACAGGCATCATCTGTATAGTCCATATAGTTCATGGTCATTTCAACAGGTGTGCCAGAGCAGGTACTAAGGTGACCAGCGGCAGGGCAACCGTAGTTAGCCGTATTATGTGTAGGAGTATCACCCACCTGGTCGTTACCACAAGTGGCATCACCCCAGATATGACGAAGGTTCATCCAGTGACCCACTTCGTGTGTTGCAGTTCTGCCTTTGTTGAAAGGAGCAGCAGCAGTCCCGGTGCGGCCGGTAGCATTATCATCTAATACTACACCGTCAGTAGCGGATGAGCCACCGGGGAACTGGGCATAACCTAAGATGCCTCCACCCATATTGCAAACCCAGATATTGAGTTTGGTTGTTGGGGAAGTAGGAGCAATTCCCTGTGCACTTTTCTTCATGGCATTATTGGTGCTCCAGCTTGTTTTGGTGGTAGAACGTCTCTTCACCTGATCAAGCACAAAACGAACACCAATGTTGCCAGACTTTACAGAATTGTAAGTTGATGTCAGATTATAATCGGCATTAGCAGCTGCAAAATCTTCATTTAATACATCAATTTGCGATTGTAACTGTGCCAATGACACATTTTGTGCTGCTGTTCTGTACAATACATTAAATACAACAGGTATTTCAATGACACCATTTACCAGGCGGTAAGCTCCGGGATTTTCAACCACTCTTTTGGTGAAATCCTCAATGTCGTTCATACGCTGACGCAAAGAAGGGTCTTGTCTTAATTGTTCCTGCAAAACATCGTCAGCAGAACAATTTCTTTGTACAGGAGTTAAAGCATCATCAGTTGCCTGAACTTGCTCAGCTTCAGAAGCAGATTTGTTACAACCAGTTACTAATAGAAAACCGGCTGATAGAACTAGAAACAGTTTCTTCATAAATTTTGTTGGTTTAGTGTGTGGTAAAAAAGTGAAAACTGAATTTATTATGATTTTTTATATTCTGAACATTTGTTAGTAAACTTTTATTGCAACTAAGTGTCTATTCTGTCCAACTAAGTATTTTTTCCAGTAGAAACCCTTATTGCTTTAAATTGTAAGGATGAAAACCCCGTTTATAGCTACTTTATTTTTATTTATTGTTTTGGTGTCATGCCAGAAGAAAGCAGTACCGGTTATTACAGCACGAACTGTTGAACCGTCAGCACCTAAAACTGAAGAGTTGTCAGCACCTGATTTGCAGACGGGCAAACAAATATTTACGAATCGTTGCGGCCGTTGTCATGGATTACCCGATCCTGTTCAATACACGGGGAAAAGATGGGAGACCATTATGGTCTTAATGGCACCCAAAGCAAAACTGTCGAAGCTGGAACAAGTACATGTAACCGCATGGGTAAAAGAGAATGCGGCTAAGTAGCTTCTTTGGTTTGTAATTGTTTTATTTTCCTGTTCATAACATAAAACCAGGCGGGAGGAATTAATGATAAGATCATCATGCCCGGGTAGCCTGTAGGCATTTGCGGGGCATCATCGTGATGACGTAATACCTGGTACTTGCGGCTGGCCATATAATGATGATCGGAATGACGGCTCAGTTCAAATAACATCAGCCGGCCAATGATGTGGTCACTGTTCCAGCTATGAGAAGGAAGGGCCCGTTCATATTTTCCATCGGCCAGTTGTTTTCTTTGCAAACCGTAGTGTTCAATGTAATTAACGGTTTCAAGTAATAAGATGCCGATCAGTGCAGCCGCCAGGAAGTATAGGGTAATAAGCCACCCGAAAACAAATGCGATCGAGGCAATAAACGCCAGTTGAATAAGATGAAATTGTATCATTTCGTTCCGGAGCGAAAAGGCGGGTCTTCCTTTTTTCTTTTGTTCTTCATTGGCAATATGCCAGGCACTCAGGTAACTGAAAATAATCGTACGGAAATAAAATACATAGATCATCTCACCATAGCGGGCACTGCTGGGATCATCCGGGGTTGCCACCCGTTTGTGATGCCCTTTATTATGCTCGGTAAAAAAATGCATATAAAGTGAAGTGAGTAGAAGTGCTTTTGCCAACCATTGCTCAAATTGATTGACCCGGTGTCCCAGTTCATGTCCCACATTGATGCCAAAGGTTCCGCATAACAGGCCCATTACCCAGATGCGGCCAGTTGTATCTGTTACTGATAGGGCATCCGTTTGCAGGGAACGAAGAAACAGATACAGGGCAATATATTGCAATACAACGATCCCGTACAATAAAACATCATATGTCTTGTCTGCTTTGGCCAACTTTTCCTCGGTAGCACTCAAGTTGTCAGCTGACGGTTTAATGAAAAGCTCGATTACGGGAATGACCAGCCAGGCATAGATCATCGGCATCCATATTTCCCACCCGGTGACGGTAAACGACCGGAATGCACCAATATAAATGATTAGCGGGGACAGGTATTTAAAAGCCCTTATACTCATATTATTCCTAATAGCGATTCAAATGTAAAAATAACAAGCCTTTTTTGACGTTTTAATAAAAGATAGCTGCAGCCTTTTTAAACCTGCTACCTTCATAATAGTCTGAACTAAAATTTTGTTTGCATGTCGTTGTCTAACCAATTAAAGAACCAGCACCTGTTATGGCGTGCCGGTTTTGGTCCTGCCGTTGAACAATTGCCCGACCTTTCCAAATATACCCCCAAACAGTTTTACAAAGCCCTCGTCAAGGCTTCCGATAAAAAGCCGGAATATATTGACGTGGCGGATGACTACCTGAAAGGTTTATTAATGGGTATTGAGGAAGTGGGCCGCCAGCAAAAAAAGGAACTGGACCCGGAACAACGGAAAATGGCCCAGCAAAAGAACAGGGAGGGTGTCCGCAACCTGAATATGTACTGGATGCATGAAATGGTGAACACCTCTTCTCAATTACGGGAAAAGATGGCTTTCTTCTGGCATGGGCATTTTGCCTGTCGCAACCTCAATGTTTTTTTTCAGCAAGGTTTACTGGATGTGATCCGCAGAAATGCACTGGGCAATTTCGGCACTATGCTGAAAGAGGTATCCAAAACAGCGGCTATGCTGAATTTCTTAAACAACCAGCAGAACCGGAAAGATCATCCCAATGAAAATTTTGCACGGGAGGTAATGGAATTATTTACCCTGGGCCGTGGCAATTATACAGAGAACGATATTAAAGAAGCTGCCCGTGCCTTCACCGGGTGGAGCAGCAATATCAAAGGAGAATTTGTTTTCCGGAAATTTCAGCATGATGCAGGGAGTAAAACGGTATTGGGAAGAACCGGGAATTTTGAAGGGGGAGATGTGCTGAATATCTTACTGGAAGAAAAGCAAACCGCCCGCTACATCTCGCAAAAGATCTACAAGTTCTTTGTGAACGAAAAGCCGGATGCACAAAAGATCGAGTGGCTGGCAGATCGTTTTTATAAAAGTGATTACGACATAGCCAAACTGATGGAAGACATTTTCACCAGTGACTGGTTTTATGAAGAAAAAAATATAGGCGCCCAGATAAAATCCCCGGTTGAATTACTGGTAGGCATACAACGGATGCTACCCATGAAACTGGAGAATGAGGAAGCGCTGATGTTATTGCAACGGGTATTGGGCCAGTTATTATTCTATCCGCCGAATGTGGCAGGATGGCCGGGCGGTAAAACATGGATCGACAGTTCCAGCCTGATGATGCGGATGCGGATACCCAAACTGATCAACGATGTGGATGAAATGAATGTAAGCCCCAAAGATGATGACGATAATATGATGGGCATGAAAGATGCCAATGCCCAAGGTAAGAGGAAGCCGGTTGTACCAC
Source organism: uncultured Bacteroidota bacterium (assembly GCA_902826165.1). Taxonomy (GTDB): domain Bacteria; phylum Bacteroidota; class Bacteroidia; order Chitinophagales; family Chitinophagaceae; genus CADEDV01. The sequence goes on from CADEDV010000050.1 coordinate 14,731, forward strand.
AGGGAGGAGGTTATGCAGGGATGCGCCGACAGCAGATCAATGCGAATGTAGATTGGTCTTTATACCTGAAAGGATTTGAAAGTGTGGAGCGGGAAAAATTGACGGATGCGATGCTGGCTACCTTACTGCAAACAAAGAGCAGGGTAGGCAATGACCTGATAAAAAAATATGCAGATGAAACGGGCAGGGAGAGTTTTATCAAAACAGTTACGCTGCAAATTATGAGTACACCGGAATATCAACTCTGTTAACCGCCTGCCCCCTGAAGGTGGTGCGCAGGTACTGGTTGGTAATAGGAATAAATAGTTCTTAAAAATAATTATTAAAAATAAACACTTACAGCTTTTCGGGCTGTGCGTGGTAAGCCTCCCTTTCAGGGGAGGTTTGGAGGGGCTTTATATGCTATTAAAACGAAAAGAATTCATCCAGGTTGGTTCCTTAGCTACTGCGTCACTGATGCTGCCAAAATTCCTGAAGGCATTTGAAGGCCATAATATGGTGCCATTGGGAAACAAAGTGGTGGTGATCCTGCAACTAAGCGGGGGAAACGATGGCCTGAATACAGTTATACCAGTGAGGAACGATTTGTATTATAAAGCAAGACCTAAGCTGGGTATTGCAAAGACTAAAGCCTTGTCATTAACCGATGAAGTGGGTTTGCATCCGGCATTAACTGGTTTCAAGGAGTTGTTTGATGATGGCAGTTTAGCTATTATGAACAGTGTGGGTTATCCTAATCCTGACCGTTCTCATTTCAGGAGTATGGATATCTGGCATACAGCCAGCCAGAGTAATGAATACTGGACCAATGGCTGGGTGGGCCGCTACCTCGATGCGCAATGCAAGGGTTGTGATAAACCAACGCAGGCCATTGAGATTGATGATGTGCTGAGCCTGGCACTCAAGGGCGAGGATATAAAAGGTATTGCGGTGAAAGACCCAAGACGTTTGTACGGAACAGCGAATGAAAAATTCTTCCGGGATATCATGAAGAACCATAAGGACGAAGCAGGTGAACAGCCGGTTGATTATTTATACAAAACCATGGCAGAGACCCTGTCCAGTGCCGATTATATATTTCAGCAAAGCAAATTGCACCCGAGTAATGCCGACTATCCGAAAACAGACCTGGGCAACAGTTTAAAAACCATTGCATCACTGATCTATTCAGAGATCAATACCAAAGTATATTATGTTTCACTGGGTAGTTTTGATACGCATATTAATCAGGATGCGCAGCAGCAACGTTTGTTTACTGAAATGAATGATGCGGTAAAGGCGTTTGTAAAAGACCTGAAACAGCAAAACCGTTTTGAAGATGTCATGTTGTTTACCTTCTCTGAATTCGGAAGAAGGGTGGAGCAGAATGCCAGTGCAGGCACCGATCATGGTACGGCTAATAATATGTTCCTGGTGAGTGGTGGCCTGAAACAAAAAGGCATCCTGAACCCATTACCCGATCTCAGTGACCTGAATGAAGGAGACCTGAAGTATAAAGTAGATTTTAAGAATGTATATGCTACCGTGCTGAAGAAATGGCTGCAGGCGGATGACAAAAGCATCCTGGCCAAACAATACGACTACATGAATTTCATATAACCGTTTTCGAATCCGTACCCTGAAAAAAAATGCCCACTTATACAAGTGGGCATTTTAATATTAAATAGTTTTTAAGCTAAGCTTTCTTTTTACCGGTGGCGATTCGGTATAGAACGAATCCCATTATTGCAAAGAAGGCAACTCCAAGCCATTTATAACCTTCGCCGCCAAAGGAACTGGCAATTCCGTGCTCTGCATTGACTTTTCCTAATTGTGTATTGACGCTGTCAATGGATGATAGGATGGCAACCAATACTCCCGCTAAAGCACCACCTGCCACTAAGCCGGTAGCAAACAGGTTTCCTTTGCCGAGATCTTCCTCCTCCGGAGCAACTTGTATGTTTTGTTTTTTCTGTCTCCATTCAACAACACCTCTTATTGCACCACCAATGAAGATGGGTAAGGTTGTAGATAGCGGCAGGTAGATACCAATAGCAAAACTCAGTGCTTTGATACCACACAACTCCATTACAACAGCAATGAATACACCTACTAATACAAATTGCCAGTCGAGATTAAAAGAAAGGATTCCTTTAATCAATGTTGCCATCAGTGTTCCCTGTGGTGCGGGATATTTATCAGTACCGATTGCATGCTGAATACCCTGTGCCGCCATTTCGGCGGTAGGCTGATCAAGAATTTTTATTGTAGCTCCAATTGCTAATGAAGAAACGATAGCACCCACAAATAAGGCGATCTGTTGGTATTTTGGTGTGGCGCCGACAAGATATCCTGTTTTCAAGTCTTGTGAAGTAGCTCCTGCATTGGCTGCAGCAATACAGATCATACCACCAACTACCAATGCCATCGGTTCATAAACATGGCCGGTCCATTGCACGGCAATAAAGATCAGGCAGGTTCCCATCAGCGTAGCGATAGTCATCCCGGAAATTGGATTGTTGGATGAACCGATCAAACCAACGATGCGGGACGATACGGTTACGAAGAAAGCGCCGAAGATGATTACCAATAACCCGAGTAATAATTTACTTCCTATGTTGCTGCCGGGTATTAATGTATTTGGAAGTAATGCGATCACTAATAACAGTATCAGGCTCCCTATTCCTACTACTTTAATGGAAAGATCTCTTTCTGTACGGGGTACAACTGTGTTTGCATCAACCCCGCTTCCTTTTTTTAAGGAACCAATACTTCCCCTGAAAGAAGAAATGATCGTTGGGATTGTTTTAATTAATGTGATGAAACCTCCTGCTGCTACTGCACCGGCACCGATCTGGCGGATATAAGCCCTGTAAATGGCAGTTGACCAGTCAGCAAATCCCTGTGTTGCAGGATCCCAACCACCGGGACCGCCGGAAGTACTAATATCTTTCAGGTAACCGAGCTTAGCTAATTGTGCAGCGATGATGGCGCCATTATCATTTAATAAACTGGCCAGTAAGGGTGTAAATACAAACCAGCTTAGTACGCCACCTGCCACTAACACACCAGCGATTTTTGGTCCGATGATATAACCAACACCCATATACTCGGGAGTGATCTCGCCGCTGACTTTCGCCGATGGAAAGAAACGTTCTGTTTGTTTGGTCATGAAAGCGGGGGCTTCTGCTATCACATGAAAGATCTTTTGCAAAATGGCATAGGCAAATGCAAAACCTAAACCCATGAAGGCTGTTTTGGCAAAATCACCTCCTTTTTCACCTGCCTTTAAAACGGAGGCACAGGCTGTTCCTTCGGGGTAAGGTAATGTTTTATGTTCCTGTACGATCAATGAACGGCGCAGCGGGATCATCATCAATGTTCCCAATACGCCACCGAAAATGGCTAATATGAGTATGGTGAAATAATTAAAGAAGTTAGCACTGCCCGATTCACTTAAGAATAAAAAACCGGGCAAGGTAAATACAACCCCGGCCGCTATACTTTCACCGGCAGAGCCTGTGGTTTGTATAATATTATTTTCAAGGATCGTGGTCTTTAAGAATTTCCTGCCCAGTGTGATGGCCAGTACAGCAATAGGGATAGATGCCGAAACAGTCAATCCCGCTTTTAGTGCTAAATAAACAGTGGAAGCGCCGAATATGATACCAAAGGCGGCACCGGTTAGAATGGACTTGACGGTGAATTCTGCCATTTGCGTTTCAGGTGACACAAACGGTTTAAAATTATTCTGATCTGCCATAACAATTATTTTGGTAAAGGGAAGATATGAAAAAAGCTATTAGCGGTTGGCCAATAGCTTTTTTTATAGTGTAAAAGAAAAAATTATTTTACCCCTTTCTCTTTCATGATCCGGTTGAGCCATTTCAGCATGGCAAAACACATAACAGTAGCTACCATCAGTAAGCCGAAATTGAGCCAGAAGAAACCGGCTTTATGATCATAATTATCCCACATCGTGGATAGCACACCGGATAATTTATTACCAATTGATGTAGCCAGGAACCAGCCACCCATCATTAACGAAGTGATGCGTACAGGACTCAGTTTGGATACTAATGATAATCCCATCGGGCTTAATAATAATTCCCCCACAGTGATAACACCATAACTGCAGACCAGCCACAGCACACTTGCTTTTTCACCACCATTGTTACTGGCATATACTGCGCCTACCATGACCAGGGCAGATAAAGCAGATATAAAAAGTCCGAAAGCGATTTTTGTTGCCGTTGATGGTTCTTTGTTTTTTCTGCGCATCCAGGTGAAGAAGGCAACTACCAGCGGCGTTAATAAAATAACCCAGCCCGGGTTGATGGATTGACTCAAATTAGTGGCCCATAAACTCACCTCTTGTCCTTCTTCCGGTTTTTGATCAGCCGGAATATTTTTGAAATAAACAGGATAATTCAATTCCTTCACCACGTTCCCATTCTCTTTTTGTAGTCTGAACTGTTCATCATATTTAGCTACGGACTCTTTTTGGTAAGTAATGGTTTGAGCAAAATTCAGTTTGTCGAATATCTTTTGCGTTCCACCGGTTACTTCCCGGTTCGTATAACGATCAGCCCAGGTGGTCAGTGCCGATCCGTTTTGTTTAAAGACCGCCCAGAACATCACCACCACTGCGAAAATGGCGAGTAATGCTGCGATAGGCCGCTTTTCTTCTTTCTTTGCACTGAAATATAACGAAGAGTAAAAATAAATGACTGGTAAACAGGCGAAAATAAAAGCATCGGTAGAATCTGATCCAACCAGGGTGCCGGGGATCATCCAGCCCACAATACCTGCAATAACAGAAGGAACAAAAATCGTCAGTACGATCCGGGTCATTGACATATCATTCTCCGTAACTCCTTTTTTTATATCATAGGCTTTGTAATGAGATGTACCTGCCAGGAAAATACCCACACCGAGAAACATACCCACACCGGCAGCGATAAAAGCTGCACCCCAACCGTAAGCAATATATAAAGCAGCCCCAAAGAAATTACAAATAAAAGCACCGACATTGATCCCCATGTAAAAGATATTATAGCCATCATCTTTTTGCTGTACGTATTGCGGCGTGGTATATACATTGCCAAGAAGGGTTGAAATATTAGGTTTGAAAAAACCGTTACCCAGGATGACAAGCGTCATTGATAAATACAGCATGGGCAGATTATGTACCGACATCAGGCAATAGCCCACACCCATCATCAGCCCGCCTATCACTACAGATTTGCAATACCCGAGATACCGGTCGGCCAATAAGCCGCCAATGAATGGAGTAAGAAATACCAGTGCAATGAAAGTTCCGTACAGGTCTGCCGACTCAGCTTCCGTCATGGCATAGCCTGTCTTAACGTCTTTCAGGTACAAGGTAAATATCCCGATCATCAAATAATACCCAAACCGTTCCCACATTTCAGAGAAGAATAAAAAGGGCAGTGCTTTTGGATGTTTCTTCCACATGGCTGAGTTATTTTAATAAGGAAAGATAGGAAAACTGTCGTTAGAGAATAGAAAAGGCGTCCGCCAATTGGCGGACGCCTTTTGATAAGAGCTAAAAAATTTATGCCGAACCTGTTTTGTCTTTTACGATCTGGTTCAGTGATTTGATCTTTGAATAAATTAATATGCCACCAATAAAGGCTGCAACAACCAGGATCAGAAAGAACATTTTCTTATCGGTAAAATCATCCCAGAAACCGGTCATTACACCGGCCACTTTACCCCCAATTGAAGTTGAGAGGAACCAGCCACCCATCATCAATGCAGTAAGTCTTGCAGGAGCTAATTTGGAAACAAAGGAAAGCCCTATAGGACTTAAGAATATTTCACTGATCGTAAATACAAAATAAGTACCCCATAGCCAGAGCGGAGATGCTTTATGGGTGTAGATAGAGGGAACGGACATAATGGCGAATATCATTACAAGAGCAGATAAGCCGGAAATGAACATGGCCATTCCGAATTTGGAAGCTGTAGTTGGTTCTTTGCCTTTTTTTCTCAGGTAATCAAAGAATGGTACAAAGATGAGCGTCAGCAATACAATGAATAATGGGTTAATGGATTGAAATAGTTCAGTATTCGTGAGTTTTACATTCTGACCCCCGGGCCATTCTTCTTTTGGTACGTTGTTGAAATAGGGATCAGGTCCCATTATTTGTACCACTTTTCCACTGTCATCTTTTACTTCAACAAAGTATTCGTTTACTTTATTGACTAATCTCGGCGTGTCGCTTACTTCCTGCAAAGGGAATAATTTACCAGTGATCTTTGCAGTAGTTGGAGAAGCAACCCTGTCAGTATGTTTTTCTGCCCATAGTGTAAGTCCTGTTGCATTCTGGTTATAAATGGTCCAGAAGGCAATCGCAATCGCAAAAATGAACAACAGCGATCCAATCCCTTTTTTATCCTGTCCTTTTGCTTTTACCCATAGCGATATATA
>CADEDV010000051.1:0-8405 GCA_902826165.1 uncultured Bacteroidota bacterium
ATTGCAAATCCAAGCTGTGGTTCGGGCTGGACGAATAAATCTCAACTTTAGTTCTTAAATTCAACTTTATATTTTCAATCAGCAGCGGTTGTCGGCGGACGGAATACAAATTCCCAACCTGCATAAAGCCCTGCCCGTTAGTGGCAAGGCCAGTGCGACACTACAAAATATCAAAACCTATATGGAATCAAAAGAAATGAATATTGACAAAGTACCACAACTTCTTACTTCATTTGGTTACAATACTGTTCCAATTCGTCAAAATGTAGCAGGGCAACTAATTATTGATGCCAAAATAAACACCGTAGAAGGTGCTTACATACTTGACACCGGTGCCGGTACGACAGTGATTGACGCCAAACAAGTCGATACTTTAAAATTGAAACTTAATCATGAAGAAGCAGTATTAACGGGTGGCGGAGTTGGCGCACATGGCATGGAGAATATCCCTTCTCACAATAATACCATTGAAATAGGTAATTATAAACTCTCTAACATTAGTGTTGCTGTAATGCCTTTGGACACAGCTTGGCAGTCTCTTGCAAGTGTTGGGGCACATGACGAACTATTTGGAATCATTGGATTTGATATACTTAAGTCAGGTAATGCGATTATTGACTACGGGTCAATGACTCTTTACTTAATTCAACAATAGTTTTAGAAAAGAAAATAAAAGACAATTATTAAAGGTAGATTAGAAAGGAAGGCCCAGCCACTAACAAAAGGTTTGCCGCAAGGCTGGCGGACGGAATAACAATCGGCTGTTGTACTACTATCAACTAATATCGGGCTTGACCGAATTCTATTTAGCTTTTAGTTGTTAACTTCATCATCAGTTTTTCAATCGGCTTCAGTTGCCGGACGGACACAGCAACAATTCCAGCCCTGCGGCAAGCCTCGAACGTTGGCAGCAATGCTAGAGCGACCGAATCTTTACAGATAATGACGACAAATAAAATTGACAATTTTAATGAAAAGGCAGAGATACTGTTTCGCCCATTATTAGAGAAATACGGTTACACCCTGGAAGAGAAAAAAATAAATGAGATCAATGGGCAAAAATGGTCGATTCATCACATTTATATAAACACCAAGTCTAAGCTTAAAATTGTGATTAAACAAGAGCCGTATTACACGGACTATGGGTTTTCTTTTTTCATACACAAATTGGGGACAGACAAATTCAATGTTCTTTACAACGTTCCGCATGAAAAGCAGGATAAGGATGATAAATTTTTAATTAAGGCCTGTGACGACTTGTTTTCAAGAACAGATTTAGTAGACTTAATAAATGGCAAATCATGGAAAGAATTAAAATCTATTCCATTTCAAAAGTAACTAGCACTGCTGCCAACATGAACTGTGTAAAAAACGCTAATCAGTTAATCTTATAAATATACCAATCCTCGTTCTGGTTATGTTTGGGGTTCAGCCAGTGAGCCAGGTTGTCCACGAAACTGGTTTGAATCCTTGTTTCTGCAGCCAGTGAAGGAAAAATTGTTTTTAACCGGCTCGCCCTTTCGTCGAGTTGCTGGTTACCAGCCATGATGATATAATTGGGAGCTGGTTTATTGCCTTTTGTTATTTCTTCCTGCAATTTATTCAGATCGCCATCCGCTGCCAGCACATAAGTATCAAGGTGTTTACCGAGATAAAATAAAGGAGGCCGCTGTAGTGATACATCACCTTCCATAATCAAATTGCTGACGTCGCCTTTCTTGCGCAGGTAAATCATGGATTCAATTCTTGACCGCTTGGAATAGGTGAAACTTAATACCAGCAGGCCAACCGTATTGAACAGCAGGAACCAAATCAGGAACACCGTCGTTGTTTTCTTTAGCCAGGGTTTCCAGGCATTCCGGCTGCTGTATTCCCGGAAACCTATAATGCCCAGCATTATGAAATAAGGAATGAAAGGAAGAATAAAACGTTCCTGTTTATTGCTGTAGTACGAATGAAAGGCGAAGAACAGCAGCGTAGCAATACAGAGAATCTTCACATGGAATGACATCCGTAACGAATAGAGATAACCAAACGCTAATAGAAAGAAGGGGAAACCCCAGACCACACCCGCCACCGTTCCGATATACTGGTACCAGGGACCCTGCGGTTGTATGCCGATATTCACCAGGTCGGAATTGAAACGGAAATATTCTTTGATGGAAGCAATGGGATCTCCGTAATAAATCAAATCGAACAAACCCTGTGTGAGCATATACATTATACCAAAGGCCACCGCAAAGAGAATTGCTTTTTTATGTAAAGGTTTATGAAACAGCCAGCATAAACCAATACCCAGCGGAATAAAGATGACCTGCAGGCGGATAGAAAACGAAATAGCGAAGAAGAGAGCCGCCAAAAAAATGGAACGGGTGCCTGCTTTCGGATCAGCGATATAATAACTGCCCGCCAGTAAAAAGGGAATACAGAAAAACTCCCTTAGGTTACGGACGGACATAAACGGGAAGATCCAGAACAGGGCCATCGCCAGGCCAACCAGTATCGCCGTATCTTTTTGTGCGGTGAGCCGGAGCGTTAATACATAGGCATAATAAATACTGAGTAAAGAAACTAAGGCATGAACCAGACGCACCACGAACATCATGTCTTCCGGTTGATGAATACCTACAGCATGACAGGCTTCAAACAAGAGGTACATCATGCCGGGATAGATCAGGCTAAACACATGCACATCGCTGCCGGTCCATAAAAAAGAGATACCGTCTTTCCATTTAAAGACCAGCTCGGGCATTTCAAAATGATCGTCATGAAAGGCATAACCCGGTGAAAAGAAAACAGCGATGAGGCGAATGAACAAGCCGATCCCTATCACCTGGGTGATCGTGAGCCGGCGGGAAATATTTTTAAGGAATGTTATCATTATTCAGCAGCAGCTTTATTTTTCTTACCGGTGATCTCCACGATCATCATGGAAGAACATTCTTTATCCCGGGTGGCAGGGTTCACAAATTTCAGGCTCAGCTTGGTGATCCGGAAATGCGTGGCGGAATAGACCTGCCCGGTTTCATAGCCTTCTTCTTTAAGTTTTTCCAATGGTCCTGGCTCCGTCAGCAACCAAACTCTTTTGCCACTCTGCAACAATGAATCATCAAAGCGTTTAAACAGCGAAGAGGAATAGAAAACATAAGAAGCACTGTAACTATTGGGCAACACATATACATCAGCCGGATCCACTTTTCCTTTGGTAATAGTGGCCAATGATTCACCCGCCTGGTATTTTAATAATTGCGGGTAAAAATTGCTGTTGAGTAAGAAGAAGACCAGCGCCATCGTGGCCACGGAAAGGCTGACCGCTTTTTGTAAACGATCCAGCATGGTGGTTTTAATACAATAAAAGACAGCAGCGAGTAATAAGATCAGTACCGCAGCGATCCACCAGGTTTTCAAGGGGAAGGCCCATATATTGATGACGGCACTTAACAGCAATAACAAAACGGAAACGGTCAGCTGAATGGTAAAAATTATTTTGACCCAGCGGGGATTGGTTGTTTTGCCAAGAATAAAAACCGAAGTGATAACAGCCGCTAACGGGAAAATGATATTGATATAGTGTGGCAGTTTGAACCCCGACAATGAAACCACTAATGCCACCACGATAAAGGTACCGGTACTTGCCCATTCCAGTTTCCGTTGCCTTAATTCTTTGATCCTCCCGGCCATAGCGATATAGGTCAGTATGCTCCAGGGAGCAAAGGCCCAGAGAAAGGAATGCAGGAAAAAGAAATAATCATTCTTGGCATCGCCACCCATGCCACCGCTGAAGCGTTCAACACTCTGGTTGAATAAGATAAATGTAACACCGTTGATATGATCCTTGCCCCTTACTATTTTCTCCGGGTGCAGGTTGTATTGCAGGTAATAACTATATACCACCGGTGAAATGAACAAACCAAAGAGCACTAACAACACTAACCATTTCCAGTTCAGGAACAGGTTCCATTCTTTACGGTACAGGATATAAAAGAAAGCGGCTACTGCCGGAACAAAGACAGCGATATGGCCCTTGGTGGAAAAACCAATGGCCAGGCCTAATGCGGCACCAACTATGTTCAATAATTTTTTATGCTGAATAAACTCCACCAGTTGCCAGCAGGACAGGGCAATCGCCGCACCAAGTATGCCATCCATGCGGACATCATTATTGGCCAGCAGGTAAGCAAAAGCGGCTGCAATAACAAGAGCGGCGAGTTTACCCACTTCGTTATTATATAATGATCTTCCGAGACGATAGGTGGAATAAGTGCCGAGGATCGTAAAGAGCAGCGTAGGAAATTTATACGCAAAAGAAGTCACACCAAAGATCTTATAACTGGCGGCGCAAAGCCAGAATAACAAGTGTGGTTTATCTAAGTAATCGCCTGACTGGTCAATAAGACTTACATAATCACCGGTCAGGTGCATGCGCAGGGCAATGCTGGCATGGTGCGCCGAATCATTATCCAGCAAAGGCACAAAGAGCCCGGGAATACAGGCAATAGCCAGTAAAACAAAAAGCAGTTTATAGATACCGGCTGGTAAGAAAGGACTGTTCAAACGCCAAGAGTTTGCGCAAAGTAAGTTTGTTTTTGGCTTACAGCGAAACCAGTAATTCTTTTACCTTATCCCGGATAAAATCCCGCACTTTATTGAATTCTTCCGGCACCATATGTTTGGGATCGGGGATCTGCCAGTCAATGAATTGTTTGGCGGGCATCCAGGGGCAGGCATCACCACAACCCATCGTGACAACCGCATCAAAAGGAGCAAAGGCTTTTACTTCCTCCAAACTTTTGCTGTCATGGGTGCTGAGATCATAACCCAGTTCTTTCATGGCGGCAATGGCTTTGGGGTTCACGATACCCGAAGGTTTAGAACCGGCGCTATAAGCTTCTACATTTTCGCCGCCGAGCATATTAGCGAAGGCCTGGCTCATCTGCGAACGGTTACTGTTCTCGATACAAACAAAAAGCAGTTTCTTTTTCATGCGTTGCTGGGTTTGAATTTTTTTTGTTGTGCTAAAGCAAAACGAACCAATAATATTAATACCGGCACTTCGATCAAGGGGCCGATCACGGCAGCAAAAGCAGCCGGTGAGTTGATACCGAAAACAGAAATAGCGACGGCGATACCCAGTTCAAAATTGTTGCCGGCGGCTGTAAAAGCCAGTGATGTGGATTTGGAATAATCAGCACCGGCTTTTTTAGAAAGATAGAAGGCCGAAAAGAACATGATGGCAAAATAGATGGTTAGCGGTATGGCGATCAGCAACACATCACCCGGGATCTGAACGATCAGGTTGCCCTTGAGGCTGAACATAACAACAATAGTAAACAGTAAAGCAAGAAGTGTGATGGGGCTGATAGCAGGAAGATATTTTTGGGTGAACCAGTTCTCTCCCTTCCATTTGATGAGCAGGTACCTCGATATCATCCCGGCGAGAAAAGGAATTCCGAGATAAATGAATACGCTTTGTGCCACTTCACCAATAGTGATATTAACCTCATATCCTTTTAACCCCAGCAAAGGCGGAAGTTTGGTAATAAATATCCAGGCATAAAAACTATAGAATACCACCTGGAAAATACTGTTGAAGGCGACCAAACCTGCGGCATAGAGCCTGTCACCACCGGCCAGGTCATTCCAGACGATCACCATCGCAATACAGCGGGCAATACCGATGAGGATCAACCCGGTCATATAGCCGGGTTCATCCCGGAGAAAAATAACCGCTAAGGCAAACATCAGCACGGGGCCCACGATCCAGTTTTGTATTAACGAGAGCAGCAATATTTTTTTATTGGCAAATACTTTGGGCAGCTCTTCATACTTCACTTTGGCCAGCGGCGGATACATCATCAGGATTAAGCCGATCGCAATGGGAATATTGGTGCTGCCGGATTGAAAGGAATTGATAAACGATTCAGCCGACGGAATAAAATAACCAATGGCTACCCCCAAGCCCATGGCTAAGAAGATCCATAGGGTCAGGTAATTGTCGAGAAAAGATAGTTTTTTTTGCATACTGTTCAGTTAGTTTATAAGAGAGGAGGGACATTCCCTCCTCTGCAAATTTTAGCAGCAACCGCCGCCGCTTCCGCAACAAAGACTGCCTGTTTCGCAACAGCCGGGATCTTTCTGCAATTGAATGTTTGTGTTCATGGCTATACTATTTGCCCCCAACCCCCTGAAGGGGGCTGAAGATGTTATAAAATGTGAGACAATCTTTAGCAATTTTATATCAGCAACAACCACTACCGGGTTCACAGCAGTTACGATCATCTTTGGCCGGCTTTTCTGCATATACCGTAATACTGCTGATCCTTGTTTCTCCTTTTTTGTATTCCGCAAGTTCTTCGATGCTTAAATACTCTGCGAGGATCGAATCAGGAATTACAATGGTCTTGTCTTTTTGCAAGGTGATATTTTTGAAACCCGCCTCTTCAATAATACCGAGGTACTCGCTTTTTTGAATAGCACCGGATACACAACCGGCATAGAGTTCGGCCACTTCTTTCCATTTGGACGGTAATTCACCTTCCAGCACAATATCAGAGATGGAGAAATGCCCGCCGGGTTTTAATACCCGGTAGATCTCGCTGAATACTTTGTGTTTATTGGGAACGAGATTCAGTACACAATTGCTGACGATCACATCAGCTTTGTTGGAAGTAACGGGCATATCTTCAATATCACCCTGGCGGAATTCCACGTTGTTGAAGCCTAATTTCTCCGCATTCTCTCTTGCACGGGCAATCATGGCTTCGGTAAAATCAATACCAATAATCTTTCCTTTATCACCGGCCAGTTTGCGGGCTACAAACGCATCGTTACCGGCACCGCTGCCGAGGTCGATCACCGTATTGCCTTCTTTGATCTTTGCAAATTCTGTCGGCAATCCACAGCCGAGGCCAAGGTCGGCATCCGGGTTATAGCCTTCCAGTTTTGTGTAATCGTCAGCCATGATGTTGTACACATCATCTCCGCAACAGGCGGAGGTGGCTCCACAGCAGGAAGTTGCATTCAGATCTTTGGACTGCTTTGCAATCTCGCTGTACTTTTCTTTGACTAATTCTTTTAATAGTGCATCGTTATTCATGGCTTCTGTTTTAAATTGTTTAGCTGATATTATTAGTTAATACTCTTTTCATATAGGCAGAGGAAGATGGACAAAGCTGGGAAAACTCGGTCGTAGATTTAATGGAAGCCGGGGCTTCTTCACGATTCAGAACGACAAAACCCTTTGCTGCAAAATATTTTTCTGCGGTGCTGGTCAGCAAATGCAGGTTGGTAATTCCCGACCGAAGGCTGTAAGCGATTAGACGGTCGAATAAGCTGCTGCCGATCTTTTGGTCCCGGTACGCTTCATCTACGGCGAAAGATCTTAATAAACCATCCCTTTCAAACCGCTCTACTGCTATGCTGCCGATCACCTGGTTGTTGGCATCAGTCGCAATAATAAAATCAACCGGGATGTCCGTGATATCCGAAGCGGGGAGTTTATTTTTTGTCAGCAAGTCGGCGATAACCGGAAGCTCTGCTTTATCAGCCATACGATAGGTAATGTTCATACACAGGTTATTTAAAAAGTGTAATTAGCAACAGGCTTTTTCATTCTTCACTTTGAGGTTATTGAACAACGAAGTGAATTCACTGTTGAATTTTTCAAAGGCTTTCCAGTTGATGCAATAACAGCTGCGGGGTCCATCAACGGTTCCGTTGATCAGGCCGGCATTCTTCAATTCTTTCAAATGCTGGGATACAGTGGATTGGGCTAATGGTAATATATCCACGATCTCACCACAGATACATTCGTTCCGCTGCGCCAGCACTTTCAGGATGGCGATGCGGGCAGGGTGACTCATGGCCTTGGCGAAATTGGCCAGGTCCTGTTCTTTTTGTGTAAACTCTTCTTTCTTGTGGAATGCCATGGCTGATAAGGTTTAGGCTAATGATTTTTGAAAACTGCAGAATAAGAAATGCTGTATTGTATTAAAAGGAGTTTGATGATCCGTGTGAATGCACCTGATTTTTTTGAACCATTTTTTTAGAGTACTGGTCAATGCAGTTTCTGAGTATTGTTTTACAGGAAGGCCACTGCATTTCTCCGGCCCGTTCTCAGAAAATGTACCGATCAGCATTTTACCGCCCTCTTTCATGGCATTGTTTGCCACAGCGAGGTAGCTTGCTATCTCTTCCCCGGTAGTCAGGAAATGGAAAGCAGCCCGGTCGTGCCAGTAATCATATTTACGGGTGGGAATAAATTGGGTAATATCGCTTACAACCCATGTAACCAGGGAGGCTTTTTCACCCAGTCTTTGTTTTGCTTTGTCAATCGCAACGGAAGAAATATCCAGCACCGTAATATCGGTGTACCCAGCCAGCAACAGGTGATCAACAAAATAACT
>CADEDV010000051.1:8505-18732 GCA_902826165.1 uncultured Bacteroidota bacterium
CTTATGAACGGCTCTTTTTGACCAGTGAAATGATCACCCCGCTGGCGATGATGCAGAGGATACCGGTCAGTGACATCCAGTCCGGAAAATCATCACCCAGGGCCATACCAATAAAGACAGAAAAGATGATATTGGCATAACCAATGGCGGAAACCATGCCTGCTTTATCCGCTCCATAAGCTTTGGTGACGAAATATTGGCCAAATAAGGCGGCGAGACCCAGCCATGACACATAGAACCATTCAATACCGGTTGGCCATTTCCAGCGGATAAAAAAAACATCATCAGGGGGTACATGAAAAAGATAGCCGCACCCCATAAAAATTAAGGGAACCAAAACACCTGTACCAATAAATGCAAGAACGATGATCCTGGTATCATAATAACCGGCCAGCCGGTTGACCGTGATATAAGCGAGAGCCGAAGTTATTCCGGATAGTAAACCTGCCACATGATAGTACCAGGGAAAATGGATCGCCGGCTTATAAATAAGTAACATACCAAGAAAGCCCAGCACCACCGCCAGTAATACAATCCTTCCATGGTATTCCCGGAACAGTAAAAAAGAAAACACGGCAATGAATAAGGCAGAAGTCAGGTTATAGGTCATTGCTGTACCCAGTGGCAAATGAAGGATACAATACAATAACGTGTACAAGGCCGTAGTACCCATCATGCCGCGGAAGATGAGTAAGTGAAACTTGCCGCCTTTATTTACCGGTGGCCGCAACATAAACCCGGCTATTAAAACGAGCAGCCCCACCAGGTTTCTCCAGAACACCAGCTGCCCCGCACCAAAACTTCCTTTTAATAATTTGGCAGCACCACCCATCAGCGAAAACCCTAATGCTGCCAGGAGCATATAGATAATTCCTTTATAGCGGGGATCAATGGACATCAGATGCGGGCTAATTTTTCAACCGCTGCATCCAGCGTTTCTTTATTCTTCGAAAAACAAAAGCGTACTACTTTATCATCTTTCCCGTTTTGATAAAAGGCGGAGACAGGGATCGTGGCCACACCGGCTTCTTTGGTGAGACGGATGGCAAAGTCTTTATCTGCTTCCCCACTAATTCGTTCATAAGTGCCGCAAATAAAATAACTGCCATACGAATCTTTCAGTGAGAATTTTGTTGACTGCATCAGTTGTTTGAAATAATCTCTTTTCTCCTGTATAAAAGAAGATAACGAGAGATAAGCGTCTTTATTCTTAAGAAATGTGGCCAATGCCACTTGTGATGGGGTAAAACAACTGAAGCAATTGAACTGGTGTACTTTCCTGAATTCTTTGGTCAGTGCTGCCGGGGCAATACAATAGCCCAGCTTCCAGCCGGTGCAGTTATAGGTTTTGCCAAAAGAGAAGCAAACAAAACTTCGTTGCAGCAGGTCGGGATAGCGCAGCATACTCTGGTGCGGTATATTATCAAAGATCAGGTGTTCATATACTTCATCGCTGATGATGAAAATATTAGTACCCCCGGTGATCTTTCTCAGCTCCTGGATATCGTTTTCACTGATCACACTACCTGTAGGGTTGTGCGGTGAATTAATGAGGATTGCTTTGGTTTTTGGCGTAACCGCCTTTTTCACCGCTTGCCAGTCAATATGATAACCAGGATAAACAAGATCAATAGTTACAGCCTTCGCCCCGTTGATCTCAATATTGGGAATATAACTATCGTAGGCTGGTTCAAATAAGATCACTTCATCACCGGGTTGCAGGATAGCTGTAAGCGAAGAATAGATGGCATAAGTGCCGCCGGGTGTGATGGTGATCTCTGTATCCGGGTTGATGTTTGCAGCATACAGAAAGGCCGCTTTTTCAGCGATCGCTTCCCGTAACGGCATCCAGCCCGGCATCGGCGCATACTGGTTGAAATTATTTTTCATGGCTTCAGTTACCAGCCCGGTCAATTCATGGCTCATCGGGAAATCAGGAAAGCCCTGGCCCAGGTTTATGGCTTTGTATTCATTGGCTAAAGCACTCATCACGGTAAAAATGCTGGTGCCTACGTTGGGGAGTTTGGATTGGAGCTGCAAGGGAGCAATTTGAAAATGAGATAATGTGCAAATTAGTAAATGAAACCAAGAGGAGGATCAGTTTTTCTTTTTACCAGCAACCAGTTCATACGAATGATCGATCCACTCTTTGAGTTGTTTGCTGGAAACAGAACCATCCACGATAATTGTATTCCAGTGCTTCTTATTCATATGATAACCGGGTAATACACAGGAAAACTCTTCCCGCAGCTCAAGGGCTTTATCCGGGTCGCATTTTACATTGAAGCGCAGCTCTGCTTCATCCAATCCTGTTAACAGGAATACTTTATTATTGACCTTGAATACCAACGTATCGGGCCCGAAGGGAAGTGTTTCTTCCACTCCTGGTTTGGATAAGCAATACTCCCGTAAACTTTCAATATTCATATGATGCAATAATGGCGGTGGCTTCTATCTCAATTAAGTATTCGGGATCTATTAATCCTTTTACTTCGATCATGCTGGTGCAGGGTTTGATCTGGCTGAAGAATTCACCATGTGCTTTACCATATTCTTCCCAGCGGGCAATATCAGTGACAAACATTCTTGTCCTGACCACATCCTGCAGCGAGGCGCCGGCTCTTTTCAACACAGCTTCTATCTTTTCAATGATATACTTTGTTTGTGCATACGCATCGCCTTTCCCTACCAGGTTGCTGTTCTCATCAACAGCCACCGTTCCGGTGACTTCAATGGTATTACCGATTTTCACCGCCCGGCTGTAGCCGACAATATCTTCCCATTTGGCTCCGGATGAATAGTTGGTTCTTTGCATATCATTTATTTCATCAGTTATAAGGAGTAGTAACAGTCTTTTGTGAAATCTCCTTTGCTCTTTCTCTCTCTGTTCCTCTTAGGCCTTAATTTCTATGTTTTCGTTTTTGATCAGCGGCTCACCCTGCATTCTTAAAAAGATCTGCACTACCGTGATCACATCTTTCTGGCAATAGGTCACAATTCGTTCGGTATTCTTTTCTTTCCAGTATACTTCCCAGACCATGCTGCCATCAATATCATCCTTGGGAGTGGCAATACCAAGAGCATGTGCCAGCAGGTTCAATGAGGTATAACTTTTGAAATCGCCAAACTTCCAGAGTTCCATGGTATCCAGGTGACTGACTTCCCAGGGTTTTTTACCGCTGGCATTGAGTATACCGGGAATGAGAAGCCCGTTGATGATCAGTCGGCGGCACAAATAAGGGAAGTCAAACTCTTTTCCGTTATGAGCACATAAAAACTTTTGGTCACCGGCCGACCATTTCTTCAGCATCTCGGAAAACTCGTGTAATACTATTTTTTCATTATCACCTGCAAAAGATTTGAGAACGATCTTTTTTTGGTCACCGGCTCCTTGTACTACACCACAGCTGATGCAGATGATCTTACCAAATTCTGCATAGATACCTGCTCTTGGATAAATGCTTTCCGTAGTTTCATCTTCCCGGTTGCGGAGCAACGCTTCTGCTTTTTTAGTCCAGAGATCTTTCCAGTCGTTGGGCACCAATTCAAAAGATGGGTGCTGCGGCACTGTTTCAATATCGAGGAAGAGAATGTTGTGGAGAGGATAAGGTGTCATAATGAAAATATGAAGATTAGATAATTTGCAGGCTGCAAATTTCCAATACAGGGTTATTGAACAAGGTTTTTGTAATCTAATTTACAAAAACCCTGTCATCCGCACATCGGGCATCCACAAATTTGCACATCAAAGGAATTTATCTCCTTTATTTCGTTTGACCTCGGCCACATACTCTTTGATCTCCTGTTCCTGGTCTTTCTTGCAGATCAATAATACATCTTTGGTATCAACAATAATATAATCATGCAATCCCTGCAACAGCACTAATTTGTTATCGGGAACATGCACCATGCAGTTATTGGCATCCACCACCATCACACTGTTGCCCGAAACGGCGTTGCCAAAATAATCTTTCTCCATATTATCCCAGGCACTGTTCCAGGTGCCGAGATCACTCCAGGAAAAAGAGGCCGGTATCACATATACATTGTCTGCTTTTTCCATGATGCCGAAATCGATCGAAATATTGGTGCACTGGGGATAGATCTGTTCAATGGCTTCTGCTTCTTCCGGGGTGTTGAATTTGTCTTTCTCAGCTGCAAACACTTCATACATTTCCGGGAGATGCTTTTCAAAAGCTGTAATGATATTACTTACTTTCCAGGTAAAAATGCCGGCATTCCATAAAAAATCACCACTGGCAATAAAAGCCTTTGCCAATTCTTCATTGGGTTTCTCGGTAAAGGTTTTTACTTTATGAATATCCGGGGCGGCTTCAATAGTATCGTGTTGTATATAACCATATCCGGTATTGGGATAGGTGGGCTTAATACCAATTGTTACAAAGGCGTTGATATGATCCACGAAATGGAGGGCCTTGGTAGCTGTTTTAATGAACTCGTCAGTATCGAGGATCAGGTTATCAGAAGGAGCAGCGATCATGACCGCTTTAGGATCCTTCTTCATCAATTTAAAAGCTATATAGGCAATACAGGGAGCGGTGTTTTTGCGGGAAGGCTCACTGATTATATTTTCTGTATGGATATGGGGTATTTGTTTTTTAACAAGCTCCACGTAATCCTGCGAGGTAACGATGTAGATATTTTCTTTCGGCACAAACTTGCTGTAGCGTTCATAGGTCTGCTGGATCAGCGTTTTTCCCACATTCAGGATGTCGAGAAACTGCTTGGGATAGTTCGTGCGGCTCATGGGCCAGAATCGGCTGCCAATTCCGCCGGCCATAATTGCTACGTAGTGATGTTTGTTCATTAATGTTCCCCGTTTTCGAAATGAAGCGCAAAGCTATTTATTTTTTAAGATCAGGCTGTCGTTAATATATAGAAGCTGGCAATCTTCGTTTTTAATAAAAGAAGAATAGGTGTCCGGAACAGCGTAATCAGGAATAAGCCCCCGCCCGGTTTTACGTTCGTTATAGGAATAGATCATCTTTGCATAAGGGAAATTAAAGCGGATCCCGGAAGCCGGCAGCTGGTATTCGAGCATTCTGAAACCATTTCCCGAATAGCCACCGCCGCAGGTCTCTGTGCCAATAACCCGGGCTGTGCCGTTATTCTTTGTCAGCAAGATGAAATAAGATGCCGCAGAAGCAACTTTGTGATTGGTAATAATATAAGTACTGCCGGTAAACCTTAACGGATCGGGTTCCCAGCTATCTATCAGCGAGTCGGGTATATAATATCCATAAGGTGACCTGGCAAGGAATTCCCTTTTTAGCCGGGTGTTTATTTTTCCTATATCTGCAAAATCGGTTGCTACAGACAAATAATCCTCATAAGAGATCTTCCTGACTCTTGAAAAGACCCGTTTATATTCCGGGAATGGATTTTTAGCAAGGTAAGAATGAAGCAGGAAGCAATTATAAAGATCGCCGCCTGTATTCTCCCGCAGGTCTATAATAAGGTGCCGGATCTCTTTCTTTTTGGATAGTAACTCAAAGGAGTTCTTTAAAAAACTTTCAAATGCCGCCTGCTGATTGGAAGAACCTATCTCGAAATCTGTTAACCGCAACAATGCATAGCCTGTCTCTTCATTAATGGAAAAGGAATAAATGACATCCGTGGCATCGTAATAGTAGCGGCTGTCTTTCCTTGTAGTCAATTCATCCAGTGTAACCGGGTCAAACAACTGCGTTTCGATTTTGCCGCTGGTGTCTTTCAGTAATAACTCAAATTTTTTTGGCACGCCAAAATGTACATAGTAATCAAAACCAAAATCACCGGCCGTTGCATACCGTTGTGTTTCCCGGTGAAAACCCTCTACCGGGTTGTAGAGCATCAGTGAATCCAGTATCCGGCTGATTGGAATACCATTAACAGACAGGATTTTTGTTCCGTGTGGTAACTCGTCGTCAGCATTAATATAGAGCTCGTTATTCAGCAGGATTGCAGGGAAAGGGAAGAATAATTTCCTGTTGTACAACGTATCGGTTATTGCAGTTGGCAGCGAGGTAAAGGTATGTGAGCAGCCTGTTTCATTGATAAGGAAGGCTAATTTTTTATACAGCTCTCTTACTGATAGTTTCTTGTCAATTGTTTTATAGACACTGTCAAAAAGAAAATTCTTCCTGTCTGTACTAATGTATTCTGTTAATGCAGGATGTGCGTCTTCCAGGATATCACGGAAAAGGCGAAAATCGCTTTGTGCCGCTGCAAGATCTGTTTCAGCCGTTAAAGGATCTGCCAATTTTTTTTGTTGGCAGGAACAAAAACAGAAAAGGATAATAAGGGCAGAAAAACGCAGCATAAGATTAAAGAAGGCCTTCACGGATGAGATCATGTAAATGTATGATGCCTGCATATTTTCCGTTCTCGGTAACCGCCAGTTGTGTGATCTCTTTTTTCCGCAGCAGGTCCAGTGCATCCACCGCCATTTCATCGGGCCCGATAGTGATCGGGTTCTTTGTCATAATATCACCGGCAGTTATTTTGTCGATCTGTACACTTTTCTCCAGCATCCGGCGCAGATCACCATCGGTAATGATGCCGAGTAAATGATTAGCCGTATCCACCACAGCCGTAATTCCAAGTCTTTTTTGGGTCATTTCCACGATCACTTCTTTCAATGAATCACCTGCTACAACTTTTGGTTTTTCGTTGTTCACGAAAAGATCATGCACCCGCAGGTATAATTTTTTTCCTAAAGAGCCGCCGGGGTGAAACTTGGCAAAATCATCGGATTGAAAACCGTGCAGTTCCATTAAGCAAACCGCCAACGCATCCCCCATCACCAATTGTGCGGTGGTGCTGGAAGTGGGTGCGAGGTTATTAGGACAAGCTTCCTGTTCAACGGTGGTATTTAAAATGATATCAGAGAGTTTGGCTAAGGACGACTCCACAGTACCCACAATACTAATGAGTATATTTCCAAAATTCCGGATCAGGGGCACCAGCACTTTTATTTCCGGACTTTCCCCGCTTTTGCTAATAATGATGACCACATCCTGCTCCTGCACCATGCCGAGATCACCATGAATGGCATCGGCAGCATGCATGAATATGGAAGGAGTGCCGGTGGAGTTGAACGTGGCTACGATCTTCTGGGCGATGACGGCGCTTTTACCTATCCCGCTGATAACCACTCTTCCTTTGCAGCCGGCAATGGCGGCGACTGCTTTTTCAAAATCGGCGTTGATGAAGGCCGAGAGTCCCGCAATGGACTGGGCCTCCAGCCGGATGGTGTTTAAAGCGATCTTTTTGATATCAATTGCCATAAGAAGCGTCAAAATTAGAGGATTTGGCATGAACCGGGCCCGATGCGATCGGTAGCCCTGAATTTTAACGGATTTGACCCGGATAAACAGGGATTCAAGTTGTAACTTCGCCGTCCTCTAAAAAAGGGGCCTGCGTAGCCTGTCAGGAAGTCCTGCCACCCCCGCCCCGCTGATTAGAAAAGAGAAAACACTTATTAACCCGATAATTGTTTCCAACCCGGTCTTAAAAATGATCGCCGGAGGAAATAAGATCGGTCAAAAATGAGTAACTTAATAAATCTGCAGTTTTATTGGAAACTGCGATGGAAATCTAAGAGTAATGGCAACAACAAAAAAAGCCGCTGCAACAAAAACGGCAAAGAGTAAGAGTAAAGAAGCAGCCCCTGCAAAAAAGAAATTTGATCTTCATAAAGCACTGCAGGAACATTTTGGGTTCGATAAATTCAAAGGCACCCAGGAAAAAGTGATCGAATCGTTAATGGCCGGTCATGATACGTTTGTGATCATGCCGACCGGTGGTGGTAAAAGTCTTTGTTACCAATTACCGGCCCTGGTCAGCGAAGGTGTTGCGATTATTGTTTCTCCACTGATTGCCCTGATGAAGAACCAGGTGGACCTGGTTCGTGGATACAGCAGTAATGATGAAGTGGCGCATTTCCTGAACTCCACCCTGAATAAAAAAGAGATCAAAGAAGTGCATGATGACTTGCTCTCCGGCAAAACAAAAATGTTATATGTAGCCCCGGAAACCCTGACCAAGCAGGAGAACCTGGAATTCTTTTCTGATCTGAAAATATCTTTCTTCGCAGTAGACGAAGCACACTGTATCTCGGAGTGGGGACATGATTTTCGCCCCGAATACCGCAGGCTGCGGGAAATGATGATCCAGATAAACCCGGATATACCGGTGATCGCTTTAACGGCTACCGCCACACCAAAAGTGCAAAGCGATATTGTAAAAAATCTTGATCTGAAAGATCCCAAGATATTTATCTCATCTTTTAACAGGTCCAACCTGTATTACGAGATACTGCCCAAGATCAAAAAATCACAGACCGATGAGAGTATTGTCCGCTTCATTAAAAGCATGAAAAAAAAGAGCGGCATTATTTATACCCTCAACAGGAAGACCACCGAAGAGCTGGCTGATATTTTAAATGCCAATGGTATCAAAGCCGTTGCTTATCATGCCGGACTCGATAGCAAATTAAGAGCAGAGCGGCAGGACCAGTTCCTGGGCGAAGATGTGCAGGTGATCTGTGCCACCATCGCTTTTGGAATGGGTATTGACAAACCGGATATCCGGTTCGTCATTCACTATAATATTCCCAAGTCCATAGAGAATTATTACCAGGAAACCGGCCGTGCAGGTCGTGATGGCCTGGAAGGAAAATGTGTGCTGTATTATTCGCATAAGGATGTCAGCAAACTGGAACACCTGATGCGGGATAAACCACTCAGTGAAAGAGAAGTGGGGGCGCAACTGATCGGCGAAACTGTAGCGTATGCAGAAAGCGGCGTTTGCCGCCGTAAAGTCCTGATGAGTTATTTCGGTGAAGAATATGAAAAAGAGAATTGCGGCGAATGTGATAACTGTAAGCACCCGAAAGAAAAAGTAGAAGCCAAAGAAGAAGCCACCATTGCACTCAAAGCAATTAAAGCACTCGACGAACGGTTTGCCACAGAGTACGTGGTGCAGATCCTGATCGGGAGACTGACACCGCAGATACAGATGTTCCGTCACGATGGGTTAGACATATTCGCCAGTGGTAATGATAAAGATGCTTTGTTCTGGAACTCACTGATCCGCCAGCTGATCCTGGAAGGAATGCTGGTAAAAGATATTGAAGAATACGGCGTACTGAAATTCACCAAGAAAGCAGAAGCCTTCCTGAAGAAACCCAAATCCTTCAAAGTGATCCTGAATCATTTATATGATGACGCCAATGCAGATGATGAAGAAGGGAATGCAGAAGCGTCTGTTGGTTCTGCTACTGATGAGAAGTTGTTCGAGATGCTGAAAGAATTGCGCCAGAAAGAAGCGAAGAAAAAGAACCTGCCGCCGTTTGTGATCTTCCTTGAAACTTCTCTACAGGATATGGCCACGATGTATCCTACAACTATCACTGACCTGGAAAAATGCCAGGGAGTAAGTAAGGGGAAGGCCATGCGGTATGGAAAACCTTTTGTGGACATGATCGCTCAATATGTGGCGGATAATAATATTGAAAAGCCGGATGATTTTGTGATGAAGAGTGTGGTGAATAAGAGCGGCAATAAAGTTTATATTATCCAGAATACCGATAAGAAAGTGTCGCTGGAAACGATCGCCAAAAACAAAGGCTGGCGACTGGATGAAATGCTCGAGGAAATGGAAACCATTGCGGCCAGCGGCACCAGGCTGAACCTGGATTATGCCATTGATGAGATGCTGGATGAGGATGAACAGGACGAGATCATTGATTATTTTAAAAGCTGTGATACTTCTTCGCTGCAGGTGGCCCAGGAGGAGTTATCGGACCATAATTTCAACTGGGAACAGCTCAAGATCATGCGGATCAAGTTCCTGAGTGAATACGGGATGTAGTTCTAAACTTTATTGGCTGTAATTGTGGATTTTTTGTGAATTCCCTCTATATTTGCAGCCCCGAAGCACAAAAGCGAGGATAGGCTTCCACTTACCAAGTTGATGTGTTTCAGGAACGGTGCGGTAGCTCAGTCGGTAGAGCAAAGGACTGAAAATCCTTGTGTCGGCGGTTCGATCCCGCCCCACACCACAGTGAAGCAGAAAAAGCCCGGTAGAGTTTAAAACTATCGGGCTTTTTTATTTTACCTTCTCCCCCTAATCTTCCTCAAGTATGGGCAAAAGAAATGTTCTTTTTTTCTTCCTGTTTTGTTGCAGCCAGTTCGCTTTTTCCCAACAGCCCTTATACAAGGA
>CADEDV010000051.1:18832-21113 GCA_902826165.1 uncultured Bacteroidota bacterium
AAAAAGATCAATGCCATTCAGCAATACTTTGTAGAGAAAACAAGACTCGGTATTCCCATCATCTCCTTTGATGAAGCTTTGCATGGTTTGGTAAGAGAAGGTGCTACGGTGTTTCCGCAGGCGATTGCCTTAGCTGCCACCTGGGATACAACACTGATGAGTAAAGTAGCCAATACAATTGCTGATGAAGCCAGGCAAAGAGGGATCCGGCAAATACTTTCGCCTGTTGTCAATATTGCTGCTGATGTCCGCTGGGGCAGAACTGAGGAAACTTATGGTGAAGATCCATTTCTCAGCTCGGCAATGGGAGTTTCTTTTGTCAGTGCCTTTGAAAAGAAAGGTATCATCACTACGCCGAAACATTTTATTGCGAATGTGGGTGACGGTGGTAGGGATAGTTATCCTGTTCATATCAATGAAAGACTGCTGGAAGAAATTTATTTCTTTCCCTTCAAAGCCTGTTTTGAAAAAGGCGGTTCCCGTTCTGTAATGACTTCCTATAATACACTGGACGGCATTGCCTGTTCAGCGAACAGCTGGTTATTACAGGAGAAATTAAAAAAACAATGGGGCTTCGATGGCTTTGTTATCTCTGATGCCAATGCGGTTGGTGGTGAAGTGGTGTTGCATAACACAGCAAAGGATTATCCCGCCAGCGGGCAACATGCTGTCAGTAACGGGTTGGATGTAATTTTTCAAACCGAGTACAAGCATCACCAGTTATTCTTCCAGCCTTTCCTGGATGGGACTATTGACAGCAACAGGATCAACGATGCAGTGGCAAGAGTACTGAAGGCAAAATTTGAGCTGGGCTTGTTTGAAAATCCTTATGTACCCGTTGAAATAAAATCATCAGTACAAGAACATAAGCTGGTAGCTAAACAAGCGGCACTCGAATCAATCGTTTTATTAAAGAACGGGAAGACTGTATTGCCACTGCAAAAAAATATCCGTTCGATCGCTGTGATCGGGGTTGATGCTACAGAAGCAAGACTGGGTGGCTACAGTGGTCCCGGTAATAATAAGGTCAGTATACTGGAAGGAATCAAACAGAAAGCAGGCACTACTACAAAAATAATCTATGCTCCCGGTTGTGGTCGTACTACAAATGAATATGTTGTTGTCCCGTCTAAACAACTACGGTATAATGGAAGTGAAGGATTAAAAGCTGAATATTTTGCTAATGTAACAGTGAGCGGAGAGCCGGTTGTAAAAAGAACAGATAAAGCAATCGACTTTCACTGGACCTTATATGCTCCTGATCCTTTATTGAAAGCTGATTTTTATTCCGTTCGCTGGACAGGGCAACTGGTAGCAGCAGCAACAGGTAAGTTTAAGATCGGGCTGGAGGGAAATGATGGTTTTCGTTTATACATCAACGATAAACTCCTTATTGATAATTGGCATAAACAAAGCTACCGGACATCTGTAATTGATTATTCTTTTGAAAAAGGAAAGAGCTATGATATTCGAATAGAGTTTTTTGAACCCGTTGGTAACGCAAGCATCAAACTGGTTTGGAATGTTGGAGTTGTAAATGACTGGAAAAGGAAAATCCAGGAGGCCGTGGCAGCCGCCAGGCAATCTGATATTGCTATTGTGACTGTTGGAATCAATGAAGGTGAGTTCCAGGACAGGGCTATGCTTTCCTTACCCGGTCACCAGGAAGAGCTGATCAGCGCTGTGGCAGCAACCGGTAAACCGGTAGTGGTTGTATTGGTGGGTGGCAGCGCTGTTACGATGAACAACTGGATCGATAAAGTACCCGCTATTATGGATGTATGGTACCCGGGCGAAGAAGGTGGTCATGCTGTGGCAGCAGTATTGTTTGGTGATTATAATCCCGCCGGCAGGTTACCCGTTACGTTTCCGGTGCATGAAGCACAGTTACCACTTGTCTATAACCACAAACCAACGGGCCGGGGCGATGACTATAATAATTTATCCGGACAGCCGCTTTTTCCCTTCGGTTTTGGATTGAGTTATACCACCTTTGAATACAGCAATATCAAGCTGAACAAGAGTACTATCGCAGCACGGATTCTGCAACAGTTTCCTTTACACTGCAAAACACCGGGGCAAGAGACGGTGATGAAGTGGTGCAATTGTATATCCGGGATATGCTTTCCTCTGTTGCCAGGCCGGTTATGGAATTAAAAGGCTTTCAGCGGGTTCACCTGAAAGCAAGAGAATCAAAAACAATTTCTTTTACCATTGTCCCGGAAATGCTTACGATGCTGGATAGTCAATTGAACAAAGTGGTGGAGCCGGGAGAATTCAG
>CADEDV010000052.1 GCA_902826165.1 uncultured Bacteroidota bacterium
GTTCGGCCGGGCTATCTCACTAATATCACTCTTACTGCTGACAAAAAGAAATTGGTCAGTACTGACAAGAGTTTTGCATTGTTAAAGAGTAAATAGTCCCACTCGCCTATTTTTGCACTATGCAGGTGGACATACTCATTATCGGCCAGGGCATTTCCGGAACTTTTCTCAGTTATTACTTACAAAAAGAAAAAAAATCTTTTGTTGTCATTGATAACGGTTTTGTTAATGCGCCATCCAGAGTAGCTGCGGGAATCATTAACCCGGTCACCGGCAGAAGGATCGTTACTGTATGGAAAGCGGAAGAACTTTTCCCGTTTGCCTGGCAGGCCTACAATGAAATCGGGCATCAACTGGGGATAACAGCTATTTCCCAAAAGAATATCATTGATTTCTTTCCCAACCCGTTCATGCGGGAATCTTTTTTGAAACGAATTGAAGAAAAAGCTGAATACCTGCATTCATTCCCGGAACAAAATCACTTCAATCTATACTTCAATTATGAATTTGGTTGTGGAGAGATCCGTCCTGCTTACACGGCACACCTGGAGACGCTGATCCCGGCCTGGAGAAAACATCTCCAACAAAATAGCCAGTTAAGAGAAGAGGAATTCGATCCGGCATTATTACAAACGGGTAATGAAAAGATCGTTTATAAAGATATCATTGCCGATAAGATCATTTTCTGTGATGGTGCAGGAGATTCCAGCAATCATTTTTTCAAACAACTTCCCTTTGCTCCCAACAAAGGCGAGGCACTGGTGGTGGAAATTCCCGGTTTACCGCAACAGTATATTTATAAAAAATCAATGACGCTGGCTCCGCTGGCGGAAAAAGATATGTTCTGGATCGGTTCCGTATATCACTGGGATTTTGACAATGCAGAACCCACCCCGGCATTCCGAAAAAACACAGAAGCTGTTTTAAAAGAATGGATGAGGATACCTTTCCGTATAGTTGAACACCGTTGCGGTATCCGCCCGGCTACCATTGAAAGAAGGCCCTTTGTTGGCTTACATCCCCTGCATAAAAATATAGGCATCTTCAATGGCATGGGCACTAAGGGCTGTTCGCTGGCACCTTATTTTGCCAAACAGTTTGTTGATCATATTCTATATAACCTGGAAATAGATCCCGAAGCAGGTATCAGCCGTTTTCAAAAAATACTTTCCCGCAATTAATAAATATATCATCTATGGTTGCAGCAACTGAATCAGCATACAGCATTCCTGCCCGCTACCGCCGCATGGAAAATATGCATATAGTTTTCTGGCTGGTGAAAGATATCAGCTGGTGTATGATCTGGAAAGCATTAGGGATTGCTATGGTGATCCCCACATTGACGATCGCCATTATTATTGCCTGGCGTACCCGTAGTATCAAATCTGAATTAGCTCATAATATGGCGGTGGCATTATGGATCAGTGCCAACTCCCTCTGGATGATCAGCGAATTCTTTGGCTTTGATACGATGATCGTATGGGGAAATTTTACCGGCAAACATTTATCGCTGATTCCGTTTATTGCAGGCAGCCTCTTCCTTTTGTACTACTATGCAGTGCAACGGCCGGCAGAATTAAGGAAGAAAAAACCAGAGACTATGTAAGAACAAGGTCTTTTTTCTTTTTCATAAAGTAACGGCGGTAGAGGTAGATAACAGTCAAAGTAATCATGGTTGGGATTTTAGAATTTTAACGGCTGTCATAGGATCCTGGTTCAATACCCGGCACAAGGCTTCATAGAGATCGGGCATATTATCTTTCAATCCTTTCGGATTTTCAAAAAAAGCTTCTGCACTCACCGCCCAGAACTCATGCAGGTTGCTGAATGCATAGCTGCGCAAATAACTCTGGCGGTTAGTAATGACATCGGCCAGAATGGGCCCGGTGCTTTTGGAAAATTTCTCATAATTCAGCCGGAAATGCGAATCCATACCATACTGAGCAAAAAAGTTATTGTATAACAAGGCATGTGACATTTCATGCACGGCTACATTGATATTATCGTTCTTGTGCGAATAACCGTACAAAAAATGTTTCCACGAAAGATAAATTCCTTCCGGGGCCACATGGCCAATGTATAACTCATCATCATTATCCATATGGTAAGCATCTGCAAGTATGTAAATGTCTTTGAAATGAGACAGCAAGTAATTATGCAACCCGAATGTTACCTGTATGGCAGAAGAGCTGACCAGTGTCGTCGCATCATCACTGTTCTCCAGTCCGATAAAATGAAATTTTTTTCCTTCTTTAAAGTGGTGGACTCTTTTTACAAACCGTCTTTTTTGTTCTTCCGGGAGATCATTAAAATAAGTAAACAGGCTTCCGATGACAAAAGAATAGTTATTAAACTCATCATCTGACAACGCAATGTCGCCAGGTGTAGTGGAAGTATTTCCAACAGGCCCACGGGCAAAGATGCCATTCAGTTTTCTGAGAAAGGATTGCATAAAGTACGGTTCGTCCTCCAATATAGACAATGACATCTCAATATGCAAGCCTGCTGCACTGCAAAATGCTAATTATACAATCGTAGTATTACGATGCTGGGCAAGTGGATCCTGCTTAAGTATTTCGCAAATAACGTAGTAGAGTTTTGGCATCGTAGTTTTCAATGCTGAAGGATTCTCAAAAAAAGTTTCCACACTTACTGCCCAAAACTCCCGGATATTGGTATAGGCATAGGACCGGAGGTAACTGCGCCTCGTTGTTATCATATGGGCCAGGGCCGGGCCGTACGCAACGGGGAACAACTGGAAATCTGCCCGGAATTTTGGATCTGCATCCGCATGATCCATGAAATTATTATACTCCAGTGCATGTGCCATTTCATGGATCGCCACATTCACATTATCAGTGGCATTTTCATAGCCTTGTAAAAAATGTTTCCACGAAAGATAAATGCCTTTGGGCGATACATGACCGATATATAATTCACCGGGTGTTTCAAACTGGTAAGCATCCGGCATGATATAAATATGTTTGAAATAAATAAGCTTATACCGGCGCAGCCCGAATGTTAGTTGTACCGCCGCCGCACTAACCAGTATAGCTATCTCCTCCTTTTCTCCCAACCCGATGTAATGAAATGTTTTGCTCTGCCGGAAAAACCAGGTCCGCTTAATGAACCGTTGTTTCTCCGCCGAGCTTAATATATTGAAATAAGGAATATACTGGCTGATGATACGGGAGTACTCCAGTATCGTATGCAAAAGGGCTTCTTCCTCCTGCCCGAGTATCTCATTTTCTAATTTTTGCTTTTTGAAAAGCCTTTTGATGATTTTATTGACGAGTCCCCCCATACCGTAAAACATCAAATATAAGGTTTGAATGGGGTAGAAAATCTCCCTGCTGGTTTCCTTATCTTTGCGGCCTTATAAAGCTTAAAAGACGGACAAGATTATGTACAGAACTCACACCTGCGGAGAACTAAGAATTGCTGATAATAACAAAGAAGTGATCCTGGCCGGCTGGGTGCAGACCGTCCGGAAATTCGGTGCGATCACTTTTGTGGACCTGCGGGACCGTTATGGCATTACCCAATTATTGTTTGGCGAAGAACTGAACAAAGTGCTGGAAGAAAATCCTTTGGGCCGTGAATTTGTGCTACAGGCTGCCGGGAAAGTGAATGAACGAAGCAATAAGAACGCTAATATTCCAACCGGCGATATTGAGATCAGTGTGTCCTCTTATAAAATTTTAAATAAATCTGCCGTACCGCCTTTCACCATCCAGGATGATACAGATGGCGGCGATGACCTGCGGATGAAATATCGTTTTTTGGACCTGCGCAGGAATGCCGTGAAGAAGAACCTCGAATTAAGATATGCTGTGAACCGGGCTGCCAGGAATTATTTACACAGCAACGGCTTCATGGATATTGAAACACCTTTCCTGATCAAATCAACACCTGAAGGCGCAAGGGATTTTGTGGTTCCTTCAAGAATGAACCCCGGCCAGTTTTATGCACTGCCTCAATCACCACAAACGTTCAAACAGTTACTGATGGTGAGTGGCTATGACCGTTACTACCAGGTGGTGAAATGTTTCCGGGATGAAGACCTGCGGGCTGACCGTCAGCCGGAGTTCACCCAGATCGATTGCGAAATGGCATTCGTCGAGCAGGAGGATATCCTGAACATGTTTGAAGGAATGATCAAATCCATTTTCAAAGAGGTGAAAGGAATTGATTATGCAGAGAAAGTGGAACGCATGACCTGGGAAGATGCGATGTGGAATTATGGCAATGACAAACCGGATATCCGTTTCAGTATGAAAGTGCTGAATTTGAAAAAGCCATCTTCTGTTTATGTAAATAAAGCCGACCTGTCCTCCCTGATCAATGGGGCAGATTTTAAAGTATTTGATGAAGCAGAGACTGTCTTAGCAATAGCAGTTCCCGGCTGCAGCGAATACAGCCGCAAACAAACGGATGAATTAACAGAATGGGTGAAACGTCCGCAGATCGGCATGAAAGGGCTGGTTTTTATTAAATGTAACGGGGACGGAACATACAAAAGCAGCGTAGATAAATTTTATAGTGAGGAAAAATTGAAAGCTATTGCTGATGCAGCGGGTGCCAAAGCCGGTGATCTTATGTTGATCTTAGCCGGAGCTGAAGAACGCACCCGGAAAGCGATCAGCGACCTGCGGATGGAAATGGCCAACCGGTTAGGTTTACGAAATGATAATGAATATAAATTATTATGGGTGCTCGACTTCCCCTTATTTGAATATGATGAAGAAGGTAACCGCTGGGTAGCCCGTCACCACCCGTTCACTTCACCCAAGCCTTCTGATATTGAGACCATGATCAGCAATGATCCTGTTATTCATAACGCAGCAGAATACCTGAAACATCCGTATGCCAATATCAAAGCCAATGCCTACGACATGGTATTGAACGGGAATGAAATTGGGGGAGGTTCTATCCGTATTTATCAACGGGAATTGCAGGAAAAAATGTTTGCTGCATTAGGTATGGATAAAGAAGAACAACTGCATAAGTTCGGCTTCCTGCTGGGGGCTTTTGAATATGGTGCACCACCCCATGGTGGTATCGCTTATGGTTTCGACCGTCTTTGTGCCATTCTGGGCGGCAGTGAAAGTATCCGTGATTTTATTGCGTTTCCGAAAAACAATTCAGGAAGAGATGTAATGCTGGATGCACCGGCGACTATTGATGAAAAACAGTTTACGGAATTACAAATCAAACTGGATTTGAAATAATGCCTGTAAAATGGAAGGTATATCTTGCGTTGAATTTTTTACTGGCTATTCCTGCGCTATTTTTGTTGGTATTTCTCCTTATACAATTTTACACGGAGAGAATTAACCTAGATAATGAGACCGGCTCTTTTCTGGTAATTTGTTTATCCCTTTTTATAATCGTATTGAATAATTTCTTTGGCATTGTCCTGTTTCAGCGGTATTACGCCGGTACCAGGTTGTTCCCCCTTGCCATTAAAAGAATAAATATTGTCTTATTGATCTTGATGTGGATTATTGTCTTGGTATTGGTGGTAGTCACTATTTATGGGGCCTCGGAAGAATTAGCGTCAGAAAATGAAGAACGAGACCCGACTGGTAAAATAGCGGTCTTTGTACTTTCCTTTATAGTTATTCTGCAAGCCGCAATACTTGTTATGCAGGCAAAGCTGTCTAACCTCATTCAGCGAAATAACCGTAAAAGTATGCAGGAGCTGATTGATAATATAGGTCAATAACCGGGAAATATATATTTTGCAGCATGAAGATCAGCTGGCAACTATACCGTCTTATTTGTTTGCTGCAAATGCTGGCAACCACCTTTTTTACGTTCACTTCGCTGATCAGCCTTTTCAATACCGGCAGGCTCTATTATTTTTGGGAAACCATCTTTTTTGTATTGATGGCGGCTCTGTCCATTTTCGCTTTAAACCTGGTGAATACTAACTATCCTGACAAACCCGTAGCCGGTAAACAAAAGAATGTCTTCAACTGGCTGTTCCTTATCAATTTTTTTCTGCTGGCGTTCCTGTTCGGGCTTTTCTTTGCGGAATACAGAAGTCTTGGTTTATTACGGTCAATTACAGGAGGCTCATTATTCTCAGTACCGTTCCGATTCTTAGTACCGCTGCTCATTAATTCGGTTGTACTTATTTTTCAACTCCTCATTCTCTACGGGCTTTTTAACCTGCGCCGGGAATTATACAGTAACTTTTTTGTAAACAAACAATTTGAATTTGAAGACGGGACAACATCCCGGCAATCCTGATCAGCCAAAATTTCGCTGTTTTCTCATTTTATATACAAGATATACGGCTGTCATCGCGGCAATACCGATCATGATCCAAAAAACAAATTTGCGGGGCGGTGGTTGCCGGTCAACGCCGCCGGCAATTCTATTTTTACATTGCTGCAGGTAAAAGCCCAGTTGCGGGTAATTACTATTTAGTTGTTTTACTTCCTCAAATTTTTCTTTGGCCTTACGGTAATATTGCTGGTAGAAAAAACCCAACCCCTTGTTAAAGGCAACGGTTGCCTTACTTGCACCTGGCACCACTTCTGCGCTGTCAATATAATCCCGTACCACACTCATCGGAATGGCAAAATTAAATCCACTCGCCAGGCTTGCATTTCCCTGATCAAGACTGCCAAATGTAGCCAGTGCCACTACTTCTCCTTTATCATTACAAACAGGGCTACCACTGCTTCCATGGCTTATAACCGCATCCATTTGTATCACCGGCCAGCCATTGACTGACTTTTTTATAGCACTCACAATACCGGCTGTTAACGTAGGTTCAATACCAGAAGCAGCAGAAAGAAATGAATTACTCGTCACAGGTTCAGGGTAACCGATCACCAATGCCTGTGCGCCTATTCGTATTAAAGAATCGCTGGCGATAACCAGTGTCGGAAGACCCGTAACCTCTTCCGCTTTCAGTATGGCCACATCTTTACCCGGCATGGGTTTACCTTTTATAACGACCGTTGCCTTTTTCCGTATCGTCTCCGTTCCATTAACGCCGGTGTCCGCCCGGTACAGCACATAAAATTCTTTCTGCAGATCGAAAAGTATCATTGAGGAAACCTGTGAGTAGATCAATCCATAGGTGTTGGATAAAAGATTTCGCTGTTCCTCCGTCAGCGTCATAGCCCAGGATGTTTGCAGTGCATTGATATTGGTCTGTGTTACCTCCTGGAAGGTTTCCAGGATAAATTTATTACGGATATAGGCACTATCCCTGTCAATGATATGGCAGTTGGTAACAATATACCCATCTCCGGTAATTAAAAAACCGGTGCCATTTGACTGAACACGGCGGGCCTGCCTGAAATATTCATTGGTGGAAGAAAAGAAACGCAACGGTGATTTATACAACGCTTTTACAACTATATCCAATTTTTGAGAAGGTGATAAAAGACGACCGCTGGTATCCAGCTTTTTTACAGAATCCACCAGCTTGTCAAATATCCGTTCATTAATATCTACCTTATTTACATACACAGTGGCGGAGAAAACCGCCTGTACCATCACGATCCCCGGGGAATTGCGGGCATAATTATGTTCCGGGTTGACAAGCTGTGCAGTGCCTGATCTTATCAAGAACAGGAAACCAATCAAAAAAAAGGACTGCTTACACATTATTACATTTTTCATCATTCAATTAAAATACTAAACTGCATGGCAAACCTCCGCAATTTTATTTGCTGTTTCCATGAGCAGCGATTTTTGTAATTTACTGACGAAATTAATCATCATGCGATATTATTTGCTGCTGCTCAGTTTTGTTGTTATTGCCTGCCAGAAAGAAACAGCAGATGTGCCGGGTTCCGGTTCCCTGGCAGCTTCTAATATAATGAATGTAGCATATGGCACCGATGCTGCCCAAAAAATGGATATTTACTTACCTGCAGGAAGAAGTACCGTTACTACAAAGGTCCTTGTGCTTATTCATGGCGGTGCCTGGGCTACAGGAGATAAAACTGATTTCGCCTCTTTTGTTGACAGCCTGCAGCGCAGGTTGCCGGGCTATGCGATCTTCAATATCAACTATCGTCTTTCAACCGGTACCAGCAATTCATTCCCCACACAGGAAAATGATACCAAAGCGGCTCTTGAATTTATCTATACAAAAAAAGATGAGTATAAGATATCAGACAAATTTGTGTTGCTGGGTGCCAGTGCAGGCGGTCATCTTGCTTTATTACAAGGCTACAAATACAGCAGCCCGGTAAAAGTAAAAGCCATCGTATCCTTTTTTGGGCCAACAGATATGACGGACCTGTATAATAATCCCGCCTCCCCGTTCATTCCTGCTGCAACCATCGCCCAGATCGTAGGTGCCACACCGGCCAGCAACCCGGCTTTGTATCAGCAATCGAGCCCGATCAATTTTGTAACGGCGCAAAGTCCGCCTACCATTTTATTACACGGTGGCCTGGACCCTTTAGTATCTCCCTCGCAAGCCGTGGCACTGGTTGCCAAACTCCAGTTGGCTGGAGTTACACATCAATATGTTTTTTACCCCGCCGAAGCACATGGCTGGGTGGGTGATAACCTGGTGCATTCCTTTAACCAGGTGCAGGCATTTTTAACTGTAAACGTTCAATAGCCATGTTTATAAAAGTAATAAGATGGCATTACCGGGCAACAATTGCCTCACTGGCATTAATCTTTTCTATTTTCCTGTTTGAATTAATAAGAAGCAGGCTTGATAAAAATTCATTTGATCTCGGCTATGTTGAATACGTGGCTCCTTTATTGTTGTTATTGTTTTGCGGAGCTTTCTTTTTCAGCCTTTTTAAATGGAATAAAAAGCTTGCCCGGAAAGAGCCATCAGATCTTTTCTGGATGATCATTATACTGGGTACAATACTTATCAGTTTGGGTATATTCCATACAATTGAGAATTGGGATGACGTATTTCCTTCCTCAAAAGCCCCCAACCCAATTGGCTATTTTTTTGAAGGCCTGTTCGGGACCAAACCTGAACCCGTAAAAAAAATGGACAAGATTTTGTTCTGGCTCTATACTTCTGCCAACCTGTCTGTCCTGATTTCAATGTTGCTTACTGTGATGGCGCAACGCCAAAAAACAGCTGCCGCAACTTAATTACCGCTTCCTTCATTCTCTCATAATTTCGTTACTTTGAAAAGTGAACCAGCATACCCCTCTTGCGGAAAGAATAAGGCCCAAAACATTGGATGAACTGGCCGGTCAACAACACCTGGCCGGTAAAGGAAGTATATTAAGAACGTCCATAGAAAACGGACATATTCCCTCCATGATCTTATGGGGACCACCGGGAACTGGCAAGACCACTATTGCCAATATTATTGCGAATACATTACAGGCCCCTTTTTTTATGCTGAGTGCCATCAGCTCCGGTGTAAAAGAGGTGAGAGAAGTGATTGAAGAAGCCAAAACAAAACCGGGAGCTATCTTATTCATAGATGAGATCCATCGTTTCAATAAAGGGCAACAGGACGCCTTACTTGGTGCCGTTGAAAAAGGCATTATTACCCTGATCGGTGCCACTACAGAAAATCCTTCCTTTGAAGTAAACAGCGCCTTGCTGAGCAGGTGCCAGGTGTACGTATTAAAAGCACTGGAAGAAAAAGATCTTGTTCAGCTATTGCACACTGCCCTGGAAAAAGATGAATTACTAAAGACAAAAAAAATTGAGCTGAAAGAGACCGAAGCCCTGATCAATATTTCCGGTGGCGATGCCCGGAAATTATTGAACCTGCTGGACCTTGTTTGCGGTTATGTGTCAGATAGCTCTAAGCTGTCAGACACATATATCACCGACAAACTGGTGATGGAAGTGGCACAAAAGAGAATTGCATTGTATGATAAAAGCGGGGAACAGCACTATGATATCATCTCTGCTTTTATAAAATCGATCCGTGGTAGCGACCCGAATGCTGCGGTATACTGGCTGGCCCGGATGATTGAAGGAGGAGAAGATGTAAAATTCATTGCCCGCAGATTACTGATACTGGCCAGTGAAGATATCGGTAATGCCAACCCGACTGCTTTAGTCATGGCCAATGCAACATTTGAAGCAGTTAATAAGATCGGCTATCCTGAATCAAGCCTTATTTTATCACAATGTGTGATCTACCTGGCCTCCAGTGCCAAAAGCAATTCGGTTACGGTGGCGATCGGGGAAGCTTCAGCAGTGGTAAAAAAATATGGGGATCTGCCGGTGCCGCTTCATATCCGCAATGCACCTACCAAACTCATGAAGAATCTTGATTACGGTAAAGGCTATCAATATTCTCATAGCTACGAGAACAATTTTTCAGCGCAGGAATATTTACCCAAAGAAGTAGCCGGTATGAAATTTTATGACCCCGGAAAGAATGCCAGGGAAGAAGAATTGAGAAAGTTTCTGAAAAATTTATGGAAGGATAAATACAATTACTGATTGAATAGTATGAACTGGACACTGAAAAAATTTGAAGACCTCACAGTTGATGAACTGTACGCATTGCTCCGCTTAAGAACAGAAGTATTTGTGGTGGAGCAAAACTGTGTGTTCCAGGATATGGACAATAAAGACCGGTATTGCTATCACCTGATGGGCTGGAAAGAGAATGAACTGGTTGCTTACACAAGGCTTGTCCCAAAAGAGGTTTCCTATCCCGGATATCCATCTATTGGTAGAGTAGTAACCTCCCCGGTTGCAAGAGGTGGCGGTATCGGAAGGGTCTTAATGGAAAAAAGCATTGAAGAAACAAGGCGTTTGTTTGGCAATGCCCCTGTCAAGATCGGCGCACAATTATACTTACTTAAATTCTATTCCTCCCTGGGCTTTGAAAAAGCCAGTGATATATATATGGAAGATGGTATCGAACATATAGAAATGCTACTTCTATAGTCATTTTTCGTAAATCCACTACGTAATAAAACAAATTTGGGGTCAAAAAAAGAAAAAAGACCTGCTAATATCTTCTATGATGATTTTAGTTTCTCTACTTTAGTCTTGAAAATCCAATAGTAGAAAAACCAGAAATCTGATACCATGAGAACAAGTGTACTCAAAGTACGTTATATCGTACTAGTTTGTCTCGTTGCCATCTCTTCACTCCGTACTTCAGCCCAATCAATCAGTTCATCTGATGGAAAATTTGAAATAGGCCTTGGCCTAGGACCTTCTTTTTTCCTCGGTGACCTTGGCGGAACGCAAGGCGTCGGAAAGACCTTTGTGAAAGATGTCAACTTCCCTTTCACCAAACTGATGAAAGGCTTATTCATTAATTATTATCCTGCCGAATTTGTCGGTTTACGTGTAGCGCTGAATTCCGGTCACCTGGAAGGCGACGATGCCATCATCGACAATAAAGGGGGTGCCGAACGTTTCCGTAAACAAAGAAACCTGAAGTTCCAGTCGAAAATGATGGAAGGTTATGCGGCACTTGAATTCTATCCCACTGTTTTCTTTGAACAGTATGAGGGATTAGAGCACAAACTGCGTCCCTATGCCCTGATCGGCTTTGGTATGTTTCATATGAATCCACAGGGAGAATATATCGCTCCTAACGGCGATAAAACCTGGGTTGATCTGAAACCATTGAGAACCGAAGGCCAGGGCATGGCAGAATATCCCGACCGTAAAGAATACTCTTTATGGCAACAGGAGATCCCGATGGGTCTTGGATTCAAGTATTATATTAAAGAAACCATGTATGTTGGTTTTGAGATACTCCATCGCAAAACATTTACCGATTATATTGATGATGTCAGTACCAAGTATATCAATCCAATTTATTTTAATGCTTACCTGACACCAACAGAGGCTACGATGGCCCGCCAACTGGCCTACAGGGAACCATTAATAGACCCCACTACACGACCTTTTATCAATTCACAGCGTGGTGACCCTACCGAGAACGATGCCTTCTTTTCCGGTATGCTTCGTTTAGGATGGAGAATCAATGGCGACAATTCACCTAATGGAAGAGCAAGACGCCAGCTGAGATGTCCTGTGTTTTATTAATAACACAGTATAAAACCGAACCACTATGAAACCCTTTTTCTTTTCTTCCAAAAAAATACTGTACACTCTTGCTGTATGCACTGGTGTACTGTTATCCGGCCAGTCTTCTGCGTCAGGGAAGCCTGTTGAAGAAGAACCCAAGAAAGCAAAGAACACTGCTGCATCCTCCAAAAACAACAACGCCGTAAAGATCTACCCGGATATGGTGAAAAGGAAAATGCATGTGGTGGCGAAAGAAAAGGAATTAGATTTCTTTGTATTCGATCTGGCAGGCACCCTGATCGAACATTCCAAAATGAAACCGAAAGATCATTTAAAGATAGCCGGGCTGGCCCGTGGCAAATACATCTACCGTGTTTTCTCGGGTGATGAAGAAACAGCCAGCGGTGAATTTGAAATAAGATAATTTGAATTGATCATAAACGCTGTCCAATAAGCGGCAGAGAGCTTAATAAAATCTGATACCCTGGTTGACAAACCTGATCCGTTCTCTATTGGTACTCTCATATAGTATAAATTTTATTAAACACTCTCTGCCACCGCTTATTGGCTTATTACTTACGAGTTCTTTTTACATTGCCAATAACTAAGAAAACCCGCAGGGCAGGGAAATTGTTCTAATCCCGTATCCAGGTGAAAAACCAGTAGTGCTGGCCCCTGAACGATTTTTTCAATCACTTCCTGCCACTGCCTGCGGGAATTGTATCCCACTTTCTGCCTATATCCCCTGTTTTTTATTACTACTTCATTATCTGTTATTAACAGGTTCAAAAAATAACTGTTTTCAGGGAGAGGATTTTTGAAAAAGATGCCTACTTTAGGATGACAGACCTGTTAAAGTATCGCTATATATTCGTTGACAGGGGCGAATGCCGAAAAGCCAAACGAGTAGGCCCACAAACCAAAATCAACCAAAATGAACTTAATTGAAAGAGCAAAAAACATTATGCTTGCTCCTAACAAAGAGTGGGATGTTATTAATGGCGAAGAACCCAATACACCCGGTATTATTACCGGCTATGTTTTACCTCTGGCCGGGGCTGCAGCAGTAGCATCATTTATTGGATATGCCTTAGTAGGGTTTAATGTCGGATTTGGTATAAGAATGAAAGGTTTCGATTGGGGGCTTTATCATGGAGTTAGTGCCCTTGCCTCCGGGATTCTCACAGTTTTCGTTGCAGCTTTCATTATTGATGCCCTTGCGCCAAGTTTTGGATCTGAAAAAAATATGGGGCGTTCTGTTCAGTTAGTTGCCTATTCCTGGACACCTGGTTTTGTGGCAGGACTTGCAATGATATTACCATCTCTTGCTATTTTAAGTCTTGTAGGAATTATTTACGGATTATACCTCCTGTATGTTGGTTTACCTAAATTAAAAAAGACACCGCCGGATAAATTGGTTGGCTACTTTGTTGTTTCCCTGATTACGATAATAGTAGTGTATTTTGTTTTAGGTTTCGTACTTAATAAAATACTGGCCCCTATATTTGGCATCCCTGATATTTCAGATGTAAGCGGATTCAGGCTTTGATAAACTAATGCACCTAAAAAAGCCAGTTGAATCAACTGGCTTTTTTAATTTACTATATAAATAACCCCCACTCATCTTCGTATTCATCTTTTTGGAAAGTACTTACCCATTCTCTGAATAATAAACGGAATTTGTCAATCTCTTCCCGGATCACCTCTCCATGCTCATCGTCAATCACCTCTTCTGCCATCATCGTAAGCATCGCTGATTTGATGAACTGTGCATTCTTCCGGATAATGGAGGCATTCTCCATCCGTATCGTGTACAAACCCACTTCCGAACTCCTGATCTTTACCGCCACCTGGTACCCATCACCCAATAACATGGCTTTATGATCTTCCCAGTAAGCCGCCGGGAAACCATCTTCCTTTTCTTCGCTGTTCATGGAATCAAGAGCCCCGTTCAGCATGATCATCACCTGCTGCCATTGCAGGTATAGTGCTTTACAAGCCTCCCGGGTTGGATTGGGTTTCCAGGATTCGCCTTCTTCCTCCTCATCCCGGAAATCATCATCATTCCATTCAGGCAAATGGCTGAGTTTATCAAAATCCATAGTAGCAGTATTTACTTAAAGTTCGGCTTTTAAGAATTCCCCGGTATAACTCTCCTTGCATTTCAGCAGGCCTTCCGGGGTCCCTTCAAATAATATCTTTCCGCCCCCATCCCCGCCTTCAGGCCCCAGGTCTATAATATGATCGGCCACTTTTATTACATCCATATTGTGTTCGATGACCAGTACGGTATTTCCCCGGTCCACCAGTTTATTCAGTACATCCAGCAGGTGCTGTATATCTTCAAAATGAAGACCCGTGGTGGGTTCATCCAAAATATAGAATGTTTTCCCGGTATCTCTTTTCGATAATTCAGTGGATAGCTTCACCCGTTGTGCCTCACCACCACTTAATGTTACTGCTGATTGGCCCAACGTGATATAACCCAACCCCACTTCTTCCAGCACTTTTATCTTACGATAGATATAAGGAACTGCCTGGAAAAATTCCACAGCTTCTTCTACGGTCATATCCAACACATCGGAAATTGATTTGCCTTTATACCGGATCTCCAGCGTTTCCCGGTTGTAGCGGCGGCCATTGCATTTTTCACAATGCACATATACATCCGGTAAAAAATTCATTTCAATGACCCGCATACCACCACCTTCACACACATCACAGCGACCGGCTTTCACATTAAAAGAAAACCGGCCTGCATTATAGCCCCTGATCTTTGCTTCAGGCACAGACGCAAATAAGGTTCGTATATCGGTAAAGAAACCGCAATATGTGGCCGGGTTACTTCTTGGTGTGCGGCCAATCGGCGACTGGTCGATCTCGATCACTTTATCGATCTGTTCCAGTCCTTTGACGGATTTATACTCCAGCGGCATCATCTTGGAGCCAAAAGCATGCTTGGATAAAATAGGATATAATGTTTCATTGATCAGCGTGGATTTTCCACTGCCACTCACGCCTGTTACCACAATAAATTCACCCAGCGGAAATTTCACATCCACATTCCGGAGATTATTCCCCTTTGATCCTTTTAGTTCCAGGAATTTTCCATTTCCCTTTCTTCTTTCTTTTGGAACAGGAATACGATGATGCCCGTTCAGATAGCCTGCGGTAAGAGTGTTCAGTTTGAGCATTTCTTTAGGATCACCTTGTGCCACTACCCTGCCGCCATGAAAGCCGGCTTTAGGACCGATATCAATCAAATGATCGGCAGCCAGCATAATATCTTTATCATGCTCCACCACCAATACACTGTTGCCAATATCCCGCAGGTTTTTCAAAGCTTCTATTAAGCGGTGATTATCCCGCTGGTGCAGGCCGATAGAAGGTTCGTCTAATATATAAGTGATCCCCTGTAACTGCGAACCAATTTGTGTGGCCAGGCGAATCCGTTGCGATTCACCACCACTCAAACTTTTAGAAGACCGGTTCAGCGTTAAATAAGTAAGTCCGACATCCAGTAAAAACTGTAACCGCTCCCTGATCTCTTTCAGCACATCCTTGGCAATCGTTTTTTGCTTATTATCAATCCGCAATTCGATACCATCGAACCAGGCATATAAATTATCCAGGTTCATATTACTGAGCTCGGCAATATTCCTGTCTGCGACTTTAAACCAGAGACTTTC
This sequence comes from uncultured Bacteroidota bacterium, assembly GCA_902826165.1. Lineage (GTDB taxonomy): Bacteria > Bacteroidota > Bacteroidia > Chitinophagales > Chitinophagaceae > CADEDV01. Next base: position 15,667 of record CADEDV010000052.1, read on the forward strand.
CTTTTTTAATCTTGCCCCATTACAAGTTGTACATGGTTTCATCGTCATGAACTGCTGCACCCACTCCCGCAATGCTTCCGTACTATGTGGTGAAGAAAACCATCTTTTGAGCATCGGGATTATACCTTCATAACTCCCGGTATAGATATCGGGTACTGTTTCATCATCCGTATCCACTTCCAGCGATGCATTGATATCCTTATCGCCATATAATAAAAGATCGAGTTGTGCGGGTGTCAGTTTATTAATGGGTGTATCTAATTTGATCTTGTTCTTTTTAGCAAACTCCATCACCTGGTTAAATACGCTGGCTTCTCTTTCCTCCCCCAAAGGAGCAATACCACCTTCTTTTACACTCTTGCTGTTATCAGGCAACACTTCGCCCATATCAATGGTATATACATTACCCAGCCCTTTACAGGTCGGGCAGGCTCCATATGGAGAATTAAAAGAAAAAGCATTAGGAGATGGTTCTTCATAACTGATACCAGTATCCTCGCACATCAGTTGCTTGCTGTATTGAATGGTTTTATCGCTATCATTCACCAGCAGGAACATCAAATCCTTTCCGAGCTTCAGTGTTTGTTGCACACTCTGGCTTAATCTTGAACGCAGATCATCCGTTACCTGCAGCCGGTCCACCACCAGTTCAATATCATGAATCTTGTACCGATCCACCTGCATCTTCGGAACAATATCTTTTACCTCACCATCTATTCTTACTTTCAGGTAGCCTTTCTTCCTGACATCTTCAAACAACTCCCGGTAATGTCCTTTTCGTCCCCGTACCAGCGGTGCCAGCAGGCTGATCTTTTTATTCTGGTACTTCGTGAAAATATTCTCCACGATTTCCTCCTCGCTCCACTTCACCATTTTCTTACCGGTATTGTAAGAATGAGCCTCTCCCACCCTGGCAAATAACAAACGGAGAAAATCATAGACCTCCGTGATCGTCCCCACTGTTGACCGGGGATTCTTATTAGTGGTTTTTTGTTCAATTGAAATAACAGGTGATAACCCGGTGATCTTATCTACATCCGGTCGTTCCATATCACCAATAAACTGGCGGGCATAGGCACCAAAGGTTTCCATATAGCGCCGTTGTCCTTCGGAATAGATCGTATCAAATGCCAGTGATGATTTACCACTACCACTGATGCCGGTGATAACCACGAGTTGATTCTTCGGTATAGAGATATCTATATTCTTCAGGTTATGCACCTTGGCTCCATACACTTCTATCATTTCTGTTTCCGGTACTATTGAGCTTGTTCCGTTTTCTTTTTCTTTTGCCATATACTGTGAGGGTCTGCGAAGATACTGATTCTCCCGCCCGGGAAAATAGCCAGCTTTTTACCCCAACAGCTAAACAACCGGGCAGCCGGAAAGTTATACTTCGGCCTGTTTAATTAACAGTCCGTGGAAAAACAGCATCGGCAGTTATCCACAAAAAATCTTTCTGGCACAGTATTTCATATTCCTACCCGAAGTACCAATTCAATCACAAAAAATAAATACGATATGAAAAAATCCATTTTAACAATGGGAGGAATTGTTTTGTCTGGCTTTTTTGTAACAGCTGCAGCCCAGGAAACAACTCCTGCTGTACCTGCAACAACCAGTACCTGGGAAGCAAAAAAGAATCCGACTGTGGATTCTATCAATGCAAAATATAAAGACAAACTGGTGCCTGTAAAAACTTCAGCGCCTGTTCAGGCCTTCCCGGCTTTAGGTCAATATGAGTCTGCCACTAACCTGGATGCTCCTTCTGTAAAAATTTCTCCTGACGAAACAAACAAAGGTGTTGTTTGGGTGGAAGGTTTACCACAGGGAAAGATCAAAGCGATGCTGAGGAAATCACCGGCAACTTATAAGATACCAGCACAAAAAACAGAAGACGGCAAAGATGTTCCTGAAGGAACGCTGATCTATGATAAAGATGCCAATACTCTGAGTATCATAATTGGTAAACCTTATAATGATGCAGAACCCCTTGCAGTTTTTGCCCCTGCCACCGAAGAGCCGGTGATGGTACAAACAAAAACAGCTAAAACAAAAGTGAAGGCCAAAGTACCGGCACAACCCAAACCCTGGGTTTATGCAGGTACCAAAGTGGAAACAACTACAGCAATGAACCAGTAATAGTTAGTCTTCTATAGTTTTTCAATGGATTCGGGACGGAAAGGGGTTGCGTTATGCAGCCTCTTTCCTATTTTAGCCCTATAATTGTGACCTATGTTTGGTTTATTTAAGAAGAAAGAACAATCCCTGAAGATCACTGACCGTATCTGGATGAGTGAATCATATAAACTAAAAGCCTTTGTGGAAGAATGGAAGAAAAATAAAGAGACTGTTTTTATTTTCTGGTTTGATGAAACCTTGAGAGAAGTGGAAACGGAGATGGCAAAAGAGATAACTGAACAACCACTGCTATTCACAGCAAGAGAAGTGACAGCCCCGCATCTAAGTGGCAAACCGGTTGTTTTTGCTGAGCACTACCCGTTACCACAAAAAGAAAATGAATTGTTTGAACGGCTTGGCTTAAAAGAAGTATGGATCTGGTCGGCATTGAATGAACCGCTTTTTCACCGCTTTGGTGGCGAAAAGATCATCCAGATGATGAAGACGATGGGTATGAAAGAAGAAGACCCTGTTGAACATGCTATGATCAGTAAAGCCATCCGCAATGCCCAGGAAAAAATAGAAAAGAAGGTAACGCTGGAACAAACTGCACATTCACAAAAGGACTGGTTACAAAAAAATTTCCCGGCCGAAAATGCTTAACAAACAAGGATTTCAGGCATTCTCTCAAACACCTGTTAGCTGATTTTTACAAAATTTTATTTGGCGGAGCAAAGATTCCGCTATTCCTTTGCAGTAGTTCTTTTGATCACTTATCAAGAAAGGCGGAGGGTAATGGCCCTTTGAAGCCTTGACAACCTCTCTCTCGTCCAAAACGAGGGAAAAGGTGCCAATTCCAACCCGATGATATCGGGACAGATAAGTCAGATTCACAGCTTCTAAACATGTTATTTAACATATTCAAAGCTCATCTGATTTATCAGGTGAGCTTTTTTGTTATCCACAATCCCGGAAAGTGGTTACAAAAAATTTCCCTGGTATCCTTATTCTTGCCCCTTCTTGATACGTCAGTAAACAGGAAATAGTCAAACAAATTTTTAACCTCTCATCATACAACATGATGAGATAAACCTTTTAACTATGAGTAATACGCTTCATTTTGAAACTTTGCAACTGCACGCCGGTCAGCAAATTGACCCCACTACAAAAGCAAGGGCTGTTCCCATTTATCAAACCACTTCCTATGGTTTTGATAATAGCGAGCATGCCGCTAATCTTTTCGGCCTAAAAGCATTCGGGAATATCTATACCCGTATTATGAATCCCACTACGGATGTCTTTGAACAACGGATCGCTGCGCTTGAAGGTGGTGTGGCAGCACTGGCAACCGGTTCAGGACAGGCAGCGCAATTTCTTGCCCTCAATAATATTCTGCAGGCAGGTGATAATTTTATTGCCACCACTTATCTCTACGGCGGAACTTATAACCAGTTCAAAGTTGCTTTCAAAAGACTGGGTATCGAAGCCCGTTTTGCAGATGGTGATGATCCGGAAAGTTTTATAAAACATATTGATAAAAATACCAAAGCCATTTACCTGGAAACAATTGGTAATCCCCGTCTCAATATCCCTGATTTCAAAAAGATTGCAGCTATCGCTAAAGAATACGATCTGCCCCTGATCGTGGATAATACATTCGGCGCCGGTGGTTATTTATTTCGCCCGCTGGAGCATGGTGCTAATATCGTTGTCGAATCGGCTACCAAATGGATCGGTGGTCATGGTACATCCATTGGTGGCGTGATCGTGGATGGCGGTAATTATAACTGGGGTAATGGAAAATTCCCGCAATTCACGGAACCCAGTGAAGGTTACCACGGATTAAAGTTCTGGGACATATTTGGTGAAGGAAACCCACTGGGTTTACCCAATATCGCTTTTGCCATTCGTGCAAGAGTGGAAGGTCTTCGTGATTTCGGCCCTTCATTAAGCCCGTTCAACTCTTTCTTGTTGTTGCAGGGATTAGAAACATTATCGCTGCGTGTACAACGGCATGTTGATAATGCATTGAACCTGGCGCAATGGCTGGAAGCACATCCACAGGTAGAATTTGTCTGGTACCCCGGTTTGAAAAGCAGCCCTTACAATGAGCTGGCTAAAAAATACCTGACCAATGGATTTGGGGGTGTGTTGAATTTTGGTATCAAAGGTGGCGTGGAGAACGGACGCAAATTCATTGACTCCTTAAAACTGGTAAGTCATTTGGCCAACGTAGGTGACGCAAAAACATTAGCGATCCATCCTGCCTCCACCACGCATGAACAACTAAGTGATGTGGAAAGGGCTGCATCAGGTGTTTTACCTAACCTGGTCAGGATCAGTGTGGGTATTGAGCATATTGATGATATCAAAGCAGATTTTGAACAGGCATTTGCAGCCGTTTTTGCTAAAGAATTAGTGGCATAAAATGACGACCGTATTTAACTATACAAAATCCTTCACATTAGAGTCAGGTGTAACCCTTCCGGGTTATCACCTGGCTTATACCACGCATGGAAAATTAAATGCTGCAAAGGATAATGTAGTGTGGATCTTTCATGCGCTAACGGCAAACAGTAACCCGCTGGAATGGTGGCCCGGTTTAGTGGGTGAAGGAAAGTTCTTTGATCCTGCTAAGTATTTCATCATCTGCGTGAATAAACCCGGCAGCCCTTATGGAAGCATTTCGCCTTTATCTATCAACCCTGCAACCAATAAGCCTTATTATCACCAGTTCCCTGTTTTCACCATCAGGGATATGATAAAAGCTTACCAGCAATTGAAAGATCATTTGGAGATCAAAAAGGTCTTTATTGGTTTAGGCGGCAGCACGGGCGGCATGCAATTATTGGAATGGTCTATTGAAGAACCGGAATTGTTTGAGCATATTGTTCCTATTGCTACCAATGCTGCTTTATCACCCTGGGCCATTGCTTTCAATGCTTCGCAGCGGTTAGCGATCGAAGCAGATGAGACCTGGCTGGAACAAAAACCAGATTCCGGGCAAAAAGGATTGGCAGCCGCCCGTTCCATTGCTTTATTATCCTATCGGCATTATAACGGTTATGATATAACTCAACCAAGAGACAAAGC
>CADEDV010000053.1:0-2461 GCA_902826165.1 uncultured Bacteroidota bacterium
TCGGAAGTCGGAAGTCGGAAGTCGGAAGTCGGAAGTCGGAAGTCGGAAGTCGGAAATTTGCAGTGAGTAAATATAATTGAAGCGTCTTTAACGGGACGCTTTTTTTTGGGTTAGCGGCAGGAGGAAAATCAGGCAGTAAGCTCTTTTTTGCTGATATTAATCATAGGGACAATTTGGTACAGGTATTAGCTTCGGATAAAACTTATCAATCATGAGCTACACAAGTATCACCAAAATGGAAAACCTGCACGACGAAGCGCTGCGGGGATTGAGCTTTTATAAAGAAGATCTTGATATACTGGAAAAACGATTAGTGGAAGTGGCCGCGAAGAACAGCAGTTTTGAAGCCCGCCAGGATATTGAGCATTTTCAAAACCAGTTTTTAGTGCAGCAAAACAATATCAGTGCCCTGAAACACAAAATCAAAAGTCATGTACATGAACTGAGTGTACAAAGTTCAACGCATGGAGGCCGGGTGGAAACAGAACAACTGGGAATCGAAAAAGAATTATCCGAAGAGTACCAGGACCTGGAAAAAGTGATCAATGAAATGCGGCATGAGTTCAACCGCTTTCTCAGCAAGTGGATGTAAGAACGGCAAACCAAAATATATATAAAAGAACACTGGCTATTAAAAAGGGGTGATACAATTTTATTGTATCACCCCTTTTGTTTATGTATGATCCGGGATACTTATTTGTATTCACCAAAAATTTCCCGGAAGGTATCAGCGATCTCACCCAATGTGCATTTGTTTTCTACGGCATCCACCACGGCGGGCATAATGTTTTCACCGCTTACGGCACGGTCATTCAGTTCCTGCAGGCACTGGTCCACTTTGGCATGATCCCGGTTATTTTTCAGGCGGTTTAATTTTTCCACCTGCACGGTGCGGATACTGTCATCCACCCGCATCACGGGAATATGTGCTTCATTGTTAACCTGGAATTTATTAACGCCGACAATGATCTTTTCACCGGTCTCGATATTGCGCTGGTATTCGTAAGCACTGCGGGCAATCTCATCTTGTATAAAGCCCTGTTCAATGGCGGATACACTGCCACCCATGGCATCAATTTTCTGGATCAGTTGCCAGGCGGCAGCTTCCACTTCGCTGGTTAAGCTTTCAATAAAGTAAGAACCAGCTAAAGGATCCACGGTATCCGGTGCACCACTTTCAAAAGCCACGATCTGTTGTGTACGCAAAGCGATCCTTGCGGCTTCTTCGGTGGGTAAACTCAGTGCTTCATCATAGCCGTTGGTATGTAAGGATTGTGTGCCACCCAGCACGGCGGCTAAGGTTTGAATCGTTACCCTTGAAATATTATTGAGTGGTTGTTGTGCAGTTAAAGTACTGCCGCCGGTTTGGGTATGAAAGCGGAGCATCATTGCTTTTTCATCGGTAGCGCCGAGGTCTTTCATCATCTTTGCCCACATTCTTCTTGCGGCCCGGAACTTCGCCACTTCTTCAAACAAATTATTATGGGCATTGAAGAAGAAGGAGAGACGTTTGCCAAATACATTTATATCTAATCCTTTTTTTAACGCTGCTTCCACGTAGGCTTTACCATTGCTGAGCGTAAATGCTATTTCCTGTACGGCAGTGGAACCGGCTTCCCGGATATGATAACCGGAAATAGAAATGGTATTCCATTTCGGAACTTCCTTGCTGCACCATTCAAAGATATCGGTGATGATGCGCATGGAAGGTTTGGGCGGATAGATATAGGTTCCCCGGGCAGCATATTCTTTTAATATATCATTCTGGATGGTGCCTGAAATTTTTTTCAGGTCAGCACCCTGTTGTTTGGCCAGTGCCACGTAAAAAGAGAGCAGAATAAACCCTGTTGCATTAATGGTCATGGAGGTACTGACCTCTTCGAGTTTAATACCGTTGAAGAGGGTCTGGATATCTTCAATACTGTCAATCGCCACACCCACTTTTCCCACTTCGCCTTCGGATAAAGTATGGTCACTGTCGTAACCAATCTGCGTGGGCAGATCAAAGGCCACACTCAGCCCGCTGACACCCTGTGATAATAAATAGTGATAGCGTTTATTACTTTCTTCCGCTGTGGAGAAACCGGCATACTGACGCATGGTCCAGAGTTTGCCGCGGTACATATCGGGCTGCACACCCCGGGTGAAAGGAAACTGGCCGGGTAGTTCAGTTTGTAATTGGCGGTTTGTAGTTGGTGGTTCTGTATAAAGCGATTTTATTTCAATTCCGCTGTCGGTGTAAATTTTCTTCTCTTCCATACTGAAACTGTTTACAGGGTGTTTAACTACAAACTTCAAACAATAAACTACAAACCGTTCCTTATCTCATCATCTTCTTCGCTTCAAAATTCAACGCTTCCATTACGATCTCATGCAAGGCACCTTTTTTACTGGCCATCATAAATTCTAATAACCGCCGGTTCATATCCAAACCGCTGGCTTCGGCCGGTAAGCTGGCACC
>CADEDV010000053.1:2561-20316 GCA_902826165.1 uncultured Bacteroidota bacterium
GCTTTTTTCTTTTTTAATTCATTCACGAGGTAGAAACTGTAGAGGGCAATCAGCAAAGCAACGATGGCGGTCAAAAAAGTGATCATGTTCAGATCCATAGGAAATGTATTTGTGTTGCAGCAAAAATAGGGAAGGAAAGGCGAGTGGCAAGTGATGGCGGTCAGCGGGCCAACCGTTAAAATTCCTGAACCCGGAAACCCGGGGCTTCTTTTCCTTAGAATCATTGGTTATTTTTGCAGTATGGAAATGACAATGACCAACCCGGTAACACTGACAGCAGGCGCTGTGGCGGAGATCAGGAAACTGATGGCCGCTGATGGTTTTGACAACAGCCAGGTATTAAGAGTGGGAGTAAAAGGAGGCGGCTGCTCCGGCATGACCTATGTGCTGGGCTTCGACCAGCAAACGGATAATGATATGGGCTTTGAAGTGGAAGGGATCAGCTGCGTGATGGATAAAGCTCACCAGATCTATTTATATGGTATGCTGGTGGACTGGCAGGATGGATTGAATAACCGGGGCTTCACCTTCAAGAACCCCAATGCCAGCAGTACCTGTGGTTGCGGAACCAGTTTTGCTGTTTAAGAATTAAGCCCGTTAACAACTCATAAGCTTCCATCCCGGAAGCTTTTTTATTTTGATCAAGCCGGGAAATAAAAAAGCCTGTTCTCAATGAACAGGCTTTTACTATAAATATTCTTTTATTATGCTTTTGTTTCAGCAGGCTTCGCAACCACTGCTGTTTTCTTTCCTTTCGGAGTACCTAAGTCAACCAGGATAGGTGCTGCCACAAAGATTGAAGAGTAAGTACCGGTGATAACACCGATCAGCATTGCAAAGGCGAAACCTCTTGTTACCTCACCACCAAAGATGAAGAGGATCAGGATGGTTAAGAATACTGTCAGTGATGTCATGATGGTACGGCTCAGGGTCTCATTGATCGCCCTGTTGATCGTATCACCCAATGCGGCGGAAGGATACAGTCTCCTGTCTTCCCTGATCCGGTCAAATACAATCACCGTATCATTCATCGAGAAACCGATCACCGTCAAAACTGCTGCGATAAAGTGCTGGTCAATTTCCAGCGGGAACGGTACGATAGCCCTCGCAAAAGAGAAGACGATCAGGGTTACCAATACGTCGTGCAACAAAGCGACGATCGTTCCGAGTGAATATCTCCAGTCACGGAAACGGATGAAGATATAGAGGAAGATAGCGAGCAATGCAAACAGGGTCGCTTTCACGGCTCCTTTCTTCAGGTCATCCGAGATAGTAGGTAATACTTTCTTGGAGGCGATCTTGTATTTCGTACTGTTAGCAAAATCTTCGTAGGTGAGACCGGCAGGCAGGTGATTCTTCAGGCCTGTCATTAAGGTGGTCATGACCACGGAGTCAACATTCTGACCGGATGTCAGGTTGGTCTCATCGATCAGGTAGGCAGTCGTAATATCCAGTGTTTTGGTATCACCAATGGTTTTAATGACCGGGCTTTCATTGTTAAATGCAGCGGTCAGCTCTTTACGAACCTGCTCTACATCCACTTTATTATCGAACCGGACGGTATAACTGCGTCCCCCGTTAAATTCCACACCATAATCAAAACCGTTGAAGAAAGAAGCGATACCTAATCCCAGTATCACGAAGGATATTCCGTAAGCGATCTTCCTGTATTCAATGAATTTGAATTTAGCATGCTGGAAGATCTTGCGGCTGATGCCGGTGAAATATTGCAGGTGACGTTTCTTATTGGTAAAGATATCACTGATCCAGCGGCTCACGAGGATACCACAGAACAGGGATAAAAGAATACCGAGAATCTGCGTGGTGGCAAAACCTTTTACAGGACCTAAACCGAAATAATAAAGAATGATCGCTGTTAACAGGATGGTGATGTGACCATCCAGTACAGGTGGTAAGGAACGTTTATACCCTTCATTGATAGCCGGTATATATCCTTTGCCTTTGGTCAGTTCTTCCTTGATACGTTCGTAAATGATTACGTTCGTATCAACGGCCATACCGATGGTGAGTACTAAACCGGCAATACCCGGTGCGGTTAAGGTTGCACCAAGCCCGGTCAATACACCTACGGTAAAGAGCAGGTTTAAGATCAGGGCAATATTAGCGATCCATCCGCTGGTATTATAATAGACCAGCATCAGGAGGAAGATCACGATAAAAGAAATAAAGAATGCCATCGCACCACCATTGATCGCTTCTTTACCCAGTGTGGGTCCCACTTCCTGGTCCTGTACAATTTTAGCAGGGGCAGATAATTTACCAGACTTCAGGATGTTCGCCAGGTCCTGTGCTTCGAGTACGGTGAAGTCGCCGGTGATCTGAGACTCTGATCCTAATTTGCCCTGTGCGATTGGTGCAGAATAAACAATACCATCCAAAACAATGGCAATAGGGATACTTAGTTTGTTACTTTTTTCTGTCAATTCTCCCCATTTACCAGTTCCGGTTTCGTTAAGACTCATCTTAACAATGGGCTTAGCATTATCATAATCCTGGCTGGTTTGTTCAACGGCATCACCACCCAACGGTGCTTTATCCCTGTTATATGTTTTTAAAACATAAAGGGGAACGAATTTCTTATCTGCTTTAGTAGGAACACCAAAGGCAAAGCGGGCATCTGGCGGGAAATTTTTACGGATCAGTTCTGACATTAGTATTTTCCTTACTTCAGCAGAGTCTTTATCAGCATTCACCAGGCCGATTCCCCCTGCGACCGGAGTGAACTGAATCAGTTTATCTAAGCCGGGTTTGCTTTCGTCTGTCTTTGCAGTACCGGTAGTTATCGGTGAATCAATTCCCACTTGTTCGGACAATTTATCTTTCGCAGAATCATCAGGAGTCTTTGCAACAGGCGGAACGGAATCAGTTGCTGTAGTGGCGGCGCTGTCTGTCTTAATGCCTTTAATAAAATTATTATAGTCATCGACTGATTTAGCGATGGCGGGTTGCAACTCATCCGGCCGGTAGGTTTCCCAGAATTCCAGGTTCGCAGTGGCCTGTAATAATTTTCTTACCCTTTCCTTGTCCTTGATACCCGGCAGTTCAACCGTGATAATGCCACGGTCAGGGTTAGGGCTGATGGAAGGTTGTGCCACACCAAACTGGTCGATACGGTTATTCAAAACCCGGAACGTATTATCGAAAGCATCTTTGGCATTTTTACGAAGTACAGATACCACTTTATCATCGCTGTCTCCGATCCTGATGTCTTTTGAATTGGCCGCAAAGAACAGGGCCGACATTTTTCCGTCACCGGCCAGTTTTTTATATTCAGTGGTAAACAGTGTCACAAAATCTGCATCACTGTTTGCTTTTTGTTTTTCCGCATTGCTTAATGCCGCCAGGAAACTGGGATCTTTTGAATTACTGGCTAATGTTCTCAGTAATTCCGTCATTTCCACTTCCATGGTCACGTTCATACCACCCTGCAGGTCGAGACCCAGGTTCAGCTCTTCTTCTTTGGCTTTCTGGTAGCTCACAGGTCCGGTGATACCATAGGTCAGTGTTTCATCTTTGGTGCTGGCTAACAAACGTTTCAGTTCTTCATCATACACTGTTTTCAATGAATCAGGAAGATCATCTGCTCTTGTAAATTTCTTTGCATCAGCATGGCTGGCTTTTACATAGGTAAAAGCTTTGGCTTCCATTTTCTTTTCATGGTTTTTTACAAACCAGGTAAATGACAGTTGGTAAAGAGAGTAGATAATCAGCAGGATCGCAAAAAATCTGACCAGACCTTTGAATTGCATACGTTATGGGTATTTACTTTTATAAGCCTTATCCGGCCATCGTTAAGCAGGTAAAGGCTTCGCCTAAAATTTAAGGACGGCAAAGATAGGGTTTTCGGGCAGAACCCGAAACTGCATTTCAGGGGCTTTTTGGGGAGCCTGGAGGCCTTTTTTCAGGTGGATTTCAGGCTGTTAAGGATAAAGAAAGTGGCGGCGGCCCCAATGACGAATGCCAGCAGGCTGACAAGTAGTTTTTTGCTTTGTGGAGCCTGCACTTTGCGGATATCAGTACCGAGGATCGTAACATCTGCGGGTAGGGCAGCACCGCTGATGAGAAGGGCCAGTTCCTGTGTTTCGCTTACTGTAAAATCACCTGTTATCATTGATGTAGATCCCAATCGTTGTTGGGGGGCGGGTGCAGTCAACAGGAAATTGTCAAAAAGCATCGCAATAGGTTTACCAATATTATTTTCGGTGAGATTTCCCCAGGCATAAGTACCGGCTTCTGTAAATTCCATGGTAACGACCGGCTTTCCGTTTTCAAAGCTACCCGTTGCGCTGGCAATGTCTTCGTTTTCTATCACTGCTTTTTCATGGCCTCTTGTCCGGATAAAATAGAAGCCGAGTTGTTGTTCCCCGGATTCGCTTGGACCCCGAGAAGTTTTTCCAAAACAATACTGTGCATCGGAGGGCAGGCTGTAGATCAGTTCTTTTCTTCTGAACAATTCTCCCAGGCTGGCGGTGTCTTTGATCTTTACTACCCCCAGTTCAGCAGAAGAATAAGATATCTGTAGTAAAGAACTGATGCCTTTACTGCGCTGCAGTTCTTTTTGTTCAGAAAAGTTCATACTGTCCAGCAAAGCTTTTACCTCCGGTGATATTGCTGCAACCGTATCAGCCGTATTTATTTTAGCAGGATTTATTTCTTTCGGGCCAGCGTTTTCAACTTGCAAAATAGAGTCAGCAAGATTAATGGCGGGTAAGATTTCCTGCGGGGTATACATTTCCCGGAATTGAAGAAGCCCCCGGTTGGTCAGCCATTCTTTTATACGGCTGCTGTCGTCCAGGTTGGTGATCCTGACATCAAACAAGGTTCCACCTTCTTCTGTATTTGCTACTGCTGAAATAGTATGTTTATACATAGCTGCTGTCAGCCGGTTGGCTATTAATTGAACGGTTGCAGCAATGGGGTTGCCGGGTACAAGAGTTTTCCTGATGGTATCCTCTGTTACACGGATACGGTAAGTGGCTGAAAAAAGGGTTTCGTTTTTTGGGGCAAAAAAAACAGGATAGACAAACCAACTCAGCCCGGCGATGATGCTTCCTGCTATGATTATTACCAGCCAGCGATTCATTGAACAGTTATTTTAGTTGTATGAAAATACGATTTCATAAAGTTTTTTTGCATAACGGGATTTAACTGATCATTTATTGCTGCAACTATACCGCCGGCAGAACAGGTGTTAGTCATGACTTTTATCAATACTCTTTTTTTCATTCTAATTCCTGTGGCTTGTTTTTTTCAATTGCATACATTTGCAGCTGCTTTGCCAACCTTCCTTTATCTTTTGATGCATTAAACAACAAACATGGAATTATCTTCTTTATTGCAGCGTTTCAGTGAACCGGAAACTTTGAAAATGGCAAAGCTGGGCCGTGAACTCCGGGCCAAAGGAATTGATGTGATCGATCTGAGTTTGGGTGAACCCGATTTTGATACACCGCAACATATCAAAGAAGCGGCGATCAAAGCGATTCATGACAACTTTAGTCACTATACACCGGTCCCCGGTTATCCCGACCTGCGGGAAGCGGTTTGTACCAAATTCAAAAGAGATAATAACCTGGAGTATAAACCGGAAAATATTATTACGTCAACAGGTGCCAAGCAAAGTTTAGCGAATACAATACTGGCCCTGGTGGATGAAGGCCAGGAAGTGATCATCCCGACACCGTATTGGGTTACGTATAGTGAGCTGGTGAAAATTGCAAGGGGAAAAGTGGTGGAAATCCATACCACACCGGAAAGCGGGTTTAAGATCACGGCGGCACAATTAGAAGCAGCGATCACCCCGAAAACAAAAGTATTCCTGTTCTCTTCACCCTGCAACCCCAGTGGTGCCGTCTATAGTAAAGAAGAGTTGGCGGCATTAGCAACAGTGTTTGCCAAACACCCGCAGGTCTATATCATCTCGGATGAGATATATGAGTATATCAATTTTGTAGGGAAGCATGAAAGCATTGCACAGTTCAGTGCCATCAAAGACCGTGTGATCATCGTGAACGGGCTGAGTAAAGGTTTTGCGATGACCGGGTGGAGGCTTGGTTATATCGCTGCCAATGTTGATATCGCCAAAGCCTGTGAAAAACTGCAGGGACAGTTTACCAGCGGCACCAGCTCGATAACACAGAAAGCAGCGGTGGTGGCATTGACCACGGACCTGCGTCCTTCGATGGAAATGGTGGAAGAGTTTACCCGCAGAAGGAAAAGAGTGATGGAGTTGGTGCGGGATATTCCGGGTATCAAATGTGGTGAGCCCGAAGGAGCATTTTATATTTTCCCGGACGTGAGTGCTTACTATGGCAAATCCGATGGAACGAATACGATCACTAACTCTGGTGATTTCTGTATGTACTTATTAAATACAGCCCATGTATCTTCTGTGATGGGGGAAGCGTTTGGTGAACCGGCCTGCGTTCGTTTTTCTTTTGCCAACAGCATGGAAAAAATTGAAGAAGGCTGGAAACGTATCAAGGCAGCCTTAGCCAACCTGAAATAATTTATTGCGCAGCAACAGCTTCTTCTTTCTTCGGGAGCTGTTGTTGTAATTCTTCAATTGATCTTTTGATCCAGTGAACAGTGCTCATGCCGAAACCGGAGGAGTGGAAATATACTTTTCCTTCAGGTGATACCACCACGTTGGTCGGATAGGAGTTAATGCTGTACTGGTTGCTGATATAACGGCCATTGTCCACAATGCTGTAACCAAAGGGATGTGTTTTCAGGAATACACGGATATCTGATGTCTGGTCCAGTGCGACTGCAATGAAAACAACGCTACTGTCTTCTTTGTATGATTGGGATAATTTATGCAGCTCTGGTATTTCTCTCACACAGGGCGGGCAGTTGATGAACCAGAAGTTGAGTACTATAATTTTACCCGCAAGATTTTTTGTATTGATCTTATTGCCGTCAATATCGGTTGTTTTGAAAGAAGAGAACTTACTGCCTGTTTTAAAATACTTGCTTTCCGGTGGTTTGGGAAGGGAGTTAATTCGTTTTGCATAGTCTTCATCCGAAAGACGGATAATAAAAAATGCCGTGTTAGGATCAGCCGGTTTTTCGGGTTTGATCATATAACGTCCCGTGGTCATTAATTGCTGCCAGATGGTATAAGGATATTCTGTACCGGTGGTATCTTTTACCACTGAGTTTTCTGTAAGTCTTACCGGGGCATTGTTACTGTGTTGTGCAGATGATTTCAGCAGGGAGAAAGTGAGTAAGTAAGCAAGGACTATTATTTTCATACCATAAAGTTTATCAACTGAAAATACAAAGGAGTTCGGTGAAAATAAAATGGCTTTATTTTTTCAGCAACTGTTCATGCAAAGCCAGCACCTGCGGGGTTAACAGGTCGCTATCGTTATTGACGAGTACAAAATCGCAGAGTTTCATTTTCATTTCCTCGCTGAGCTGGCGGCTCATTCTTTTTTGAACTTCTTCAGCACTGATATGATCTCTTTCCATCACCCGTTGAATGCGCAATGGTTTTGGTGCAGATACCCCGATCACATAATCCAGGTTTTCGGCTGAGCCGCTTTCAAAGATCAGCGCTGCTTCTTTGATGACATAGGGAGAAGTTTGTTGCTGCATCCATGCATTGGCATGCCGGATGGTGGCAGGATGGGTGAGTGCATTCAGCAGCTCCAGTTTTTCTTTATCATTAAAAACAATGGAAGCGATATACGGACGGTTCAACTGGCCGTTGCTGTAGCTTTCTTCCCCGAAGTTGTTGATGATCTCTTTTTTCAGTATTTCATCCGTATTCATCAGTTGCCGGGTGGCTTCATCGGCATAATAAACAGGAATGCCGAGTACTTCAAATACCCGGGCCACGGTGCTTTTACCGCTGCCAATGCCGCCTGTTAGTCCAACCCGTATCACAGTTACTATTGTTTTAACTGAGTAAATAATTGCTGCTGCTAAAATAGAAAAAGCGTCTGATACCGGTCAGACGCTTTTAACGAATCTTGTTCCGTTAATTAACGGTTTATTTCTTGTCGGCTGCAGCCGGCTTGTTCAGGGCAGCTGTCCAGTCCATACTGATCGCAGATTTTTCAATTTTGATATAACTGCCGGGGCTTACTTCGATGCTTAAGGTACCGTCTTCGTTCACTTTATTAATAGTACCGTGGATACCGGCGATGGTCACGATCTTTTCTCCTTTGCCTAATTCTTCAATGAATTTTTTCTGGTTCTTGGCTCTTTTCGCCTGTGGACGGATAAAGAACAGCCAGAAAACGAGGATCATTAATCCGAGGAAAACGAACTGGAAACCGCCGAAACCACCCTGGGCGGCTTTTTGCTGTAATAAATAGATCTGGAACATGCTGTATTTGATTGTTTGTATAAAAAGTTATTTAATGACTTCTACATGAAATTTTAATTCATGTGAGGTACTCGGACTTGTATTCGCTGTTACATATACTGATTTGTTAGCTGTACCCACCCGGTCTTTACTGTCAAATGTAGCTTTGATCACTCCTTCTTCACCAGGCATGATGGGTTCTTCCGGTTTTTCAGGAACGGTGCAGCCGCAGCTGGCAGATACACTGGCTATCACTAATGGTTTGGTACCGGTGTTTTTAAATTTATACGTCACTTCCACTACTTTTCCTTCTTTTACGGTACCCAGTTCCTGCAAAGTGCTGTCGAGCCATTGAAGGGTAGTGAAGTTAGCGGAATCGGCCAGTTGTTTATTCAATGCTTCCTGTTTGCTGACCAGGTCTTCTTCGGTCAGTTTAGCGGCTTCTGCTTTTTTATCGCCGGTTTTGCAGGCAAGCAGGGTTGCTGCCAGTGTAAGGGTTAAAAAAAATGTTTTCATGCGCTGCGATTTTTAGAACTGCAAATGTAAGGTGATTTCAGGGATCAGGCTTTTTTGTAGTCGGTCTTCTGCATTTTGCCCTGTTGCACCAGTTCTTTATGAATATTGTCAAGGATGCCGTTCACAAACTGGCCACTTTGCTGGGTGCTGTATTCTTTGGCCAGGTCAATGTATTCGTTAATGGTTACTTTAGGCGGGATGGTTTCAAAGTACAGGAATTCGGAGACTCCCATTTTCATGAGGATCATATCCAGCAGGGCGATACGTTCGGGGTCCCAGTTCTTCAGTTTCGGAACGATCAGTTCCTGCAGGTATTCATTTTTGTCAACAACTGTTTGCAGCAGTTCTTTGGCAAATTGTTCTTTATCCGGTGTGGCGATCTGTTTGAAATTGCAGGTGCCGGGTTTTTGAATATAACCTGCCAGTAATTGTACCAGCATTTCGCCATCATCATCCCAGTTACTGAAGTTCTCTTCGATATGGGATACAAATAATTCATTGGCCAGCATCAGGTCGTTCAGGATGAACTCCATGATCTTTTTCTCTTCAGCTTTTTCCCGGGTCTGCTGGTTGATATATGTTTTATATTCTGTTGTTTCAACCAACTGGTGATAAGTCTTCCGGATCAGTTCTTTGTCGGCAATACGTTCCGGCTTTTGTGAAGCGAATTGTTCTTTTAATGCAGGATCTTCTAATATTTTCCAGAGCAATTCATTGCCGGCTATTTTCGTATTAACATTGAGATCGTCTGAAGTAGGGAGGTGTTTACCGGCCCGCTGGTGCGAGTCTTTTTCTGCGTAGCGGGTCACTTCGGTCAGGAACCAGATCAGGTAAACCAGCAGGGTGCGGCTTTCATCAAAATGCTGTTGTAAAATTTTGCGGGGCTCGCCGCTTTTTGCCTCATTTTCCAGGGTGGCTATTGTGTAAAGGGTCTGCATCACTTTCACCCTGATATTTCGTCTGCTGATCATTGCTTAAGAACTGTTTGAAGGGGCGAAGATAAGCTTTTGCCTTTTATCGGTATGAACGTATTTGATACAGGCAGAACTGCAATTCTAAAAGGATTTTACGATGGGGCTATAGGATTTCCACAGAAAACAGGTTTAGTGGATAATTTAATTAATGTCATTCGTGTATATATTCTTTTTAAAGAAATATTTTACAGCCGTCAATAAACTCAATCATATGAAAAAGTATTTTATAGCTGTTGTGTGCCTTCTAGTTACTGCAGGCCTTTATTATGTTCTCATTTTCAACAAACCTGTTGCACAAAAACGTCAGCTAACACTTATAGAAGACGAATTGCTTCCCGCAAAAAAGGAGCGAAAACTAAAGCAAACAGATGGCCCTTCCCAGTTATTGCATCATGAATACCTGATGACACTTGATCCTGCTACCCGGGATGTGCCAACAGAAAGACTGGCCGCTGCAGAAAGGGTATTGGAGGAGACAGCAATGACATCAAGGGTGCAGGCTTCTAACATTCTTTGGCAGGAGCGGGGACCGAATAATATTGGTGGCAGAACCCGGGCCATCCTGATTGATAAAGCAGATGGAACCGGCAATACGGTATGGGCCGGTGGTGTTGGCGGCGGATTATGGAAAACAACAAATTTTAAAAATGCTTCGCCCACCTGGACACAGGTGGCGGGTATCAGTGCTAATCTTGCCATTACCTGTATTGCACAACACCCCGGTAATAACCAGGTCATTTATGTGGGAACCGGCGAAGGCTTTGGGCATATTGATGCTATCCGGGGGCTTGGTGTGTATACCACTACGAATGGAGGAACTTCCTGGACCCTGCTTGCTTCCACAACAACCGGTGGTGCCAACCAGAATGATTTCAGTTATGTACAAAAGTTATTAGTGTACACGAATGGGGATGTCTATGCGGCTTGCCGTTCTATCTTTTGTAATGCAGGCGGTTTGTTGAAATCTACAACTAACGGCAGCAGCTGGACCCGTGTTATAGGAACTGCCACAGGTTCCTGCGCCACTTCGCTTAATATGCGGGCCTATGATATTGAACAATCAGCCAGTGGCGATCTTTATGCGAGTACGATTGACAGAAGTGCCGGATCTGTAGGAAGAATCTGGAAATCACCGGCTGGCGGAACTGTGGGTAATGCCGGAACCTGGGTTAATATTACACCGGCCGGAACATTTCAACGTATTGAACTGGCCTGTTCATCTACAGACAACTTAAAAATATATGCCACAACACAGGGCGGAGCAAGCAGCACCGGCGGCACACGGTTAACTATTGATGGAGGGACCAACTGGTCCAATATAAACGTTGGTAATTGGTGTGACCAGGGAAGTACCAACGCTGATTTTACCCGTAACCAGGCCTGGTATGACTTGATCCTTGGGGTGAAGCCAACTGATGATGCAACCGTTTATGTGGGCGGTGTGGATGTTTTTAAAACCACCAATTCCGGTACGGCCTGGTCGCAACTTACACAATGGGCTGCCGGTTGTGCATCATTACCCTATGTGCATGCAGATATTCATGCCTTTGAATTTTTCCCCGGCTCACCGGATGAATTTATTGTGGGCTGCGATGGTGGATTGTTTTATACAACCAATGGAGGCACCAGTTTTGTTGACAAGAACCTTGGGTATAATGTGACGCAGTATTACGGACTGGCGATTCACCCCACTACAGGATCGAACTATTTATTGGCAGGTGCACAGGACAACGGTTCACATAAATTTACCACAGCAGGCATCAACACTGTTACAACTGTTAGCGGTGGTGATGGTGCTTTCTGTCATATTGATACGGATAATCCCAATTTCCAGTTCACCAGTTTTACTGGTTGTACATTCAACAGGTCGACCAATGGCGGTACCAGTTTTTCACTGATCATTAACCTGGCGGCAGACCGGTTTATCAATCCTTCTGATTATGATTCTGATAATGATATCATGTATTGCGGCGCAGCAGTACGGAATTTCAGGAGAATATTAACCATTACCGGAACACCATCTTCCGCATCCATCACCAATGTAGCTTCCAGTACCAACCATGCCGTGTCGGCTATTAAAAAAGATCCGAATGGCAACAGGGTGTGGGTTGCTTTTTCCACGGCAGATAATGCAGCAGCTTTAGTGGCTCCAGAACTTTATATTATTGATGATGCAAGTGCAACCGCAACATCCACAGCCGTCACCTTACCGGCGGGTATTGCCACTTCGGGAAATTATATTTCTTCTTTGGACATTGAACCCGGGGATGCCAATCATGTGATACTGACCCTTTCCAATTTTGGGGTGACCAGTGTTTGGGAAACTGCTAATGCCGGGGCCAACTGGACAGCCATCGAGGGCAACCTGCCGGATATGCCAGTACGTGGTTGCAAGTTTATGCCTGCGGGACTTTCCCCAAATACCCGTGTTAATGCAGTGGGTGGAATTTTGCTGGCTACTGAACTGGGAGTTTGGTCCACCAACTTGGCTAACGGGGCTTCTACCGTTTGGGAAGCTAATAATACCGGTATGGGTAATGTGAGAACAGACATGATCCGGATGAGAGCAAGTGATAATAAGATCGCAGTAGCAACTCATGGCAGGGGACTTTTTACAGGTACACATATATCTTCATTGCCGGTAACCCTTACCGAATTCAAGGGAACTCAACAAAACAAAGCCGTGCTGCTTCAATGGACAACGGCGAGTGAACTGAACAGCAAACATTTTGAGTTGCAGAAATCATATAACGGGACTGATTACAGAACCATTGCCACGATCAATGCCGCCGGTAACAGCAACAGCCGTCTTGATTACAGTTACCTGGATAAGGAGCCGTTAACAGAGGCTAATCATTACCGGCTCAGGAGTGTGGACCTGGATGGCAACAATAAACTCAGCAACGTGGTGCTGATCAGGATCGCAGGTCTGCAACAGGATATGCTGGTTTTAAATAATCCTTTCCGGGACCAGATAAGTATCCGCTTTGTGAAAGCACCTCAAACTAAAGCGGATATCCGCCTCCTTGATATGAGCGGAAGACTGGTAGCCCGGCAGCAAACTGCACCCGGCGAACAGCAGGTATTATTGAACACCGGTTCTGCAAAAGCCAGCCGTGCGGTATACCAGTTGGTGGCGCTGGTTGATGGCAAACAGTATTCGCAGCAGGTAATTGCGCAATAGCAAGTATTTTGATCTTATTCTTAAAAAGACTGTCATAATCTGGCAGTCTTTTTTATTGGCAAAAACAGGTCGTTGTGAAAATTTGGCACTTCGGCTGCAAAAAAGCCCTGATCTGTCGGGCTATTTTGGGGTTAACGGGTGCATAACTGAAAATTTTTCCGTTCCTGACCCCGTGGCATAGTATTTCCTGTACCTTCGCCGTCCCTTAGTAAAAAGGACAGCTTCTTATCAAAAAACTCAAAATCAATACAACTATGGCTAAGAAAGTCAATGTTACCCCGCTTCACGACAGGGTAATTGTGAAAGCAGCAGCTGCCGAAGAAAAAACTGCTGGTGGCATTATCATCCCCGATACAGCAAAAGAAAAACCACAGCGTGGGACGGTGATCGCTGCGGGTCCTGGTAAAAAAGATGAACCAGTAACTGTAAAAACTGGAGATACCGTTTTATATGGCAAATATGCCGGTACTGAGATCCAGATCGATGGTGAGGATTTCCTGATCATGAGAGAATCGGATATACTGGCGATCGTTTAATTTGAAAATTTGAAGATGTGCCAATTGGATAATGGCACTTCAGTTTTCAACCTCATTATTAAATTATCTAATTAACAAATTGAACTATTATGGCAAAGCAAATCTTCTTCGACATTGAAGCAAGAAACAAGATGAAGAAAGGCGTGGACACATTAGCCAACGCCGTGAAAGTGACATTAGGTCCTAAAGGCCGTAATGTAGTGATCGAGAAAAAATTTGGTGCACCACAGGTAACGAAAGATGGTGTAACAGTTGCAAAAGAAATTGAACTGGAAGATCCCATTGAGAACATGGGAGCACAGATGGTGAAAGAAGTAGCTTCTAAAACTGCAGACATTGCAGGTGATGGTACTACTACAGCCACTGTTCTTGCACAAAGCATCATTAGCGAAGGTTTGAAAATGGTAGCTGCAGGTGCCAACCCGATGGACCTGAAACGTGGTATTGACAAGGCGGTTAGCCTGGTGGTGGAAAACCTGAAAGGCCAGTCACAGACTGTTGGTAACGATACCAAAAAAATTCAGCAGGTAGCTACGATCTCTGCTAACAATGACGAAACAATTGGTAAACTGATCGCTGAAGCGTTTGTGAAAGTGGGCAAAGAAGGTGTGATCACCGTGGAAGAAGCAAAAGGTACTGATACTACTGTTGATGTAGTGGAAGGTATGCAGTTTGACCGTGGTTATATCTCTCCTTACTTCGTTACGAACAGCGAAAAGATGGAAGCTGAATTGCAGAATCCATATATCCTGATCTATGATAAGAAGATATCTTCTATGAAAGATATTCTCCATATCCTGGAGAAAGTGGCACAAAGCGGTCGTCCATTGCTGATCATTGCTGAAGACCTGGAAGGTGAAGCTTTGGCAACATTGGTAGTGAACAAACTGCGTGGCACTATTAAAGTAGCGGCTGTAAAAGCTCCGGGCTTTGGTGACCGTAGAAAAGAAATGCTGACGGATATTGCTATCCTGACCGCAGGTACTGTTGTCAGCGAAGAATTAGGTCACAAACTGGAAGGTGCTGACTTAACAACATTAGGACAGGCTGCATCTGTAACTATTGATAAAGACAACACGACTATCGTTGGTGGTAAAGGCAAGAAAGCCGATATCACAGCCCGTGTGAACCAGATCAAAGCACAGGTGGAAAACACCACTTCCGATTATGATAAAGAAAAATTACAGGAACGCCTGGCTAAATTAGCCGGTGGTGTGGCTGTATTATATATTGGTGCGGCTACAGAAATGGAAATGAAAGAAAAGAAAGACCGTGTTGACGATGCTTTACACGCAACAAGAGCGGCAGTGGAAGAAGGGATCGTTCCCGGTGGTGGCGTAGCTTATATCCGTGCTATAGAAGCACTGGATCCGAAAGTAAAAGGACAGATCGCTGATGAGCAAACTGGTATGGCGATTGTTCGCCGTGCACTGGAAGAGCCCGTTCGCACCTTGACCGCTAATGCAGGTATCGATGGTTCTATCGTGGTACAAAAGATCAAAGAAGGCAAGGGTGATTATGGCTTCAATGCAAGATCTGAAGTTTATGAGAACCTGTTCAAAGCCGGTGTTATTGATCCTACTAAAGTGAGCCGTGTGGCATTAGAGAATGCTGCTTCAATCGCTGGTATGCTGTTGACCACTGAATGCGTGGTGGCAGACAAACCAAAGAAAGAAGAACCCCATTCTCATGGCGCACCTGATATGGGTGGCATGGGCTACTAAATAGCGACGACCTCAATTATTACACAGGCACTAAAGCCTAGGAAATAAAGATGCCCCGCTCCTTCATTGGGGCGGGGCATCTGGGTTTAAATATTTATTATTTAAAATATGTGTTATGAAATTCTTGATCCGTCTCAGCAAAGTGCAGGTGATCTGGCAAAAAATCAGGAGTTTATGCGGCCAAAACCGCCGCGGGGATGATGATTTTTCGGATAATCCCTGGCTGATCTTATAGCTGTAAAAGCCTGTTCTGTACGGACAGGCTTTTTTATTACCAGCAGTCTTTGAACAGTTGTTATTTTGTGAACAAATAATCCTACATTTATTTTCCTTTTTTCGGGGCAACAAATAGCTCCCAGGTTTCGATTTATCAAGCATTATACTTACCAAAATTATCTGTATGAGGAAATTTACACTCACCTTATTTACTTTACTTTTCATTTCAGTTTCTTTGTTTTCACAAAGCAATTTTTTCTCTGATGCAGGAGAAAACAGGACCATCCCATCCAATGGCCAGAGAGTTATTATTCCTTCCAAATTCAGGAATGTGTCACTGAACATCCAGGGGATGAAGAATTTTTTACTGGCATTACCCTCTGAACAGGCCGCCAGGGTTAACCGCAACCAGATGCCGGTAATGGAGTTACCGATGCCCGACGGAAGGATGGCTAAATTCCGTGTTTGGGAAAGCAGCATCCAGGAAGCAGGTCTGCAGGTAAAATTTCCTGACATTAAAACTTTTGCCGGGCAGGGTATTGATGATCCCCGTGCAACCATCAGGTTTGATATCGGACCAAACGGGTTTCATGCCCAGGTTTTAACTGTCAATGGCACTTATTATATCGATCCGTACGCAAGGGGTGAAGTGAATAATTATATAAGTTACTTCCGCACTGATTTCACAAAGGCCGGAACTTTTTTATGTGAAGTACCTGATAACCCTAGTACTATGCGCCCGGAAAATACACAGGCAGCATGCCTGGGTACAGACCTCAGAACATACCGGCTGGCTGTAGCCTGTACCGGTGAATATGCACAGGCCCCTGGCATTTCGGCAGGTGCAAATGCTGCCACATTACATAATGCGATTGTAACTACTGTAAACAGGGTGGTCGGTGTGTATGAGAAGGAGGTTGCTATCAGGATGGTATTAGTGGCAAATAATAACCTGGTTGAATTTTTAGATGCTGCTACCGATCCTTTTAATGGTAATAATAATGCGAATACGCTGATCAATGAGAGCCAGGTGGTCATTGATAATTTTATCGGATCAGCTAACTATGATATCGGTCACACATTCAGTACCGGTGGTGGTGGATTAGCACAACTGAACTCACCCTGCGGAACAAGTAAGGCCAGAGGTATTACAGGCAGCTCAAGTCCAACCGGCGATGCATATGATATTGACTATGTAGCTCACGAAATGGGTCACCAGTTTGGAGGTAATCATTCTATGTCCGGTTGCGGTTCATCGCCCAATTCCACTAAGTATGAAGTAGGAAGCGGTACAACAATACAAGCGTATGCCGGTATTTGCGGAACGCAGAATATTCAGCCCAACAGTGACCCTTATTTTCATGCGATCAGTTTTGATGAGATCAGCAATTTTGTCGTGTTTGGCGGAGGTACAGGTTGTGGGGTAGTGACGGCAACGGGTAATACATTACCCGTTATTAATCCATTACCTAATAATGGGGTGAGTATTCCTCCAAGCACACCATTTACTTTATCTGGCTCTGCAACAGATGCCAACGGTGATGCATTAACATATAACTGGGAACAATGGGATTTTAATGCAGGTGGTGGTGTTGCCTGGAATGCTGGTGCAACAGGCCCTGTTAATAATACATATCCTTTATTCAAATCCCGTATTCCTAAAACAACAGGTGAAAGAACTTTTCCTGATATCGCCGTTATTTTAGCTGGTTTCCCGGCTAACCCTGCCGCTACCATGGGTGGTTTAAAAGGAGAAACATTATCTCCCGTTGCCCGCCCGATGAAATTTAAGCTGACGGTAAGAGATAACCGTGCCGGTGGCGGCGGTGTGGTTTCCCTCGGTTCCGGCGGCTGCCAGGATGCTGCTGTTTTCCAGGTAAACGTTGTTGGAACAACACCCTTTGCTGTAACGGCACCTAATGGCGGAGAAACCTGGGCAGGTGGTACTTCACAAATAATCACCTGGAACGTGGCCGGTACCGACCAGGCACCCGTCAATGTGGCCAACGTACGTATCTTATTATCTACCGATGGCGGGCAGACCTATCCCACGGTGCTGGCAGCCAGCACCCCGAACGATGGCAGTGAGTCACTGAATATCCCTGGCCCTGCAACAACATCAGCAAGGGTGAAAGTAGAAGCGATCGGAAATATATTCTTTGATATCTCGAATGCCAACTTTACGATCACTGCTCCCGTTTCCAGCTTCAGTTTTAACAATCCTGCACCGGTTACAACGGCATGTCCTGCTGGAGCGACGATGGCAG
>CADEDV010000054.1:0-4043 GCA_902826165.1 uncultured Bacteroidota bacterium
CTATAACTTACCACATCCTGCTCGGTCAGGTTACTCCAGTCGATCCTGATCGCTGAACCCTGCTGTGCGGCACGAACAGTGCCGAAGGAAACCGGCAGCGGGCCTGATGTTTTAGCAATAGCGAAGGGAGAGAAATTAGTATAACCGGCTAAAGTGATTGCCTGCGGACCAACAGCTGGTGTCATAGCGATACCACCACTGGCGGCTAACCAGGCCACACTGTTATAATGCCAGAACTGTGCATTTCTTACTAAAGGATCAGCCACATAAGAAGCAGGATTAGCCAATTGTGCCGGGTCTGAATCATCAAAATTGAAAGTTACATCCGGGCCGGTTACAACTGTGGAGGAAGGAGCAATATGCCAGGTGCGGTTGATGGCTTTATCCGTGTTGAACGGAGCAATCACATTATTGACCACATCTTCTACCCGCACAGACCAGTTCAGGTTACTGCCGTTGATAATATCAACCGGGTTATAAGTACCCCTTCCCACAGGGAAAGTTTTTGAAACCGCATCAACGCTATTCAGTGTTAATGCACCGGTACCATTTGTTCTTATATAGCTGGTGGCAGTTCCACCTGTAACAGTTCCTGTAACAGTAAGATCATTTGCACCGAGGTCGATATAACTATCTGCCAGTAATGCAACAGTACCATCAATAACTTTTGATGAACTCAATGTTAGCACCGTTGTTGCACCAATATCAATACCATTCGCATTAGTTCTAAGTGTATCTGATCCGCCTAAATCAGCAGCAGGACCATTAATAACAAACTTACCAACGCCGGCAGTCAATGTCACTTTGCCTGTACCCCTGATACCATTCCTGAAAATTTTATTAGAAGCTCCGTTGAAATTAACATTGGCATTTGCTTCCACCACACCGTTCACAGTCAATGCTGTTCCGCCACCAATATTTCCACCAGGTGTTGCTGAAAAACGAATGATAGGAACAGTGGTCGTGGCATCCGGGAAATAAGTCACGCCGGTTCCACCGGGAATACCTGTAATATTCCAGTCAAAAATAGCCGCATCGCCCCAGATATAAGAACCAGCAGTTACCAAGAAACCATTCTGCCCCCCACCTGCTAATGAACCACCAGTGCCCAAACGAATGACACCTGCTGTTTCAATTTGTACAGTAGCTCCTGTACTGATGGTTTGATAGTTGGCATATCCTAATGTAGAAGTTACCTGGTACACACCACCGCCTTTGATCACAAGATCATTACCGGCACCATCATTAATAGTAAGACGGTTACCTGTTGCGGATTGGTTTAATAAGGTACCACCACTCTGGATTTCTAATTGATCAGCCGTTACGTTGGTTGTGAAATTAACCGTATGACCATTTTGTATCACAATACCTGCTGAAGTTTCATTCGGTACCAGGGTAGCTGGTATCCAGGTAAAGTTATCAGCAGAAGATTCCCAGGTACCCGCCACATTCCAGTCGCCTGTTGCGGCAGAACGGAAGAAATCAGTGGCAGAGGAAGCCACTTGAATATCAAAAGGATTACTGACCACATCCCAGTCCAATGTTCCGGTACGTTCTGCGGTCAGTGTTAAACCTGTACCCACTACACTATGTGTTAGAGTGCTGAAAGTAACAAGGCCTGCAACCGGTGTGGCTGTAACAGGGCTGCCGGTTAATGTACCTGTAGAAGTAACCTGTATATCCGATACAAAATCAAGATCACGGTTGGCATTAATATCATTGGCGCTTAAAGATACCGGTGACATCGCCACGTTCAACCCGGTTGGTGAAGTGGTATTCAATACATAGGCTAAGCGGTCAGCCGTTACTTCAACCCGGTTATCATCACCGGCTGAAGAAGAAGCAGCACCACCGGCATTACCAGTTGCAAAACCGGAACCGGCTGCATCAGCCGTGGCACTCGTAATCGTAAATACAAATTGCTGGTTATCGGTTACAGCTGTATTAAAGGTTACACGAACAGAAAATGTTTTGCTGGCATCATCAGCAGCGGTCAACGTTAAACCGGAGAAAGATGGTGTTGCACCACCTGCCACTTCTGCCAATTCAGTAGTACCATCATACAAAGCTATACGTTGCACATTCGCACTGTTAGTTAAGCTGAAGTTCAGGTTGGTAAGGATAGTACCAACAGCATCTGCATCAGCAGCACCGCCACCATCTTGTATAGTGAACTGCGCTACTTCAATGCTGTTTACATCCGTAATATCAGCCGCATTATAAGCCAGGTAATTGATATTGGAAGGAGCAGAGAAAGAACCGTTGGCAACAATATTGGAATTAGTAGAGTTGCCGCCAACAAGAGGGCTACCGGTGATATTAATATCATCAATACCGACCCACTCATCGCTACCAGCAGCATTAGTTGTAATCACCCTTACCTGCACTTCTGCCTGGTTATTGCAGGCTGCGGGAAGAACAGCACTGACAGGAGTAACTAATGTCGCAAGGCTTGGCCCTTCAGTGGCATCAGCCACAAAACCTGCTGGTACGTTGGTAAAGTTGCCTGTATTACCCACACGATATTGCAAAGCAACGGGCTGAACAGCGTTGTCAGCTGCTCCATCAATATCACGAAGATTATATGCGACATTGATATTTTGGAGCCCTGTTGTGGTCAGATATATTACAATATTTGGAGCATCTGCGGTACCTGAACCCTGTAATGCAATTACAGGATCTGCAATGCCATCAAATTCTCCAACACCTCCTGAAGAATTTGTGCTTGGGTTATTTAGATTCTGTATAACATCTACTGTTATGGTTCCTTCGCCCAATAAAGTCTGAGGGTCAACTCCAGTTGCGGAGGTAATATCATCTCCACGATAACCAATAATACCCGGTACACCAGACCAATCGTCAACCGCAGTAATTAAAGTTGTTGTTGTCCAATCTTGTGTAAATGGAAGTGTTTGTGCAGTGTTGTCGAATAGTCTTGACGGGGCAAATGCCAGCAATCCTATTGCCAGAATAGCGTAAATTTTTTTCATGCTCTTAGTTAGGTTTTATGAAGAAATGCTTACACAGGGGTGATTACTAACTAAGGCTTCAGACAGGATTGGAACGGACAGCAAAAATATAAGGACCACTGTTAGCTCGGCAGTGGTTTATATTATCAAAACATGAACAATGGTAAGCTCATTTTCTGAATCTTGTAAGGAGGGTTGTAAGGCTATAAAAATAAGGCTGAACAGGCTTATAACAAGGGCAAAAAAAGGGCCTGTGGAAAACTATTTTTCCGAAGGGGTTTGCTTTACTTCCATATCCGGGAATAAGGCCGATACCAGCATCAGCAGCGTCGCTAATACCAGCAGGTAGAGGCCGGTTTGCCGCTCCGGGCATTCACCACCCGAACAGGTGCCGAGTACGAAATAGTTGCGGGCCGTCCAGGCCAGGTTGATGGCCACCACGGCCAGGTTCAGCCGCTTGGCCCATACCCGGGGGATCAGTGCCAGCGGGATAAACAATACCGCCATGACCAGGTTGATATAACCGGGCTTGCCAAAATTGGTGCCGGCGGATTCCACCCCGCTCACAATGATCTGTTTGGATTCGATAATGACCCAGGGAGTAAAGCAGGACACAATAAGCAGCACCGCCGCTGCGAGGCCGATCCATTTCAGGTAACGCATAGGTAGAAATTGGGGCGCAAGATAGTGATTTATAATGCGCCTCTCCCCGACTCAAAGACTACCTCTCCCCGACCCTCTCCGCTTTGCGGAGAGGGAGACATGAAAGCACAAGAGTTTTTAAAAGATTGGGTATTCCTGAATGATGAAGAGTTGGAGAGATGACCCCGTAATGAATTTCCGGTCTGCGGAGTCTGTTCCCTCCCCATCACATGGGGAGGGTTAGGGAGGGGAATGAATTGCAACTCACCCGGCCCTCTCCGCAAAACGGAAAGGGAGACCTGAAAGCACAAAAGTTTTACAGGATTTGATATTCACTAATGATGAAGAGTTGAGGTGATGAACCAATAATGAATTTGCGATTTGCGGAGGCGGTTCCCTCCCCATGCAATGGGGAGGGTTAGGGAGGGGAAA
>CADEDV010000054.1:4143-19658 GCA_902826165.1 uncultured Bacteroidota bacterium
ATGGGGAGGGTTAGGGAGGGGAAAACTGTAAAATTTGTACATTCATAGAAACAACCTTATCATGTCTGCTCCTATCCGCACAGCCCGGGAATTGCGGCAGCAAATGACCCCGGAAGAAAAAATGCTCTGGCGGCAACTCCGTAACAAACGATTCCATAATAAAAAATTCCGACGACAGCATCCCATCATTTACGGACAGGAAGGCTGGCGGAAATATTTTTATGTAGCCGATTTCTATTGTGCCCTTCACCGGCTTGTGGTTGAACTGGATGGCAAACAGCATGAGTTCCCGGATAATAAA
This sequence comes from uncultured Bacteroidota bacterium, assembly GCA_902826165.1. Lineage (GTDB taxonomy): Bacteria > Bacteroidota > Bacteroidia > Chitinophagales > Chitinophagaceae > CADEDV01. The sequence goes on from CADEDV010000054.1 coordinate 4,445, forward strand.
GAATATGATACGGCCCGGAATTTTATCATGCAGCAAATGAAAATGAAAGTACTGCGGATACCGAACAGCGAACTAAAAGAAAACATGTCAGCAGTACTGGATAAGATTGAAGCGGCAATGCAATAGCTACTCTCCCAACCTACTCCGCTTTGCGGAGAGGGAGACGCTACAGCACTAAAGCTTTTATAACATTCCATATGCATCAACAACGAAAAGCCTGAATGAGGAACCAGTAATGAATCTCCAATGTACGGAGGCGGTCCCCTCCCCATCATATGGGGAGGGTTAGGATGGGGAAAATGAATTGCTCCTCACCCCGACCCTCTCCGCTTGGCGGAGAGGGAGACATCAAAGCACTGAAGTTTTTACAGCATTGAAAATTTACAAACGACAAAGAGTTTGAATTACGAACAAATAATGCATCTCCAATCAACGGAGTCTGTCCCCTCCCCATCACATGGGGAGGGCTAGGGTGGGGAAATAAAAAAACAGCGTCCCTCCTCAGGGACGCCGTATCAGAAAAACACTGTAACAAGAAGACAATTTAAAACCGGAAGCCAATGGTCAGACTTAATACCCGGTGTTTATTCTTTTCATCCGCACTGCTGTTGCTGCCACTTTGCAGTTTGGCTAATCCTAATCCATAGTTCACCGAGATCACCGCCGATTTTGTTTCAATACCGGCCAGCCCGTTCAACCCATAATCAAAACGTTTCATAATTCCGTACCCGGCACCTTCTTCATAGTTGAGAGTAGAAGGATCGTCATCAGACCATTCAATTTTATTTTCACTATTGAAAGAAGTACCAAGAAATTTTCCTTCCACTTTATTCTTACCTGCAATACCCACAGCGAGATAAGGACCGGCACCCGCAAAAAATTTCACCGGGCCGGTAGGTGTTTTAAAAACAAGATTCACCGGCACTTCAATATAATAAGGATTGGTAGTGGCCCGGTAATACGTGGCATCACTGGTATTCCCGGATTGTGTTTTGGATCCCTTACCCGTAAATAAAAGTCCCGGCTGTACCGAAAGAAAAGAGGCCAACGGCAGGTCACCAATAATACCCAGCTGGAAGCTGCCCAGTGCTTTGTTATCATCCACACTGCCGTCATTGGTGATACTGATATTGGCCATATTGAAACCAGCACGGAAAAAAGCAGATGATTGTTGTGCGTTCACAGTTATTGCAGTTACACATACAACTGCAATAACGAATAGAAATTGTTTATACATAGTTTTCATTTTTGAGTTACTAACCGGTTTGCAAGTACCCTGCCAGAAAATACTTTTATTCTCATCTGCCTGCCGGAACTATTTACGTATATTCGGTATTTACCGGTTTGCCCATGCAAAAGAAATTCATAGACAATAGTAATGTGCATAGGTTTAACACCGGGGCTGACAATAAAATAATCTAATCAGGTTCTAAGACTGGGTTAATATTTGCCTTATATTCAGCAGTTACCTTTATAAATTATCAAATACAACTGCATGATAACTGTCATCATCCCGGTTCTGAATGAAGGCGATACGATTGAAAATGTCGTTCGGTTTGCGTTTCAATGCAAACAGGTAACCGAAGTGATCGTGGTGGATGATAAATCATTAGATGAAACCGTAGCACAGGCTAAAAAAGCCGGGGCCAAAGTAATTACCAGCACCAAACTGGGCAAAGGAGCTTCCATGAAAGACGGGTTGCTCTGTGCCGCTAATGACATCATTGTATTCCTGGATGGCGATATCGATCCTTATCCTGAGCGGACCATCGAAAATCTTACACAACCATTATTAGACGACAAGGTTGATTTTGTAAAAGCCTGTTTTGGCCGTAATGCAGGCCGGGTGACGGAGCTGGTGGCCAAACCGCTGTTGAATATTTTATTCCCGGATCTCTCCCATTTTTCCCAACCACTCAGCGGCATGATCGCCGGGAAAAAAATTTTATTACAGCAATTAGATTTTAGCGATGATTACGGGGTGGATATCGGTATCCTCATTGATATGCATTTAATGAAAGCAAGAGTGGCGGAAATAAATATCGGCTATATCACCAATAACAGTAAACCCTGGCAGGAACTCGGAAAGATGAGCAAAGAAGTTTCCAAAACTATTCTCAGCAGGGCCATGCAGCAGAATAAACCCAATGCCACCCTGGAAGAGTTAAGTGTGCTATCTGAAATAAGGGACCAGATGGATTTTGCGATTAAAGAAGGACTAAAAGGGCTGGATAAGATGGCCATCTTTGATATGGACAATACCCTGTTGCAGGGCCGCTTCATTGATACCTGTGCCAGGTTCTATGGGTTCGACAAAGAACTGCTCAGCATTCGTAGCCAGGAAACTGACCCGGTGATCAGGACCAAAAACATTGCCCGGCTGATGAAAGGACTGAATATCTCGCAGGTCCTGGCAGTGGCGGACAGCATTCCGCCGGTGGATGACGCCGAAGCAATCATTGCTGAATTAAAACAGCGGGGATACGTGGTGGGCATCATCAGCGACAGTTATGATGTGGTGGTCAATCATGTCAAAACAAAAATCGGCGCCGATTTTTCACTGGGCAATGAGCTGGAGTTTTCCAAAAGCATCGCCACGGGGGAGGTAAAAATGCCTTCGTTTTTTTTCAATCACCCCGGTTCCATTTGCAAACACAGTCTGTGCAAAACAAATGCAGTGCAGCATATCCTCTCGCACTATAAAATCGATTTGACCAATACCATTGCCATCGGCGACAGTGAAAATGATCTTTGCATGATCAAAAAAGCAGGCGTAGGTGTTTCCTTTTGTTCTGCTAACGAACTGATGAATTTTGTAGCTGATATCACCATTAAAGAATCATCTTTTAAAGAATTACTGGAGTTTGCATAAGACAAAGCTCAGCTGTTATTATAAACTTTAATAACAGGCTCTCTCAAAGCAGCGGCTTCGTCTTTACAATAGAAATGGATAATGTTAGCAATCGTATCTGCACTCACCCATGTTGAAGGATCTGCATCGGGCATACTCTTCCTGTTCTGGGGTGTATCAATAGTCGAAGGAACCACCACACTGGTCACCACATTCGTTCCCTTTGCTTCCTGGTTCATTAATTCCGCCAGCCGGAAAAGCAGTGACTTGGCCAAACCATAAGCTACCATTCCTTTACTGTTCCGCATGTCCAGCCCCGGCTTTGAGCCGATCAAAAAAATACGGCCGTTGCCTTGTTTCATCATCTGTATAAAAACAGGCCTTGCCATATTGTAAGCGGTTTCAAAATTTAACTGCAACTGCTGGCTGATAGCGGCTGTTCCGGTTTCAGCAACTGAGCCCATTGCAAAACCACCTACGGTAAGTACAGCAGCATCTATTGTTCCGTTATTGCTGATCACAGCCGATACAAACTGCCGGGCAGATTCCTCGTCGGTAAGATTGGCCGTTGCGGTTTCAAAATGCTCATGGGGTATGAATAATCCTGCCGGATCTTTGGGCAGCAGTGTGCCTACCACCCTGTACCCTTCTGCAAGAAATTTCTTACTCACAGCCCGGCCCAGGTTGCCGGAAACACCTGTGATAATGATTGTCTTCATACCAGTGAAGTTATAGCAGGAAATACAAAAATCCATACCCTCCTGCCGGTACGCCGTTATTTAGTTTTCAGTACAAGGCTGCATTCGCTTACCAACGTAGTTTTGTAACTTACAGAACTGCGGGCAGCCATAATTGCTGAATTCCCGTTTGGACCGGAACCGGCCATGTTCAAAAAAACCACGATAACCATTGTAGTGTGCCTGCAGGTATTGATTGCAGCAGCTCAGCTATGCACCAACCCCGGGCAAACACCTGTTACAGCAACATTGGTATGCGGTTCTTCCACTTTTATACAGTCCACTGTTCAGTTTTGCGGGCAAACTAATATACCGGTTCCCTGCAATGATGGCAATATTTACCAGAACCTGAATCCAAACTTTTACCGGATGGCCTGTTACAGCCCCGGCACCTTGGGCTTCACCATTGTTCCGGCAGATGCAGTAGCTGATTATAACTGGCAATTGTTTGATGTAACCAACACCAACCCCGAAGATATTTTTACCAATGCGAACCTGCTCGTGGCCTGCAACTGGTCAGGTGAGTTAGGGGAAACCGGTGCTTCGCTTGATGGCACGTTATTGAATGTATGCAAAGGATCGGGACAACCCCTGTTCAGCAAAATGCCGGATCTTGTGCAGGGACATACCTATTTATTAATGGTCAGTAACGGTAGCGGAACCGGCGGCACGTATGAGCTCACATTTACCGGTGGCACGGCCAGCATTACTGATAATGTGGACCCGCAAGTAATGGCCGCACGGATCAATTGTGATGCCACTGCTGTTACTGTCCGCTTTAATAAAGAATTAACCTGTAGTTCACTGGCACCTGATGGCAGCGACTTCAGTATAAGCGGGGGTATCGTTATTACCGGGCTTGACCCCGGCGATTGCAGTTCACCTTTCGGTTCTGATTCTGTCACCCTTACTTTAGCTCAGCCACTCCCTTTTGGTAATTATACACTGACCATACAAAACGGCAGCGATGGCAACTCCGTGATGGATGTTTGCAGCAGGAGTATTCTTATTGGTACAAACATTGCGTTCAGTTCCGGGCCAGTGCAACCCACTCCATTGGATAGTGTGTACCCCGTAGGTTGCAAACCCGGTTTTATTGAACTCATCTTTGATAAGCCGATACGTTGCAATTCGATCGCTGCAGATGGAAGCGATTTTACCATCAGCGGTCCGCAGGCTGTAACGATAACCGGTATTGGAAGCGTTACTTGTAATAATTTGTTGAAAACAAGAATCGTTCGCTTACAACTTTCCTCCCCTATTACTATTGGCGGCACTTATGCAATTCAATTAACAACAGGTACCGACGGTAATACCCTGATCGATGAATGTGGTTTGCCTACTGCACCGGGATCAGCTGTTAGTTTTACTGCTGTAGATACCGTCTCGGCAAAATTCACTTATGCACCCGCTGCCACCTGCCAGGATAATATCGTGGCCTTTCAGCATACCGGCTCTGCATTGAATAATACATTGTCCTGGAGTTTTGGAACGAATAATAACAGCACTATTTCCAACCCTGTTATCAATTTTAATAATCCCGGGCAATACACTGTTCAACTGACCGTATCCAACAGTATATGTACGGATGTACAAAAAGTTATCCTGAACCTTGATAATAAATTAAAAGCTGATTTTAAAGGACCCGATTTTGCATGCCCCGGTGATGTGGTTCAATTTATCAATACCAGCAGCGGCGCTGCTGATCTGACACTATGGAATTTTGGTAATGGCAATAACAGTTCATTGCCAACACCTCCCCCGCAACTTTATATATCGTCTAACCCCGGAGAAACCAGTTATACCGTGCAACTGATCGCCGGTAATGCTGCATTAGGTTGCCGTGATACGATCAGCAAGATCATCCGGGTGCCTGCGAATTGCAGAATTGAAGTACCTACTGCTTTTACGCCCAACAACGATGGCAGGAATGATTTTCTGTTCCCCTTAAATGCCTACACCGTTGCTGATCTCGATTTCAGGGTCTATAATCGTTTTGGTGAACTGGTATTCTTGTCCCGCAATTTTACCGGAAAATGGGATGGCCTTTTCAAAGGGAAGGCACAAGCCACCGGTGTTTTTGTATGGATACTCTCCTATACCGATCCGCAAACAAAACAAAAAATAATGAAGAAAGGAACCAGCCTGCTGCTCCGTTAACACATAAAAAAAGACCGGCATTACATCGGTCTTTACTAACCCACTGTTGCTGTCAGACAATATGATTCCATCCATACACATCATCATCCGCACCACTTCGTATACTGTCCAGTTTATTCTTTAATTGATTCGATACACTATCCTTATCATACACCGGTAAATGAAAATCCATACCATCAATATGGATCACTCCTATTGGTGCCACCACAGCCGCTGTTCCAGCACCAAAAGCTTCGGTGATCGTTTTATCACGGAAGGCATCGGCTAATTCTTTAACAGAAAGCTGTCGTTCTTCAATTTTATAACCAAGCCCATTCGCCAGCATCAGTAATGAATCTCTTGTTACCCCATCCAGTATCGAATCGGATAAAGGCGCTGTGATCAGTGTATCATTAATAACGAAAAGTACATTCATCATTCCCGATTCTTCAATATGCGGGTCTTCTTTTCCATCTGTCCATAATACCTGGTCATATCCTTCCTGCCTGGCTAACTGGGTGGGGTAAAAGGCACCGCCATAATTACCGCCGCATTTTGCAAATCCTGTTCCGCCTTTAGCTGCTCTTACAAATTCGGTTTCCACTTTTACTTTGATCGGCCTCGCATACAACTCAGGCACAGGCCCGGTAAAAACGATAAAACGATATTGCTCCGACACCTTCACTCCAAATTTTGCTTCACTGGCATACATGAACGGGCGGATATATAAGGAAGCCCCTTTTTGTGAAGGCACCCAGTTCACATCTGTTTCGATCAGCTTCATTAATCCTTCAGTAAAGAATTCTTTCGGTGGAATGGCCATGCACATTCTGTCCAGCGAACGGGCAAACCGGTCATAATGTTTATCCAGCCGGAATATATTGATGCGTCCGTCCTGCATGCGGAAGGCTTTCATGCCTTCAAAAACAGTTTGCCCGTAATGCAGGGCCAGCGTGGCGGGACTTAAGGAGAGATTGGTAAAAGGAACCACCATCGGTGCAGACCATTCTCCATGATCATAATCAGCCACCAGCATATGATCGGCAGTATACTTCCCGAACTCGAGTTTTTCAAAATCCACTTCGGGTAATCTTGAAACTGTTGTCTTCCTGACAACAATGTCTGTCAGCATTTCCATATTGATTGATTTAGGTTTTATACCAATAATGATTGTTCATATAGTTTCGCTGCTTTTACGGCAGGCATAATATCAATGACCATTTTCACATTTGCTCTTTTATACACACCAGGCTCCACTTCCAAATGCCGGAACCCGATCTTTTCATAGAGCTTGATAGCTCCTGCATTCTTTGTATTGGAATAAAGAATGACCTGTTTGGCACCCAGTTCCTTTGCTTTGATAAAACTCGCATAGCTGATCGCTTCTGCAATTCCTTTACGGCGGAAGTTTTCATCCACAGCCATCTTGGTAAACTCATAGGTATCCTCTTCTACCTTACGAAGACCCACAGTGCCGGCCACTTCACCATCATACAAGGCCATTAAAATAGCACCGCCTGTTTCCAGGATCGCTTTATCCGGGTTGGTCAGTACCCATTCATCCACAGGTTCCATCTCAAACCAGGCTTCTATCCAGGCCCGGTTGAATTTTTCAAAATAGGGCTGATGTTCCGGGCGGTATTCAACAATTGTAATGGAGTTACTCATCTTTTTACTTTTTTAAATTCACGGTTCACCAGGTACACACCTCCTAAAGTGATCAGTGTACCGATGATCATCTGTACATTCATTTTTTCGGATAACAAAAGCCAGCCTATCAGGACAGCCACGATAGGATTGATATAGGCATACACAGAAACCTGTGTCGGTGGCAGTTTACTGATCATAAACACATAGGCAGAATAAGCGATCAGTGAACCAAATACAATAAGATACACCAAAGCCAGCCAGGCATTTTGTCCCACGTTTGCCATGTTCACATACTTACCCGTCACTCCACAAATGATCAGTACCAGTACTCCGGCAATCAGCATCTGCAAGCCCACATTGAATAATATATTGATCGGTGGTTTTTCTTTTGAAGTATAGACAGTGCCGAATGACCAGGATAAAGTAGACAGGATAGCCAGTACCACCCCCAATACAAACGAACCGCTTTTCATTTGCCCGAGATAATCATAAAAGATCGTCAGCACACCGGCAAAGCCAATTACCAAACCAATGATCATCAGCCGGCTGATGGTTGCACACTTGGATAACCATACCGTAAATAAAGCAATGAACAAAGGAACTAATGCCGCAATGATCGCTGCCAGGCCTCCGCTGATATATTCTACCGACCAGGTGAGCAGTCCGTTAGCAATACATAATAAGAAAATACTTTGCACTGATATCTTTTTTAATATCTCCTTATTGGGTATCCGGTATCCTTTTAGCAGGAAATAACTCACAAGAATAGCACCGGATATAAATTGCCTCAACCCGGAAATAAATAAGCCGGGCATTTCCTGTGCCCCCACTCTTGCAGCAATATACGTTGTGCCCCAGAAGAAACTGACAATGCCTAATGCGATATACGCCTTATGTAATTCTTTTTTCATCGTTGGTTATTTACGTTTGCGGCAAAGCAATTCCGTTAGCTCTTTACAGAACTTTTTTTATGGTGCATCTGATGATAACAGGAACGTACGGGAATGACAGTACAAATTTTTATAGAATTCCTGTAAAAAAACAGATTCAGTTTTTGTATTTTTGACTATATCAGATTTTTTAACAAATGGCGAAAACCAACCACAGCGATGATCACCTGTATATGCAGGTGGCCACCGGTCTCGAGAAAATGATCAGTGATGATGTATTGAAGATCGGCGACAAACTCCCCTCAGTACGTATGCTGAGTGATGAATATGGTATCAGTATGGGTACTGCTTTCCAGGCTTATTATCACCTGGAAGGAAAAGGCCTCATCGAATCAAGACCCAAATCGGGCTACTATGTCCGCTTCAGCCAGCGGCGTTTTCCTGAGCTGCCCAAAGTGGTGCAGCCCGATCCCTTATCCCATGAAGTGAGTGTAAAAGAAATGATCGCTTCTATCTATTCGGATATCACCGCCAATAATGTGATCAATTTTGCACTGGCTGTTCCCGATGCTTCTTTATTACCCGCTGCCAAGATCAGTAAATCCGTAATGCATGTACTGCGCAATCATCCCAATGCCTGTATCAACTACGAGCATCCCCAGGGCAATGTGGAATTAAGAAAACAAATTGCCAAACTGGCTTTCAACTGGGGTGGTAAAATAAAAGCAGAGGATGTATTGGTAACAGGTGGCTGTCTCGAAGCGATCACACTTTGCATCAAAGCCGTTACCAAACCGGGCGATACCGTAGCAATAGAATCACCCAACTATTTTGGCCTCTTCCAGGCCATTGAACAGATGGGATTGAAAGTGGTGGAACTCTCGTCCTGCCCGGTTGATGGCCTTGATTTGGATTGCCTGGAAAAGTCGATCAAAAAATATGAGATCAAAGCCTGCGTGGTGATCCCGAATTTTAATAACCCATTAGGCGGTTGTATGCCTGAAGCAAATAAAAAGAAATTGGTGGAGATCATTACCAAACAGAATATCCCGCTGATCGAAGATGATATCTATGGAGATCTTTATTTTGGCAAACAACGGCCTCGCACCTGCAAATACTACGATACCAAAGGAATGGTAATGCATTGTTCATCCTTATCCAAATCACTCACACCCGGCTATCGCATTGGCTGGACCATCCCAGGTAAATTCATCGACCGGGTGAAACAGATCAAACGCATTCACAATATCAGCTCTCCCACTTTAACACAGGCTGCTATTGCCCATTTCTTGCAGAATGGCCGTTATGAATACCATTTAAAGAATATCCGCAAAGCCTTATATACCCAGAGCCTTCGTTATATGCAGGCCATCATTCAATACTTCCCGGAAGATACCAAGGTATCGAGGCCGCATGGAGGTTTTGTATTGTGGGTGCAGCTGAATAAAAAAGTAAATGCGTTTAAATTAAGAACCGAAGCGATGAAGCATAATATCTCTATCGTACCGGGTAAGATATTTTCTGCCAGCTCCAATTATGGCAATTGCATCCGTATCAGTTTTGGAAAACCCTGGAGTGATGATGCTGACTATGGGTTAATGATGCTGGGAAAGATGATCAGGAAGATGATTTAACAGCAGGCAAATACTTTATAGCCCCTTGTTCCTTTTCCTGTAATAATAGAAAAGAGGAATGCCAATAGCGGTTAACAACATCCCCAATACAGAATTGATCACGGGTTGTTTATGCGCCAGGTAATTACTCACATCATTCCATACTGTAACTATTAAGTAGAAAGCAGAAAAACCAATGAACAAAGCAGGTACCCAGGGATAGCCCCACATTTTATAAGGCCTTTCCTTTTCCGGCATCTTCTTTCGCAATAAGAAGATACCCACCGCCCCTACTCCATAAGCGATCCAGGTAATGAAGACAAACATATCGGCCAGCATATCAAACGAACCCGAGATGATAAAAACGGAAGTCCAGATGCCATGTAACCATAAGGCATTCCCCGGTGTTTGGTATTTAGCATGTTCCTTACCTGTCCAGGGCATAAATACTTTATCCTTTCCCATGGCATACGTGATACGGGTGGTAGCCATGATATTCCCGTTGATAGCACCAAACGTACAGATAACGATCAGCGCAGCCACGACAGCACCACCTGTTTTACCAAAAGCCACGGCAATAGCATCCGCTGCCACCAACGGAGAAGCAGCAATTTTTTCCACAGGCAAAACATAGAGATAGGCCTGGTTCACTAACACATATACTGCAATACAGGCAAACACACCAATGATCAAACTGCGGGGGATATTCTTTTGCGGTTCTTTGATCTCACCGGCCATCGAGGTAATATTGATCCAGCCATCATACGAAAAAAAAGCCCCGGTCATGGCTACAATAACCGCACTCAGCAGGTCAAATCCTTCCTTCGGATGATCAGCCTGTACAAAATTTTGTACCGATCCGTTCCCGGAAAATAAAATACCAATGATCAATGCACCGATCACTGCCATTTTGATAAAAGTGGATATCACCTGGAAATAACTTCCCGCTTTTACACTGCGGTAATTCAGGTAGGTAAGCCCGATAGTAAGAACAACAGCTAATGACTTGACCCCAAAATTCTCCAGCGGGTGCAGGTCACCGATAAAAGGAATATGCCAGGTAAAATTTTGTTCAGTGACTGTATCAAATCTTGGTAAGTGTAAAAAATAATCTGCATACTGGGCACAAACAAAAGCGATCGCAGCTACCGCTGCCGTATTGATCACCGCAAATGCGGCCCACCCGTATAAAAAAGCAATGAATTCCCCGAACATCACCCGGAAATACACATAGATACCACCGGTCTCGGGCATCATGGCACCGAGTTCTGCATAGATCAGTGCCCCGAATAAAGAAAAGATACCGGCGATCACCCATACTAATGTCAGCCAGATGGGCGAACCCAGTTCATGCGCCATACTCGCCGGCTTCATAAACACACCAGAGCCAATGATACTGCCAATGATAATGGAAGTAGCCGACCAGAAACCTATCTTTTTTGCAAGGGAAGCTGCAGACATAATGAACAAGGAAGATAAGGAATATTTTATCTTTTAATCAAAGCATAACAACGTATGAAGATTATAGGTTTCCTTCATCGTGTAACGGAGAGATTCGGGGAGAGGCGCAATAGCCCCTCCCTAACCCTCCCCATTGCATGGGGAGGGAACAGACTCCGTGAATTGAAAATTCGTTACTCGTTAGTAATTCAAACTCTTCAACTTTGATGAATAATGAATGCTGTAAAATTTTTGTTCTGTAGTGTCTCCCTCTCCGCCAAGCGGAGAGGGCCGGGGTGAGGCAATAAAAAAGCCCCATCCACTGATGAGGTTTTAAAATCGTTTGCGTTTTCTGGTTTCAACCCGAATATTCGCCTCGGCGAACAGACTCCCGGCCCGGATACAGGTCTTTCCCGGAAGATTAACAGGTACGGCAGGATTTGGATGCCAGAATGAGTGGAAAGAGCTAGTAGCTGTACAAATATAATTACGGGCACGGCCGGAAGCAAGAACTACAGATGATTTTTTTGAACAAGAAACATCGTATTTTTTCGTTCTTGCAGTATGAAATGCAGCTTTCTCCTCTTGTTATCAGTTTTTATCAGCAACAGCTTATTCAGTCAGATCAATTTCTATAACCTCAGCCTCACCGATAGTACAAAGCCCATATTATATATTGCTCATGAAAACAGGGTAACGCTAAAAGGAATTAAAAACCAACTCTCAATGAGCAAAATTGCTGTAGCCGGTTGCGGCAGCTCCATTTCCAAATCAGGAAATCAATCCTATATAATAAGAGTACGTACTACCGGTATATGTACGCTTACTTACTCAGAATATGGCAAACTTATTTTTACTAAAAAAATCAGGGCAGAATTAATACCCTACCCGATTGCTACTGTAAATGGGCTGAGAGATACTATTGTAAAAGTAAAAACTTTACTGGCCAGTCCCTTTATCTCCGTCCGCTACCCCGGTTGCTTTTTAAAAATAAATTACAGTATCCTCTCTTTTAAAACAACATTCATTAGAGGTACAGACAGCACGGATTTTTTTGCTAAAACTTCTTCCTTTTCATCGGAACAAATAAAACTTATAAAACAATCAGAGCCGGGAGATATTATTTACTTTACAGAAATCAGAGGTACATCACCAGATGCAAGGATCAGTAAACTGCCATCCTTCTGGATCAGGATTGAATAAAAAATCCCGCCTCTTACGAAGCGGGACATATACTTACTTGCATTACTATCGACTCACGACTACAGACTCCCGTCTACTTATACATCTCCTCCTTCAATCCTTTCACTCGTTCATCTTCCAGGTATTCATCAAAACTCATCAGGCGGTCAATGATACCCTTCGGCGTTAATTCGATCACCCGGTTGGCTACGGTTTGCATAAACGTATGGTCATGGCTCGTTAATAACACGATGCCTTTATAGTCGGTACATTGTTCGTTAAAGCTCTGGATACTTTCCAGGTCCAGGTGGTTGGTGGGCTGATCTAATAATATAACATTCGGGCTTTGCAGCATCATCCGGCTCAGCATGCAGCGTACTTTTTCACCCCCACTTAATACATTCGTCTTCTTCAGTACATCATCACCACTGAATAACATTTTGCCTAAGAACCCCCGGAGGAAAGGTTCATCCACATCTTTAACATGGTCGGGAACATATTGGCGGAGCCAGTCCATCAAATTATCTTCCCCGGTAAAGAACTCACTGTTCTCCTGTGGCAGGTAGGCATGAGTGACCGTAGTTCCCCACTCATAAGAACCGCTATCGGCAATGGTGTTAGCTGTAATGATATTAAAGAAACTGGTCACCGCCAGCGGGTCGCGGCTGAGGATAGCGATCTTATCGCCTTTGTTCACGGTAAACGTTACATCTTTGAACAGCACACGGCCATCCACCGACTTGGATAACTTTTCAATGTTCAGTATCTGGTTACCTACTTCCCGCAATGGCTGAAATATGATACCGGGATATTTGCGGTAACTCGGTTCTATCTCTTCAATACTTAATTTCTCCAATGCTTTCTTACGGCTGGTGGCTTGTTTACTCTTAGAAGCATTCGCACTGAATCGGGCAATGAAGTCGATCAATGCCTGCCGCTTCTCCTCTGTTTTCTTGTTCTTATCATTTACCTGGCGGGCCATCAGTTGGGATGATTCATACCAGAACGTATAGTTACCGGTAAATATCTTGATCTTCTGGCGGTCCACATCAGCCACATGTGTACACACTGCATCCAGGAAGTGACGGTCATGGCTCACCACGAGAACGATGTTTTCATAATCCGCCAGGAAATTCTCCAACCAGCTGATCGTTTCTATATCGAGACCGTTGGTCGGCTCATCTAATAATAAAATATCAGGATTACCGAAGATGGCCTGTGCCAGCAACACCCTTACTTTTAAATTCGAAGGAATGTCTTTCATGAATGCAGAGTGGAATTGTTCTTCCACACCCAGTTCGCCCAGCAGGGTTCCGGCATCACTTTCTGCTGTGTAACCACCCAGTTCGCCAAACTCACCTTCCAGTTCACCGGCTCTCATACCGTCTTCTTCCGTAAAGTCTGCCAACGCATAAATAGCTTCTCTTTCTTTAGCCACTTTCCAGAGCTGGCTATGTCCCATCATCACGGTATTCAATACGGTTTGCTCGTCAAACTCAAACTGGTTTTGTTTCAGTATCGCCATCCGTTCACCAGGAGTGATGGTGATCGTTCCTTTATTGGCTTCTATCTCGCCACTCAATATTTTCAGGAAGGTACTTTTCCCGGCACCATTGGCACCGATCACTCCATAACAATTGCCCTTGGTGAAGTTGAGGTTCACTTCTTCAAACAATACCCTTTTACCGTAAGCCAGTTTCAGGTCTTTTACACTGATCATTGTTGCTGCTGATTTTAAGGCGGCCCGCCCGAATGTTCCGCCTATTAAAATTTTTTTGAATTACCGATTTCAGAACGGGCGGGCAAAGGTAAGGCTTACCAGCCGATCTGTCACAGCGTTTTTCCCCATTGAATGAAGGATTGGCGGCATAAAAAATCCCGTTCAGTTTATCACTGAACGGGATTGAGTTATAGGCTGTTAGTCAATTCTTCTTACTGGATCAGCACATTGCCTTTAGCGATACGCTTACCAGACACATCTCCCACCACCACATAGTAAAGGCCTTTTGCCGCTGGCTTAATATCAAGATTCAGCAAGGTATAAGAACCTGTTACCGCAAATTTCTCGTGGTGCACTTTGGCTCCTGCTGCATTATAAATGGTGATCGTACGGGAAGAGGCTGCACCGGTGCTGTTATAATAGGCTACCTGGAACACACCATCATTCGGGCTCGGGAAGATGAACAACCTTTCACTGGCCTGTGCTGTAATAGCCACTACCGCTGATTGGTTAGAACATACCAGTGCACTCGGCCAGGTTTCCTGGATACGAACCTGGTAATCTCCCACCTGCTCTACATTCACTGTTCTTGTATTGCCCGTATTAGCAACCGGGTTAGTATTAAAGAACCAGCTTGTTGTCAGTACACCACCTGTTGAAGCAGTCGGTGTGGCTGTCAGCGTGGTGCTTTGTCCCGGCAACAGTGCAGTTAATGGCGCTGCTGCTAAAGCTACAGTGGGTAACTGGCGTACAGTTAATGTTGCTGCACCCGATGTGGTTTCATTAGCTCCAAAACATGTAGCATTCGATAGCACACAACGATAACGGTTGGCAGAAACAGTAGTGGTAGCATTAGTGATCGTTAAAGTAGCTGTTGTAGCACCACTATATATCCCAGCGTTGGCAACAGGAGCGTACGTTGTACCTCCATCTGTGCTCACCTGCCACTGGTAAATGATCGTCTGTGTACTGCTTCCCGTTACACTGAACGA
>CADEDV010000055.1 GCA_902826165.1 uncultured Bacteroidota bacterium
TGACGGATATTTCAAAAGAGAAATTTTTGCAGCATCCTTTTTACATCACCACCCAGTCTGACCGCATGGGTTACCGGTTACAAAGTGATCCGTTATTAAGTGCGGTGCAGGATGAAGTTATTTCCTCACCGGTCAATTTTGGTACGGTGCAATTATTGCCTGATGGCCAGTTGATCGTATTGATGGCTGATCACCAGACAGCCGGTGGTTACCCGAGAGTGGCACATGTGATCACAGCCTGCCATTCCAGGCTGGCACAACTAAAACCAGGGGAAGCTATTCGTTTCAGGGTTACCAGTATTGCAACTGCTGAAGCGTTATTATTACAACAGGAACAACATTTATTGCAACTGCAAAATGCCTGTCAATTTAAACTCGAACAACTGCTGCATGCGTATTGATATCAATTGTGACCTGGGCGAAGGAATGGGTAATGACCAGGCGATCATACCGTTCATTACATCAGCTAATATTGCCTGCGGCTATCATGCCGGCGATACGGATACGATGTGGCAAACAATCGAATATTGTATAGCGAACCGGGTGGCTATCGGTGCTCATCCTTCATTCTTAGACAGGACAAATTTTGGCCGGACAGAGCTACAATTAGCTCCTGAGGAAATTTATGAACTGGTCATTCAGCAGCTGATCATAATTGATGAACTGCTTTCTTCTTTTGAGATGCCACTGCGGCATGTAAAACCTCACGGGGCCTTGTATAATCTCTCTGCCAAAAATGCTGACACGGCACATACCATTGCAAAGGCAGTTAAGAATTACAATAGCGACCTGCTCCTGGTTGGCCTGAGCGGAAGTCATTCAATCAGTGAAGCAAAGAAACTGGGTTTACAAACAGCCAGTGAAGTATTTGCTGACCGCACCTACCAGGATGATGGTTCACTTACACCCCGGTCAGCCACCAATGCATTGATAAGTGATACTGATAAAATGACCGCACAGGTTTTACAAATGGTAAAAGAAGGAACTGTTACTTCAGTTTCCGGAAAGAAGATTCCCATAACAGCAGAAACGATCTGTATTCATGGGGATGGGAAATATGCGGTAGAGTTTGCCAAAGCCATTCACCATATCCTTACCCAAAGTGAATGAAAAAGAATTCTGCTATCCTGGGCGCTGCATTTCTGATGGCAACTTCTGCTATTGGCCCCGGTTTTTTGAATAACACCAGTTTATTCAGCAGCCAGTTGCTGACGAGTTTTGGTTTTGTCATTCTTATTTCCGTATTGCTTGATATCGGGGCTCAGTTAAATATCTGGCGCATCATCACGGTAGGTGAAAGAAGGGCACAGGATCTTTCCAATCAATTGTTGCCTGGGCTTGGCTATATGTTAGCTTTCTTAGTTGCTTTTGGTGGCCTGGCTTTTAATATTGGTAATATAGCAGGCTGCGGTTTAGGGCTTGAAGTGGTAACGGGGCTTGATACAAAATGGGGAGCTGTTATCAGCTGTGTTATTGCGTTGTTCATATTCTGGATAAAAGATGCCGGTAAAGCTATTGACTGGTTTGTCAAGATCGCTGGTATTGCGATGATCGGGTTAACGGTTTATGTTGCCTTTGCTTCTCATCCACCACTATCGAAGGCATTATTACATACGTTCTGGCCGGAGAAGATCAATATCAAAATGATTGTGGCCCTGGTAGGTGGAACAGTAGGTGGATATATCAGTTTTGCAGGAGCACATCGTTTGCTGGATGCAAACGTGAAAGGAGTAGCAGCTATTCCGCAGGTGAACAGGAGTGCCGTAACCGGTATCATCATTACTTCCATCATGCGGTATGTATTGTTTCTTGCTGCATTGGGTGTTGTTTGGAATGGAGCTGTATTAGGGGAAAAGAATCCTGCTGCTTCCGTGTTTCAGCATGCTGCCGGTACAACAGGCTATACATTTTTCGGGATCGTGATGTGGGCGGCTGCTATCACTTCTGTGATCGGAGCTTCGTATACATCCATTTCTTTCCTGAAAACATTTTCTCCTGTTCTTGCCAATAACCAACGCTGGCCGGTCTCTATTTTTATTATCATTTCCACGATTATTTTTCTCCTGCTGAAACAGGCGCCTGGTTATATTCTGGTAACAGCAGGAGCCCTGAACGGTTTAATATTGCCGGTTGCTTTAGCCATCATGCTGACTGCAGTCACCAGGAAAAAACTATTTACAACCTATCGGCATCCGTTATGGATGCAGGTCGCCGGCTGGATCGTTGTACTCATCATGAGCTGGATGGGATACCTGTTGCTGGAAGAAAGTATTGGTAAGTTATTGTAAACAAAAAAGCCCAACCATAGGGTGAGTTGAGCTTTTTGTTATCATCCATCCTTGTTGTTGTGTCCAATCAGTCGTTTAATATTTTTGAGTTAGCGAGGTATTTTTTTGAAGGGTGATAAATAAAAAGGCAGGTGCCGTTTTTTATCGTATTGATCAATGTTGCACTTTCTTCTTTGGGAACGGCAGGGCAGCCATAGCTGCGGCCCATGAATGAACTGCTGCTCATTCGTTGCGCACCGATATAATCAGCACCGTGGATCACAATGGCCCGTTGGAAAGCTTTATCATTAAAACCGGGTTCTAATCCCTGTACTTTTAAGGACAAACCATGTTCACCTGTATAGGTCTGCTTGGTTACATAAAAACCAAGACTGCTTTGCAGGGATTCTGGTGTGTTGGAAAATTTGGTAGCGTAATCAAGCCCTGAGTTGCGGCCATGTGCCACCCAGGTATTCATCACTACTGTTTCATTATTGATATCAATCAGGTATAATCTTTTTTGTTTGGAAGACTGGCTGAAATCACAAATAGTAAGATAGCCGGAATTGCTGAGTTGTTTGTTTTCCAACAATTTTTGATAGCCTTTCCAGGCATATTCAAATGCTTCTTTGGATAAACCTTTTACTTCAAGCTCTAATGACTGGTATAATACTGTTGCTGTATTATCAGTGACTGGTAAGGGAAAAGAATATTGAAGATTAGCTGGTGCGTTGCTGATACGTTGTATATCTGCGAAAGACGACAAGGTCAGGAACAGAAAGATAACAGGTATGGATGCTACTAGTTTTTTCAAGGGTATCAGATTCGGATTCAATAACGGATCGTGAAGTAAAAATATTATCCGGTATTAAAAAATACAAGTATTAAACCACTGTTTTATAGTCGTTTGCGTATTTATTCGCAGATATCCATAGTATGATACGGGGGAAAATACTAACAGCCCTTCGTTTTGTAAATTAATGACTACAAAGAAGTGTTTAGTTCTCCATGATCTTATTAATATCTCTTTGCTTGCTGATAAACTCGCTGGAATAGATCTTCAGTAGTAATATGAATAAGGAGATAAGTAAGGGGCCAAATATCAAACCAATAAAGCCAAAGAGATTAAGACCAATGATGACACCAAAGACAGTTGTCAGCGGATGCACATCACCCAGTTTGCGTAATAAGGTAAATCGAAGTACATTATCAACCGTGCCGATAATACCAAATCCAAAGATCAGCATAGCGATGCCACGGCCTGTTTCTTCACCCGCAAAAAAGATAATGGCCAGGGGTACATAAGCTAAAGCGGCACCCACTACCGGGAGCATCGCTGCAATGCAGGTGACACCAAACCAGAAGAAAGGTTGTTCCACGCCGATAATCAAATAACCGACCAGGCCGACCAATCCCTGTGCAAAGGCGATCAGCGGGATGCCGATGGCATTTGATACCACCATTTTGTTAACTTCTTTACTTACCTTATTTACATTGTCATCTTTCAGGGGTATATATTCGTATAAGGCATCTTCCATGTACCGGCCGTTCACCAGCATAAAATAAAGAATGAAGTACATGAAGAAGATAGTAGTAACGGTATTAAAGGTAGCACCCAGGATCCGGGGCAGGCTTTGCGTGATAGCACTTCCGAGTTTGTTGATATTTTCTTCGCTGGTGATCGTAATGTCAAACTGTTGTTCAAGACTGGCCACCAGTTTTTTGAGTGCAGCCACCAGTTCGGATGAATGCTGCACGGCATAGGTGACTTTGGAAGAGAGCATATTGGCCAGTAAGCCGACAGGCAGCAGGATCACAATAAAAGAAAGCAGCATCAATAAAGCAGCGGTCCATCCTTTGCGCCATTTCTTTTTTTCGGTAAGAAAGAACATCCAGCGGTGCATTAATATATATAAGGTCATTGCACCCAGTACCGCCGGTAAGAAGGAGTAGAGTTCTAAGAATAATAGCAATCCGAGTAAAAGCAGGATGACAATAAAGAAGAACTGTCGTATCCGGTTCTGGTTGATGGTGTCGCTCATACTGTAATTATGTACATCTAAATTAAATAAATAAGACCGATCAGCTGACCGGTCTTATTTATATTGTTATCATATATAGCCTTTATTACAATTTCACCAACTTCCATTTACCGGCTTTGAAAAAATACCAGGCGGCTAAGGCCAGTAATGTTTCTGCGGCAGGAATAGCAATAAAAGCACCAGTGGGCCCCATACCAAACTCTTTAGCCAGTAACCAGGCCAACGGTATCTGGAACAGCCAGAACCCAAAAATATTGATCCAGGTAGGTGTTTTGGTATCCCCGGCACCATTCAGGGCTTGTATCATCACCATACCGATGCCATAAAAAATGTACCCGGCACCAATGATCTGCAAGGCACTGGTACCATAGCGGTGTACTTCAGGCTCTTTGGTAAAAATGCTGATGATCGGGGAGGCGAATACAAGAAACAACAACATTACTCCGGCCATGAAAATGGCATTGTAACGGGCCGTCAGCATTACACTTTTTTCTGCTCTTTCGGGTTGTTGCGCACCCAGGTTCTGCCCCACCAGTGTGGCGGCGGCATTACTTAATCCCCAGGCCGGTAAAATAAAGAAAACAACATTCCGGATAGCCACCTGGTAGCCGGCAGATGCTTCGGTGCTCCCGGTATGCGATACCAGCCATGCCAACACGATCCAGCTTCCACTTTGAATAAAAAACTGGAAAGTGGCAGGCCATGCCACGTTGAATAGTGTTTTCACTACCGGAAGATCCCAGTTAAAATGAGATCGTTTTAGTTTGATCATTTTCTTACCGCCGAATAAATGATAACATTGATAGAGCACTCCGGCACCCCGGCCGATGGTGGTGGCAATAGCAGCACCTTTCAATCCCAGTTCAGGAAAAGGGCCATATCCATAAATGAGGAGTGGACATAAAATGATATTGATACCACTGGCGATCCATAAACTCCACATCGCCATGGCGGCATCACCGGCACCCCTGAAAATCCCATTGATAAGAAATAATAAAATGATCACTAAGGAACCCGCCATCATGATTTGAGTAAAGCCGGTTCCTTCTTTAACTACTTCAGGGGCAGCTCCCATGATCTTTAAAATATCAGCAGCGAAAACAACGCCTGCAATGCCGAGAATAAGTGCCACGAATATAGAAATAACAATCGCCTGGGCACCGGCATGCGCAGCCCCATCGGGATTCTTTTCACCAATGCGGCGGGCCACCACGGCAGTTGCTGCCACGCTGAGCCCGATAGCAATGGTATAAATTAAAGAAATCACGGATTCTGTAAGTCCTACAGTGGCAATGGCGTTTTTGCTATTGGGTAAATGGCTGACAAAATACATATCCACCACGGCAAATACAGATTCAAGACTTAGTTCAAGTATCATGGGAATGGCCAGTAATACAATGGCGGAGCGGATGCTGCCTTTGGTATAATCGTGTTCGTCGCCCCGGAGGGATTGTTTGACGAGTGAAAAGAAATAGGATAACCTATTGGTTGTAGTAGTCGTTTGCGACATGGTTGGTAATAATTAAAGGTATAACTGAAAATCGTTTTTGCCCCGCAAAGTTTTTTCGCATGGCGGGCTGCAACCTTGTTGTTGCTTTTATTTCCTTAAAGGCAGGCTCTGATTTACAGCGGGGAGAACCTGGCTGCCGGAGGCAGTCCTTAGCAGATCTTCATATTCGTAAAATTGACGAGGACAAATGTAGGGAGATTTTTTTTCCCGGTGTACCCCTCAAAGTGGTGAATTGCCAATTTTGCAGGATGAATGGCCGGTTGCGATAAACCAGGAAACCGTTAGCAGCATTCATTCCCGGGTATATAGATCGCAAATGTGACAAGAGTAAGTCAATAAAAAGGAAATTACGTAAAAGAAAAATTATCTTATATAACATCTTGAGATGCTGATAAACAAATAGTTTTGATAAATCATTACCAAAATAAGAAACCAGAGAAATAAACCGGGTATGGCAATATATAAGTCAAAAATCGGGTACAGCCTTTTAATTCCTGTAATCATTTTACTTGGGCTTGTACTCTATTTTTCTATTGTAAACCAGGATTGGCCCGGAATAATAATAACAGTTCTTATTGCATTATTTTTTGCTCACCTGTACCTTAATACTCGTTACACGATTACGGGTAATACATTAATTATAAAAGCCGGCATCATCATAAAAACAGCAGTTGATATTGGTGAAATAAATTCTGTTTCCAGAACAAGAAATGCTTTAAGTTCGCCAGCCCTGTCGCTGGACCGGCTGGAAATAGTATATTGTAAAACCCGGAGAATAATAATTTCACCAAAAGAGCAAGATGCTTTTCTAAGTCATATAAAGCTGATCAATCAGTCTATTCAAATTAATTAAGACCATGGTTACTGTATTAATTATTGCTGTTTTTATTTTGGGGTATACAGCTATTGCTTTTGAACACCCGCTTCGTTTAAACAAAGCGGCCTCGGCACTGATAACTGGTGTGCTTTGCTGGACCATCTATATGGTACAGGCGTCTTCCCCGGAATCGGTATCAGAAGAGCTGCTTCATCACCTGGCCGAGATAGCTTCCATACTGTTCTTTTTACTCGGTGCGATGACTATTGTGGAGATCATTGATACCCATAATGGGTTTGATATTGTTACCCAAAAGATCAAAACCAGCAGTAAACGAAAACTGCTTTATACTGTTGCAATCATTACTTTTTTTCTTTCTGCATTGTTAGATAACCTGACCACGGCCATCGTGATGGCTTCATTAGTTTCAAAGCTATTAACGAAGAAGGAAGACAAACTCTGGTTTTGCGGAATGATTGTGATTGCGGCGAATGCCGGCGGTGCCTGGTCGCCATTGGGGGATGTAACCACCACTATGCTGTGGATAGGTGGGCAGATTACGGCATTAAATATTATTAAACAGCTGATCTTGCCCAGCATGGCGGTTTGTCTTTTACCTGCGTTAATTATAGGATATCGCTTCAGGCGTTCCACTTTTAGTGTTCCTCCTCATTCCGCCAGGTCGGTAAAAGAAAAGAAAGACGGGCAAATCATCCTGGCGGCAGGGGTTGGGTTCCTGATTTTTGTTCCCATCTTTAAAACAATCACCCACTTACCTCCTTTTATGGGAATGTTACTTGCTTTAGGGTTGATGTGGGTTATAACCACCGTTATGCATAAGAGCAAGGAGAAGGAGCTTGCAGAAAAATTTACCGTTGCCAGGGCATTGCAAAAGGTAGACAGCCCGAGTATTTTATTTTTTCTGGGGATATTATTAGCGGTATCGGCCCTGCAATCAATCGGCGTGTTAAAAGAACTGGCACTGGTATTAAATAATACCTTTCAAAACGATTATTTAATTGGCATAACGCTGGGGCTGATATCTGCCATTGTTGATAATGTTCCCCTGGTGGCTGCTTCACAGGGCATGTATGATTTATCCGCTTATCCCACAGATCATCCCTTCTGGGAATTTTTAGCACTAACAACCGGAACAGGCGGTAGTGCCATCATTATAGGATCAGCCGCCGGGGTGGCTGTGATGGGTATTCAAAACATTGATTTTGTCTGGTACCTGAAAAAAATCAGCTGGTTGGCCCTGATCGGTTTTGCAGGGGGGGTGATAGTATTTCTTATCCAGCAAAAATTTTGAGGAGAAAACAATTGTAATCCCTGAGTAGCTCCCAAAGTGATTAATTGTGTAAGTGAATAGGAATGGCTGGAAAGCTTTCTTAACATAATGTGATTTCATACATTCCTCATACAGTATCCATGCCTTTGGTAGGGCTTTACTATGGAGTAGGCAGGTAGAGAAAGGAGAATAGAGAGTGGAAAATAGGAAGTGGGAGAGTTTGAGGCTTGTAGTTTGAAATTTGTGGTTGGACCCACCCCTTTCAAAAACTCATTTAATTGGAAAGGTTGCTACCCCTCCAAGGAGGGGATGAAGACTCTGTAAGTTGTAGTGTTTAAATTTGAAGTTAGCCTCACCCGGCTCTCTCCATTGCTGGAGAGGGAGATTGGCAGACAATGAGATTAGTAGATTCTTACTGCATCGGGATGACAAAAGAGAATGATCGGAGAACCAGGTTGGTTGCTTAAGCCACTTTTTGTTCTGCTGTAAAATCGAAGCAAGTAAAACATAGTTGATGTAATGACCTGTATGCTTCGCATAGCCGGGCGGAGCTGAAATCTTTGTGAGGTATTTCATTGTCTGAAACAGCAATTTTGCTGTATAAGGAATCAGACAACAGCAGATAGCTATTGCTTTGAACAGCATTCTTCAGGAGGCGATGCGCTTCCACCACTACTTCCCCATATAGTTTTGTAAAAGGGCCGACCCGGTATTCGGTCATTTGACCATAATGGGCAATTACTTTCAGAGATACATCAATAGTAAGCTCAAATCTTTTTTCTAACTCATTGCGTTTTGTGTTAAAGGCTGTTTCCATTTTTTTGAATTGCAGCAGCAGCTGTTGTAAAGAAGGAGCTGCACCATACCGGTAAAACAAAACAGCATCTCCCTCCACTTCGCTTATATCCAGTTTCAACTGATTCTGGCTGATAATTGCTGTCAGTAATTCCGTTGTAATTATTTTCCCGGTTACTGCATCGGTGGAATGAACAAGTTGGGTAAAGCCGGATATGTCGGGAATAAATAATAATCCGTCAACAATCCCGGATTCCGGGATGTACGAACTGAATCTATTGGAGTGTTTCATGTTTAATGATTTTGTGTACCAAAAATAAATGGCCTTCTTAAGGTTTACTTTGTTCAGCAGACCTGATTTATTTTGTTTTAAAGGCCAGTTGTAAGTGTTATGACCGGATAGCTTGTTCCAGCAATTGTGTGGGTGAGTAGCCGAAGAAAGTTTTAAAGGCGAAGGAAAAATGAGAAAGGTTTTCAAAACCGACTTCATAGCAAACATCAATGGGTTTCATTTTCTTTTCGACAAACTGGTAGTGTGCCAATTCCAGGCGTTTTTGCGTAAGCCAGCGTTGAGGGGTAGTGTTGAATGCTTTTTTAAAATCTCTTTTGAAGGTGGTGAGGCTTCTGCCGGTGAGGTAGCCGAATTTCTCCATGGGCATATTGAACATAAAGTTCTTTTCCATATAGCTAATCAAGTCAATTTTTCCAGGCTCTTCAAAATTGGCCAATATGTTATCAACGGAGCTATCAATTGTCCGGAGAATACTGATAGCTTCTTTTATTTTCAACGAAGCGATATTTTCCGGTATGTCTTTCATTTCAAAGTAGGGAACCAGGGAAGACAAACAACTTTCGAGCAAAGGATGTTTACTAAAGTGACGGATCTTTTGTGCCAGGGATGCATCGGGTTTTACGCTTATACCGCTATAAAAATCCCTTAGCCTTGCTTCGGACAAGTGCATCACCACCGTTTTATGCGGCAGGCCATCTTTGGGGTAATTGATGATCGTAGCCAACTGGTTCCTGGGGATGAGGAAAATATCACCTGCTTTAAATATATAAGTCCCTTCTGCCTGTACAATCTTTGTTTCGCCGGATATAAACCATATCAACATATGCTGATCGAAAGAAATATCCGATTTAAAAAACTTGTCCTCGTAACAAGAAAGTTTAATATCCGGGGTGATGTATTTAGCTGTATAATCCATTATAAGTATGCTATAAAGTTAACCAAAGTTGTTATCGGGCCCTGTTTCCATAGCGCCTATTCAATACCAGGAAATGATACTCCCGTCATTTCCGTACTTAAGTCCCACAATTTTTTTGCATTGGTTTTGTCCAGGGAATAGCTGCGTACACCACCGGTATTGAAAGAGCCAGGCGTTTCCTCCACGAGTGAGGCAATGTCTGCATCTTCACAATACACACCTCCAATTGTATTTAGTACCGGGCTGGTGGCGCACCATATTGTTGTTGCTGCACCCTGTGGTATTGTTTTCAATGAAGCAGCCACTTCAGGTAAAATATTTCCTTCCGCATCATAGAAACCCATTTGCTGAAATAGTTCGATTGGCGCCTCTCTTGCCAGTTCTGTACCCCCGATGGAACCGGGATGCACGGCATAAGCTCTTACTTTGTGTTTATTAGCCCTGCTATCCAGCTCCAGTGAGAATAAATTGGAAGCTGTTTTTGACTGACCGTAGCCTTGCAAGGTCTCATATTCCCGGTTCAGAAAATTGGGATCATCAAAGTTGAAGGGTGCAAACTGGTGGCCGTGGGAGGAAACATTGACTACCCTTGCTCCGTTTGCTTTTACTAAAGCGGGCCATAGTCTTGCTGTAAGCTGGAATTGTGCGAGATAGTTGGTGGCCAGTTGTGATTCTATGCCCCTGCTGTCTCTTCTGAGGGGTACCCACATGATACCGGCATTGTTGACCAGTATATGTAAGGGACGACCTGTTGCCATAAATTTTTGTGCGAATGCATCAATTGATGCGGGGTCCATCAGGTCCATTGTTTCCAGCTCAACCCCGGCAATGCCGGCCAGGTTTTTTTTGGCTTTGTTGGAATCTCTTGCGGGTACAATCACGGTGGCCCCTGCGGCTGCCAGTGTTTTGGTTGTTTCCAGACCTATGCCTGTATTGCCCCCCGTTACGATGGCAATTTTACCCGCCAGGTCAATTCCTTTTATAACATCATGGGCAGTTGAAGCTGCGTTAAAGCCTGAACCAACAGGTTGTTGCAGTGCTCCGTAGTAATTGTTTTGTTTCATGTTCGTTTCTTTTTTGTTGACACAAAGTTGAAACAGTCATTACATAGTGACTTTGTTTAAAAGGCCGAAGTTGCTTTGTTGAGAAGACCATGGTTAGATAGGGAACGAAAC
Organism: uncultured Bacteroidota bacterium; assembly: GCA_902826165.1. Lineage (GTDB taxonomy): Bacteria > Bacteroidota > Bacteroidia > Chitinophagales > Chitinophagaceae > CADEDV01. Next base: position 11,106 of record CADEDV010000055.1, read on the forward strand.
AATAAGCGGGTTGAGGTAAGGCTAAACCCATTGAGCCTTTTATTATGATATGTGCTTGCAATTGCGAAACAAGAATAAAAGGAGTTAGAGAAGAAGTGAAAAGTGAGTGCCGTTGCCGGAAAGTAGCAATAATGCCTGGTTGTATTGACTTTATTGGGCGATGGGAGCTACTGTTGGAACACTTTTTATAGTGGCTAACTGGTCAGGCTTAGAAATAAGTTTGCACTGCAAATTCAAACTGATTAATAAATATCTTCTTGAAGGGATTGATATTATTTTGTTCGTAGAAAATCAGCATTGCTTTTTTATATTCAATTGAATCAACTGTTCTAAAAGAAATTGGACAGTAGTGATTATTAATTAAAATAGCGTTACTTATAATTCTTGCTGTTCTTTTATTACCATCAGCAAATGGCTGTATGTATGAGATCAAAACCAGCGCTAAAAGAGCCTTTTCAAATACATTGCTGTTGTTATTGATAATATTGCACATATCATTCAATGCTTCTTTAATTTGAAATTCATTGTCCAATGGTTTGTAGTTAGTTCCGGAAATACCAACCCTTCTGTTTCTTACATTTTTAGAAATACCCAGTTCTTTAATTAATATGCTATGTAGGTCCTCAATATTTGATACCGATAAAGGGTTTATATATGTTGGGTTGGCTACAATAAAATCAATAGCTTCTTTATGATTAAGCAGCATTGCAGCTTCTTCTTTTGTTTTGCCGGCAGCTGTTTCTTTATCTCTTAGCAATCGTTCTGTTTCTAACAAAGAATACGTATTACCTTCAATTTGCGATGACTTCCAGCTTAAATCAATAGCTAGGCGTTCCAATTCGCTTTTATACTCAGCTGATGTAAGTTTCGATGAGCTATTTCTATATGTGTTTTCTAAATGATTTAATTGCAGTAACTCTTCATTTGTAAACAAAGAGATAGTACTTAAAACCTCTTTTATAAGTACCTGGTTAAAACTATTTCGGATTACCCTCTCATCAATTTCATTTTTGAAATATTGGTCAACATCAATCGGACTGATTATATCGTAAACCGGACTGATTTTATACTTTGTACTTTTTAATTTACCTGTTGTAGTTATCAGGCCTTCTGCAACTAATTTCTGTAAGGCTCTTTTAAGTGTGGCAATACTGATATTCATCCCCAGACCTTTCAGTATTTCCTGAGAGGAACATTCCGGATTGGATTTAATGTATCCAACAATCAAATTATTATAAGTATTTCCAGTATTGCCCATTTTTAAATTTACTAGCTCATAAAAGTACACTTTATAGCTCAAAAAAGCTGAATTTTGAGCTATAATTACCGAAGACGTGAGCTATAAATTAAATTGCCTCCTAGTTCTTCACGCTGAATTAACAAGTATTTAATCAGGGGTTCATTATTTACTGTCTTTAGGTATTTTTAAAAAAGATCTTTGAAGCCTGATATTTTTCCTAACTCAATTATTAAAGTGTATTCGGTTACACATTCTTCTATATCCTCGCCCTGTGGGGGCTCGGAAATTAAAAAAACCAGGGTGGTTAAATTTTGCTGATAAAAGCATGAGTTGGTGGCAATATTGGTCTGTGGGCAATATTGCAAAAAACCTCAATCATTAAAAACATGAAAAAAGGTAGCTCTAAAAAGCAACACAAAAGTATCAGGGTCGCACCATCAAAGTTCTTGTGCAATTTCAAAAATGATGAACATGTATTGTTTGAAGAAGTGACAATCCGGGTAAAGTATCGTCCAAAGGCAACTCACCCCCCGGGTAAAAAAGGATGGTTAAAAATATTAACCCCTTCTTTTTGGTTACACTTCATGAAGGAAATTGTAAATACCATGTTCTAAACCCTGGTTTTTTTATGATCAAAAGTTTGCCCAATTTATATTCGTTCTTAAGAGTGACAGAAAAAACAGTGCGTTGTATAACCACAAACATTAGTAATTATTATTCACCAAAACTAAAGCCTAAGAAAAAATATGGTGATTTTCAAAGAGATGATGAGGGAAATATAAAATATAGGGAATTATTTGTGCCGGATTTTATTTTAAAGTCAAGACAACAGTACATTGCCCGGCTATTGAATCAAGTTCATCTGCCTCATTATATGTATGGTTCAATACAAAGGAAAAATAATATTCTAAACGCCCAACAACATTTAAATAAAGAATATTTTCTTACCATCGATTTAAAAAACTTTTTTTCAAATATTAATCATCACCAGGTATACAAAATGCTTTACCGACTCGGTTTTTCGCCATCTGTGTCAAGAATATTAACTCAACTAACAACATTTCAGGCATCGCTTCCCCAGGGAGCTCCGAGCTCGCCTGTTATTGCAAACCTAATTTTTTTGAATACCGCCGACAAATTATATTCATTGGCAAAAAGTAATAATATCACTTTCACCAACTTTTTAGACGACCTGACTTTTTCTTCCAATTATGATTTTAAGGATATTATCAAGCAAGTTATTTCACTCATTAGCGACGATCGTTTCCAGGTAGCTTATGAGAAAATACATTACCGGAAAGATTATTGTGAGATAACCGGACTGTTTGTAAAAGGAGCTGTATTAGAACTGCCATATGTTATGCAGCATAAAACAAAATCAAATTATTTCCTTTGGGTCTATGAAAATCAAGTTCAGCAGTATAATCTAAAAAAACTCAGCATCTGTAAATAAAAACTGCCTCGCAAAATGCGAGGCAGTTTTTCGCTCCCCCTGCTGGACTTGAACCAGCGACCCTCTGATTAACAGTCAGATGCTCTAACCAACTGAGCTAAGGAGGAATACCTTCCCTTTCGGGGCAGCAAAAATAGGGATTTTAGGTTTTAAACAACCTATTCACAATCAAATTTTACCGGAAAATATTCCAGAAACTGCCGCTTTCTTCTATTCCTACAAAAACACCCTCTTCCCTGCTTTCTACCGGCCAGTTCTTTAAATAATACCCTTCGCCGCTTACATTCCGTCCGTTTTGCAGGGCATATTTATAGCGGTGCAGGGGGCAGACCACATTGCCCAGTGCATCAATATAGCCATCAGCCATGATGCCACCGGCATGGGGGCATTTGAAAGCAAAGGCAAATATGGAATGGTTGAATTTTCCGATGCAGATCTTTTTTCCGTTTAGTTCAGCCACAGCGATATGATTGGCTCCAAAATCCAGTTCATTTACATGATCAGCGATCTTGTGCCAGGTTAATTTTTTATCAGTCATACTCATGAACGAAGCGAATAATCAGCAAAAGGTCAGTTGATAATTAGTAGATGAAATCCGTTCTGTACGGGTAACGGATCCTGTACATGGCCCTTACTTTTTCCAGTATGGATTGACGCAGCCCGTCGATATTTCTTTTTTCCAGGGCAGAAATGAAAATGGCGTTATCATTGGTTTCCCGGTTCCATCTTTCTTTCAGGTCCTCGAGTATTTCTTCTTTGGTGGTTTCTTCCAGCCATTCATCAAACGTATGTTTTTCATACAGGTCCATTTTGTTGAAAATGGTAAGAATGGGTTTTTCAAAAGCATTCAATTCCTGCAAAGTTTTATTTACCACGCCGATCTGGTCTTCATAAGCCGGGTGAGAAATATCCACCACATGCAGCAGGATGTCGGCTTCTCTTACTTCATCCAATGTACTTTTAAAACTTTCAACGAGGTGGTGAGGCAGTTTGCGGATGAATCCTACCGTATCACTTAAGAGAAATGGAGTGTTTTCAAAAACAACTTTACCGGTTGTGGTGTCCAGGGTGGCAAATAATTTATTTTCTGCAAACACTTCTCTCTTGCTGAGCAGGTTCATAATCGTGGACTTGCCTACATTGGTATAACCAACCAATGCTACCCGGATAAATTCTCCCCTGTCTTTTCGTTGTGTGTAAGCCTGTTTATCTATTTCCGCCAGGCGTTTCCGCAGCAATGAAATTTTATCTCTAACGATACGGCGATCGGTTTCAATTTCACTTTCACCCGGACCTCTTGTACCAATACCACCTCCCAGTCGTTCAAGGTGTTTCCACATACCTCTCAATCTTGGTAATACATATTGGTATTGGGCTAGTTCCACCTGTGCTTTGGCTTGTGCTGTTTTGGCACGACTGGCGAAGATGTCGAGAATAAGATCAGAACGGTCGATGGTCTTTATCTCCAGTGCCTTTTCAATATTATTGATCTGTGCCCCTGTTAATTCATCATCAAAAATGATGATACGGATATCTTTTCCAAGGATGTACTGGCGTATCTCTTCCAGCTTTCCTTTACCAATAAAAGTACGGCTGTCCGGATGTTGCAATTTCTGGGTAAACCGTTTGACGGTTACCGCACCGGCAGTTTCTGCCAGGAAAGCTAATTCATCCAGGTATTCAGTAACCTGTTGTTCGGTCTGATCTTTTTGGACCAATCCCACCAGCACGGCTTTTTCTTCTTTTTCAATAACGTTTCTTTTGTCCAGCATAATAATAAAAATTCCTTCCGCAAAAAGAAGGATAGCAAAAGTAGAAAATAAAAAAGCGATCCACCTGTGGCAGACCGCTTTTCGGTAAATATTTTAATGACTTAAAGTCCACTCAGGGTAAGACCGATCGAGAAAGGACGTACCTGCGGGCCGGCACCATCTTTGAACAAAGTGGTCAGCTGGTAGCTGCCATATAAACTAAAATGACCAATTCCCACACGGCCCATGGCTACCAGGCGGTTCTTATTGAAAAAGCGTTTGCCGCTTTCTTTCATCACATAATCATTCAGTGTCTGGTCGCTGCTGTTTTGCAATTCCACATTACGGGTATGTGCATTCAGTAATAAACCCACTTTCACACCAATGGCTGCTTTGAAGCTCTTATTGGGATTGGAGGGGTCTGCTGTATAGCGAAATTCAATTGGTGCCTCCAGGTAAGAAGTAGCCAGTTTTGTTTTTTTGAAATGGTTGGTATCTGCCTGGTCGCTGAAACGAAGGGTGGTGGTCAGGTCTTTGATACCTACATAAGTTTCTTTGAAAATGATATGATCGGAAGAGATACCCGGCCCGAAAGCCATACTCAGTTTAGGATTGGTCTTGAACGGGAAATCATACATCAGGTAAACATTAAAGCTTTTGGAAAAGCCACTGGTCTTCACACTGTCGGGGGCACTGGCCCAATTGGTATAGCCAAACTGCACCAACAAGTGATCATTGGAACGTCCGCTGAGATCAACAGGCGGTTTTTTCTTTAATACCAGTGTGGTATCCTGGGCAGATAAAGCAGTAATAGCAAGGGTACAGGTAAGTAGCGAAAGTATCTTCTTCATAAAATTTAAGTAGTGGACAAATGTATTTTCATCCCGGTTAACAAAAGGTTAAAGCACCTTTGTTTATTTATTGAAAAGGGTTTTAAAATGAAAAATCCCGCAAAGCCGTTCAGTACACAAAGAAAGCCGAACCTTGAATTGTTCTCTTTGTGGTCCCGTGTCTTTGTGGGATAACTGTGATCGCTGTCTTTTTAAATAATTAGCTGGTGGACCCTGCAGGGCACGATCCTGCGACCCCCTGATTATGAGTCAGGTGCTCTAACCAACTGAGCTAAGGGTCCTGCCAAAAAAGGCGCTGCAAAAATAGAAAAAAACAGCGGTAATCAAATCAGAATAAATATAAAATGGAATCGGTAGATTTACCGCTGCTGACGAGTATGCTTGAAAACGAACAAATAAAGCGGCTGCTTACCGCTATTGCATTAAATAATGACCAGGCTGCCTATAAGGAGTTGTTTCTTCTTTTGCACAGCCGCCTGAAACAATTTGCCTATTCCATACTGAAGTCTGGCGAAGAAGCTGAAGAACTGGTGTCCGATCTTTTTATCCGGATCTGGGAAAAAAGAGACCAGCTGACCACGATTGAGTCCCCTCTTTTATATTTCTATACCACTGCCAAAAACCTGGCTTTTAACCGGATCGCTAAACTGAAACGGCAACAGAACCTGGCCCCTGAAGAGTGGCTGGTGCAACTGAACAGCATCTATTTTGACCCGGAACAACTGATGATGACCGAGGAGATGATGCGGCAGATAAGGCAGGCAGTTAATGATCTCCCCCCCCCGGTGCAGGATCATTTTTAAACTGGTAAAGGAGGATGGCCTGAAATACAGGGAAGTAGCTGAATTGCTGCAATTATCAGTAAAAACGGTTGAGGCCCAGATGGCTATCGCCTTGCGCCGGATCGGTAAAGGCATGCATCTGGATATTAAAACAGCCGCTCAATCCCCCCAAACGCCAAAAAATAGTTAAGATTTCTTTAGGGGTAATCACTCAGTTTTAGTGTCTTACTATTTTATTCCAACTAACGATTTCATGAGCCAGGAAAAATTTTGGGTTTTACTTTCTAAAAAGCTGTCCGGCGAAGCCGGGGCAGCAGAGCTGAAAGAGCTGGAAAGTCTTATTCTCGCCCATCCTGAATGGCAATATGCTATTCAGAACCTGGAAGATCTCTGGAAACACTCCTCACAAAAAGACTCCCTACAGGAAGAAGACGCTTTCATGCTGCACCTGCACCGGATGACTGAACTGAATATCCCTTTTGGGGATGAGCCGGCTGAAATTCCGGCTGTTCCTGTAAAGAAGGTTAGAAAATTAAAATGGTACTGGGCTGCCGCTGCAATTATTGCGGTAGCCGGGTTGTTCGTTTTTGGTAAATCCATACTGACCAGCCATACGGATGAATCGCTGGCCAATAAAGAAGCCAATGAAATATCCACCCGGCCCGGATCCAAATCAAAGATCCAGTTACCGGATGGTTCCATAGTGATGCTGAATTCCGGAAGTAAGCTGATCTATAATAAAGATTATGGTATTGATAACCGGGAGGTAACACTGGTAGGGGAAGGTTTTTTTGATGTAAAGAAAAATAAGGAGAAGCCTTTTATTATCCATACTGCCGATATTAATATTAAAGTACTGGGAACTGTATTTAACGTAAAGGCATACCCGGAGGATAAGAAAACAGAGACCAGTCTTATCCGTGGCAGTATCGAGGTTACCATTAAGAACAGGCCCAATGATAAGATCATTCTTTCCCCCAGTGAAAAATTAGTGGTGGAAAACGGGCTGGTGCCGGATAAAAAATTACAGCAGAAAGACGCCGGGGAACTGGTGGCAGCACCGGCAGGGCTTAATACGGTAATGGCTATTAATAAACTGAAGTACAGCCCGGTTGACAGTTCTGTTGCTGAAACACTCTGGATCGAGAATAAATTGGTGTTCAGGGATGAGTCTTTTGAAGAACTGGCGATGAGAATGCAACGCTGGTATGATGTCAGTATTACTATACAAAATGAACTGCTGGCAGAAAAAAGAATGACCGGAATTTTTGAAAGAGAAACGATTGAACAGGCGCTGGAGGCGCTGAAAATATCGATACCGTTCCAGTATGAAAAGAACGGGAATAAAATTATTATTCACCAATAATGCTTATGCCATATGACTGCTCTAAACACTTCGTGACAAGGGTGAAATTAAAATGACGAAGCCCCGCTGCAACGGGACTCCGCCAGGCTAATGCAAGTAGTAGACAGGTTCCTGAAAAGGATGCCTGTATTGATTAACCCTTCAAACGGAAAATATGAAAAAAAACGAAACGACTGCTGTTTCAGGTAAGGTTCTGTACTTAAAGATTGCGAGAATTATGAAACTGATGATTGCTTTGCTGCTGATCGCTTGTCTGCAGGTATCTGCCAAGGGCTGGTCCCAGGACCGGATCACCCTGAAGATGTCTGAGGCAGAGATCAAAAAAGTATTATTCGCTATTGAAAAGAGAAGTGATTACCGCTTTCTTTTCAGCGAAACGGCTATTAAAGGTAAACCCCGTGTAAACGTGGATGTGGTGCAAGCCCCGATTGCCGAAGTATTGGACAGGATACTGGCCAATACAGGGGTGAGTTACAAAATACTGGGTACCAACCTCGTGGTACTCAAAGAAGGTATAGCCGCTGCGGCTATCACCTCCCAGGAAATCAGGGTATCAGGAAAGGTAACTGCCGAAGGCGGGGAGTCTTTAGCAGGTGTTTCTGTTGCTGTAAAGGGTAGTAGAACCGGGACAACCACTGATATTAACGGTAACTATTCTATCAGTGTACCGGATGATGCTGTGCTGGTATTCAGCTCTGTAGGGTATGAAACCCTGGAAATGGCTGTTGCCGGTAAAACCAATATCAGTGTTACACTGCAACAATCTTCCCGCAAAAT
>CADEDV010000056.1 GCA_902826165.1 uncultured Bacteroidota bacterium
GCACAATAACACCGGCCATTACTTCACCAATCGGAGGACAACCCGGCACTTTGATCAATGGTTTTCCTTTTAATAATTTATGGATCGGTGTGGCTGAAGTTGGATTTGGCTTAGCAGCCTGCACACAACCATTGCTGGCACAGCTGCCCCAGGCAATCACAGCTTTGGCACCTTCGGCAGCTTCTTCTAAGATCTGCATAGATGTTTTTCCACCGATCATGCAATACACACCATCCTCAGCGGTGGGCACACTGCCTTCCACGCATAAGATGTATTCACCTTTGTATTTGGTCATCGTATTCTTCATGGCTTCTTCGGCCTGGAATCCTGAAGCGGCCATCAGTGTTTCAGAATAATCGAGTGAGATCTGGTCGAGCAATACATCCGCCACAATAGGATGCGAGGAACGGATGAAGGATTCACTGCAGCAGGTACATTCCTGGAAATGCAGCCAGATCACCGGGAGCCTTGGCTTAACCGTCATTGCTTTTACCACCTGCCCGATGGCTGCATTTTCCAAGCCGAGGTAAGCAGCCATCAGTGTACAAAATTTTAAAAAATCCTTACGGGAATAACCTTTTCGTTTAAACTCCTCGAGGTAAGTGGGAGTTTGCTGAACAGTTTCATTGTTCATATAGCAGCAATTTAATGGCAGGATGCCGTGAAGGAAAAAAGGGATTTAGCAAGTTTATTGATAGTACCGTGACAATCCGGTGACAACTCTCAATTTCAGTAGTGATAAAAGTCAGTACAGGATAGCCAGAATGGTTTTAATATTAATCATCAATAAATAGTTGCCATATGAAGAGGTTCATGTCTTTTATTATCACATTCGCGGCAATGCCTGCAGCATTTGCACATGAAGGTCATGGTGATCATACACACGGAGGATATACGATCACCCACTATTTTGTAGAGCCAGAACATATTATAGCATTAGTGGCTGGCATTGCTGTGGTGGTATTGCTGGTGAACCGCTTCCGAAAAGCGACCAGCAACAAATGATCTATGCATGAGTTATCGATCGTGATGAGTATCCTGGATATTGCTGAAAAAGAATCGGCGAAGAATAAAGCTGTGCAGATAGATGAAATAGAATTAGAAATTGGCGAACTGAGTGGTGTTGATATGCCGGCTTTTGATTTTGCCTGGCAACAGGCGGTGAAAGCAACCCGGCTGGAAGCGGCAGTAAAGACCGTTAACCATATTCCCGGCGAAGGTCTTTGTATGAATTGTGAAGCGGTTTTCCCGATGCACCAATTGTACAAACCCTGCCCGGTTTGCGGCGACCATTTTATAACGATACTAAAAGGAAAAGAACTGAGAGTAAAATCACTGGTCATTAACTGAAACGATTACCTGACTTAAAACTCATTTTATGTGTGCCACCTGCGGTTGTGATACAAATGCCTCTTCCTCCATTCAACATATTGGTGAACACGATCACCTTCATGATCATGCACATAATCACTCCCATTCACATGGTAAAACTATTGTTGCAGTAGAAAAAGATATTCTGCAGGAGAATAACCTGCTGGCCCAGCGCAACCGGGGTTATTTTGATGCGAAAAATATTTTAGCCCTCAACCTGGTCAGCTCTCCCGGTTCGGGAAAAACCTCGTTGCTCGAACGAACGCTGACGGATATGAAAGGCGAATTCCCTTTTTATGTAATAGAAGGCGACCAGCAAACAACAAGAGATGCCGACCGTATTTATGCCACGGGTACCAAAGTGGCACAGATCAATACCGGAAAAGGATGTCATTTGGATGCGCATATGATCTTACACGCCTTGCAGGGAATGAAGCCCGTAGAAAATGCGGTACTGTTCATTGAGAATGTCGGCAACCTGGTTTGCCCGGCTATGTTTGATCTTGGCGAAAAAGAAAGAGTGGTGATCATCAGTGTAACAGAAGGAGATGATAAACCGATCAAGTACCCGGATATGTTCCATACCTCCACCCTGTGTATCATTAATAAAGTTGACCTGCTGCCCTATGTTCCTTTTAGCCTGGATAAAGTAAAAGAATATGCAAGACAGGTGAATCCGGCACTGGAATTTATTGAAGTGAGTTGTACGAGTGGCGAAGGTTTATCCGGCTGGTACCAATGGCTGAAAGCAAAAGTTCCTGTCACTGAAACTGTATAACGTTGACCGGCATATATATTATTATCTGTCATGAACACTTATCATATCCATATCGGGGGATTGGTACAGGGAGTCGGTTTCCGGCCCTTTGTATGCCGGCTGGCTGAATCGATGCAACTCAAAGGATGGGTGAGCAATGGCAACGATGGTGTTCATATAAGATTTACGGCCACAGAAAAAGAAGCTTCCCTATTTTATGAAAAACTAACCAGTATCCCTCCGGGCAATGCGATTATCCGCAGCCATGCAATGACGAAAGTGGCCGATGATATCTTCACTGATTTTAGTATCCGGGAAAGTGATGCTTCTGCTAAACCCGATCTTTTACTGACACCGGATATTGCTATTTGCTCCCATTGTTTAGCTGAAATAAACGATAGTGCAAACCGGCGGTATCAATATCTCTTCGCTACCTGTTTGGAATGCGGTCCGAGATATTCTATCACAACAGCGCTTCCTTATGACCGGGAGCATACCACGATGGCGGAACTAACGATGTGTTCTCATTGTGCTGCTGAATATAATGATATACACGATCAGCGGCATTACAGCCAGACAAATTCCTGTCCCGGTTGCAGTATCCTGATGCATTTATACAATAACCAGGGAGAAGAAATATGCAGTGACAGTGAGTGCATACTGATCATGGTGAACAAGGCATTGGAAGACGGGCATATCATTGCCGTGAAAGGTATTGGTGGCTACTTATTGATAACGGATGCCAGCAAAAAACTCGCTATACAAACCCTGCGTGATCGCAAACATCGTCCGACAAAACCGTTTGCCGTGATGTACCATTCTATTGAATTGATGGAAGCTGATATCTGTTTAACCAATAAAGAAAAAGAAGCCCTGGCAGGGAAAGCAGCACCTATTGTGTTATGTAAATTAAAAGAAGAGCAACAAAGCGGTTTATGCACTCACGATATTGCGCCGGGGTTGGACAAACTAGGTGTCATGCTGCCTTATACCGGTTTATTAGCCCTGGTCGCTGCACAATGGAGTAAGCCACTGATCGCAACAAGTGGAAACCTGAGCGGCTCCCCAATCATCTATACCGACGAAGAAGCATTACTCTGGCTTTGTGACCAGGCTGATTTTATTGTGAGTTTTGAAAGAGAGATCGTGGCCCCGCAGGATGACAGTGTGTTGCAGTTCTCCGACCAGCAACAGCAACACATTTTATTAAGGCGATCCCGGGGATTAGCTCCTAACTATTTCCCTTCCCCTTTTCAAACTGATCATTGCATAATAGCAATGGGTGCAGAAATGAAAAGTACTTTTGCCATTCTTGACCAGCATAATTTATATGTGAGCCAGTTTTTGGGCGACCAGGCCAATTATGAATCGCAATCCGGTTATAAAAATACGCTGCTTCATTTGCTCGGTTTATTAAAGACCCAACCGCAGCAACTGCTGATTGACAGTCATCCTAATTATTTTGTATCACAAACAGGCAAAGAATTAGCACAGGAATGGAATATACCGGTGATGGAGATACAGCACCACAAAGCACATTTCTGTGCTGTATTAGCCGAAAATAATCTTCTGAATAAAACTGAAAAAGTGCTGGGAGTGATCTGGGATGGAACCGGCTATGGCGATGATGAACAAATATGGGGTGGCGAATTCTTTACGCTGGAAGATGGCGATATTGACCGCTACATGCACTTTGATTATTTCCCGCAATTGCTGGGCGATAAGATGAGTAAGGAACCAAGAGTGAGTGCCGTGGCTTTACTGCGCAACAATATTGATCACCTGATGATGATCAAAGGCCAGTTCTCCATTGCCGAAAGAGAATTTTACCTGAAACTGTTATTGCAGCAACAAAACCTGTTAACCTCCAGTGTAGGTCGTTTCCTGGATGGTATTGCTTCTATCCTGAATATTCAATCCTTCAATTCCTATGAAGGTGAAGCTGCGATGAAGCTGGAAGCTGTTGCCAGAAGTTGCCAGGAGAAATCTTTCGATTATTATCCCATTGCTATCAACAAGAACCGGCTGGATTGGTCCGTGCTGATCGAAGAGCTGATGATGGATAAAGAAAATGCTGTTGATACGGAGCTAATGGCCCGAAAGGTCTTTGTTTCCTTAGCCATGCTGATCAAAAATGTAGCGATCCGTTCCGGTATGCATAAGATCGCTTTTAGCGGTGGTGTATTCCAGAATGCTTTTCTCACTGATCTTGTTATTGAGCTGCTGGGAGGGGATTTTGAATTATTCTTCCACCAGCAGTTAAGCCCCAATGATGAGTGTATCAGTTTCGGGCAGATCGCTTATGCTCAATTATACGAACAAACAACAACGAATTACAGCCAGCAACTGCAAATGATCAATCACGTCTAAAACGAAAATTATGTGTCTTGCTATTCCCGGGAAATTATTATCGATCACTGCACAACTGGATGAAACCTTCCGGCAGGGAAAAGTATCCTTCGGTGGTATCACCAAAGAGATCAATCTATCCATGGTTCCTGAAGCCAGGATCGGGGATTATGTGCTGGTGCATGTGGGTGTGGCGATCGGGGTGGTTGATGAAGAAGAAGCCCGGCAAACCTTTGAATACCTCAAACAAATGGGCGAGGTGGATGAAATCAGTAACGATGAAAAAGTGTATTAATGAAATACTTAACTGAATACAGGGACCCGGAACTGGTGAAACAATATGTTGACCAGATCCATCACATCACTACCAAACCGTGGAAGCTGATGGAGATCTGTGGCGGGCAAACGCATAGCCTGGTAAAAAATGGCATTCTCGATATGTTACCAGATAAGATCACGATGGTACATGGTCCCGGTTGCCCGGTTTGTGTGACACCGGTGAGCATCATTGATGAAGCCGTTTATTTAGCTATGCAGCCCAACGTTATCATTTGCTCGTTTGGTGATATGCTGCGGGTGCCCGGTTCTGGTAAAAGTTTATTAGAAGCAAAAGCGGAAGGCGCTGATGTCCGCATCCTGTATTCCCCTTTGGAAGCTGTCCAATTAGCCAAACAAAATCCTGGCAAGGAAGTCGTATTCTTTGCTGTTGGTTTTGAAACCACCGCCCCTGCTAATGCGCTGAGTATTGTGCAGGCTTTTAAAAGCGGTATTACCAATTACAGTATACTCGCTTCACATGTGCTGGTGCCACCGGCGATGGAAGCCCTGTTGAGTGATGAAGAAAACCAGATCGATGCCTTCTTAGCAGCTGGTCATGTTTGCACGATTATGGGTATGGAAGAATATTACCCGATTGCCGAAAAATATAAAACACCGATCGTTATTACCGGCTTTGAACCTGTTGATCTCTTACAGGGAATCCTGATGGCGATACAGCAACTGGAAAATGGTACCTATAAAGTAGAGAACCAGTACACCAGGTATGTGCAACGGGAAGGAAACCGTTTAGCCAAAGAAACCATGGAAGAAGTATTTGCAATCAGTGACCGGGTTTGGAGAGGCATCGGCACAATTCCGCAAAGTGGTTACGAGGTGAATGAGCAGTATAAACACTACAATGCAAGAGTAAAGTTTACGCTGGACCTACCGGTGGCGGAAGAAAATAAAGAATGTATCAGCGGTTCGATCATGAAAGGTTTAAAGAAACCCTTCCAGTGCCCGAATTTCGGTACGGCCTGTAAGCCTGAACATCCATTAGGAGCACCCATGGTAAGCAGCGAGGGTGCTTGTGCAGCGTACTACCATTATGCGGCTGTAGTTGAACAAGTATGATTTTAAACCATTAAGTAGTTAAGACAATTAAGTTTACCGGCTCATTACACTAAGCTTTTTTATGGTTTATCTTTAAGGAAACCTTCATCTATGACTAAGAAACAAATCACTCAGCTGTCTTACGAAATTACCGGTTGCGCCATTACTGTTCATAAAGCTTTAGGACCAGGATTACTTGAAAGTGTTTACCAAAAATGCCTGACATATGAACTAAGCAAAAGAGGTTATTCCGTCATTCAGCAGGTTGCTGTGCCTGTTTATTATGATGACCAGGTTATTGACACCGAATTAAGGCTTGGCCTGTTAGTGAATGATACAATTGTCATTGAACTGAAAGCAGTAGAAAATACGCTGCCAGTTCATGAAGCCCAGTTACTTACTTATATGAAACTGCTGAAGAAACCACAGGGTTTACTTATTAATTTTTATACAGACAATATCACCAAATCTCTAAAACCGTTTGTCAACGAATATTTCAAACAATTAGCGGATGACTAAGCACACAACAAAAGTACTGTCCTTAACTACTCTTAACTTCTTAATGGTTATCACATGCAATTAAGCTGCCCCATGCCGAAATTTGATTTTGATGTAATCACCCTGGGTCATGGAAGCGGCGGATTGCTTACTCATAAACTTTTACAAAGCGGCGTTTTTGATATACTGAAAAATGAATTGCTGGACCAGCAGCATGACGGTGCCAGTTTCACTTTGAACGGACCCGTTGCTTTCAGCAGCGACAGTTATGTCATCACTCCGGCCTTTTTCCCCGGTGGCAATATTGGTGAACTGGCTATCAATGGCACGGTGAATGATCTTGCCATGTGTGGTGCGGTTCCAAAATATTTATCCCTTGCATTCATTATTGAAGAAGGATTGACCATGAAAGAATTCTGGGAGATCCTGGTCAGCATCAAAGAAGCCACACAAAAAGCGAATATTAAGATCGTTACCGGTGACACGAAAGTGGTGGAAAGAGGCAAGGGTGATAAAATATTCATCAATACTTCCGGTATCGGTTTAATACATCCGAAAGCCAATATTCATCACAACAATATTGAACCCGGTGACCAGGTAATCATCAGCGGGAATGTGGCCACGCATGGTATCGCCATCATGAGTGTAAGAAAAGGGCTCGAATTTGAAACTACTATTGAAAGCGATACCGTCAACCTGAACCATACCATTGAAAAATTGCTGGATCGTTTTGGAAACGATATCAAATTTCTCCGTGATCCGACAAGAGGTGGTGTAGCTTCTGTGTTGAATGAAGTGGCCGAACTGACTTCATTAGGCTTTGAACTGGATCAAAAAAATATCCCGGTGGATGAACAGGTGGATGGTGCCTGCGAAATGCTGGGTCTTGATCCTTTGTATGTAGCCAATGAGGGTTTGTTTATTGCCGTGGTGAAACAAAGTATAGCAGACGCATTTGTTGCCGCACTCCGGGCTGATGAGAACGGAGCGAATGCAGCGATCATCGGTGAAGCCACTACAGAGCATCCCGGCAAAGTGTTAATGAAGAGCCGGGTTGGTGGCAGAAGGGTGGTCAACTATCTTACCGGTGAGCAGTTGCCCAGGATCTGCTGAGCCCGGTTTCAATCCCTAAAATTTACGATATTGCAGGCTTCAACTGAAGAACTATGGAAGTGAAAAGCCTGTTTGACCCTGCTGCCAAACAAGAGATCATAGAACGTATCAACCGGTTAAAACCCGCCACGCAACGGAAATGGGGGAAAATGGATGTGGCCCAAATGCTAACGCATTGCCAGATGCCCCTGGGAGTTGCCATCGGAAGGCACCAGCTGAAAGGTAATTTTTTCATCAAGCTGCTCGGGCCTTTCTTCAAAGAGCAATTGTATAATGATAAACCTTTCCGGCAAAACCTGCCTACCGACAAATCTTTTAAAATAGCCGACCAGCGGAATTTTGAAGTGGAGCGGCAAAATCTGCTGAGCATGATCAACGAGTTTTCAGAAGATACTCTTTCCGGTCACCCGCATCCCTTCTTTGGAAAACTTACTCCTGAACAATGGAGCCGGGGTTCCTGGAAACATCTTGACCATCACTTACAACAGTTCGGGGTATAATCACCTGCCGGTACTGACCATAATCATATTATCACAAGCTTGCCCGGGTTAGTTTTGGGCAAGCTTTTTTATGTCCATCTGGAAAAACATTATACGCAGACCTTCCTGATCACAGATCGCCTCCGGCTTTCTCCCCTCCTCTATTTACATTTTTTCACCAGTAGCGATACTGTAAACCTGTTTGCATGAAAACGATCATTGAACCCTTTAAGATAAAATCGGTAGAACCCATTTATTTCAATACCAAAGAAGAACGAATAGCCATTCTTGATAAAGCCTGTTACAATCCCTTTCTTATCCATTCCGATGATGTATTGATTGACCTGCTGACCGATAGCGGCACCAGCGCCATGAGCAGCGACCAGTGGGCCGGTATCATGAAAGGTGACGAATCCTATGCCGGCAGTCCGAGTTTTTTCCGCTTTGAAAAAGTGGTACAGGATATCACCAGTATGCCTGTAGTGATTCCAACCCACCAGGGAAGAGCTGCAGAAAAGATCCTGTTCAGCATACTGGGAGGCAAAGGAAAATATTTTATCAGTAATACCTTATTTGATACCACCCGGGCCAATATTGAATTCTCCGGAGCTGAAGGAATTGATTGCTTATGCGAAGAAGGAAAACATCCTTCCATCCCCGCTCCTTTCAAAGGAAATATGGATATCGCATTACTGGAAAAAACAATTGCGCAAAAAGGAGCTGTGAATATTCCGCTGGTCATTATCACCATCACCAATAATTCCGGTGGCGGGCAACCGGTGAGTATGCAGAATATCAAAGCGGTGAAAAAGGTTTGTCAAAAAAATAAGATCCCGTTGTTCATTGATGCTTGCCGTTTTGCAGAGAATGCTTATTTCATAAAGTTGAGAGAAGAAGGCTATGGTGATAAACCCGTTAAAGAAATTGCACAGGAGATTTTTTCGCATGCCGATGGCTGCACCATGAGTGCCAAGAAAGATGCGTTTGCCAATATCGGCGGCTTTCTTGCCATGCATGATGATGTGCTGGCGATGAAATGCCGTAACCTGTTAGTGATCACAGAAGGATTTCCAACATATGGTGGGTTGGCTGGCCGTGACCTCGAAGCCATTGCCATTGGTTTGAACGAAGTGATGGAGGAACATTACCTGCAATACCGCATCCGCAGTATTGAATACCTCACCAATAAACTCATTGATGCACATGTACCCGTGATGCAACCGGCCGGTGGCCATGCTGTTTACCTCGATGCTAAAGAATTCCTGTCACATATACCGGTGGAGCAATACCCGGGCCAGGCATTAGTGGGTGCCTTATATACGGAAGGTGGCATCCGTGGAGTGGAGATCGGCTCCCTGATGTTTGGTAAATATGATGAGCATAAAAAACTAATTCCCGCACCAATGGAATTAGTCCGGTTGGCTATTCCAAGAAGGGTGTACACCCAAAGTCATATTGACTATGTGGCGGAAGTGATCATCGAAGTATTTAATAACCGTCATGTCATAAAAGGATTAACCATCACCGAAGAAGCTCCTTTGCTGAGACATTTTACCGCCAAATTAAAGCCGATTGCTAAATCTATTGAAGAAGATTTACAAAAGAACAAACAGGTATTAACCTATAAATAAAAAACCATGCATACTCCTATTAAAAAAAGCTGGGCTGAACCCTACAAAATAAAAATGGTGGAACTCTTAAAGATGACCACGAAAGCACAGCGGAAAAAAGCTTTGCTGGAAGCTGGGTATAATACGTTCTTATTACGATCAGAAGATGTTTATATCGATCTGCTCACGGATAGTGGCACTTCGGCCATGAGTGATCATCAATGGGCAGGGATGATGCTCGGCGATGAAGCCTATGCAGGCAGCCGGAATTTTTATCACCTGGAAGAAGTGGTCAGGAATATCTATGGTTATAAATATTTAGTTCCCACCCACCAGGGCCGTGGAGCAGAAAATATTTTATCAAAGATCCTGATCAAAAAAGGAGATATCATTCCGGGTAATATGTATTTCACCACCACGAGATTGCACCAGGAGCTGGCCGGGGGAAAATTTGAAGACATTATCATTGATGAAGCCCATGACCCGGAGAATGAATTTCCTTTCAAAGGAAATGTTGACCTGGATAAATTAGAAAAGCTCATCAAAAAACATGGCGCTGCAAAGATCCCTTATATCAGTATTGCCACCAGTGTGAACATGGCCGGTGGTCAGCCGATCAGTATGAAAAATTTGAAAGAACTGAGAACTCTTACTAACAAACATGGTATCCGCATCATTCATGATATGACAAGAGTGGCGGAGAATGCCCATTTCATCCAGCAACGGGAAAAAGGCTATCAGTATAAATCGATCCGGGATATCGTAAAAGAGATCAACTCGTACACAGATGGTGCCACGATGAGTGCCAAGAAAGATGCGTTGGTCAATATCGGTGGGTTCTTAGCCGTGAATGAATGGGAGGTGTTTGAAGAAGCCCGGAATATGGTAGTGGTGTATGAAGGTCTTCATACCTATGGTGGGCTTGCCGGCAGGGATATGGAAGCAATGGCGATCGGTATCATGGAAAGTATCAATGATGATCATATTCATGCAAGAGTCGGCCAAGTTGTTTATCTCGGGGAAAAAATGATCAGCTACGGTGTACCAATTGTAAAGCCAATTGGTGGCCACGGTATATTCGTGGATGCCAAAAAATTCTTACCGCATATTCCGCAGGACCAGTTCCCGGCACAAACCTTAGCCGCAGAAGTATACCTGGATTCAGGGGTCCGTACCATGGAAAGAGGTGTAGTATCAGCCGGAAGAAAAGCGAATGGTGAAAATTATTATCCTAAGCTCGAACTCGTCCGGTTCACAATTCCACGTCGTGTATACACACAGGCGCATATGGATGTGATTGCCGAATCAACCGCAAGGGTGTATGAACGTCGTCATAAGATCAATGGATTGAAGATGATCTATGAACCCAAATACCTGCGATTCTTCCAGGCAAGATTTGAGCAGCTACCGAAATAAGGATCACCCTTTATCGCTAAGCGTATATTGGTAATTCAGGGAATCGAGTTCGATCTCTGCATAGTACAAAGCTTTAAAGAACTCATTCCTGCGGGCAACGGCTACAGGAGGCAGGCTGCGGTAGTATTTTATTCCACTCCGGAGATTTTGGTAAAAGCTGTTGTAGTACTTTTTTCTTTTTACGAACTGTTCAGTATGAAAATCAGCTATCAGCTGTTCCCTGAGGTAATCAATATACAGGTTCAGTTCGGTGATGAACATATGTGGCCGGTTCGTGTTAGCCAGGATATTTGCTCTTCCATAAATATGGGCCACCATCTTTTTCAGAGACACTATTTTGGAAAAATGTACAATATTAGGACCGGGGCAAATCGTTACGGCATTTAGTTTTTTTACAAAAGTCTGTTTATAACTGATCGCCGCAGCATTACTCAGGCCTACACATAAACACTCTTTGTCCAGCACTTCCGCGAGTTGCCGATTGTATTCGGGTTCAGGCAGGCGGAGTGATTGTAACTCAGCAATTTTCAGTGCCTGGTATTTGTGAGAAGCTGTACAGATGGATTCCTTTGTGAATTCTGTATTAAAAGCAAGATGTTTTTCGGTGCATGGGCTTCCCGGTTTCCCATTTTTGATACGGCTTGCTTTTTCTGCATCCGCACTGGTTCCTTTCAGGTAATGAAAACGGACACCCAACGGTGAATTGCGGCTGAGTGTAATATCTTTTTCTTTTGCTGCAGCTAACAGTTCCAGTGTGGCATCATCTACAGTAGTTGCTTCGGGCACCAACAGGAAAGGTGTTCCCCAACCAGTACTTTCAATATCGTAATGACGGCGTAAGAAAAAATCTTCTTCATGTGTACCAATACCACCCTGTGCAGAAAATATCATCCGGGGAGGATAAATGAATTTCCGGCCTGTCTTTTTATATAAGGCGGCATTATAGATCTCAAACAATGTATCAATGAGTTCCTGCCGGTTTAATTTAAATTCATCCAGTATCGGGCCCAGTAAATACCCTTCTGTTGCAAAAGCATGGCCACCGCAATTCAAACCGGATTCAATCCTGAACTCGCTTACCCAAACCCCTTTCTTTGCCAGGTATTTTCCCTGTATCAATGCCGAACGGTAGTCACTCACTTTGATCGCCACTTTTTTGGTGAACCCACCGTCCTCGTTCACATCAAACTCTTTACAATTTTCCAGGTAATTATATAAGCGGGGATTCATCCCCGCAGAAAAAATAATCGTTGAATTAGTGAGCTTAGTTTTCGCATACCCCCGCAGTGCAGCAACTGCATCTGATCCATCCTGCAATAACTCCCCGTTACCATTATAATTATCCCGATCTGTTTTGGTCATGATGTTCACATCAATTCGTCCCGGTTTTATTTGCTGCCGTAAATAGGTTTCCAGCTTTTCCTTTGCAGACGGCTCTGTCAGCAAGAGCAGTTGACGATACTTCTTTTTTAATTCGCAGTCATCCGGCAGCAGCTCAAAATATTTTACTATTTCGGAACCGGGTTCAAAATTTTCCTTCCTGATCTTTTCCACCTGTGCTGTTACAATCGTATTTACCAGGTCTAAATAGTCGGTGATTCTTTTCGCCCTGTAATCTTCTTCCTTTGTGCCGATAGGTATATATTTCTGGCCGATCGTGGGATAATAATAACTCCGCATCATTTCGACCAACCTGTCTTCTACAATAGAGATCACCGAGGAAATACCAAACCGTGCTACTTTGATAGGGCTATCGATCGTATACGCCAATCCCATGACCGGGATATGAAATGTATGTGGTGAAGGGTAATTCATGAGTTATATCCATTAAATTTATACAAACCTGTATCCCGGTAATTAAACCAGTTGAGGTTTCTTTTGATTAGTTAATTCCTTTTCTTCCCTGTTCCATGGAATCTTTGTTCCAAAGCCAAGTGTATTATCCGTAAACTTGATGTGGTTGATCTGGAGGGTCCAGATCTCGCCGGGTATCACCACTGCAGCCGGATTCTTTTTATAATAGCTGGCAGCTGCTTTCTTTGCCAGCAAATGATCAGCAGGCAATAGCTCACCTTCAAACTGTATTCCTTTTACCTGGAGTGTATTTAATTTATCAGGTAATACGGTGCCTGCAACAGCAGGGTTTTTTAACAGGATGGAAGAATGATACGCAGAGAGAGAAGATTTAAAATACAATATCCCATCTCCGCTGTTAAAGACATAAAAACAACTAAAGCAATAAGGATTGCCCTGTTCATCCACACAACAAACACTGGCACATGTTTGCTTTTCTAAAAAGAGACTGATATTGGGATGAATGGATTCAAACATGACTGTCTGGCAAAAGAAAAATGAAATAATGCCGGAAGGTATGCGGATAATACTATCCTGATTATGACTTCGGTCATTACTGGCTTGTTAAAATATACGGTGTTAAACAAAAGGGATCTTGGTTAAGATCCCTTTGTTTTTGTAAACATCTATATTACCCTTATAGTGCTTTCATTGCTTCGATCCTGTCCCAATGCTGGCGGATGCCTTCGTTGGCCATGGTTAAGAATTCAGCTCCTTTTTCAGGATCATTGTTCTTAATGGTGGCAAACCTGTTCTCATGGTACAGGAATTCATCCAGTGGCACAGATGGTTCTTTACAATCCAACGTGAACCGTTGTCCTTTTCCTTTCATCGGGTTGTAACGGAATATCGGCCAGTATCCTGAATTAACGGCCAGGTGCTGCTGATCCAAACCGTGACACATATCATAACCATGCGCAATGCAATGGCTGTAAGCGATCACTAAGGAAGGACCGGGATAGGCTTCTGCTTCGAGGATGGTCTTCAGGGCATGCACATCATTGGCACCCATGGCAATTTGTGCCACATACGCACTACCGTGTGCAATAGCCTGCATCGCTAAATCTTTCTTACCGTTTGTTTTTCCTTTGATCGCAAACTTGGCACTGGCTCCCACCGGTGATGCTTTGGATTTTTGTCCGCCGGTATTGGAATATACTTCGGTATCCATCACCAGTATGTTCACATTCTCGCCAGTACTGAGTACATGGTCGAGACCACTGAAACCAATGTCATAAGCCCAGCCATCACCACCAACGATCCACATGGATTTTTTCTCTAAGAATTCAGCTACCTGGTACAGGCGGAATGATTCTTCCGTTTGCAACTGGCGCAGGCGTTTCCGCAGCTCATTCACACTCACTCTTTGTTGTGCCAGTTCTGCTTCTGAATTTTCTGCATTCAGTAAAATAGTATCTGCCAGTTCGCTGCCCACTTCTTCCCGCAGTTTTCTCAGCAGGTGAATGGCCATATCTCTTTTCTTATCGGTAGCAAGTTTGATACCCAAACCAAATTCTGCATTGTCTTCAAACAGTGAGTTGGCCCAGGCTGGTCCATGTCCCTGTGCATCTTTGGTCCATGGCGTTGTTGGCAGGTTGGCTCCAAAGATGGAAGAACAACCTGTTGCATTGGCCACGATCATACGATCACCAAATAACTGGGTCAGTAATTTCAGGTAGGGCGTTTCACCACAACCGCTGCAGGCACCGGAGAATTCAAATAAGGGCTCCAGTAACTGGGAACCTTTCACAGTAGCTTTATTCACTCTTGACCTGTCAATATCAGGCAGTGATAAGAAGAAGTCCCAGTTATTTTTTTCCGCTTCTTTGATCGGCTGCACATCTTTCATATCAATAGCCTTATGGCCAGGCTCTGTCTTACTTTCTATCGGGCAAACTTCAGTACATAATTTACAACCGGTACAATCTTCCACCGCCACCTGTAAAGTATACGCTTCTTTGTCTTTGATAAACTCTTTACCAATTGGGTCAGTATGTTTAAAGAAAGAAGGAGCATCCGGCAGCCAGTCACGGTCATATACTTTCACACGGATCGCTGCGTGAGGACAAACAAAGTAACATTTGCCGCACTGAGAACACAATGAAGGATCCCAAACAGGAACCTGTTCAGCAATATTCCTTTTTTCCCATTTCGTTGTTCCGGAAGGATAAGTTCCGTCGATCGGGAAAGCACTCACCGGCAGGCTGTCACCTTCACCGGCAATGATCTTACCCAATACTTCCTGTACAAAATCAGGAGCAGACAAGGAAACAGGTGCTTCAATTTCTTTCGTTCCAATTTCAAAACCGGTATAATCGATCTTATGTAAATTTTCCAGTGTCTGGTCAACGGCCTGGTAGTTTTTCTGTACTACTTCATCTCCTTTGCGGCTGTAGGATTTCTTAATGGCACTCTTGATATATTGTATCGCCAGGTCTCTTGTCATCACATTGGAAATAGCAAAGAAACATGTTTGCAGGATCGAGTTGATCTTGGATCCCATACCAGTCTCTTTCGCCACTTTCGATGCATTGATCACATAGAATTTTAATTTCTTATGAACGATCTCTTCCTGGATCTTCCGGGGCAGTTGCGCCCAAACCTCATCCACTGAATAAGGTGCATTCAATAAGAAAGTAGCACCGTCTTCTGCATATTTTAATACATCATATTTTTTCAGGTAATTAAAATGGTGACAGGCCACGAAGTTGGCAGAGTCAACCAGGTAGGTGGATTGTATCGGATGCTTACTGAACCGTAAGTGGGATACCGTCAGTGAACCTGATTTCTTAGAATCATATACAAAATAACCTTGTACATGATAATCGGTCACATCCCCCACGATCTTGATCGAGTTCTTATTGGCACTAACGGTACCATCAGCACCGAGACCATAGAACAGGCCACGGAACAGGTGTTGTGATTCTAAAGAGAAATCTTTGTCATAATGCAAACTTGTATGGGTCACATCATCTTCAATACCGATAGTGAAGTGTTGTTTCGGATGCTTTTTCTTCATTTCCGCATAGATACCTCTTACCATGCCCGGAGTAAATTCTTTGGAAGAAAGACCATAACGGCCACCGATAACATGGGCATGATGATTTTCCTGGGATTCATTCAGTGCATTCACCACATCCATATATAAAGGTTCCCCGATCGCATTGGGTTCTTTGCAACGATCCAGCACAGCAATACTTGTTACTGATTTGGGCAGGGTATCAATGAAATGCTTGATAGAGAAGGGGCGATACAGGTGAACAATCAGCACACCTACTGTCTTACCCATCTTGTTGACATAATCCACCGTTTCTTTCACGGTCTCTGCACCGGAACCCATCATAATAATAACACGATCGGGATGCGGGTGACCATGGTATTCAAACGGTTTGTAATAACGGCCGGTAAGTTTACCGAAATCCTTCATGGTTTCTTCCACGATATCGGGAACAGCCCAATGGAATTTGTTACAGGCTTCACGGCTCTGGAAGAACACATCTGGATTCTGTGCAGTACCCCTTATAAAAGGATGCTCGGGGTTCAATGAACGCTGACGGTGCTTGTTTACATCGTCTTCATTGATCATCGCTTTGATGATATTATCCGGCAATACTTCCACCTGGTTCAGTTCATGGGAAGTGCGGAAGCCATCGAATATATTCAGGAAAGGAATTCGGGAACGGAGAGTGGCGGAAGTAGCGATCATCGCCATATCATGTGCTTCCTGCGGATTATTGCCAAATAACATGGCAAAACCGGTGGAACGCACCGCCATCACATCACTGTGATCACCAAAAATTGACAAGGCATGGGTGGCTAAAGTCCTGGCTGCAATATGAAAAACAGTGGGTGTTAACTCACCGGCGATCTTGTACATATTGGGGATCATCAGCAGCAAACCCTGCGAACAGGTAAACGTAGAAGCAAGTGCCCCACCCTGTAGTGCGCCGTGAATAGCACCGGCTGCGCCAGCTTCACTCTGCATTTCGATGATCTTGGGAACCTCGTCATAAATATTTTTCACCTCGTTGCTGCTCCACTCATCGGCCCATTCGCCCATGGCGGAAGAGGGAGTGATCGGATAAATGGCACAAACCTCGCTGGTTTTGTAGGCAATATAGGAGGCAGCTTCGTTGCCATCCATGATGGCGGTAACCACTTCCTTGTTTTTTGATTTCCCGGCAGTCGGCGCTGCCTTGGTGATCGTTTCCATATATGAAGTTTTAAGTCTTAAATGATAGGGCAAAGTAGAAATACCCGGCCCGGCACAGACTGACCTTCATCAGGGGGAAACTTGATTTTGAATAGAAAAGAAACAACAGCAGGTAGAAAAGGGGCTGAAAGACATTGCTTTGGCAACAGAGCCGGGTGTCTTTAATGGCGGATTGGTACAGGCCAGTACGACTCCTTTATATTAAAAGAGTCCTGCATAAAACTGTCGCCGGTTCTGCCATTAATAAAGTGAGGTTTCCCTTTTTTATCTTTTTGCAGAATAAACTGGCCTTTATCATTACAAGAATAAAGTTGGATAGTTACCATATCTGATAGGGGTACACCTGTACAAAAATCAGCATTATTAAAATCCAGGTAATCCAATTCATCATCGCCATTAGCATCGCCAAATAACATATCCTCAAACCTGCAGGTCATAAACATATCAGGTGATTTTGCTATTGGATTATATATTAGATGATACCTTATAGTGTGGATGGAGCCGTAATGACCATCCATAACTCGGGCCTTTATATAATAGAATTCTTTCCCCCTAAAGAAAAAATGCCGGAAAGAAGTTTCTTCCATATCCAGAATATTTTCCCATGTGGAATCAACCCCATCCCAATGGTAATCTTTAATCACACGTCCATTTAGCTTTATGACCTGCGATTCCCGTTCTGTAAACCTGTATTCAGATGTAATTATACTGTTTTGATTACGAAGAGTATCAAATCTCGTTTTAGTTCGCTGATTGATAAATACAGAATGTGAAAGCGTTTGGCTATCTATCAGGATAATGTCATTTTTTACAATTATTGTTGAGAGGAATTTAGTCAGCATTGAAGCATCCCTTTTTTCAAATTCATCTATCTTTTCAGAAGAAGTTCCTTTAAAATAGCCCGAGTCATCTAATGTTTCAAAAGGTAAATCAAATAAATTACTGGATTTTACCTGGTCAGATTGGATATCTGCTGTCAGCTTTGATTTCTTTTCCGATTTGCAGGAAATCAGTAGTGAGAGAATAAAAAAAGGCAGCCATTTCATGCTGCCTAAATTATAAAGAGTATTTGAAGATGCTTAGTTAATACTTTCCAAAACTATTCTTTTCAGATCGCTGATGGCTACCCGTTCCTGCTCCATCGAATCCCGGTGACGGATCGTTACGGTATTATCTTCTTTTGTC
>CADEDV010000057.1 GCA_902826165.1 uncultured Bacteroidota bacterium
GCAGCAAGGTAAATTCCCGGCCCGTTGGGAACGGCAGCGTTTATATGTTATGCCCGGCGAAGACAACAGTTATATGTGGCAGGGTTTTATACCACAAGGGGAGAACCCGCATGCATTGAATCCTGAACGTGGATTTTTAGAAAGTGCGAACCAGCGACCCGCTGATTCTGCCTATCCTTATTTTATTCCCGGCAGTTATATCACTCCAAGAGGGATTACTATTGAAAACAAACTGGCAGCGATGAACGGCATCACGCCTGATGATATGAAGAAACTCCAGTATGATTATTTCAATACCCTGGCTGAAGATGCATTGCCCATTCTCCTTAATTATGTACGTGAGGCTGACCTGGCGCCTGCTTCCAAAAAATACCTGGCCATGGTAAGAAGCTGGGACTTCTATGCTACCCCGGACTCCAGGGGACAAACTATTTACCAATGCTGGTGGGACAGTTTAGAAGTGGCGATCTGGAAAGATGAGATCACAAAAGTGAAACCACAGGCTCCTTGGCCCGAGGAGCAAACCACGATGGAGTTATTGAAAAAAGATTCAGCACTTCTGTTTATTGATAATATTAATACCCCTGAAAAGGAAACCTTGTTTGATGTTGTGACTACTGCCCTGAACAAAGCCGCCGCAAATCTTGCTGAAAAAGAAGCAGCCGGAAAATTAGAATGGTCGAAATTTAAAAACCCTACTGTTTATCATTTGCTGAAAGATGCATTGCTTCCTTTTGCAAGAAGAGGATTACCAGTAGGAGGGAATGGCAATATCATCAATGCGGTCACCCATAGTCATGGCCCCAGCTGGCGGATGATCGTTCATTTAACCAGCCCCACTGAAGCCTATGGAGTATATCCTGCAGGACAGAGTGGAAACCCGGGCAGTAAGTATTATGACAGTTTTGTGGATACCTGGGCCGAAGGGAAATACTTCCCTTTATGGTTCATGCGGGAAGGTGATAAGACAGACAAAAAAGTTAAATGGATCATGAAGTTTGCCAAAGGATAAGTAACCACCCCATCATTTATTAATCAATTGATATGAAATTTTTAGTCGCTATTATATTAACAGCATTACTGGCCTTTGTCAGTGGTTTATATTTTCCCTGGTGGGGTATTGCAGTGGCTGCATTCCTCATCGCCCTCCTGGTTCACCAGAAAGCAGCGAAAGCATTCTTCGCAGGATTTTTAGGTGTTTTTTTGCTATGGGCTGGCCTGGCGTGGTGGATTGATATGAAGAATGAAGGTTATCTCTCCCAAAAAGTAGCTGCACTGCTTCCGCTGGGAGGGAATACAATTCTCCTGGTCTTACTGACTGCATTGATCGGTGCATTAGTAGCCGGGTTTGGCGCCATGACCGGAAGTTTTCTGCGTTCTTCCAACAAACGGTCTTCGTGAAAATAGTTCAGTCAAGAAAAACTTACTATCTTATAAATTATTACTCCCGCAGTTAACGGAAACTATGCAGAAAGCTCTCGTAAGTTTTTTCTTTTTACTAGCCGGCCTTAATTCCTTTTCACAAAAGGTTTTTGGTTTGATCACTGATTCGGAGGGTAAACCTGTTCCATTTGCTTCCGTTTTCATCAAAGGGACATCAAGAGGTACGAATGCTAACAGCGAAGGCAAGTATTTTTTTGAGCTTGAACCCGGCCAGTATACCCTGGTCTGCCAGCATGTAAATTTTAAGAAAGAGGAAAAAGTGATTGTTTGCGGAACGGCAGATATTGAATTGAATTTCAAACTCAGCCAGCTGGAAGTAACCTTAGGGGAAGTGATCATTAAAAGCGGTGAAGACCCGGCTTACGAGATTATCCGCAACACGATTAAGAAGCGAACCTTTTACCAGGAACAACTGAACAAATTTCAATGCCAGGTCTATACCAAGGGACAACTACGGGTAAGAAATTATCCAAAAAAATTCTTTGGGAAAAAAGTGGATTTTGAAGACGGGGATACCAGTAAGCAGAAAATGCTGTATCTCTCTGAAACCATTTCGAAGTATTCAGTGAATAAACCGGCTAAAGAAAAGGTAGAAGTGATCTCTTCAAAGGTCAGCGGGCAGAGCGATGGTTATGGATTGAGTGCTCCCCAGTTCTTTTCGTTTTATGATAACAATATTTTTATCGGTAATAACCTCAATCCCCGTGGATTTATTTCGCCGATCGCTGACAATGCACTGAACTTCTACCGCTATAAATTTGAAGGCACTTTTTACGAGGATGGGAGAGAGGTCAGCAGGATAAGGGTTAGCACCCGCCGTAAATTTGAACCACTCTTTAGTGGTATCATCAATATCGTGGAAGATGAATGGAGGATACATTCTGTACAATTATTGCTGACCAAAGAATCGCAGATGGAGCTGATCGATTCTTTGCAGGTGGAACAATTATACCGCCCGGTGAGTAAAGAAGTTTGGGCCATTGGCAGCCAGGTCATTTATCCTTCTGCAAAAATATTTGGGTTTGATGTGTATGGCAGTTTTGTGAATATTTATTCGGATTTCATCGTTGATCCAACCTTTGACAAAAAATATTTCACCAGCACAGTTCTTAAATACACCGACAGCTCCAATAAAAAAACAGCTGATTACTGGGAAGAAGCAAGGCCCATTCCGTTGCAGGCGGATGAAGTATTTGATTACCGGAGAAAGGACAGCCTGGAGCAGCTGCGTAAAGATCCCGGTTATCTTGATTCATTAGAAAGGATCAGGAACAAGCTGAATATTTTCGGGGCACTTTTCTTTGAGCAAACTTTTCTTGCGGAAAGTAAAAAAACTTCGTTCAGCTTCCGGCCCATTACCGAACAGGTCAGTTTCAATCCTGCAGAGGGGTGGGTGATCAATACCGGTGCCACCTGGACCAAGCGACTTGACAGCAACGCATATAGCCGGAAAAGTATTTCTATCGCACCGAACCTCAGGTATGGCTTCACTAATAAACACTTTAACGCTCATCTTACCGTTACGTACAATTTTGGAAAGAAGAATGCCTCTTCTTTAAGTTTATCAGGAGGCAAACGGATTTTCCAGTTCAATAATTACAGCCCCATTGGCCCGAGAGGAAATTCATTGTCCTGCCTGCTGGGAGAGAATAACCGGATGAAAACCTATGAAGCCATCTATTTCCGCGGCAGTTATAATGAAGGTATCGGTAATGGATTTGCATGGACAGTGGCTTTCCAGTACCAGGACAGGATGCCATTGGAAAACAAAACGGATTATACCTGGCGGGATCGTAAAAATGTGGAATACACTCCCAATTATCCCAATGAACTGGTATCGCAAAACATTACCCGGCACCAGGTATTTTTAGCATTGGCAAGATTGACCTGGCAACCAGGTACCCGTTATATTGAATTACCTGACCGGAAGATCAATATAGGGTCAAAGTATCCTGTATTTACATTGCAGTATATCCGCAGCATTGATAATTTCCTGGGCAGTGATGGTGATTTCAGCAAATGGGCCTTCCGGATCAAAGATGATATAAATTTGAAACTGGCGGGACGTTTCAGTTATCGCCTGGGTATCGGTGGCTTTTTGGATTCCAAACGAATACAGTTACCCGACTACCAGCATTTCAATGGTAACCTCTCCACGTTTGCGACTGAATTCCTGAACAGTTTCCAGTTATTGCCATTGTACAGGTTCAGTAATATTTCAAATTTCTATTCCCTGGCACATATCGAACATAATTTCAATGGCTTTCTTACCAACAAGATCCCCGGTATCCGGAAACTGAATCTTTACCTGGTGGTGGGGGCAAACGGTTTCTATATTGATAAGAATACCAACTATTACGAAGCTTTTGCCGGCTTTGATAATATCTTCAAGCAGTTCAGGATCGATTTTGTACATGGTTTCCTTGATGGCAAGACCTATAAAAGTGCATTCCGTATCGGTTTCCGTCGCTCCCTGCGCCCAAGAGGAGATGACTGGCCATAACAAGACGACCATGTTATTTTCTTAGTGTGTTGCCGGTAAACCCGTTCAACTTCTTTTCACTTTTCTTCTTATAGCTTATCTTTGCCCCGCTTTAAGAATTTTGCCCAACCTGCAATTGGGTCCGCTACAGCGGATAAAATTTAAACAAATGGCACAATTACACAACCGCATCTCCCGCCGGGAGCTGAAAGAACGTATTCAGCAAGACCCGACTCCAAGGACCACTATTTCCTTCTATTGTTATTTCAAGATAGCAGAACCTTCTGTATTCCGCAACCAGTTGTATAAAGACCTGAAAGAAATGGGTCTGCTCGGCCGTATCTATATAGCGGAGGAAGGGATCAATGCCCAGGTAAGTATCCCAACCGCTAACCTGGAGACATTCAGGAATTATTTATATGCCATCGAACCGCTGAATGGGTTAAGGTTGAATGTGGCGGTGGATGATGATGGTAAATCTTTTTATGTGCTGGATATAAAAGTGAGGAAGAATATTGTAGCGGATGGTATCAGCGACCCGGCATTTGATATGGCCAACCGGGGCAAGTATGTAAATGCGGAGCAATTCAACCAGCTGACCAATGATCCCAACACGGTCGTTATTGATATGCGGAATCACTATGAATTTGAAGTGGGGCATTTTGAAAATGCGATTGAAGTGCCCAGTGATACTTTCCGGGAACAATTGCCAATGGCGGTGGATATGATGAAAACGGATAAGGAGAAGAACATTATCATGTATTGCACAGGGGGGATCCGTTGTGAAAAAGCATCCGCATATATGCTGCACCAGGGATTTAAAAATGTATTTCACCTGGAAGGTGGCATCATTCATTATACCAACCAGGTAAAGGAAAAGGGTTTGGATAATAAATTCCATGGGAAGAATTTTGTGTTCGATCAAAGACTGGGAGAACGTATTACGGAAGAGATCATTGCCAAATGTCATCAATGCGGCCAGCCGGCCGATACACATGTGAATTGCGTGAATGATGCCTGTCATCTCTTATTTATTCAATGTGATGAATGCAAAGAAAAGTTTGAGAACTGTTGCAGTAAGGAATGCCAGGATTTTATCCATTTGCCGGAAGAAGAACAAAAAAAGCTCCGGTCAGGTATAGACAAGGGACGCAATGTCTTCAATAAATCAAAAGCAAAGCTGCAGGAAACGATTCGGAAAACAAAACAGTAAAAACCTGTTTCAACTGGTTACCAGCGTCTTACTCATAGCGAATATAAAGTTTTGAATGGTTGAAATCCGGCCGGGACAACTTGCCGTATTTCTTATTGTACCCGTTTTTCAGATCCACCATCTTTTGAAACCATCTCTATCCGTATCCTGCTGAAGGCCTATTCACGAACCAAACCGTACCGTACCATGAAAGAATTTATTCAATTCTTCAGCAGCCTGTTTTTAAAAATCCGGTCCATCGGGGTTGTTCCCGGTATGGATGAATACGAAAAGCGAAAACTTTCCGTATTCAATGTACTCAATGCAATGGGAATGTTGAATGGTATCATCATTCCCATTGCCGGTTTGTTCAATGATGATCAATTGCCAGCACTGGCCTGGGTGGTGGCCTGTTCGCCTGCTATTATCAGCTGTATAGTGCTGCTGGGAAATCACCTGCGCCATTACGAAATGGCCCGGGTATATTATTTTATTTTTTACCCGGTAATGACCAGCCTGGTGTATGCCGCCAGCCTTGATCTTGGTATTGAACTCTTCTTTGTTTTCTATGCCGTGCTGGCGGTTTTCCTGATGAAGAAAACGGTGAATGTTATTCTTGCACTGGCTTTATCTATGTCTTTATACTTTATTGTTTTTGTAATGACACAGCAATATGAATACAAATTGGTAACAGCCAACTATGGGTTTTACGTTTTTAACCAGGCACTGGCCATCATTTTTATTTTCGTCAGTCTTTATATGTTCAAAAAGGAAAACAATGGTTACCAGTTCCGTTTATTGCGAAGAAACAGTGAACTGGAAGAGAGTAAGCAGGCGATTGAGCTACAAAAAAGGGAAATCGAATTCAAGGCCCGGCAATTAGAAAAGCAAACGGCTGAACTGAAGGAACTGGATAATCTAAAGAACAAACTCTTCTCTGTTATTGCACATGATCTGAAGACCCCCATGTATGCGTTGCGCAATATGTTCCGCAATGCACAGAAATATGATATACCTGGAAACGAGATCAAGCTGATGATTCCAGATGTGGTCACTGACCTGAATTATACCACCGGACTGATGGAAAACCTGCTGCAATGGGCCAAGAGCCAGATGCAGGCGGATGCTATGAAGCCACAGATGCTGGATGTATCCCAGCTGATAAAAGAAGTGATGCAGTTATTGCGGCTACAGGCTGATTCAAAAAAAGTGTACTTGGAAATGAAGATCGAATCGCCGGTATATATTTATGCTGATAAGGATATGGTGAACCTGGTGCTAAGAAATCTTTTATCTAATGCGATCAAGTTTACGCCGGAAGAAGGGCATATTTATATCGGGGCTAACCCGGCTGATTCATTTGTAGAAGTGTTTGTGGAAGATACTGGCACCGGTATGAATGAAGAGACGCTGCAAAAAATTAACGCTAATAATTATTTTACAAGTAAGGGTACGGCTAATGAAGCCGGAACAGGTCTCGGGCTAATGCTCTGCAAAGAATTCCTTGCAAAGAACGGGGGAAAGATGTTTGTGGAAAGTGAACCCGGTAAAGGCAGTGTGTTCTCCTTTACCTTACCGGGTATGAATTAGACAGACTTAATTACTGATCCATTTGATACAAACCGGCTTGCTTACTTTAATTCTTTTACCGGAATCAGCCAGTAAACCTGTAGACCGGTCAATAGCAAAAACAACGATCTCATCACTGTTCTGGTTTGCCACCAGTAAAAAATTACCTGAAGGATCGAAA
This sequence comes from uncultured Bacteroidota bacterium, assembly GCA_902826165.1. Taxonomy (GTDB): domain Bacteria; phylum Bacteroidota; class Bacteroidia; order Chitinophagales; family Chitinophagaceae; genus CADEDV01. The sequence continues at coordinate 6,868 of CADEDV010000057.1, forward strand.
TTGAAATTGCGAGGCGTTTTACCCAATACCGGCTGGTGACCAACGGGTCTCAGCATTCCATTGGTTTCATTGATAGAAAAGATAGCGATGGTATTGGATTCGCCGCGGTTGCTGGCGTATAAGAATTTTCCATCAGGCGATACATGAATGTCAGCACTGCCAACTGCACCATTGAAGTCGCCGGGCAGGGCAGAGATATTCTGGACCAGGGTCAGTGTTCCCTTGTAATAACTGTAGGCAGAGATACTGCCGGTGAGTTCCTCCATCAAGTAGGCAAATTTGCCGGAAGGTGTGAAATCAAAATGCCTGGGACCAGCACCTGCTTCTACCATCTGAAAAGGAATTTTTGCGGGGGCCACTTTGCCATTCTTTGCATTGAAGGAATAGATCATCAGTTTATCAATACCGAGATCGGGAACAAACAAGTATTTATTATCCTTACTTAATACGGTGGCATGCACATGCGGGGCTTGCTGCCTGTCTGCATTAACGCTGTAGCCTTCATGCTGGATGCTGGAGCTGGCAGTATCCAATGCACCATTCTTATTGATCCTGTTAACAGAAAAGTTGCCACTGCTGTAATTACCTGTTAACAGCCATTTACCATTATTGCTAACCGTTACATAACAGGGATGATTCCCTTTTGACGGTTGCTGGCTGACCAGGGAAAGTTTACCGGTTGTTTTATCAAAGCCATACGAACTGATATGACCCGGTGCATCTTCATTCACTGCAAACACAAATTTTTGATCCCGGGAAACAGCCAGGTAAGAGGGGTTGGAAGATTTGATACTGCTTTCCAAAACACTTTCACCGGTCGCTGTATTGAATTTATATACATAAATACCTTCACTGCTACCGGATGTGTAAGTGCCGACGAGCAGATGAGCCTCGTTGCCTTGTGAAAAAAGGATCGCAGATATCATTATCGTTGCAAAAAGGAGTTGGAATTTTTTCATGCCCCAAATTACAAACTTGCGGCATAATCTTTCAAAGTAATTACAGGCTTACCCAGTTCTTCCCAACTGGTTTCACTTTCAAATTTTTCGGGGTATTTATTCAATGCTTCGCAGATATGCCAGGCATAATTAAAAGGTTGGTGGAAAAGACCTAAGCATTTCATCAGGCCTATCGGGGCTTTCATCGTGTTCAATTTTGCTTTGCGGTAGTTGCCAATGAAAGTTTTATTAGCATCGGCAAAAGTGAATGCTTCTGTACCCTGAACTGCATAATCCCTGTTCTCACTGGTTAAACGATGGAAAGAAGCCGCCACCTGTTTTCCATAATCATCAGCCGCAATAAACCACATAGGCATTATGGAATCACCAAGCATGGCGATCTTATTGCCCCGCATCATCTGGAACGGATATGTTTCCATAAAGGTGGAAGGGTAAAAGATCGTGTACGGAATACCACAGGCCTGTATTTTTTGAATCGCCTGTTGTTTGATCCCGAAAGCCCACCAGTTAAAATTATTCATGCCCTGGTAGCGGTGAACAAGGGATGATAAATAAGCAATACGGCGGATACCTGTTTCTTTAGCTGCAGCAATAATATTGTCCATCCCTTCCCCTTCGGTATGCTGATCTTTTTCTTTTACAGTTGGCAAAACAGACAGGTTGCAATACACGGCATCCATTCCCTGCATCGCTGTGATAACACTATCCTTATCCAGCACATCGCCTTTCTGAATTGTAGTACCGGGAAATAATCCCTTTAGTTTTTCTACATCTCTTGCCAATAATGTAATATCAAAGCCCGCAGCGATCAGGGCTTTCGTAACTGGTTTGCCCAGCATGCCCGAAGCACCTATAACAAGTATTTTCATAACGAAGCGTATTTATAGTAATGGATGACCAAGGAGAGCCTGCCAGTACAGCAGTAAAACAAATAAAAGATAAACTATACTGGCGAGCATGATCTGTATTTTAGTTCTTGCAAAATAATATCCGGCAATGGGCAATACCTGTAACGCATGCATACCTGTGAAATGAGCCACCCGCAGATCACCATATAAGGTACTCCAGTTTAAAAGCGGTAAACCATCTTCACCATCAGGGCCGCCAACAGAATGGGCTAATTGTGCAGCCATCTGCCCGCCTTCAAACGCAAAGATGACAAAGAATAACAACCCAAGCCTGATGCCCCATATATAACCTTGCGGCAGCATGATGGGAAATTCTTTTTGTTTGAAGAACAGGTAAGTGATATAAGCAGTCCACACCGTAAAAATGAGTATGGCGATACCCATGATATTGAAAAGAATCCCGTCCAACGATGTGCTGATATTGAAATGCGAAGTAACCCCTCTTGCAGCCTGCAGGTTGATGATAACCAGTTCGACCGACATGGTGATCACTGTTCTGATACTATATCTTCTTACTATTTTTTGATTCGTAAGATACACCAGGTACCAGGCCATTGTCCAGCAAACGATACCAATGGATAAAAAGAACTTGGTGGGTTTGATCCAGCGATTGATTCCCATGATCTCAACAGTATCCACCTGCGAAAGAAGGATCGTTACGATGGCCCCGCAAAAATTGAACAACCCGAAATAGTACAAGATCGCATTGCGGCTTTTTAACCGGATGAAGAAGGCCGCAAGGATGCCGGTATTTTCTTTGGTATGTACCAGTTTTTCAGCCATGCTTAAAAATTTTCAGCAAAGTAGTTTCTTGTTTTGATCGTTCTGATCAGCAGGTATAAAAGTAAACCAACCGGCCCGAGCATAAACGTAAGCAGGAGGCAGGGCACCAATATCCAATGACTGATACCATGTTTCATCGCATTTCTTTTGATCCAGGTGCCAGCCAGCAGGTCGAAAGCTAAATAATGTACCCAGCCTGCGGTGACCAATGCTTTGTCGGTAAATAAATTCATCACTCCATCCAATGAACCAAAATCTCCCATATTGGAAAAATGGAAATGCGAAAAGATCAGCCAGGCATATACAATAGCTAACAAAGTAATGATGATGCCTATTAAAAGTTTATCCGTATTAAACCAGAAAGGGCTGAGAAAAAGAAGCAGCAACCAGCCGATCATGGCAATGCTGCTGCAGTATTGAAAAATAAGTTCAGGAGCCATAGAATTTATTTCTCCTAAGCTAAGCAGAATGTACTTATGCGGAAAGTTTTTTAAGACAATCGTTGATGCGAAGAATAGTTTCTTCGTCCGCTAGCTTCTCGGGCACAAAACTTTTGCCGGTTACTTTTTCGTACAGCTCAATATAACGTTGCGAGATCGTATTCACCCATTCATCACTCATGACCGGAACGCTTTGCCCTTCCTTGCCCATAAAATTATTAGCGATCAGCCATTCCCTGACAAATTCTTTGCTAAGCTGCTTCTGCCGTTCGCCGGTAGCTTGTCTTTCTTCAAAACCATCGGCATAGAAATATCGGGAAGAATCAGGGGTATGAATCTCGTCCATCAGGTAAATGGTATCACCGATCTTGCCAAATTCATACTTGGTATCCACGAGTATCAATCCCTGTTTGGCGGCGATCTCTTTACCCCGGGCAAATAACCGCAGGGTATAATCTTCCAGTACTTTCCAGTCTTCTGCACTGGCCAGGCCTTGTGCAATGATCTCTTCTTTACTGATATCCTCATCATGGCCTTCGGACGCCTTGGTGCTTGGGGTAATGATCGGGTGGGGGAAATAGTCATTTTCTTTCATTCCTTCGGGCAGGGCGACACCGCACAATGTTCTTTTCCCGGAGGCATAGGTGCGCCAGGCATGCCCGGTCAGGTTGCCGCGGACCACCATTTCAATTTTGAAAGGCTGGCACCTTTTCCCAATGGAAACGTTGGGGGCCGGCACTTCTACCAGCCAATTGGGGCAAATATCACGGGTGGAAGCCAGCATCCAGGCGGCGATCTGGTTCAGCACCTGCCCTTTGAAAGGGATGGGGCAGGGAAGAATGACATCAAAAGCCGATATCCGGTCCGAGGCGACCATTACCAGCCAGTCATTGCCAATACTGTAAACATCCCGTACTTTGCCGCTGTAAAACCCGGTCTGGCCGGGAAAAGAAAATGAAGCCATAACCGAAAGTAATAAGGGTTCAAAAATAAGCCAGCTAATGACCCTTCCAAGATTTCAACAAATTATCCCTTTCTCCCTAAAAATTAAATTTTTAGATAAAAATTACAATGCTTATTTTTCCGTCAAATTCCAAAATTAAAACTGCCAATTTATGAGAAAAAGCTACCGCTTTTTAGCTGCCCTGATGATGGCTGTCCTCTTTTCGATTGCTGCCCATGCCCAAACAGTTACCGTATCAGGCACTGTCCGTAATAGCATTTCTAAAGATGCAGTTCCTGCCGTATCTGTTGTGATTAAAGGAACGAGCCAGGGTACTTTCACCAATTCGGATGGTGAATTCAGCCTGAATGTTGCCAAACTTCCTGTTGTACTTGTTTTCAGCTCGGTCAACTATGACAGTTATGAAGTAACTGTGAGCGATGCCACAGCTAAACTCGATGTTGATTTTAAACCTAATACAACGCTTGGACAAGAGGTGGTGGTTTCGGCCAGCCGTGTTCCCCAGCGTATTTTGGAAGCACCCGTAACCATTGAAAGAATGAGTGGTGCTAACCTTCGCAATATTGCTGCTCCCAGTTATTATGAAGCAATCACCAACCTGAAAGGTGTGGATATGCATACGGCGAGTCTGACTTTCCGTACTGTGACCACCCGTGGTTTTGTCAGCAGTGGTAACACCCGCCTGAACCAATTGATCGACGGAATGGATAACCAGGCACCTGGTTTGAACTTCTCTGTTGGTAGCATCGTTGGTTTAACAGAGCTGGATGTTGATAATATTGAAATGCTGTCGGGTGCATCTTCTGCACTGTATGGTTCCGGTGGTATGAATGGTACCATCCTGATCAACAGCAAAAATCCTTTCAAATACAAAGGCCTTAGTGTAAACGTAAAGCAGGGTATCATGCATGTGGATGGCAAGCAGCGGAAAGCAGCTCCCTATTCTGATTGGAGTTTCCGTTGGGCCAATACAATAGGCAAGAACAAGAAATTTGCAATCAAACTGGCGGGTCAGCTAACAAGAGGAAGCGACTGGCAGGCCGATGATTTCAGGAATAAATCACAGGTAGGTGTGCTGAGTAAAGTGGTGGGTGGTAACCGTACCAATGATCCTAACTATAATGGTATTAACGTATATGGTGATGAAGCCAGCACTACTATGGCAGGTTTCTCTCAAGTGGTAATGGCACAGATCAGGGCTGGTTTATTACAAGCTGCTGGTGTTGATATTGCAGCTATCGCCAATAATTATTTTACTGCCATTGGTAACCCGGTTTATCCTTCGAATGCGCAAATTGCCGGCTTTGTAAACCTGTTCCCCGCACCTGCACAAGCTACAGCGCAACAGTTTGTTCCTTTTTATGTAGGTGTAAGAAATAACTACTTCGGTTCACAAAGTGTTTCCAGAACCGGTTATGAAGAAAAAACATTAGTTGATTACAATACGATCAATGCAAAATTCACCGGTGCTCTTCATTACAAGATCACGGAGAATATTGAAGCTTCTCTCAACTCTTATTTCGGTACGGGTACCACTGTTTATACAGGTGCTGACCGTTATTCTCTGCGCAACCTGAAAATTGCACAACATAAACTGGAAGTAAGAGCCAAGAACTGGTTTGTCCGTGCCTATACCACACAGGAAAATGCCGGGGAATCTTATAACAGTACTGCATTGGGTGTTTATGTTAACAGCTTATGGAAACCGAATGCTACCTGGTTCTCCCAGTATGTTGGAACATTTGCTGAAACAAGAAGACAAGCGGGTGGTGCCATCAGTGATGCACAAATTCATTTGTCTGCCCGTTCTGCTGCAGATGTTGGCCGCCTGCTTCCCGGTACTGCTGCTTTTGAAGCTGCTGCCAAAGCAGGACGCAGTACACCGATCAAAAATGGCGGTGCCTTATTCCTTGATAAATCTGACCTCTGGGCTGGTGAAGCACAGGTGAATGTATCTGATGCGTTAGGCTTCTCTGATAAAGTGGAAGTAATGGCTGGTGTGCAGTGGAAACAGTGGGTAATGAATTCCCAGGGAACGTTGTTTGCTGATACTACTGGTCCTATCAAGATCAATGAGACCGGTGGTTACCTGCAACTCCGCAAAAAATTATTGAATGATGTGCTGACACTGACCGGTGCCATCCGTTATGATAAGCAAACCAATTTTGATGGCCGCTGGACACCCCGTATCACGGCTGTGATCAAAGTGGCGAAGGATAACAATATCCGTTTGTCTTTCCAGACAGCGTATCGTTTCCCTACCAACCAAAACCAATACATCAACCTGGTTACCGGTGCCGGTGTGCTGATCGGTTGTTTACCTGAGTTCCAGTCTTATTATGGTTTGAATTCAACTACCAACCCTGCTTATACTGCAGAAAGCATTATCGCTGCAAGAGCAACGTTGGATGTAACCAAACTGGTAAGATCAACTTTTACCCCGGTGAAGCCTGAAACCGTAAGCTCTTACGAGATCGGTTACAAAGGTCTTTTAGGCAAGAAACTGTTAGTGGATGCTTATGCTTACTACAGCCAGTACAAAGACTTTTTGGCTACCATCGGTGTAGGTCAGTCTAACCAGTTCGCAGCTCCTTCACCGCTTCACCTGTTATCTTCCTTTACCACAACCAACTTCTCCTATATTCAAAACACAACCGGTGTGGTGAAAGCCATGGGCTGGGGTATTGGTATGGAATACCAGATCATCAAGAACTACACCATCTATGGTAACGTATTCTCTGATGACCTGCGTGATGCACCGACTGACCTGGTTACCTTCTTCAATGCACCGAAATACCGGGTGAACGTGGGTCTGCGTAATGATAATGTGTACAAGAACATTGGTTTCAATATCGTGGCCAAATGGCAGGATAATAACTACTACGAAGGAACTTTCGTGAGTGGTACACTGCCTTATTTTACCTGGGTGGATGCACAGGTAAGCTATCGCCCGGCTGGTACCAAGAGCACTTTCCGCATTGGCGGCACCAACCTCGGTAATAACTATTACCGCACTGGTTTCGGCAGCCCTGCAGTCGGTGGCTTGTATTACCTGAGCTATGGCTACAATTTATTCTAAGCAAATTGGGTTTACTAAGTATAAGGCCTCCGTTAACGGAGGCCTTCTTTTTTTTGGGGTTGGTGGAGTAAATTGTGGTGTAATGTGGTTTATGTCCTTGAACAAAAATGAAAACCTGTGGGAACACGAACCACTGCATCGGAGAACAATTGATATAGATAAATTTTACTATGAAAAAGTATTTTGTTTTTTTCTTTGTGTCGGTTTTAGGTGTAATGGTGTTTAGTTGTAATAACGAAAATGGAGTAGAAAAAAGATTAGAGATTATTGAACATATCAGTGCTTCACAAGAACGGCTAGCCGGGTTTGTAAATATTTTAGCCAGTGAAATTGACACAAGTTTTGAGATTGATTACAGGAGCAGGGATGATTCCTATCATTTTTTTTACTTTCAAAATGAAACTATTAAAGGGAGTTTCAATCCCTCTGATAGATTAAAGGGTGTGGTTGCTACAGAAGGAGGGTATTTTAAATTTAGAAATATTTGGAAGTATGAGGATGAAAATATTTATCGGTTAGGCATTAGTTGGAAAAGAAAAATATTTGTTATTGTTTGTATTTTGGATGAGAAAGAAGCGGATTTTATTTTTTCGAAGAAATCAAAAATATCTGAACTTGATATTGTTGAGAACATAAATGATGTTGGGAATCTAGGGTCAAGGCCTTTTCTTTATTTTATTTCAAAATCAGTTATGATTAATTTTAAGAAATTTGAGTAATGCAGTATATTTTAAAATTATGTAAATGCGCAAGAATGATAAACGGTTTTTAATTATCGTTGCCATATTATTTGCAATTGGAGGTGCTTTAAGCGTTGTTAAGTATTACAAAATTAGAGAGGATGGTGTTTTTGTAATTGCGGAAATAGAAAGTATATCATTTGGCAAAAGTGGCCATTCAGCACATATTTCATATAAATTTAAAGGTAAAGAGTACAAGTCAAGCTTTATGCCTTCTTATGATTTTAAGAAAAAGCAAGGGCAGAAATTCTTCATAAAAATCTTACCCGGCACCCCCACCCAATATGAGTATTACGATATTGATGTGCCAGATTGTATCTTAAATGAGCCTGTGGAAAGTGGTTGGGAAAAAATTCCAAATTGCAAATAGCCTTTTGTGTTAAGGAATTGAACAGACAAATAAAGCAAGAAACTTCATCACCCCAGCGTCTTCATCACCTGGCCAATCCGGTAGCCATTATGATAGACCTGCATGGTATAATCGCCTTTTTTATAATGCTCCGGGGTGAGTGAGAACAGCATTTGTTTCTGTTCCCCTTTTTCATAATCAAATTTGATCTTCAGGGTGTATTCCCTTTTGCCTTCTCCTTTGGTATCCATGGTGCGGGATTCCCAAACCGGGCTTTGCAGCACTTCACCATCCGGGCCGGTAATGATCACATAGACCTCGGCATTGCTGTACTGGTTCACATTATTCTGTAATAAAAAAGAGAGAACAAATTTTTCTGCTTTTTTAGCCTGCGTGGTTTCTATTTCCTTCCCGCTTTTCACGGCCATCGCATTCAGCCGCAGTTCAGAGGCCACGAATACGGAAGCCAGGTTGATCTTTTCCCGCAGGGCCCTGTTCTCTTCATCCACTTTGGCCATATTCTGTTGCAGGCTGCTCATATTCCCGTTCAGTTGTTCCATCAGTCCTGTCAGTCTTTTCTTTTCGTCTTCCATGGAATTATTCTTCGACCTCAGGTCATCCACGAGTAGTTGCAGTTCACTTATTTTGAGCCGGGCCAGGGTCAGTTCTTCTTTGGTCACCCCCCGTTTGCCGAGTATCGCATTGATCTCGCTGCGGAGGTTTTTGATCTGGGCCATTTTGGCACCCAGCTCGGATTGCAGGGAATTCACATTGCTGCTGGCGGAATCTAGTTTGAGGTCCAAATCAGTAATAGTAACCGCATAGATCTTTTGCAGGGAATCCTTGACTGCCTGTGCAACAGCAATGGAATCTTTGATATAGACCTCTGTTCTCCGTTTACTGTATTGAGTCTTGTCATAGAGGTGATAGACCCAGGTGAAAACAAGGCCGGTGGACAGCAATACCAGTAACAACGACTTCATATCTCTCATCGGGTTTCCCTCGTTTGTTTTGGCGTTCAAACTAAGGATTATCTGCCGTTGACGCTTAAAAAAGAGTCCACAATGTGGAAAACCGGTGGGCAGTGCTGATTGGCGGGCAGGCATATAAAAGCGGCCTTACCGGTACTACAACTACCGGCAGGCCGCTTGCAGAGGATCATCGGGCTATACGCCGGCTTTCTTTAATATGGATTCCAGGGGACAGAATTTGGTAAAGGAGGATTGAAGCAGGTTCAACCCCACAAAGGCGCCGAGCAACAGCCAGTTGGTATGTACAAAATAAGCCAGTGCAATACTGGTCAATACCAAAGTGCCTGCCACGGCCCGGATTATTCTTTCTCTCATGTGTTTTATTTTATGGTAAATAATTGGAGTCTTCTACCGGCAGGATAAAAGCCCGGATGGGAAACCGGTTACCTGCTTCTTCGTTATAGGTTTTTATCAGCCGCATGGCTTCAGCCGCCGTTTCCCCGCTGGTAAAACTGAACAGGATGAGTGAATCGTATTCACCGTCCTTGTTACCAAACCAGTCATCAAGCAGGTTTGTATCATGTTCGTCTTTTACACCGGTGGTTTCAGTCACACTGAAGACTTTTACCCTTGCCTGGTGAAAGATATTCATCACATCGGTTTTAAAATCCTGCAGGCAGGTTACAAAAAGTAGTTTCATATATTAATCGTTTGCGGGTTGTATATCTGTTGTTTGTTTCTTCGCATATTTTTTCTTCAGCATTTTATAATAGAGCAGGGGCACCACTAATAAAGTGAGGAAGGTAGATGTGATGGTTCCGCCCATCAGGGAGATGGCCAGCCCCTGGAAGATGGGATCAAATAAAATGATCACGGCACCCAGTACCACAGCTCCGGCTGTCAGCAGGATCGGGGTGGTACGTACAGCTCCTGCTTCAATGATGGCCTGCTTTAAGGGAATACCTTCTTTGAGGCGGATATCAATGAAGTCGATCAACAGCACTGAGTTTCGGACCATCACACCGGCGAGTGCAATAAAACCGATCATGGAAGTGGCGGTAAAGAAAGCTCCCATCATCCAGTGACCTAATACAATGCCCACTAATGAAAGCGGTATCGCTGCGAGCATCACTAAGGGTACGGTGAAATTCTGGAACCAGCCCACGATCAGCATATAGATGATAACGATCACTACAACGAAGGCGATACCCAGGTCACGGAACACTTCATAAGTGATCTGCCACTCGCCATCCCATTTCAGGGAAAAATTATCTTCAAACTCCGGTTGCTGTGTATATTCTTCGTTTAATAAATACCCTTCGGGTAATTTGATATTCTTCAAACTGTCTGAAATATTCATCATGGCATAGGAGGGGCTTTCTAATTTGCCCGCCATGTCTGCTGTTACATACACCACTCTTTTCTGGTTCTTGCGGTAAATGCTTTTTTCTTTTGTAGCCCGTTTGATCGTGACAAGGTCACCAACGGGCACTGCATTACCCGACTGGCTGATCACTTTCAGGTTTTTCAGATCATCGAGTGAAGATTTGTCAGCATCATCCAGTTTCAATACAATGTTGACCGGGTTGTAAGAAGCAGGCTTATGCAAAGTACCTACGGTATTTCCTGATAAAGCAGCCCGGATGGTTGCCACCACCTGTGCCGGTGCCACTCCATACCGCATGGCTTTTTCTTTATCCACTACAAAATCATATTCCGGCTGGTCTTCTTCCACCATCCAGTCAATGTCTACCACATCAGCTGTTCTGCCCAACAAACCTTGTACCTGCTGGGCTACTTCACTCTGCTTGTTATAATCTGCTCCATAGGTCTCGGCTACAAGGGTTTATAATACAGTAGGACCCGTCGGTACTTCCAA
>CADEDV010000058.1 GCA_902826165.1 uncultured Bacteroidota bacterium
AGTATATACAAAGGCAAACCCCGGCGTTATGAGGACCGGGGTTCTTACGTTACTGTTATGAAAAGAAAAAGATAATTAGTTGCTGATCTTCATAAGGACAGGTTAATGGTTTTGGTTTGTGTTACTTTCAACAGGTATTGGATCATAAAAACGGGTTCGATAGAAAGAGAAAGTTGATTGAACAGGAAAAGTCGTCTGGTCTTTCAAAGGATTGGAAATTATTTTCTGGACGGTTATGGACATTGGATGAGTAGGTAAAACGATTCATCCGTATCAATCAACTTTCTGACACAAAACTATATCCACAGGGGATTGTTAACAAGAGCATAACTGCCCTATTTAAAACATTCGGTATTTACTTAGTTCATCGTAGATTAGCAAATAAGCTATCGTAAAGTTCCGTAAAGGATAACCGGTACTTTCCACAAAGGGGAAATCAAGTACTTTCCCGATGGTATATGTTGCAGGAATTTCCCATCTTGCATTCAGAACAAATACTAAATCCAAACATTGTAATTTTTTAATCCATGAAAAATCCCGACACTAACTCTGTAATCAGGGTAGCCATTGCTGACGATCATGCCCTGTTCCGTACCGGAGTAAAAACTTCCCTGCAAAGCCGCAAAGACATCCAGATGGTAGCTGAAGCCGAAAATGGTATGCAGCTGCTCAATCTCCTGCGTCATATCCAGCCAGATGTGGTATTGTTAGATATACAAATGCCTATTATGGACGGCCTGACCACTTTGCCCGAGATCAAAAAGCTCTACCCGAACGTAAAAGTGATCATGCTCTCCATGCACAACGATCATTCTGTGATCTCCAAGATGATGGAGATCGGGGCCAATTCGTACCTGACCAAAGAATCAGGTTCTGAAATGATCTACGAAGCGATCAGGGGTGTATATGAAAATGATTTCTATTTCAACGAACTTACCAACAAAGCCTTATTGAATGGTTTACGTACAAAACGTACGGTTGAATCGTCCATGCCGGCTGATGTGCAGTTAACTGATAAAGAAATTACCATCCTGAAACTGATGTGCGATGAAAAAAGCACCAAGGAGATCGCCGATATCGTGGACCTGAGCCCACGTACTGTAGAAGCGATTAGGGATAAACTCAAAACCAAGACCGGTACCAAATCAATGGCCGGCCTGGTGATGTATGCAGTTAAAGCCGGACTGGTAGAACAACACTAAGCGTTCACATGATATTCTTTACCTGCCATCTTCCCTGAAGGGAGGATGGCTTTTTTGTTTTACTTTGAGCCGGTGAACAACATTTGTTTCAATGGTAAGATAATAACCGCTGATCAGCCCGTACTGATGGCAGATAACCGGGGCTACCGCTATGGTGACGGACTGTTTGAAACCATGAAGATTGAAAAAGGAAGGTTGCGGCTTTTCTCCTTTCATAGTGATCGGTTATGGTCGGGTATGCAATTGCTGAAGCTGGAGATACCCAAACTATTTACCCCGGAAAAGCTACAGGCAGAGATCATACAACTTTGCCGAAAAAATCATTGTACTGAGTTGGGAAGAGTACGGCTATCTGTCTTCCGTGGCAATGGCGGTTTATACGATGGGGATAAGATATTGCAATACCTGATTGAAGCCTGGCCGTTGAATGAATCAGTGAACCGGCTCAATGAAAATGGTTTGGTGATCGGTATTTTCCCCGATGCCCGTAAAAGTTGTGACCAGTTTTCACAACTTAAATCAGCCAATTATCTTCCTTATACCATGGCAGCTCAATATGCCAAAGAGCTGCAACTGAATGATTGCCTCGTATTGAACCAGTACGGTAATATTGCAGACAGTACCATTGCCAATATTTTTATCCTGAAAGGAGAGGAATGGCTCACACCCTCATTAAGCGAAGGCTGTGTAAATGGTGTGATGCGGCGGCACCTGCTCATGCAAATGCAGGAAAAAGGGTATAAGATTAAAGAAGCCATAGTCAGAACTACCGACCTGGAGGAAGCCAAAGAAATTTTCCTGTCTAACGCTATTTATGGTATTAAATGGGTGAGGCAGTTGGGAAATACGGTGTTTGGCAATGCCGAAACGGCTAAAATTTACCGTGACATCGTGCAAACAATCAACCACTGATCTTGTTTAGTCTAAAATTTCCATTGCAAACATGAAGCCCACCGTTAATCTTTTTTGGTTTCGCCGGGATCTCCGGCTGGAGGATAATGCCGGATTGTACCATGCATTAAAGGACAAGAACCCGGTTGTTCCCCTTTTTATTTTCGATAAGAATATACTGGACGAACTGGAAGACAGAACGGACAGGAGGGTGGAGTTCATTTACCAGGCACTGCAGCAACTACAGCAGCAATTACTAAAACTGGGTTCAACACTGGAGGTGCGATACGGTTTCCCGGAGCAAGTGTATAAAGAATTGTTGCAGGAATATACCGTGGATAAAGTATTTACGAACCATGATTATGAACCGTATGCTCAAAAAAGAGATACAGCGATTGAGCAACTACTCCAAACGAATGGAGCCGACTTTCAAACATTTAAAGACCAGGTGATTTTAGAAAAGAACGAAGTACTGAAAGATGACGGCAAGCCTTATACTGTTTTCACACCCTATTCCCGGAAATGGAAAGCGGTATTGACTGAATTTCATTTGAAGCCCTACCCGAATAAAAAATATTTCAAGAATTTTTACAAACAACCCGAACGTAAAATTATTTCATTACCGGAAATGAATTTTAAAGCAGCCGGTCTTGCTTTCCCGGGCAAGGAATGGCAGGGTGCCATCATCCGGAATTATAAGGAGCAGCGGGATATTCCTTCTATACAAGGCACATCAAGACTGAGTGTGCATCTTCGGTTTGGTACGATCAGTATCCGCACCCTGGCCGCTGAAGCAGGTGGATTCAACGAAACTTTTTTGAACGAACTGATCTGGCGGGATTTTTATCATATGATACTCTGGCATTTCCCGAAGGTGGTCGGGAATGCTTTTAAAAAAGAATATGATACGATCAAATGGAGAAATAATGAAAAAGAATTTGCGGCCTGGTGCAAGGGGCAAACTGGTTACTCCATCGTGGATGCCGGAATGAGAGAACTAAATGAAACCGGCTTTATGCATAACCGGGTGCGGATGATCGTGGCGAGTTTTCTTACCAAACATTTGCTGATCGACTGGCGATGGGGAGAGGCTTATTTCGCTAAAAAATTATTAGACTTTGACCTGGCTGCTAATAATGGTGGCTGGCAATGGGCAGCTGGCAGTGGTTGCGATGCGGCGCCTTATTTCAGGGTATTCAATCCTTACCTGCAAACACAGAAATTTGATCCTGAATTAAAGTATGTAAGGAAATGGGTGCCTGAGTTCGAAGAGTTTTCTTATCCTCAAGCCATCGTGCCACATGAACTGGCAAGAAAACGATGTTTGGAAACCTATGCGACAGCCTTAAAGAAATAGCACATCTTCGTCATCAGTTTCCAGGTCATGCAGCTCCAGGAATACTTCATGTAAGGATTCAATGGCAATTCTTCCTTCGTCACCCAGGTCAAGACTGTAATTGTTTACATACAGGTCAATATGCTGGCGCATCACTTCTTTACTCATTTCCTGGGAATGCTGTTTTACATAATCCGGGATAAGCGGATAATTTTTAAAAGCATATTCAAGGCTTTGGCGGATCAGCCCGTTTACTTTCAATGCTACCGACCTTTTTACAGATTGGGTAATCGCAATTCCACCCAAAGGAATGGGCAATTCCGTTTTTTCTTCCCAATACTCACCAAGATCTTTTACTTTATACAACCCTTTTTGCTGGTAAGTAAAACGGTTTTCATGAATGATGACACCGAGGTCTGTCTCTTTATTCAGCAAGGCACCTTCAATAGCAGAAAATAGCATGAATTTTTTGTCAATGGCATCGGGGTAGGCATAACTGAACAGCAGGTTAGCTGTGGTATGAATACCCGGCAAGGCAACGGAGGCCTGGTTCACATCATCATCAGAGAGTTCCTGGACAGAATCAGTAATTAATAAGGGGCCGACTCCTTTTCCCAATGCACTGCCTGCATTTAACAGTGTATAATGTTGCAGCGACCGGAAGAAAGCCGGGAAGCTGAGTTTGGTAATAGCTAATTTTCCTTCCAGTGCCCATTGGTTGAGTGTTTCCACATCTGCCAGCACTGTTTCAAATTCAAACCCTTCCGTGTCAATTTTTTTATTGACAAGCGCATCAAAGATAAAAGTGTCGTTGGGGCAGGGCGAAAAGCCTAATGTGAATTTCATACTGTTGCTAACAAACGGGTCAGCTCCCTGTTCAGGTTAATAATTGATTCTTTCATGTTCCAATTCTTTTTATTCCTTTCCGCAATATAATTGCTGGTACTTCTTAATTGGATAAAAGAAATTTTTTCCAGCAGGCAAACATAATGCAGGGCGGCACCTTCCATCGATTCTACCACTGGTTCAAAATGTTCCTTATAAAAAGCTACTTTCTTTTTGGAAGTAGTGATCTCGTTCACGGAAATACCCCTTACCTTTTTCAGTTTAGTTTTTTTAAGGGTATCATTTTTATTGACCAGCCATCCTTTTGAAAACGGATACTGGTCCTGCGGCACCAGGTTCAGATCAAACAATGTTTTTAGCTGATTCAGTTCAATCACACTTTGGTCGGCGATCGCTTCCTGTTTGATGGCAAACACCGTTCCTAATGGGATTGATACATCAAAACAACCCGCCACCCCGGCCTGTATCACCAGGTCAGGCCGTTTCACTTGCAGATATTTTGATAAACTGTAAGTAGTGGCTGTTAACCCGATACCGGTTATCAAAACATCAATATACTGTTCGTGAAAAAAAGGAGCGTCCTGTTTCCTGAATTGTTCCAGGAAAGGTGTGAGTTCTATGGAAGTGGCTGCGGTGACCAGTATATTCATATAAAAATCTTTTCCTGCAGGAAAGACAGGCAAAGTTATTGATTAATCAGCAGCTGTTTTGACTTACCTTTGCCGCCTGCCAGCCAAATGGCATGGCCTCACTTTTCCTCCGCCCAATTGCTGTGAGGAAACAAAAAAGTAAAGCATGGTTTACTTAACAAGATCAGAACATTTCAATGCGGCGCACAAGTTGTACAATCCCAGCTGGACCTCAGAAAAAAATGATGAAGTATTTGGCAAATGTGCCAACCAGAACTGGCATGGGCATAATTATGAGTTGCTGGTTACAGTAAAAGGCAAGCCCGATCCGGATACCGGTTTTGTGTTTGATGTAAAGCGGCTCAGCATTATCATCAAAGAGCATATCATCGAAAAACTGGATCACCGCAACCTGAATGTGGATGTTGATTTCATGAAGGGGCAAATGTGCAGTACTGAAAACCTGGCCATTGCTATCTGGCAGCAACTGGTGCCGCATTTACCGGCAGACGTTCGGTTGCATGCCATTAAATTGTATGAAACACCCCGTATCTACGTCGAGTATTTCGGGGAGTGATACTATAACTGCCTGAACATTTTATTACTTTACCTGTTGTAGTTCCGATACCCGGAAATTTTGATACCCCGGGGCCAATTCAAATCAGTATGCAGGTTTATTTCGTAATTTGAATACATGAGCCAAAAAGTAGCAGTTTTCAGAAGGGAACATTTTAATGCAGCACACCGGTTGTTCAACCCCGGTTGGGATGATGCCACTAATGAGAAAGTGTTTGGTAAATGTGCCCTGCCCAATTATCACGGTCATAATTATGAGCTTGAGGTTAAAGTAGTGGGCATGCCGGATGAAAAGACAGGGTATGTAATGGACCTGAAAGAACTTAGTGACCTGGTAAAAAGGGAGATTCATTCCCGGTTTGATCATAAGAACCTGAACCTTGATACGAAAGAGTTCAAAGAACTGAACCCGACGGCTGAACATATTGCCATCGTTATTTATGATCTGCTGCGTCCGCATATTGACCCCAAAATGGACCTGCAGATCCGGTTATTTGAAACGCCGCGAAATTTTGTCGAATACCCGGCATAAACTATTTGTAAACAGAAAGCAGAATTAAACGTTATGGCATATAAAAAAACAGAGCAGTACGACGAGCAAACAACTTCAGGACTTATAAAAAATTATAAGGAAGCGATCGGTTTGCTGGGCGAAGACCCCGAGAGGGAGGGCCTTTTAAAAACCCCTGAAAGGGTAGCGAAAGCGATGCAATACCTTACGCAGGGATACCAGCTGGATGCACATGCTATCCTGAATTCCGCCAAGTTTCATGAACCCGTCAGCGAGATGATCGTGGTAAAGGATATTGAAGTGTACAGTATGTGTGAACACCATATGCTCCCTTTCTTTGGCAAAGCACATATCGCTTATATACCCAACGGATGGATAACAGGATTAAGCAAAATTGCCAGGGTAGTGGATGTTTATGCAAGACGTATGCAGGTGCAGGAACGATTAACCGTGCAAATTATGGATGCCATCAAAGAAACACTGAACCCGATGGGAGTGGCCGTGGTGATCGAAGCACAGCATTTGTGCATGATGATGCGGGGTGTACAAAAGCAAAATTCTACTACCACTACATCCGCTTTTGATGGAGAATTTCAAAAAAACTCGACCCGGAGTGAGTTTTTGAAACTAATTACAGCCCGTCTCAGCTGATTATCAGTAATATTTTTAATTAATGCCACAAAGATTTTTCTAATTAAAACCTTTGCGGCATTTTTGTTTGGATTAACTACCACCAAGAATGAAACATGCATATATATTTCCCGGGCAGGGTTCACAATTTCCGGGAATGGGAAGAGAACATTACGAGAACAGTGCTTTTGCAAAAAAATTATTTGAACAAGCTAATGAAGTGCTGGGCTTTCGCATTTCTGATGTGATGTTCAACGGAACAGAAGAAGACCTGAAACAAACGAATGTAACGCAACCGGCTGTTTTTTTACATTCCATTATCGCTTACCGCAGTATTGAAAGTGCATCGCCTGATATGGTGGCAGGCCATTCTCTCGGCGAATTTTCTGCTTTAGTGGCCAATGGCACCTTAAGTTTTGATGATGCACTGTCACTTGTTTCTATCCGGGCTAAAGCAATGCAGAAAGCTTGTGAAATGAACCCGTCTACCATGGCTGCTGTATTAGCATTAGCGGATGATAAAGTGGAAGCCATTTGCGCCGAAGTACAAAATGAAACCGGCGAGATCGTTGTCCCCGCTAACTATAACTGTCCGGGACAATTAGTGATCAGCGGCTCCATAAAGGGAATCGAGATCGCCTGTGAAAGAATGAAAGCTGCTGGTGCAAAAAGAGCATTGGTATTGCCGGTGGGCGGTGCTTTTCATTCACCGTTGATGGAACCTGCCAAAGAAGAATTGGCTGCTGCAATTGAAGCAACCAAATTTCATACCCCTACCTGTGCGGTTTACCAGAACGTCGTGGCTAAGGCAGTAATGGATAAGGAAGAGATCAAACAAAACCTGGTTGACCAGTTGACCGGTGCCGTTCGCTGGACACAGAGTGTGCAATCAATGATTGCAGATGGGGCCTCTACCTTTACAGAAGCGGGTCCTGGCAAAGTGTTGCAGGGTTTAGTGTTGAAAATTAATAAGACCATGCAGACAAGCGGGGTAAGCTGATACCAGCGTACCATTATTTACTACAGGAGTATCACGCAATCATTTTTCTGAAAGAATTTTTCTTCCGGCGGCTTATTTGTAAGCGGTCGCCGTTTATTAATGTAAGTTTATTATCGAGTGAAATTTCGGAGATGAAACTCCTGTTCACAATATGGGTACGGTGTATCCTGCAGAAGGAATCATCCGGTAGTTTTTTTTCGAACCACTGCAATACCTTGGCTACTGTCAACGGGTACTCGTTAGCAAAATAAATTTTACAGTAACTGCTGTTCGCTTCTACCCGGATGATATTCTGGGGCAATACGACTTTCAGGCCTTTGTTGGTGGGGATCAATAACTGGTTCATACGTTTATTTCTTTAAATTATCCTCCCCGGCAGAAGCACCGGGAAGGACAATTGATTTTATTTTAAAATAGTGAGTGTAAACCCGCTGTTAACAGTTCCGGAGGCACCAGGTCTGAACCGTAATGTTCTGATGCTGACATTTGAGTTTACCTGGGGATAATTGAGTTTGCCTTCACCCACAATTACATCCGTATTCTCGTCCGGCAGGCTGTTGCAACTCCAGTTGGCCGGGTTTTCCCACGCAGTACTGACAGTACCTTCCCAGGTCATTCCGAATTTTAATAAGAATACGGTGCTGTATGTTGTGCCGTTTACCAGGCAGCGGTACTGGTAACCATACATGGATGATGGGGCATTACTGATATTGAGCAGGGATGTATTGGTGCCATTGTATGCTCCTCCGTCTGTAATGTTTGTAAAACCAGCTCCTGTATCCACCTGCCATTGATAACTGGTACCTGAAAGCCGGGAATCAAACGTGACAGTTCCGTTCGGGCAAATGATATACTCACCGTTTTTAACGAATATGCTGTCAGCCAGTTTTAGTACTTCAATATTGCCGGTACTGTCTGTAGCTGTTATATAGAACCTGTACAGATGGTCTTCCACGCCAATGAATGTGGTGTCAGTTCTACGGAAATTGGCAATATATAATTCAGGAGCATTGCCATTATCTGAAACATAGATGGAATACCATTTCACACCTGAACCATTCAGATCATCAACACCCGTGTAAGTGATTGTTATTTCTGTATTGATCGTACTATCTGGCAGATTACTGATACTGCTGACGGGTGGAAATGCGTCAATCGTATTTTTTTCGATATTGGTTGGAATGGTATCGTTCGTGTCAAACATGATATCAGCCCTGGCCAGTATGGAGTCCAGTGTTTGAGCTGTTGTCACCGGTTTGATACTGAAATTAACAAAGCCATGCCCGGAAGTGTTATTCAAACTATCCTGGCGGAGCAGGAAACCTTTTAACGGATCTGCCGGTGGAAGTAATGTAACCGGGTCAATGGATTGAAATTCCCAGAAAGCCTGGTTGTTCTGTACATCATAACCAGCAGTAATATCTACATACAATCCCAAAGAATCCCTGCAATCCAACCGCTGGTAATAAGATGCTGTGGCAGGTGGCACTGCAAACGTAAGACTGTTGAATCCGAAACTTCCCAACTGGAAAGTGGCAACATCCATTTTTTCATGTGCCGGTGATACAATCTTTACGTATTTGGCAGGTGCTGATGCTGTTTTATCATTTTCAAATAAGATAGTATAAGGTAACCTGTCGTTGATGCTTACCCAACTTTTATCAGGCATGCCATCCGGTCCTATGATCTCATTGGGATCTAGCGAAGAAATAGCTTCAGATGTGCCTCCTATCGGGTTGCCATTTCCATTAGGATCCTGTGTGCCACCCCCGTTGTTTTGCGGGCAATCGGATACCCTTTTCCTGATTTCTTTTCTATTTGTTTTATGATAGGCCTTCAGGAATTTTTTAATGGTTCCGTTTTTCCGGTGAAATTCCATCAGCTCTTCATCCATTTTTTGATCTACAGAATTTTCACCAAAGGTTTGCCCGTATTCGGCAGACCATTCATTCATGCTTTTACCGGTAGCCTGTTGCTGTAAAAAATCAGCGAAACTATATGCCGACCCGATCCCGGTAAAATTTAAAGCACTTTGCGCTAAATTACCACCAGACAGACTTAACTCTGCTCCATCAATTGAACCATTATTATAATTATTGATGGCCTCTCCAAAGCTGTGTCCTTTTATCACCAGGTCAAGGACATTTAATCCCTTGCCGACCCCATCCAGTGCATTTGCAACTTTTGCAATCTTGGCTCCGTTGGGTACTTTTACATTTTTCATTTGTTCAAGAACCTGCTTTGCTTTTATTGCATTTTGTCTTCCTGATTTGGTATTACTCAAACTTCTCAGGTAATATTCTGCCCAATCTCCCCGCATTTTATATAACTGCTCTAATGCTTTACTTTGCAGGCGTTGGTTAATTTCGTTGTGTAATACTTCATAGGAGCTAAAAAAGAAATTTTCCCAGCTTACTACCGTTTCTACAGATTTAACGCTGCTGGTAAAATCACTTTGAATTGTATTGTCAGGACAATCTTCTAATCCCAGCACATCCACTCCATTTGCGGGGTTATTATGCACATACTGGTACATACCCATACCATCGGCATAGCCGATCAAATCCCGTTGATTAAACAGGCCGGTTGCGGGATTATATTCCCTGAAGAAGAATTTGTAATTACTTGTGGCACTGTCATACACCTGCCCGGTGAATCCAAACTGGTTTCCGGTCAATGAACCAGCCAGTGGGTTATTGAGGGAATCATAAATACTCATCTTGCCATATACATCATAGTCATATTTTTCCAGCAGGCGTCCCTGTTGATTAGTAATAGCTTCAACAGAGTTCAACTCATTCTGATGATAGTAGAACAGGTTATTATCTTTCTCATTGGCGACAGGTGTAAGAAAATTGGAAAAGATCGTTTTATTTTTGATCGCTCCCGTACCACCATCCCGTTCTTCTATCAGCTGCATACCGGCAAAGCTGTATTTGAGGATACTACCGTTCAGGTTTTTACGTACCCTGCGACCCAGTGCATCATACTGGTAGGTTAAAACATTAGCAGGTGCAGAAGAGTCTTTCACCAGTCTTCCCTCCGGATCATAAAACTTATAAAAATTTCCGTCGAATGTAAGGTTGCCATTGTTATTGTAAGTATAAGTAAGGTTTTGAGGGCCGTTACTGCTAATTAGCTGGTTCAGGTTATTAGCAGTATATGTAATGGTCACCCCATTAAGGTTTGCTGTGACCCTGTTTCCTACTGCATCATAGGTATAGTTGGATTGTGAAACAGGAGAACCTCCAACCGGACCACGTTTGTAATTGGTGATGCGGTAGCCATTATCATAGGCAAACTGTTCCGATTTTGCCTGCGCATTGAAACGGGTGATGGCTGTTTTGTTGCCTTGGTTGTCGTATGAAAACCCGGTGTTTTGAATAGTACTGCCGGCAGAGCTAAGACTGATCAGACGACCTGCAATATCATACTGCCTGTTGCTGGATACGCCGTTGGCAAATGTTTGTCCTGTCAGCTGGTTATTATTATTATACTGGTAGCTTACCAATAACGAGTTATTGTTTGAAATACCTGTAAGCCTGTTCCTGGTATCATAGGTTTTTGTTACCACCATGCTGTCCGGGTAAATGGTAGTTTGTGTACGGCCGGCTATGTTATAACTATACTGAACTGTTCTTCCGTCAAATGTTTCTGACAGTATGCGGTTGAGAGCATCATAAGTAATGGACACCGTCCCGGTGTTGTTGGTGGCTGCAACGATTCTTCCCATGGCATCATAAGCAAATGAATAGACATGGCCATCTGGCAATGTTTTGCTGATGACCCGATTAAGCGAGTCATAGACAAAATTTAAAAGGGTGCCATCTGTTTGTAATTTACTTATCACATTCCCTTTATTGTCATAACTGTATTCAGTGAACCGGCCATCGGGGTAGGTAATCCTACGGGGCCTGTTCAGGTTATCGTAAGTGTAGTTAGTGGTATTGTTATTCTGATCTCTTGCGGATATGATATTCCCTGTCGCATCATAACCATAGGTTACAACAAAGCCATTATTATCTGTGATGGACCTTACCCTGTCAAGACTATCGTAGGTATAGATTGTGTTGTTATTATTCTTGTCAGTCACAGATAATATATTACTGTTCCTATCATAGGCCAGGGAGGCAGAATTGCCGAGCGGATCTGTAATTTTTTTCAAACGGTTCAGGCTGTCATATTCAGCATCATACGTAAAACCTGTTCCTTTTATAAGCCGGGTAATATTATTATTGGCGTCATAGACAAGGTTATAAAGAGACCCGGCAGCATCTGTGATTGTGGTAATACGGTTCAATACATCGTAACTGTAATTGATCATTTCCCCATTTGGGAAACTTAAAGATGTGATGTTGCCATTTGCATCGTAGTTCACAGTAGTATTATTCCCCAACGGATCGTTCAGGCCTGTTATCCTGTTGCGGTTGTCATAACTGAACTCCATTTTATTGCCAAGCTGGTTGGTAATGCTGATAATATTATCCATTGCATCGTAGGCAGCTGTCATATTATTATTCATTGCATCAGTAAAACGTACTTTCCGGTTGGATGCATCAAAACCCACTGTGCTGGTTTCATTATTTTCGTTGGTAACCGAAATGGCATTTCCTTCCGCATCGTAATTCAGATTGATATCATTATTGGCCGGGTCAATTATTTTCTTTAGCCTGTTAAGGATGTCATACTCTAAATTAGCGGTGTTCCCTCTCGCATCTGTAAAGGAAAGGAGGTTTCCCCTTGCATCATATCCTAAAGCTGCCTGGTAGCCATTCGGCCCTGTTACGGATAAAGGGTTTCCATAAGTGTCGTATGTATAAGTAAACGTATTTCCTTTAGGGTCGGTGCTGCTGGTTATGTCACCGTTATTGTTGTAAGAGGCGGTATAAACCAGGTTGCCTGGTTCAATCAATTGGGCCAGGTTACCGGCTGCATCATAGGTCATGGTGGTGATAAAACCTTTTTCATCTGTAGCTGAAATCACCCTGTTGAGGCTGGAAGAATAGGTATAGGTTATGGTTTGGCCAAGAGGGTCTGTGATGGTTAGCAGATTTCCTTTACCATCATAAGTAAAATGGGTGCTATTGCCTTTGGCATCTGTTTCTTTTATTTTATTTCCAGCAGCATCATATTCAAATTTCATATTGAACCCGCAACAGTTCCCGGAGAGGGAGCTGAGCCATATTGTATTTTCTGTTTTCTTGAAGGAATATTGAGTTACCTGGTTTGCGCCATTGGCCTGGTGGTCGGTAATGTAGGATACCAGTGCGGAGGTGTCGTAAGAAAAACTGATTCGTTTATTACAGCCAACAAGTTCACTGATACTCAAATCAAAATAGCAGACAATATCCACCTTGTTGTTGTTTTTATCAGTTATCCCTTTCATCGGACCATTCACTAAATAGCTGTATTTGTTGGTGCCGTTCAGGGGATCTTTTACTTGTGTAAGATTTCCGGCACCATCGTAAGTGTAAGTAATTGTGCGGGTTGGTGAACTGATCGCATCAGTAATGCCGGTAAGCTTTCCATTTGTATAGTTCAATGAAATGATTTGACCAGCAGTATTCGTAATAGCCGTTAGTAAAGTGTCTGCATAAGTCATTGTAAGAAAGTTGCCGTTAGGCTCTTCAATCTTTGTTACTTTCTTATGAACAGCATTGTCGAAGTAAAATTTAATTCCGTCCGGGTCAACCAGTAAATATTTACCCGGCTGGTACTCAGATAATCCGTTAAAGATACCTTTAGGCGGAGTATAGGAGCCACTTCCGGCAGGTGTGTACCTGTCTTTCCGGCCTTCACCCCAGCTTATCGTTTTTGAACCGGTGGAGTCATCTTTATATTTAATATTATAGTTGAAACTCCAGCCTTTCCCAAATCCATTATTTTCTGTATGATGATAACTGTTGTAGAAAAAAGTTATATCGAGGGGGAAACCTCTTCCCGGAATGTACAGATCTGTCCGGGAGAAAAATAAATTTCCGGTAAGCGTATTGACCTGTAGCCCCATGGGTCCTCTTTTATTAGGAATATTGATGTTTTGTGCAGTTAGGGAAGTTGTTGTGGCAATCACCAGCAGTAGGGACAATAAAAAACGGCTGCCTTTATTTTTCATAACCAGTATTTGAATTGAATAATTCATAATTTTTTTTATCGCAGTGTGAAATTGATCATTGTGTGACCCGGCATATTCAGAGGTGTCTTACCATACACGGTGATTGTTCCGCTGGCGCCCGCCCTTATTATACCCGGAGGCCCGCCCGGTTCTGACAGTTCAAGATGTAATGATGTGTTTCCGGCTGCTAACTCTGCAGTGGTTTTTGCCAGCATTACTTCTTTATCGTTGTACAGTATTCTCACCTGTGCCGGTATATCATTATTTGAAGGGTTGGTGTAATTAATTTGTATCACAAACGGCCATCCTACAAATACTTTCTCCGGTACCACGATTTCAGTTACTAATTGACTGTTCAACCCGGAAGGTGTACCCGGATCACAGCCAGGTTCAGTGCCGGTTCCTGATTGACCTGTATTCGGTCCGCCGCCCGTAAGGATGCCACCATTATTTGCATTGGCAATGGTGAAACTGTTAGCAAGGGTGGCTATAGCCGAGTCAGCTTTCTGAAGAGATACATTATAGAGACCCAGTGCTCTTCCCTGCAGATTGAAAGTGGCAAATACTGTCGTACTATTTACAAAAAACACCGATGACGCATAGATGGTAATGCCCGGCCTCTCCAGTGTTGCTATCATGGAATTAGTGAATAACGATCCGCTAATTTTTACAGTTACGTTCCCAATATTCCCGCCTGAATTGGATTGAACAGTCAATATTGCAAAAGGAAGCTTCACTGCTTTCAGTGTAATGTTCTGTACCACCGGATTGGCTGATACACACCTGTAAGCGATGTAATAAACGGAATCAACTACTGAGGTCATGACGATCTGCTGGTTTCCATAATTGGCTGTTTCGAAACGATAATCAAAAGCGGATGCTGACGGTACATACCCTAGGCCGATATACATTTCATTGCGCATGGTAAGCGAGTCATTGGTCTTCAGTGTAACAAGAATGGTTGATCCCCGGAGTGAATCCGGCACTTGTAATTTATAATACCTCGTGATAGTATGCAGGCTGTTGTTTTCAGGCGTATTCAACAGTAGCTCTTTTGCCTTTATATATATACTGCTCACAGAAACGCCGGTATTATTAGTCTTATCGGATTCAGTAATATTATTCAGCAGGTCTGTTTTTACGAGCACATTATAATTTCCTTCCGTCACCCCTGCAACAAACGGTTGCAGACTGATAGTATCTTTTCCGAGAGGCGGAAGATTAATGGTCTTATTTTTAATTCCGAGCAGCACCGCTGTTGAATCCAGAACCATATTCTTTGATAAATAAATTCCATCAGATGAAATTCCTGCTGCGTTATTGACCGAAATATTGCCTACTACCCATATTGCCGTATCTATCGTATAGCCGAGCCAGGCTGTATCCCGTTTCATGATGTCATGAACAACAAGGTCTGAAGGTGCCGGCGAATAAACCGTGACATACCCGAATGCCACATTGTTGGTATCGTTACTTTCAAATACATTATTGTTTACATCGGCTTTGGACAACAGAATATAATTACCCGGCGAGATGGTAATATTTAAAGTACTTGTAACAGAATCAGTATAGGATTGGCCGGGCAGCAGGTTGCCTGAACGGTTTACTGACGTCAGAAGGATATCGCCGCTATTTCCGGGAATAATATCAGTCGATAACCAGATACTATTACTCCAGGTGGACGGATAAGTAACGCCAACCCCGCTATTCGTCACTTTATGAACAATTGTAAGAGGCTGCCCAATAGCCGCAGACACCGGAATGGAAAGTATCGTGTCGACCAGATCAGGCAATGGCGGCTGTATGACGTGAATCTTTTTTGCTGCACCTGATTCATTGCGGATAAGGTTAGCATTATTATTTAACACCTTTTCAGCGATTATGTATGAGTTGTAGTTTGTTTTTACAAATACGTAATAATCACCGGTTGGAATATTGGGAACTGTTGCAGTTTTTGTTTCAGAATAAGATTGGTTCCTTTCAAGCCGGGTGGTGTTAACAAAATTATTTGCTGGTATAGCATTGTTGTTAAAGACCGAGTCCGGGGAAAAGTAAACTGCATCATACCAGAAATAGTAATAGAGAATATTATTGGGATTATAACCTATATTTTTTACAATCCATGTTGTTGTATAGGGCCTTCCTGCAGTTGTAGTATCAGCTCCGGAAACATTTGTTACAATATGGTCAACTAAAGGGTTGATTACAATTTTTGCACCAGATCCGGCCACATTATTGTTGATGTTGGTGCCTTCGTATACGCCGGACCCGGCATTTGTTTTAACAAAGAAGTAAGCTGTCGAATAGGTGGTTTCCGGAAAACATGGATTAATAACAAAGCTATATGGCATAGTGACAGTAAACGAATCTGTATAACTGTTACCCGCAGCCAGCACTTCAGTATGTATTCTCTTGCCAATATAAAAACTGGATGAATTGCTGAAGGCAGGACTGCAACTAATGAAAATACTATCCGTCCAGCTTCCGTATGTACTGCCGGGTCCATTATTGGTTACAGTGTATTTTATTTGTGAGGCGTTGATAGTGTAGATAGAATCAGCCAATGGAACAGACGAAACTACCAGGTCAACCGGTGTTGCAGTGCCTACTAATGTGACTGCACTGTTGATATTATTATTACTATTCGTTTCCCTGAATGTACTGTCAAAGTTGGTGTGCACATAAAAGTACCTGTTACCGGTAAGTCCGGCGGTGAAAGTATGACTGAATGAATGAACAACCGGTGTGCCTAAAGGCAGGTTTTCAGTATAAGTTTGTGTAGCTATTAATTCTGCTGACCCGTCAAATACGGCAGAAGTGCTTACATATATTTTGTCTTTACGTAAATGATTGAACACAGTCCCGGGCCCGTTATTTAGAATAGAATAATTAACAATTACGGGCTGGCCGCTTATTGTGTTGGCAGGGGCTGTAACATTTGAGACGACAACATCGGGCCGTTGTATATTTACGGGCAGGGAGCTTCTCTTTATCTGCGGGGTTCCGGGATATTCATACACATGCTGCCCGGCATTGGCTTTTACATACACATAGTAATTACCGGCTGGGAGGTCAGATGG
>CADEDV010000059.1:0-13335 GCA_902826165.1 uncultured Bacteroidota bacterium
CTGCCCCGCTCAATACTCCACCTTCTACAACAAAATTGCCGCCTTCCGCTTTGCATTTTTCAATCGAATCCAGGTACAATTTCACGGCATCCTGATCAATCAGCGGCCCTACATGATTATTTTGATCTAAAGGATTGCCTATTCTAAGTTGTTGGTAGGCTTTGACCAATTTTTCTTTGAATGCAGTATAAATATCTTCATGAATGATCAACCTTCTCGTTGTTGTGCAACGCTGACCGGCTGTGCCAACAGCGCCAAACAAAGCACCGGTGATTGCAATATCAAGATCGGCATCTTTAGAAATGATGATCGCATTGTTTCCGCCTAATTCCAATAAGGCCCTTCCCAATCTTGCACCCAGTGCAGCACCAACTGCTTTACCCATTCTGGTGGAACCTGTTGCAGAAACCAGGGGCACTCTGGTATCATGACTCATCCATTCGCCCACTTCACGGCCACCAATGATCAACCCGCTCACGCCTTCGGGTACATTATTCTTTGCAAATACTTCGTTCACGATATGCTGGCAGGCTACTCCGCACAAAGGAGTTTTTTCAGAAGGCTTCCAGATGCAAACATCACCACATACCCAGGCCAGCATACTGTTCCAACTCCAGACAGCTACCGGGAAATTGAATGCAGAGACGATACCCACAATGCCCAAGGGATGCCATTGTTCATACATACGATGTGCAGGTCTTTCACTATGCATCGTCAATCCGTGTAATTGTCGTGAGAGGCCGACTGCAAAATCACAGATATCGATCATTTCCTGCACTTCACCTAATCCTTCCTGCAGGCTTTTACCCATTTCATAGGAAACCAGTTTACCCAATGGTACTTTATACCGGCGCAACGCTTCGCCTACCTGGCGAACCACTTCACCTCTTTTAGGAGCAGGCCATAGCCTCCATTCTTTAAAGGCTTCTTCTGCTTTTTTTATAACTGCTTCATAACTTTCTTTATCTGCAGAAGTGACTGCGCCAATTTTTTTACCATCAACAGGGGAGAAGGAATCTATTGTTTCACCTTTTGCATCCATCCAGTTGCTGCCGGTGCTGACGCCTTTATTGAGAGTTTCTATCTTTAGTGCTTCAAGGAAATCCATATGACATATTTTAATTGCGGGGCAAAGTTCCGGGTTTTTATTGCCCGAAAAAAGTTTCTGGTCAATAAAAATGCCGGAGATACTCCGGCATTTACTATTAAAACAGTTAATGATTAGTATTGCTCCTGCTGATTGGGGAAGTCACCTGATTTCACATCCCGGATATAATTTTTTACGGCATCGGATGCCAGGTCATGAATATTGAGGTATTGACGGAGAAATCTTGGTTTGAATTCAGTATTAATACCCAGCATATCATGCATCACCAGCACCTGTCCGTCGCAATCCCCGCCAGCACCGATCCCGATAGTGGGAATAGTTAAACTTTGTGATACCTCTTTCGCCAACTTAGCCGGAATTTTTTCGAGAACCAATGCAAAGCATCCGGCTTCCTCTAACAGTTTTGCATCGCGACGAAGTTTATTCGCTTCTTCTTCTTCCTTAGCTCTCACGGTATATGTACCGAATTTATAAATGGATTGTGGTGTCAATCCCAAATGCCCCATTACCGGTATGCCGGCAGAAACAATTTTTTTGATCGATTCCAGCACTTCCTCACCACCCTCCAGTTTAATAGAATGAGCACCGGTTTCTTTCATGATACGGATTGCAGAAGCTAATGCGATATCTGAATTGGACTGGTAAGAACCAAAAGGAAGATCCACTACAACCAGGCAATGATGTATGCCCCGGATAACGGAAGAAGCATGGTAGATCATCTGGTCAAGGGTGATAGGTAAAGTCGTTTCATGACCAGCCATGACGTTGGATGCAGAATCTCCTACCAAGATCACATCAATCCCGGCACCGTCAATGATCTTTGCAAAGGAAAAATCATAAGCTGTCAGCATGCTGATCTTTTCACCCGCTGCTTTCATATTCTGCAGGGTATTTGTCGTAACTCTTTTTACTTCTTTATTAACAGACATAGAGGATTTTGAAATTTTGAATTGAGAAATTTCGTCAGACTTCTATTTCTTTCAGCCTTACTTCATCATACAGGTTATGGATCAAACCATCCGCCAGCCCTATCTTAGGAACATAAATCTCATCGGCATCTGTCCAGCGCATCACATTAATATAAATGAGTAAAGCCGGGATGATCACATCGGCACGGTCCTCCCGCAGGCGGTATAAACTCATACGCTGTGGAAGAGATAGAGTACTGAATTCTTTATAGTAATCCCGGAGCAGTTCCAGCGAAAGTGGTTTACCTTCTTTACGTTTTGACAGGGAAAATATTTTATTGATATTACCCCCGGAGCCTATGGCCGTGACATGATGATATCCTTTTGTTTTGCTGCGCAGGAATTCTTTCATCTCATCCCAGAGGGATTCCTGTACCTGGTTCTTCAATAAACGGATGGTGCCGATATTGAATGATTCTTTAAAGATCATTTTACCATCACTGAAAAAAGTAAGTTCGGTACTGCCGCCACCCACATCAATATATAAATAAGACTCCTCTTTTTTCAGATCATCTGCCGTATGGTTCTCATAAATAAAAGAAGCTTCTTCCTGGCCGCTGATGACATGAATATCAATACCTGTTTCGGCTTTTACTTTTTTAATGATCTCGGGTGCATTCACCGCATCCCGCATGGCGGAGGTTGCACAGGCTTTGAGATGCTTTACTTCGTACACATCCAGTAACAACTTATACGATTTGATCGTTTTGATTACTTTCTCCGCTTTGCCGGCTGATATTTCTCCTTTATCGAAAACATCAAAGCCCAGCCGTAAGGGCACACGAACAAGGGCTATCTTCAAAAATTCGGGTTTGTCTTGTGGTCCGGGAATCACATCACTGATCAATAATCTTGCTGCGTTACTTCCGATGTCAATGGCTGCCAGTCTCACGATGGGTTAGTGTTTTTTTATACAGGTAATTATAGGTTTCAACCTGTGAACGGACCTTCTTCCGGGTGGTTCGGATATATTCATTATTCAATTGGTTATCCAGCCATCTTGCCTTCACATTATCCTGCAATTGTATATTCAACATATCTTTCAGTTCCTGTTTGATCTCTTCATCAAAAATCGGGCAGGTCGCTTCCACACGGTGTTCCAGGTTTCTTAACATCCAGTCAGCCGAAGATATGTAAACTTTCTCTTTACCCCTGTTGTGAAATACCCACACCCTTGCATGTTCAAGGTATTCATCAACGATGCTGATGGCCCTTACCGGTTGTTTAAATTTTTTATTTTGCGACAGCATACAGAAGATTCCCCGGATAATTAACCGGATGGGTACCCCGGCCCGTGCGGCTTCATTTAATTTTAATATTAGTTGTTCATCCGACAGAGAATTCATTTTAAGGGTGATCCCACATGGCTTTCTCCGGGTGGCATTTTTAATTTCCTCGTCGATCAGCAGGTTGATCTCCCGGCGTATAAAATGGGGGCTGGGCACAACTGTTTTACATTCCCGTAAGAAATTGATACCTGTTTTCGGATGTTCGAGATAACTGAATATCCGGCTCACATCATGCATGATCTTCGGGTTTGATGTGAGCAGGCAATGATCCGCATATACTTTTGAGGTCTTTTCATTCAGGTTGCCGGTACTTACAAAGCCGTATTGAATAAAGCTATCCTTTACTTTTTTCCGGATCAGGCAGATCTTGGAATGGACTTTCATGTTGGGGATTTCCACCAGCACTTTGGCGCCTTCTTCTTCCAGCCGTTCTTTCCATTCCATATTCGCTTCTTCCTCGAACCGGGCCCTGAGTTCGAGCATCACCACTACTTCTTTTCCATTGCGCACCGCATTGATCAGTGCATTGATAATACGGGATTGTTGTGCCAGCCGGTAACAGGTGATCTTGATACTAGTAACATCAGGATCAAAAGCTGCTTCGCGGATAATATCGATCAGGGGGGTAAATGAATGATAGGGGAAATGCAGCATCACATCTCTTTCCATCACCACATCTGATACCCGATGCTCGGTCAGCAGCGGGTGATCAAATGGTTTTTTTCGTTTGGTTTTTTCTTTGAATACCTGGTCAGGGAAATCCATGAAGTGCCTGAAATTATGGATGCGGCCACCCGGTATCAGGTTATCCCGCTTGGTCAGGTTCAACCGGCGGATCAGGTATTCCAGCAACCCGGCATCCATTTCACGATCATACACAAAACGAACAGGTTTGCCTTTCCGGCGGTTCTTTAATCCTTTTTCAATTTTTTGCATGATGGTGGTGGATACATCATTTTCAATATCCATTTCTGCATCACGGGTCACTTTAAAAATATGCGACTGGTATTGATCATACCCGAAATAGGAAAAGATATCAGGGAGATTGAAGCGGATCACATCTTCCAGCAAGATGATATGATGTTCCTCCGGTTTGGAAGGCAATAAAAGAAATCGTCCCAGTACACGACTGGGGATTTCAATAAGAGCATATTTCTTTTTTAAGGCACTTTCTTTTTTCCACATCACCACGGCCAGGTAAATAGATTTATCCCGCAGGTTGGGAAATACAGGAATGTTTTCGATCATTAGTGGGATCAGGTTCGGACTTACTTCTTCTTCATAATAGTTGCGTACAAATTCCTGCTGATCGTGGGTGAGTTCTTTTTCTGTTTTGAGAAATATTTTTTGCTCATTGAGCTTTCGCTGCACATCTTCCCAGATGCGGTTGAACTCTCCCTGCTGGTTCAATACCAACATCTGGATCTCATCCAGTATCTGCTGCGGGTCATCTTCCAGGTGCATATTGGCCTTGCTGCCAAATTTGATCATACGTTTCAGGGTTGCTACCCGTACCCGGAAAAACTCATCCATATTATTGGAAAAAATGCCGAGGAAGCGAATTCTTTCTCTTAATGGAACGGTGGGGTCACCAGCTTCCTGCAAAACCCTTGCATTAAATGAGAGCCAGCTGATATCTCTTGCGATCGTCCTTTTTTTTGCAGAAGCCATAGCGATTGTGTCCATCTTATTTCATTGATAAGATATGAAATTAATGAACGGAGTAAAAGTTTGATGTTAAGTTTTTAGAAATGGCAAAAGTACTCAGGACTTCCTGATCTGTTCAATGATGCCGGTGGTGGAGAATCCTTCCAGTATCGGGTTGATCACAACACGGCCACCGGCAGCGATCACTTCATTGGCCCCGGCAATTTGCTCTACGGTATAATCGCCACCTTTTATTAATACATCGGGTAGAATGGAACTAATAAGCTGCAAGGGGGTATCTTCTTCAAACAGAACGACAGCATCCACGATCTGCAGGGAGGCAAGTAATAGGGCTCTTGATTCCTGGTTGTTCACCGGCCGGCTGTCACCTTTCAATCGTTTTACAGAAGCATCAGTGTTTAATCCTATAATAAGTATGTCCGCTTCTTTAGCGGCTTGTGACAAAGAAAAGATATGTCCCTGGTGGAGTATATCAAATACCCCGTTGGTAAAGGCAATGGTCTTGCCGGTTACCCGCCATTGCGCCACCCGCTGAATAATCTGCGGAGTGGTCATGATTTTTTGTGGTATCAGGTCAGCTCGTTTCAACCTTCTTTTTTTTGTTATACCAGGGTAATGCTATAAAACTTATTAAGCCACCAATGAGTATGACAGTGGTTTGCGCCAGCCACAATATCCATCCAAAAGCCAGCGCTATGCCTTGTGATAAGCCATATAATTGCATGGTCTTCTCAAGAAGAAATGCATAGGCACCGATGCCGCCGGGTGTTACGATCATACCTATACTGCCTGCGGATAACACCGTGAAAGCTTCTTTGATGCCGTATTGCTCGGTTTCCTGCAAGGCATGAAAACCAAGATACCCGCCGGAAAGATATGTGGTCCAGAGGATGACGGTAAGCAGCAGGAATTGTCCTCTCTTCTTCAGGTGCTGAATGGCACTGATGCCCTGCCAGATACGGGAAGCGATCTTCTTAAAGATGCCAAACATGTCATTGACCGATTTCTTTTTAATGAACATGTAGGCAAGAATAGCCAATGCCACAACCCCGCCTGCGATAAGCATTACCAGTGTGCCTGACACTTTTTTCTCTTCTTTATCTCCTGAAGCATTAAAAAAAGTATCAATGATCTGATTATATAATCCCGGTTGTATGGCCAGGGTGATTCCAAATATGATCAGCAGGGTAATGGCATCAATGATACGTTCAAGAATGATCGTACCGACCAGTTTATCAGCAGGCACTTTTTCATAACGGGCCAATACGGTGCATTTCAACACTTCACCCAGTCTTGGCACGGCCTGGTTGGCAAGATAGCCGATGAGCACAGCAAAAACAGTATTGGTCATACCTGGTTTGTAACCTAATGGTTCAATCAGTAAACGCCAGCGCATAGCCCTTACATAATGACTTAAGAAAAGGATGATGAATACAGGTATCACTAACCAGTACCTGGCTTTTTTCAAGGCCAGTTTGATCTGTGATTTATCATCTGCGCCAAGATCACGGATTGACCACCATACCAGGAAAATGCCAAGGCCCAGGAAAAAAAGGTACTGGAGTATGGTGAGAAGCCGTTTGTTCATGAATGCCAAAATAGTGGTGCGAAGTTACATTACAAAGTGCCGGGTAAAGAATATCAAAGTTTGTTTCCTTCTTTTGGAAAAACGATCCAGGGTTTAAAAGACTTTGCTTTTTCAAAATCCATGATCGTATAAGAGATCACCACCACCAGGTCGCCGGTCATGCCACGACGGGCAGCAGGCCCGTTGAGGCAAACAATACCTGAGCCTCTTTTTCCTTTGATCACATAGGTTTCCAGTCTTTCGCCGTTATTTACATTCACCACCTGCACTTTTTCATTTTCGATGATGTTAGCGGCCTCCATCAGGTCTTCATCAAGCGTAAGGCTGCCTACATAATGAAGATTAGCTTCCGTGATCACCGCCCGGTGAATTTTTGATTTTAATACTTCGATCTGCATAATAAACGCAAAAATAAGTTTTAATTGATCAGCATATTGTCGATCAGTCTTACCTCATTATTAAATGCAGCGACAAGAGCAACCAGTTTTTGCCTGCCATCCCATTCCGTAACGGGTTCAAGTGTTATGGCATCAGCAATTTCGACATAATCAACCCTGAAGCCTTTAGCAACCAGTTTTTCAACAGCTTTATCCTTTATAGTAATAAGAGAAGATGGTTGGAGGTAATTTTTAATGCTGGTAAGTACGTTGTAAATAGCTACAGCTCTTTTTCTTTCTTCTTCATTCAACCGCATATTCCGGCTGCTCATAGCCAGGCCGTCCGGTTCACGAAGGGTGGGGCAGACCACCAGTGTGGTGTCTTTTTCTATATCCATTAATTGTATGAGCCGGTTGATCACCATGCATTGCTGGTAATCCTTCTGACCGAGGTAAAGTTTACCGGGACATACAATATTGAGTAATCGTTCCACCACCATGCAGACTCCCTGGAAATGGCCCGGGCGGAATTTCCCTTCCAGCAAGGTTTCAAGTTTACCGAGATCATACTGCTTATGGTTATTGAAACCATCCGGGTAAATTTCTGCCACCAAAGGAAGAAACAGGATATCGCATCCGGCTTTTTCCAGCAGGTAAATATCCTTTTCAATAGTGACGGGGTATTTTTCAAAATCGGTCGGGTCGTTGAACTGGGCAGGGTTGATGAAAATGCTGCTGATAGTAATATCATTATCCTTTTTGCTGGCCTCCAGCAGGGAAATATGTCCCCGGTGCAGGGCACCCATGGTGGGTGCAAAACCAACAGACCTTTTGCTCTTCTTCTCTTCATCCAGGTAGTGCCGGAGATCAGCTGCTTTTTTGAATATGATCATAAAAACGATCCCGCTGGGTTAAAATGGGCTGTAAACTTAATGTTTCGGGGTTGAATAAAGGTCATAAAAGCCCCGGCTTTGCTTTGTCAGCCGCTTTTCAGCATAAATTGGTTACCTTTGCCACCTTTCAGAAAAAAAGTTAAACAAAACAGACGCCCATGTCAGCTAAGAAAAGGATCCTGTTCATTGCCAACGAAATGTCGCCCTACCTGGAGCTGACAGAATTTTCAGAGATCGTCAATAAGCTGGCCATCAAGGCTAACGACAATGGATTCGAAGTTCGTTGCATCATGCCCCGTTTTGGGACTATCAATGAACGCCGCCACCGTCTTCATGAAGTGGTTCGCCTCTCCGGTATCAATGTTTCGGTGGATAATGATGATATGCCCTTGCAGATCAAAGTGGCTTCTCTCCCAAGTGCCAGGCTGCAGGTTTATTTTTTAGAAAATGAGGACCTGTTCCGCCGCAAATTTGTTTTTCATGATGAAAATGAAAAATGGTTTGATGATAATGGCCTGCGGACTGTATTCTTTTGTAAAGGGGCGTTGGAAACGGTAAAAAAATTCGGCTGGCCTCCTGATATCATTCATTGCAGCGGCTGGATGACAGGCCTGATCCCTGCCTACCTTAAAACTGTGTATAAGAAAGAACCTGTTTTTGCACATAGTAAAACCGTCTACACGATTGGTTCCAATACATTCAAAGAAAAATTGGGCAGTGA
Source organism: uncultured Bacteroidota bacterium (assembly GCA_902826165.1). Lineage (GTDB taxonomy): Bacteria > Bacteroidota > Bacteroidia > Chitinophagales > Chitinophagaceae > CADEDV01. The sequence continues at coordinate 8,613 of CADEDV010000059.1, forward strand.
CTTTGTAAAGCTGGCCACAATACATTCGTCTATCAAAGAGAAAGACCTGGAAGCATATAAGGATGCGAATAACACAGCCATGTTCCGTGGTGCTGCTTCTTATGCTGATGCTATTACGTTTGGTGCAGAAAAGATCGATAAGAAACTGACGGAAGAGTTTACCAAAGTAAGAGGGAAAAAGACGCTGTTATTTAATCCAGAATCAGATTTAACAGACTATTTACAACTGTATGGCGAACTTGCCAAATAATCAATTCCATAAACCGGTATAAATTATTTTCGTGAAGAACAGACAGCTACTCTTACTCCTTGGAGTTACCATTGCCAGTTCTATTATCGTATTCTCATCCTGCCGCAAGATCAATGATGCCACCACACTCGGTGCTGACCTGATCCCGGTTGTTGATAATATCAATACTTTCGATACCAGCATATCTGTTCAGACCTTTAATGGCTTGTTCGATCTTTTATCTGATTCGCAGCGCCTGGAAAGAAGCGAAGAGCAGTTTTTAGGTAGAATAAATAATGATCCTTTATTTGGAGGAACAGATGCAAGAATGTTCCTGGAATTAAAACCTACTTTTTACAAGTTTGCTTTTAAAAGAAAGGACAGTCTTGAAATTGACTCCGTAGTGTTGGTGCTGAATTATGTGGAAACCTATGGTGATACATTAGTGCCACAGAAAGTAGATGTGTACGAGATCGATCAGAACGCATCTTTACCATTCAAAAGTGATTCTGCTTACCTGATAAGAACGGAGCCATTCCTTAATGGCTATAATACTCTTTTAGGTACCCGTACCTTTTTACCTGCTGTGTTGAATGACTCTGTATATGCGAGAAACGACACAACAATAAACCAGTTGCGAATTAAGCTTGATACTAGTTTCGGAGGGCGGTTATTGAGATATGATTCCACATCAGGCACTAATGGTGCTTATGCTTCTGATTCTGCCTTCAAAACAAAATTCAAAGGATTTGCTTTACGATCGATGTCTTCAGGTAATGCAGTGATGGGTTTTGACCTTGGTGGAATCAATACAAAACTTGCTATTTATTATAGGTATCCCAAAGCTGGCGGATTAGGCAGGGATACGGTGGTTGATTACTTCCGTTTCACTACTTTGAGTGCAGCTGCTAATTATATTGAAAGAAACCATACTATTGGTGAAATAAGCACGGTCCAGGGACCAACCGAAGACAACCTGGTCTATATCCAAAATACACCCGGCTCTTATGCACGAATCAAGATACCTGACCTGTTAACGATCGGGAACAGGCTCATTCACCGTGCAGAACTGATCGTGGAGCAGGTGCATGATAATAATAATACTGATACTATATTCCCGGCTCCTGAATTCTTATACCTGGATGCCTTTGATCCAACGATCATCCTGCCCAGGAAACAATTCCGGACAATTCCCTATGACCTGACTTACGATGGCAGCGATTATAACCGGAGTTCCTTTGGTTCCTTCCCGATCAATACGGTGGATGGATCAGGCAATAAGATCAAGGTCTGGAAATTCAATATTTCCCGGTATGTGCAGCATGTGCTGACCGGTACTTCCACTTTGTATGACCTGAGATTGTCTGCACCTTACCTGGTAAGGGAGGAATATGGAACGCCACCGCTTATTTCGGATCAAACATTGGTGCTTTTCCCCAATCCGAGTGGTATTGTGAAAGGAAGAGTCAGAGTCGGAGGAGGAAGCCATACCACGCAGCGGATGCGATTGCGGCTTATTTACTCTAAAATTTAGTGGAAAAGCTGTTTAAAACGAATTGAATCGGGTGTTATCTTTGCACCCGATTTTATTATTTTCAATACTAACTCATCATTAAACAAAATCATTTATGCCTTACCTGTTTACTTCTGAAAGTGTTTCTGAAGGACACCCGGATAAAGTGGCCGACCAGATATCGGATGCACTGATCGATAATTTTCTTGCTTTTGATGCACAGTCAAAAGTGGCCTGCGAAACACTGGTAACCACCGGCCAGGTGGTATTGGCTGGCGAAGTAAAATCAAAGGCATACCTGGATGTGCAGGAGATAGCCCGTGCCGTCATCCGCAAGATCGGTTATACCAAAAGTGAATATATGTTTGAAGCCAGTTCTTGTGGTGTGCTATCAGCTATTCACGAACAATCTTCGGATATTAACCAGGGGGTTGACCGTAAGAAAAAAGAAGAGCAGGGTGCCGGTGACCAGGGGATGATGTTTGGCTATGCGACCAACGAAACAGAGCATTATATGCCACTGGCCTTGGACCTGGCTCATAACCTGCTGATCGAACTGGCCGCTATCCGCCGGGAGAAAAATTCAAAAATGCCTTACCTGCGTCCGGATGCCAAGAGCCAGGTAACATTGGAATACGATGATAACAACCAACCCGTTCGTATCGATGCGATCGTTATCTCCACACAGCATGATGACTTTGACAGCGAAGCAAAAATGCTGGCCAAGATCAAAGCTGATGTGATCAATATCCTGATCCCAAGGATCAAAAGCAAGTATAAAAAATATGCTAAGCTGTTCAACAGCGATATCAAATACCACGTTAACCCAACCGGTAAGTTTGTGATCGGTGGTCCGCACGGTGATACAGGTCTTACAGGCCGTAAGATCATTGTGGATACATACGGTGGTAAAGGTGCACACGGTGGTGGTGCTTTCAGTGGTAAAGATCCTTCCAAAGTGGATCGTTCAGCCGCTTATGCAACCCGTCATATTGCCAAGAACCTGGTAGCTGCAGGTGTGGCCAGTGAAATACTCGTACAGGTTTCTTATGCGATCGGTGTGGCACAACCCACCAGCATCAACGTAAATACGTATGGTACTGCAAAAGTTGACCTGACAGATGGCGAGATCAGTAAGATCGTGGAAAGCGTTTTTGATATGCGTCCTTATTTTATTGAACAGCGTTTGAAACTGCGTAATCCTATTTACAGCGAAACAGCCGCTTACGGACATATGGGCCGCAAGCCTGAAGTGGTGGAAAAAACATTCACTTCTCCTGATGGTAAGAAAGTGACCAAGAAAGTGGAGCTGTTTACCTGGGAGAAACTGGATTATGTAGGTAAAGTAAAAAAAGCATTTGGGTTGAAATAAAGCCTCCCCAAACCCCCCCGCAGGGAGGGGCTTTAAAAACCCCGAAAGATTAGAAAATCATTCGGGGTTTATTGTTTCAGTGCCTCTGTGGCAAAACCTTAATTTTGAAAAGTGAAAAATTTCAGGCAACAGCACCGACCGAAAAAGAGTTCCTTAGTGATCGGCAGAAATGCGGTCATAGAAGCCTTGCGAACCGGTCAGCAATTAGACAGGATCTATCTCGATACAAGAGCCACAGGTGAAGATATCAGCGAAATAAAAAGAGCAGCTGCTCAAAACGGGGTTCCGGTAAATTATGTACCGGCTGTAAAACTGAATAGCTTCAATGTAACCAATCATGACGGTTGTGTGGCGCAGATCGCTAAAGTGCAGTACCAAAACCTGCAGGATGTTATTTCGCTGGTAATTGAGAATGGCGAAGCTCCTTTGTTGCTGATGCTCGACGGTATTACGGATATACGCAATATTGGCGGTATTGCCCGTACAGCACTTTGTTGTGGTGTGCATGCGATCATTATCCCGGATAAAGGAGTAGGGGCATTGAATGAGGATGCGATATTAACTTCTGCCGGGGCTTTGGAAACCATACCGGTTTGCCGGGTGAATAGTTTAATGAAAGCAGTGGATGAACTGCACCTGAATGGCATCAAAGTATTTGCCAGCGAAATGACAGCCCAAAAAAACGTGGCCGACTGTAATTACAAAGAGCCTTGTGCTATTGTAATGGGAAGCGAAGAAAAAGGTATCTACCCGGCACTGATGAAAATTTGTGACGAAAAAATAAAGATCCCGATGGCGGGTGATTTTGAGTCACTCAACGTTTCCGTTGCCACCGGGATCATACTATACGAAGCCATGAAACAGCGGTTATAATCTATTGTAAGGTTAGCGCAACTAATTCTTCCTGGAATTCCCGGAACACCTGTTTCAGGTCACTGTCTGCATCTGTTCCATAGTTGACAAAGAAAATATGCAGCACCCCTTTATTGGGGAAATAAAACAGGTTGGCCGTATAACCAAGATCCCTTCCTTTGTGCCCGATGCCAAAATCAGCTCCATGTTCTAAGAACGATTTTTGAATTCCATAGCCATAGAAATTAGTATCGTCCTGTTTGCCCCAGGTCTGCATCAGTGCTAATGAAGAGGGTTTTAATAGTGTTTGTTGAATCAGCAGGGCGTTAGCGAATTTCAGCAGGTCATACGTATTGCTGTACAGGCCGCCATACCCGTTCCCACTCCCCGTAACAAGATTGGATACATTGACAATGCTCCCGTTGTTATAAAGATCATAATAGCCTTGCGCCACACTTGGAGGTAGTCTGTCATGCGGCTGGTAGTAAGTGTGATTCAGCCCTAATGGGTGAAGGATATATTGTTTCAGCAGGTCAGCATGTTTTTTCCCTGTCTGTGCTTCCATGATCATGGCAACAAGAATAGTATTTGTATTCGAATAAACGGCAGTATCACCAGCTGCAAAAAGAGCAGGCTTATCATATATGAACTCCAGTAGCTCCTCCGGCTGCCATTTTTTATTGGGATTATTCAATACAGCCAGGTAAAATTTATCTTCTTCAATAAGGTCTGGAATTCCTGTTTCATGTTTCATGCA
>CADEDV010000059.1:13435-16656 GCA_902826165.1 uncultured Bacteroidota bacterium
CCAGGGGCAGGGCTCGCCGATAGTGGTGGTGAGGTGAACCTGGGCTTTGCGGCAGGAAAATAAAATAAGTAAAGCCAGTAAAATGGTATAATGTATATTTTTCATGGCGAATTATTTATGGTTAATCGGTTTTGTTGTGATGGGTTTACTGATGCCGATCATAAAACTGTTATAGGGTAGCAATGGCACATACGATCTTACAAAAGGCATTTGTATCCGTTGCTGGTAAGTGATCAACAGCCTGATCGGTTTGGCGGCCTGCGGGTTGATGATATAACCGGTGCCAATACCAAAAGTGGCGATGGCCTGCATTCTGCCAACACCTTTATTGTTTTCGTATTCGCCATTCTCATTCAATTTCAATTTGGCTGTTGCCGGGATGGAGTGCATATAACCTCCTCCAACTGCTGCGTTGGCAGAGAACCTGTTGCTGAATTTGTAGCGATACCCGATATTGGCATATACAGGGATGCCATGTTGTACAAAACGGTGAAAGAAATAGGAAGCTTTCAGCTCCCAGAAATAATCATGTTTTTCTTTGACCGAAAAATTAATTCCCAAACCGGCTTCAATACCGGGGTGAAGATTTTCAGTAAACATCCCTGCCAGTTTACCAAACGGCATTGCCGACTGGGTATTGAATAACGCAATACTCTTATATTTTTTTGATTGAGCTGCGCTGATTGTTGAGAGAAACAACAGTATAGCAATAGTTGGTAAATGTTTCATGTTTCGTATTTTTAGTATAGTAGTCAGTACTATTTGTATAGCCCGTGCTCCAGCTTTCCCAGGTTTTTTGAAATATCTTTTTTTACCTCTTTTTTTTCAGCATATGCTTGCTTGAGAAAAAGCAGGTTGCCATACATATCCATCGTTACAGGATTAACGGTGGCAAACTGGTCGGTAGTTGCATTATAGTGGTTCCATTTGCTCACATTTTCCCAGGCCGGTTTATAACAAACATCCCTGAATAATTTGCGACCCGGAAACCCTGCCACGGCTGCTTTCTTAAGAAAGAGACCAGGTTTGGTCATCACCCAGCTTTCACAGGCATAAATATTTCCTTTGCCCAGAATTTCACCGATACCGATCATCAGTGAATCACCATTCATACGGGTAGTGTCTTTGTAATCAATGGAAGAACGGGTATAGGTGGCGCCAGCATAGCAGGAACCTATAATGATCTTAGTATCTTCTCCCACATGCGGTGCCAGTTGTTGCAGCGGTTGTACAATCGTTGAATCTTTCAGGGTCTTATAGCTATACTCATCCTTACCGATAAAAAATAAGGAGTATCCTTTTTTATACATGCCATGTGAGTCAAACCAAAGGGTACCGATACGACCGTTGTATTTTTCTAAGCGGTACAGGATCTTGGCACTGGCCTGTTGTCCATCCTTTGCCACAATGGCTACAAATTTTTTTTGCCGAAACAGGCTTTTCAGCTTAGCCCGGAACACATTAAAACGGGAAGCCAGGTCCAGTGCGCCTTTTTTTCTTTTACTGATCACAAAAAAATTGAGCTTCTTCTTTTTCTCTATACCGGTTGCTGACTGTGTTGCTTCTTCCGGGATAAGGCTGTCGTGCTGGGAGTATATATCCCCGGTGGCAGTGAGCAAACAAAACAATAAGATAGTTGCAGCTTGTTTCATGATTTTCGTTTTTGGTGATTAATTGCTTCCAAACAAAAATCAGTTGCGGTGAAAGCGATTCATAACTGGAAAAAAAGGGAGCCAAAGGCAGATCAGTAATTTTCCGTTGATAGCCTGTGTTATTATCAGCGGTAATCGAAAATCCGTTCTTATTGCGACCACTTTCGGGTTATCTGCAATTATCCGTAATGAAGGTTTTTGTTTTTACGGATTTTCCGTAATTTCCAAGAACACATGGAAACAAGCGAACTACAGCAACAGCTGTTTAACCACCTGAAAGAGAATCTGCCGCCACATCTATCCATGGTGGATGAATTATGCGACCTGCTCGATCTGAGTGCAGATAGTGTGTACCGCCGTATCCGGGGGGAAAAACCTATTACCCTGAACGAACTGAAACGAATTTGTGAGCATTACCACCTTTCACTTGACCAGTTACTGCAGTTGCAGAACAGTTCTGTACTTTTTGATGCACCGGGTATGAATACGGCACCGGGGGAATTTGTTGATTATATGAAAGGAATGGTCATGCAGTTCAAACATTTTAATTCTTTTCAAAACCGGGAAGTGCAGTATCTCTGTAAAGATTCCACCATCTGGAATTTTTATTTATTCCCGGCTATGGCTGCGTTTAAGACATTTTTCTGGTCCAAGACCATCAATAACCAGCCGGCGCTGGCCAATAAATCTTTTTCATTGGAGGAGTTCCCTTACACCGATTGTTATGAATTAGGGCAACAGGTTATACGGGAATACAATACTATCCCCAGTGTGGAATTATGGAACCTGGAGAGTTTGCAGAGTACCATTAACCAGGTGGCTTATTACCAGGAAGCTGGTTTGTTCAAAAGTAAGCATGATTTTGAGGCTGTAGTTAGCTCTTTCCAGCAGTTAATTGACCACCTGCAATTACAAGCAGAGAAAGGAGTCAAGTTCATGCCGGGTGATCATGAAGTGAGTTACCGGTCACCGATCCAATATTATGTGAACGAACTTATTTTGGGAAACAATACCATGATCATCACCCTGGATGGGAAGCCGCTTACCATGATCACTTATAGTGTGTTTCATTATCTTTTTACCCGTGATGAACGGTTTGCTAAAAAAGTAGCCACTTCTTTTGACAGTCTTATCAGTCGCTCTACGCTGATCAGTAAAACCGGGGAGAAGAACCGGAACCGTTTCTTTAATGCGTTGCGTGAAAAGGTGAATGCGTTAGGGAAATAATAAAATCCCCGAAGGGATTTTATTGCGGGATAATATTTTTTTGTACCAGTTCTGCATGCAGGTCCCGGACTTTATCTTTCTTTCCTCCGATCGTGAATTTCTTTTTGGCTACTGAACCAATGATCAAACCGACAATGGCTCCACCGGTACCGAATATCAATCCGCCGGTCACTGCTTTTTCACCAGCCGTCATTGCAAAAGCATTCCCTATTCCAATAAAAGCATCGGCAAAAGTGCCAGTGTACGGGGTAACAGGATCATCACCGCTGATAAAGCCGCTGACTATTCCGGATAATGCACCCGCTCCAAAGCAGATCAGCATACCTTTCAGCCCGAAATTTT
>CADEDV010000060.1:0-9553 GCA_902826165.1 uncultured Bacteroidota bacterium
GAAAGCATTAAAGAAGCGTTGATGAACCGGAGAACCGTGGTTTCCTATAAAGACTTGTTGATCGGCCGGGATGAATTCCTCGTTCCCTTACTACAGGCTGCTGTCGTGGTGAAATCAGCGAAGTATACCGGCAAGACAGATGTACTGCGGGTGGTACTGGAAAACAGGACCAGCAATACCATTGTGTTGCAAAATAAAACCGGCTTTACCTTTCATACCGACTATGATGTTATTACCCTGCAACCGGGGGATAAGAACATACTGGAAGTAAAGACCAGGCAACGACTGGCTGAAACGGAGCTGAAGTTTGAAGTATTAAGTGCGGTGAATGCACCAGGTAAACACCCGCTGGTAAGCTGGAGAGTGAGAGTGGGAGAATGACGGAATATTTCGGTTACTTAACTTATCTGCATCTTTATCGCTGTAAGCGATAGAATAAGCATTCGAAACTGCAAGTTTCGAATAGCGGAGTAAGCTGGAAAGTGAAAGCAGAATGGTAATTATACCCGCCCGGCCATGGTATTCTTAGTGAGGTAATGATTCTATCGCTGAAAGCGATAAAGTAAGAATGTGAAACTTGAAGTTTCGTATTCCCTTGATTTTAATTAATACTTATTAAGCTTTTATTTTTTTAGGCTGACCTGTTTGCAGTGCCCAGATTTTAGAATCTGTTTTTGTGATTTCTGATAATTGTATAGCAGCCCTTTCCGCAGAAGGTGATTTTGAATTGTGATTGATCAGTAATGCAGTTTTGACGGCCAGTTCTTTCAACAAAATATACGACTTGTGTTCCCGCTGCCAATCCATTTTATTGAAGTCTCTTATGGATTGCCTTAATTGCTGAATGGCTTGTCGAAAGAGTCCCAGGGAATCCAGGTCAGGAGGGGATAATGTTTTTTCTGTAGCCAGTTTTACAAAAAAGGCCTCCATACCTCCCTCAACTCCTGAGGCTCTGTTTAGTAATTCCCAATACCGGTGTTGTTCTTTCCCGGAAAGACTCTCTTTTGTGGGAAAATCATCATAGTGAACTTTCCATAATCTCCATACAGAATTGAATTCACCGTAAAGCTGGTGAAAGGAGGAGGATGAAAGAATGTTTTGCTCTTTTTGCTTCTTTTTTAGATCCCATTTGTGAATGATTCTGTTTCCTATAAACCAGGTCAGAAAAAGCAATAGTAAACTGAGAACTGTTTTTAGCAATTCAATTTCTGTATTATTTAATTCAGGCATAATACTATTTTTTAGTAAATGATATTTTTACATGCAGGGTACTGCTGCTAAAAATCAATGCCTGCCTTCCGGGATATTTACTTTCCTTATTTAATTCGATATTCTCTTCGATGCTAGTCCGGGTTTAATCCGTTTAGTAAACTCCAGGGTCAGTTTAGTAACAGAGTCATTGTATTTCGAATACGACCTTTTCAGGGACTCGATTTCTGGTTTAGACAGGTTCGGCATATTCAGTGAGTCATGAATTTTCAGGATATTGTCTTTGTAGTTAGAGAATTGTGCATTGGCCCTGGGATCGTTTTCTGTTTTAATAATTGCAGACAGGTCCTCAAGAATTTTTTTCTGGTCTTTCTTTGCCCCGGGAACCCCATTATCTGTTTCAGTGGCTGCCATCACACTTTTGGCAAGGGAACTGTTATTATTTGTTGTAACCAACAGGTCAATAGCGGTTTTATCACTTTTTATCTGTTCTTCCTGGGATGCAATCGTTTCTTTTTTATATTCAGTGCTGATAAAGGTGAAAACACCAACGGTAACAGTCATAACAAAACACACAAGCATGTACCTGTTGATCGATTTATGTATCAAGGGATTGGTTGACCGTGCGGTAATAATTTTATTCAATAGTTTATAAGCAAGGAACATGAGTAAGAATCCGAAGCCGGAAAGGCCAACTCCGAGTATTTTTATTATATCAATGTTGCCCATAATATAAAGTTTTAAGTTGTTTTAGAATCTCGATTTAAAAGTTTCCACCTGCCAGTCACCATCTTTTTCACTCATGGTGGCGCAGAGAATTTTGTCGCCATCGGTGCGGACATTGACCAGGCCATAGATCAAACCGGTCACAAACATACTGTCCCAGAAATCTCTTGTTCTTACTTTACCACTCGAGGTAAATTGTATCGCTGCTTTTTTATTGGATGAATTGAATATGCCTTCTTCCCCGTCTTTTCCTAATACCAGTTTTTCGGGATTATCAATTTTATAACTGCGGGCAATCTCAGTGCTGTACACTAATGGAGTAACGATGCGGTCGTCTTTGATGGTCTTATGTCCTGTTATGCCACTGGCGGCTACGATCTTTGGTCTCGGATGGTTATGACCTTCATTATCACCGGAGGATATTACTGTGGCAGAAGCGGAAAGAGTGGTTAAGAATTCAAAGGAACAATCATCACTTCCGTGGTGACAGGCTTTGGTAAGGTCGCAGGCCAGCTCGCCAATATTATCCTGGTAAAAATTGAGAATATGTTTCTGGCTCTGTGCATTCAGGTCGCCGGTAAGCAACACCCTGGTCTTTCCATAATCCACTCTTAGTAATAAACTATGCCCATTGGTATTCTGCGCATCGCCATTGCTGAATTTCTTTAAAGCAGGTTTGCCATCCACCGATTCTTCAACAGGGGCTAATACTTTGATGCTGGGCTTGCCGGGTTTTGGTGTAAAGCCCGGCACATAACCATTTTCATTTTTTTTATGGCTTAGCCGTTCAATATTTTCCACCTGCCCGATTACGAGTTCCATAAAACTTTTCCATTGCCCCTGTAACTCATAACCAGTTGCGGTGGCACCGCTCCCGCCGGGTAAATATTTTTTCAGTGCTGTTTTATTATCAAGCAGGGGAGTATAGTAGCCACTTTTATTCGGGCCAAGACTTCTGGTAGTTCCTTTTTTAAACCAGTTGATACCGGCGTAATAAAAATTCTTTACTTCCACATTGGAGATTTCCAATTCATCAGTTTCTTCCGGGTTGATAAGGTCCCAGAGGCCGCCATAATGATCCTCATCATTGTGGGAGGCCATCATTACATCAAGCGTAATTTTATTCTTGCCATATTCCTTTTTAAACTTCCAATCCACGAAATCGGCGGCATTTCTTTTAGTGAGTTGTTTGCTGCGGATATACCCGCCATCTATCAGAATATGTTTGCGGTCTGGCGTTACGATGAGTACTCCATCTCCCTGGCCCACGTCAATAAAGTAATATTCGAGTAAAGCCTGCTCACCAATATGAGATGTATTAACATAGCCTGTCCAGCCTCTTGCTTTTACTTTTACTCTCCCGGAGGCTGGCAGATCTTCCTGTAATATGACCACATCACCCCAGAGTAAATGACGGGCAACTTTATTGGTAGTCTTGTCTTTAAACAGAGAAGTTGTGTCTTCAGACACGTACATAGTAGTAGCCATGATGGATAAGGTTTTGGTTGGAGTTAATGGTTGTCCTTATTAAGGTAGAGCATTTTTATATGTATTTCCAAAACAGTAGTAGGGGTTTTTAGGTAAAGTGGAGAAATACCGTTTTTTAACGGTAGCAGAATGAGTGTTTAATCAGGAGTCGTGAGTCCTTAGCCAGGAGTCAGACCTAGTCCGCAGCCAATCTTTCTTCTATGGGAGAGATAAGCGAGTGAGTGAATAAAAAAATCCCGGCCTTTCAGCCAGGATCAGTTAGTTGAGCTCCCATTTTCTATCTTCTGTTCTCCATTTACTAAGCCACTGCTTTCTTCACCAAATCTGCCGCTTCGCTCAGCAAGATGGCCGATTGTACTTCCAGTCCGCTTTCGTCGATCAGTTTCTTTGCTTCCACGGCATTGGTACCCTGTAAACGAACAATGATCGGAATATGAATATTGCCGAGATTCTTATAGGCATCAATCACACCCTGTGCCACCCGGTCGCAACGAACGATACCACCAAAGATGTTGATGAGGATCGCTTTTACAGCAGGATCTTTTAAGATGATCTTGAAACCGGCTTCCACGGTTTGCGCATTAGCCGTACCACCCACATCCAGGAAGTTGGCGGGTTCGCCACCGCTGAGTTTGATCATATCCATCGTTGCCATCGCCAGGCCGGCGCCATTCACCATACAACCTACGTTGCCATCCAATTTTACAAAGTTCAGGTTGTATTTACCGGCTTCCACTTCCGTAGGGTCTTCTTCCGTTACATCCCGTAGAGAAGCGAGATCAGCATGACGCATCAGGGCATTCTCATCGAGGTTCATCTTACAGTCAACTGCTACAATTTTATTATCCGCTGCTTTGAACAGGGGGTTAATTTCCAGCATGGAACAATCCAGTCCAACATAAGCGTTGTAAAGGTTGGTCACGAATTTCACCATATTCTTAAAAGCATCGCCACTCAACCCGAGGTTGAAAGCGATCTTTCTTGCCTGGAATCCCTGCAGGCCACCGGATGGGTGCACCCACTCTTTGAATATTTTTTCAGGTGTATCATGTGCCACGTCTTCAATGTTCATACCGCCTTCGGTACTGTACATGATCACATTCTGTCCTTTGGTACGATCCAATAATATGGAGAGATAAAATTCCTTACGGTCTGATACGCCATCATAATACATATCCTGTGCCACGAGGATCTTGTTCACTACCTTGCCGGCAGGCCCGGTTTGCAGGGTAACAAGGGTGCCACCTAACAATTTTTTGGAAATATCCACCACGTCTTCGGCTGACTTGGCTACTTTAACCCCGTTGATGCCGGTTTCTTTCACGGTGCCTTTACCACGGCCACCGGCGTGGATCTGTGCTTTTACAACGGCAAAGTTGCTGCCGTACTGGGTTTTGATCTGGCGGTAAGCTTCTTCTGCTTCGTGTACAGTGCTGCAGGCAAATCCTTCCTGGACGGTTACGTTGTATTTCTTCAGTAGTTCCTTGGCCTGGTATTCATGGAGGTTCATAGTGCAAAAAATTTCGGCGAAGATACTTATTCAGGCTCATGCAAAAAAAGAGTTCGTATACTGTTTCCCGGATTCCTTTTTTCGAGGAATCACAAGTTATTCCCATCAGGTTTTCGGGCGGGATAAAAACATAGATTTGCGGCCTTTGCAGGGCCAAAACTGTTACTGATCATGAAGAAGATTTTTACATTACTATTCGGGGGTTTGCTGACTCTTTCTGCCAGCAGCCAGATCACTTTAAGCGGTACCAACTATACACAAAACTTTGATGGGGTGGGATCGGGTTTGCCAATGGGGTTCCGGGTAGTATCCAATGCAACAGCCACCAGTTTGGGTACAGCTGCGACATTCACCAGTGCCATTGATGGCAATACTCCCTGGAACAGCACTTTTTCCGGTTGGAAGAATATAGCTTCTGCGGATGGGCTCATCAGTTCTTCCAATACGGCAGCCCAGAACGCCAGTACTGACCGGGTGGTGGGTATACGGCAGAGCGGTTCTGTAGCTGATCCCGGTGCTGCTTTAGAAATGCAGTTAACAAATACTACGGGGTTCTCTAATTTTTCCATGAGTTTTAAATTACAGTCACTGGATATCACTTCCCCCAGGGTAACAACCTGGAGAGTGGATTATGGAGTAGGAGCTTCTCCCGCAAGTTTTACAGCAGTTACCACTTCCCCAGTTACGATTACCACAGGTGGCAGCACATTTACCAATACAACAGTTACAGTCAGCTTTGGATCAGCATTAGATAATATCGGGCAGGATGTATGGATACGTATTACCAGTTTAACTGCTGCATCAGGTTCTCTTAACAGGCCAACCACAGGTATTGATGATATCTCTCTTGATTTTTCCAGTGGCAGCGGTTGCACGCCACCTGTTACACAAGCATCGGCTGTTTCTTTTTCCAGTGTGGCCAGCAGTTCTTTTACCGTAAACTGGAATGCCGGCAGTGGTACCAATTCATTAGTAGTGATAAAAGCAGGAACTGCTGTAGCCGGTTCACCAATTATTGGAAATACGTATACCGCCAATGCTGCATTTGGCAGCGGGCAAACGATAGCTGCGGGTGAATATGTGGTTTATAACGGTACAGGGAATTCAGTAGCAGTTACAGGGCTTACGTCAGGCAGCACTTATCATGTGGCAGTATTTACATTTGATAATACAGGTTCCTGTTATAATGCAACAAGCCCGGCAACAGCTAATCAAACCACTTCTTGCGGAGCCCCTTCTGTGCAGATAACTACGATCAATGTGAACGCTTCTTTAGTTTCTGCGACCATTAGCTGGAGTGGCGGTAATGGCAGCAGTTCTTTAGTCAAAATAAATTCAGCCAACGGTTTTACAGCACCAGTTGACGGAACCACTTACAGCGGTAACAATACCTACAGCGGTGGTGAACAGGTTTTATATACAGGAACCGGTACAACCACTTTTGTGTCGGGATTAACCAGCGGCACGACTTATTATGTTACGGTGTATACGTATAATCTGTGTGCTGGTCTTCCTGCTTATTTAACAACAGGCAATACGGTGCGTACATTCAGTACACTGGTCAATAATGGTATCCCGTTGAACTATTACAGTACTACAACCGGGTTGAGTTGCGCTGCACTAAAAACGGAATTGCGTAATATCATTAATACCGGGCTGAATCATCAAAGCTATAGTGATCTGTGGACCATCTACCAGACCGGGGATATACAACCCAGCGAACTGGCCAGTGGCAATGTGATCTGGGATATTTATTCCGATGATCCAACTGGCACCGACCCCTATGAGTTTACCCCGGTGACAGAGCAGTGTGGTACGTATGCAGGCGAAGGGGATTGTTATAACCGGGAACATTCTTTTCCGCAAAGCTGGTTTGGTGGCGGCACCGCAGCTGGCCCGGGTACTGATTACCTGCATATCTTCCCGACGGACGGATATGTAAATGGTCATCGTTCTAATTTTCCTTATGGAACGGTGGGATCTGCCAGTTATACTTCAGCGAACGGAAGTAAACTAGGAACAAGTACCTGGCCGGGTCTTACGGGAACGGTATTTGAACCGATCAATGAATACAAAGGTGATGTGGCCCGAGCTTTCTTGTATATGGTAACCTGCTATCAAAACAATATGGCTGCCTGGGAAGCGGCTGATGCCAGCGGCAACCTGGCCATGGATGGATCCACCTGGCCTTCGGTGGAACCTGCTTATTTAGCATTGATGCTGAGCTGGCATAACAGCGACCCGGTGAGCCAGAAAGAGGTAGATCGCAATAATACTTCGATGGGCTTCCAGGGTAACCGGAACCCGTTTGTTGATCATCCGGAATATGTGGAGCAAATATGGGCTTCACTTTGTTCCGTGCTGCCGGTGGATATTATTTCTTTCAATGGGAATTATAAAGATGAATCGGTATTGCTGAACTGGACGGTTGCCAATGCAGAACGTTTCAGTCATTTTGAAGTGGAGAGAAGTGTGAACGGCGGCACTGCATTCAGCAAAGCAGGAACGGTTAGCTATTTTCAAAACAGGAATAGTTATTCTTTTACTGAAACCGCAACAGGATTGCAGGGAACAATCCTTTACCGCCTGAAACTGGTGGACCAGGATGGCAACTTTAAATATAGTAAGCTGGTGAAAATAACAATTCCATCTGCTGATGGTACGGCTGTCTTTTATCCCAACCCGGTGAATGACCAACTGATGATCTCTTTCCGCCAGCCACCAGCAACAGCAAGCAAAGTAACGATCACTGATCTTTCCGGGAGAACTGTTTGCAACAACGTATTAGTTGCCGGGCAACTGAAATATAATGTGCAGGTGGATCGGTTAGCAGCAGGAACCTATTTGCTGCAACTGCGTTCGGGAGAACGTATACAGTACACTAAATTTATTAAACAATAATGTGGTTCAATAACTGTTTTAGAAAGCTGCCTTTCCTACGGCAGCTTTTTTTATCTTGGGATATGTTTCGGTTGCCTGTTTTAATAATAGTGATCTTGCTTTCTGCCTGTTACAATAAAAAGATCATGCAGACTCCTGTAAGAAGTTCTGTTATTACAGGTACTTCTTTTTATAAACAGGCAGCAGCTATGAACTGGAAGTCCCGGGATTCTTTTGCACTCAAAGAAATATTATCGGGGAATATTCCATCTTTTCTTAAGAAATTATCGCCGGTGCAGGTGAGTATTGTTGATTCTGTCTCTGGTAAAACGATCCGTGCTACTTATTATGTAACGCCGGATTATATCAGTCTTGGGAATGATGATGACTGGGCCAGGATCAATATCACGCCGATGGCCGCCCAGGAGATCGCCGACAGCTTTCATTGTTTTTTGCCTACCCGGAAAATGGTGAATGATATTTATAAAGCGGCGGAACTGAAATTAGAACCAGTCCCAATGTATGCTTTTCGTGACAGCACACCCACTATGTGGCAGCATCATTTGATCATTGAAGGACAGCGAAAGGGGAAAAAGGGCTTGATCGCAGGTATCAAAAAAGATGTGGTCATCAGCGGCAAAATTGCAAGAGATAAAAGACCGGACCGGGTAGCGATCTATGGCTGGCACCAGTTGAACGGGCAACCGATACAACCTTTGTACACAGGTCATATTAACTGGTGGGTGGATTACAGTCAGGGAATCCGGCTGGTGTACCGCCAGATCAAAATAGGGGAACAATGGATGGATTATACGGACATATTAAAAGACCCGGTACTGCAAAAGCTGCTATGTGATGAAGAGTTTTGTGATTTTTACAGGTATTCTTATTAAACTGAATAATCCATTTAACAATTTAAAAGCGGCAATTGTATTTTTGCGCCGTTAATTTGCTTTTTATTTAAATGCACCCACTGGCCAGGAAATTTACATACCCGCTGATCGTTTTCTTATTTATTTCTTTTGTTGCATCCGCACAGGATCCGACACTGGGTAATCTCAGGAATCGTGTTGGTAATATTGGGCGGCAGTTTGGCAACCAGGGCGGCAGCAAAGACAGCCTGCAACGCCGGGATAAAAATGCAGATTCTGTCACTATTTATAACCGTTATCTTGATTCCACCCGCAATTACAAACTGGATTCTTCCATCACCGATTTCACCCTGCATTTCCCGGTACCGGCCACCAATATTTATTTAGGCAATAATGGTACGGCTTCCCGGTCGCTCTTATTTTCACCCAAATTCAATGCAGGCTGGGATGCCGGCTTTCATTCTTTTGATGTATATAAATTAAAGCTGGAAAAAGTAAGGTTCTTTAATACCACGAGACCTTATTCGGAATTGAATTATGCACTCGGAGCCCGTTCGGAGCAGATGATCGAAGTATTGCATACGCAGAATATCAAACCTAACTGGAATTTTTTATTCCAGTACCGGATGATCAACTCTCCCGGTTTTTTTAAGAACCAGAAAACAAATCATAATAATTATGTGTTCAGCTCCTGGTTCCGTTCGGTTAACCAGCGCTATACTAATTACTTTGTAATACTGGCCAATAAATTGCAGGCATCGGAGAATGGTGGCATCCTGGATACTGCTGATTTTCTTGCTAACCCGATCTATAAGGACCGGTTTAATATCCCTACCAAGATCGGAGGTGATAGTCCGTATGGCACTAA
>CADEDV010000060.1:9653-16446 GCA_902826165.1 uncultured Bacteroidota bacterium
GGTACGCAGGATTTCAAGAAAGAGAACAGTTCTCATTTTTTTGCCAGCATTTTGAACCCGGCGTATAAATTAAAACTGTCCGGGCATTATTACCTTCTCACCAACTACACGTATTTTAGTGAATACTACAAGCAGCAACAGGCAGAAGGCCTGTTCAATGTGCTACAGGTTTCTTTACAGAAAACAATAAAGCTGGGTAAGAAATGGAACTGGCATGCCGATGTGTATTTCCAGCAGGTGATCGGGGATGCCCCGGTGAATGTGCCCACCGTATTTACCCGCAACCGTATTGCCTATGAAGGGAAACTCGGGTACAAGAATCTTTCTATTGCATTTGGTGCGGAGGTGCGTTATCATACTTCTTACAAAGCCGATGGTTATTCACCGGTACTGGGACAGTTCTATTACCAGGATAGTGTGTCGGTCAGTAATAACCTGCCGGATATAGCAGGGTATGTTCATTTCCGTATCAAAGGCATCAAGATCTACGTCCGGGCGGAGAACCTGAATACGGCCCGGAGTCTCGATGGCTTTGGATTTACCAATAATAATCTTGCTGCGGCAGGGTATCCTTACCCGGGCCTGAATATCCGTTTCGGTATCTTCTGGAGTTTTGTTAATTGATTGACAATTGATTGTCTTCCCGGCCTCGTTGATAAGAATCAGCTTTTACAATTCATTATTGCTGTTATCTTTGTACCAGCTTCATGAAAAAGCCAGTTGTAGTCATATTAGCCGTTTATTATCTAACCGTTACATGTGGAGTGACGGTTAATTTGCATTATTGCATGAAAAGGCTGGCTTCTGTTGACTGGTTTGGTGCAAAGGCCGACAAGTGTGGTCGTTGTGGCATGGATATGCATAAAGGGGAAAATGGTTGTTGTCATGATGAACTGAAAGTGGTGAAACTGGACGAAGACCAGTTGAAGACCCCGGTTACTGACTATGCTTTTACTGCTGACCAGCCTGTGATTCTTGCTCATTCCTCTTTTATTACATCTTTCCTGTTTAATACAGATATCGAAAATCATTACGATCAGCATCCTCCTCCTTTATTGTCTGCACAGGATTCCTACCTGCAGCATAATGTATTCCGCATTTGAGACAAGGCCTGATTCATTTATACAATTGACTCTGCAGGTGTTTGCTTACCTGCCTGTTTATTATTATTTTTCATTTATCTTAAAATATAACAACATGAAAACGTTGAGAGTATTTTCTTTCATCGCCTTCTTTATGGCGATTGCTTCCTTCAGCTTTGCACAAACAAAAACAGAAACATTCAAAGTGTCCGGTAATTGCGGCATGTGTAAAACATCCATTGAAAAAGCGGCTAAAGCTGCGGGTGCCACAGAAGCCAGTTGGGATAAAGAAGCCAAAGAACTGACGGTAACTTACAACAGCGGCGCTTCCAATACAGCGAAAATACAACAGCAGATCGCCGGTGTGGGATATGATAATGCTGGTTTTAAAGCTACCGATGCTTCTTACAAGAAATTACCAGGTTGCTGCAAATACGACAGGGCTGCGGCCACTGCTGAAAAAGAAGAACACATGTGTTCAGATAAATGCGAAATGAAAGATGGAAAATGTGTTGGTCATGATGGGAAGATGGACTGTTGCAAAGATGGTAAATGCAGTAAAGAAGGACACGATGGCAAAGACTGCTGCAAGAAGGATGGCGAAAAAATGGATTGTTGCAAGGATGGCAAATGCAGTAAGCCCGGTCATGATGGTAAAGACTGCTGCAAGAAATCATAATTGGTTACTTCAAAATAAGTGAACATGCGAAAAGTGTTTATGATAATGGCGTTAGCGTTCATCGGGGTGCAGGGCTTGGCCCAGTTCAGCAAAGGAACTTTACAGGCAACAGGGCTCACCTGTGCCATGTGCAGTAATGCAGTCAATAAAGCGTTATTGCAGGTCCCCTTTGTGGAATCAGTAAGATCTGATATAAAAAACTCTTCTTTCAGTATTGTTTTTAAAAAAGATGCAACGATCAATATCGATGCGCTGAAAAATGCAGTGGAAGATGCAGGTTTTTCTGTGGGCAGCCTGAAACTGACCGGCAACCTGGAGCAGGTGAAAGTGGCAAACGATCAGCATGTGCAGATCGGGGCTTTACATTTTCATTTCCTGGGTGTCAGTGAGCAATCATTGAACGGTGAAACGACCATTACAGTGGTGGACAAGAATTTTGTATCGGCGAAGCAATTCAAAAAGTATAGTGCTGCCACTAAATTTACCTGTATTCAAACAGGTAAAGCAGGCAGCTGCTGTACGAATGAAGGTGTGACACCTGCTACAAGGATCTATCATGTCACGATTTAAAAGAATCAGCATCTCCCTGTAACGGGGAGATGCTTTTATTAAATAATAACTATGTCAAGCCAGCGATTTTTTTTACTGACCAGTTTTTTCATTCTTTCCTTTTCTGCCAAAGCACAGCCCCGCCAGGGAATGCCGGCGGAAGAGATTGCTTTGCCGACGCCGGCAGGCGATACAGCAACATTGTTGTCTTTAAAAGGGAAAGTGGTATTGATCGATTTCTGGGCTTCCTGGTGCAGACCTTGTCGTGCCACGAATAAAGTACTGACAAAGATCTATGCGAAATACAAGGATAAAGGGTTCGAGATATTTTCAGTCTCCATTGATGATAACCTGAATGCCTGGAAGAAAGCTGTGAGCAAAGACAAAATGAACTGGCCGCAGGTCAATGATAATGGCGGTAAGGCAGGCACAGCCGAAGCATGGGATATCTATGCCATACCGGCCTCTTTCCTGATGGACAAGAATGGAACACTGATCGCCAAAGACCTGGAAGGAAAAGAGCTGGAACGGGCATTGAAGCAATTATTGGATCAATAATATGAAACCGGGAATTATAGCATTGTACTGTTTGTTTATGTTGCAACAGGCAACAGGACAGGAGCTATATGTTTTTGCCGAACCGGCTTCCAGTATACCAGCTCATTCTTTAAGTGTGAAGATCAAAGACCACTTTGTATCCAGTGACAATATCTATGATCGTTTCTCCAACCGCCTGATGCCACAGGTAATGTATGGCATCAGCAGGAAATTAATGGTGAGGGCCGGTATATCCATTGCCAATATGCACACTACGGATACCCGGTATGAGTCTTTTAGTGTGTACACGAAATACAGGTTCCTGTCAAAAGACGATTTACATAAACATTTCCGGATGGCGGTGTTTGCAGAAGCTTCAAAGACCCGTGTTCCTTTTCATTATGATGAGATTAGTATGATGGGCGACAAGAGTGGTATAGAGGCAGGGTTCATTGCCACACAACTCTGGCATAAGTTTGCGCTGAGCGGCACCGTTAGTCATACACAAGTGCTGGATAAATCAAGAAATAACAAAGTGCTCTATATCCCGGAGCGGAATTATCAATCGGTCAATTTCTCTGTTTCAGGTGGGTATTTATTATTTCCCAAAGAGTATACAAGTTATAAGCAAACCAATCTGAATGTATACCTGGAATTACTGGGCCAGCAAACACTGGACCGTTCCACGTATTATATTGATATGGCACCTGCCATTCAACTGATCTTTACCAGCAATACCAAACTGAATCTTGGGTATCGCTTTCAACTGGGCAGCAATATGAACAGGATGGCGGACAATAGTTTTTTAGTCAGTTTTGAAAGAACATTCCTGAATGCGTTCAGGAAGCACAATCAATGAAAAAGATATTCATCTTCATATTAGCTGTTGTTTACCTCGCTGCTTCTACGGGGGTGATAATGCAACGCCATTATTGTATGAACAGGCTGGTGGGCTGGAGTTTGACTCAACAGCAGGACGACATGTGCAATAAATGCGGAATGGATAAAAAGAGTAAGACTAATGACTGTTGCAATGATGAAACTATAAAAGTTAAGATCAGTGATGATCAGCAGTCAAATTTTATTACTGTTCATTTTGAATCTCCTGTTTACCCGCTTGTGCATGATCATATGCTGTATGAATCATTGCTCCCCGTTTCATCACAGCATCAACATATATACGGTCACGGACCACCGGGAACCCCTAAGATTCCTGTTTTCCTACGTAACAACGTCTTCCGTATCTGAGATCATTTGATTTGTTCAGGCTGCATTATCAGCCTCAGTAAATGCTGTACTAACAGCAATTTTTCTTCTTAAATCAAATGCAATGAAAAATAGTTTTCTACTGGTTTTATTCCTGCTGCCGGCTTTTTATAGTCATGCACAAAAATCTTCTTCAAAAATTGATACGATACAGGTGCATGTTTTTGGTAATTGTGAAATGTGTAAGGAACGGATCGAACAGGCTGCCAAAGGCCCCGGCGTTAAGTCTGCTGTTTGGGATATTGACAGCAAACAACTGACTTTAATCTACAATACAAATATCACCAATCCCGGTAAAGTGGAACAACGGATAGCCGATGCCGGCCACGATACCCAAAAAAAGAAAGCAAAAGATAATGTTTATAGTGAGTTGCCGGAGTGTTGCCTCTACAGGCATGGTACGATGGAAGAGCTGATGCAAAAGAATGCAGAACAAAAAGCGGATACCATTAGTAAGATGGTTGCGGACCTGGTCTCTAAAGAAATACCTGTTGCTACGGATAAACAACTGATCAAAGGCGTGGTGCTGGAAGCAGATAACAAAGGAAATTTCCATGCATTACAAGGTGCTTCTGTGATCTGGCTGGGTACGAATCACGGAACGATCACCGATTCATCCGGTGTATTCAAGATCGCAGCCCATGCAGTTGGTCAGCAGTTAGTGATCAGTTATACCGGGTATAAAAGTGATACGATCGTTATACAACCTGCCGGCGAATTGAAAATCATCTTAGCCAGTAACCAGCAATTGGGTGAAGTAAGAGTGGCATCCCGGCAACGGTCCACTTATCTTTCTTCCATCAGCCCTATTCGAACACAGATCATGACGGAACGGGAATTGTTTAAAGCAGCCTGCTGCAACCTGAGTGAAAGCTTTGAGACCAATCCCTCCGTGGATGTATCCTATAATGATGCCGTAACGGGCAGTAAGCAAATTCAACTATTAGGATTGAGCGGTAATTATACCCAATTGACCGTGGAGAACCTGCCCGGCCCGAGAGGCATTGCAACGCCATTGGGTTTGAGTTTTATCGCAGGTCCCTGGGTGGAGTCGATCCAGTTGAGCAAAGGTGTCGGTTCTGTTGTAAATGGATATGAAAGTATAGCCGGCCAGATCAATATTGAATTGAAAAAGCCGGAGAAGGCAGAACGGCTGTACCTGAATGGGTATATCAATAATATGGGTAAGACCGATCTGAACCTGAACCTCACACAACAGATCGGCAAGAAATGGAGTACGGCTTTATTACTGCATGATGATTTTTTAACCAATAACAGCATTGATTTTAATAAGGACGGTTTCAGGGATCTGCCGACCGGTAATTTATTCAGTGCTATCAACCGCTGGAAGTATGAAGATGGGAAAGGATTTCTTACCCAGTTTGGTTTTAAACTGTTAACCGATTCAAAAACAGGTGGCGAAACAACTTTCAACCCGGAGGAAGATAAATTCACCACTAATAGTTATGGATTAGGTATTGAAACAAAACGCTACGAAGGATTTGCCAAGATCGGGTATGTGTTCCCGGAGAAAAAATACAAGAGTATTGGCTTGCAGTTATCGGTGTTTGATCACCAGCAGGATTCCTATTTTGGAATGACAACTTACAACGCATCACAGCAGAATGTCTATGCGAACCTGATCTACCAGTCTATTATAGGAACCACAGCACATAAATTCAGGACAGGTATAAATTTTACATCCGATAAGTACAACGAAGATTTTAAAAATACCAACTACAAAAGAAGGGAAGCAGTGCCCGGCGGATTTTTTGAATACACATTTTCCCCGGTGGATCATTTCAATATAGTGGCAGGTATCCGTGCTGATCATAATAGTTTGTTTGGCTGGTTTGCCACACCGAGAGTACACCTCCGTTACGAACCGGTGAAAGGGACAACGATCAGGGCCAGTGTGGGAAGAGGTCAGCGCACCGCCAATATTTTTGCAGAGAATATGAGTGTGTTGGTGAGTTCGAGGAACGTAAATATCCTATCCGCCGCCGCCGGTAAAGCTTATGGATTAGACCCTGAGACTGCCTGGAATAAGGGCATTACGATAGATCAGAAATTCAAACTGCTGGGACGAGATGCTTTGATCAGCGTTGATTTCTTCCGGAATGATTTTCAGAACCAGGTGGTGGTTGACCTGGAGAATGCAAGGGAAGTAAAATTTTATAATCTGGCCGGAAAATCTTTCTCTAACAGTTTCCAGGCCGAAGTGCAGGTGGAACCGGCCCATAAATTAGAACTGCGGCTGGCTTACCGTTTTTTTGATGTAAGATCAACTTATAGTAACCAGTTATTACAAAAACCATTTACAGCCAAACACAGGGCCTTTGCTAATATCGCCTATGAATTGAAAGGATGGAAATTTGATTATACGGTAAACTATAATGGTGCAAAAAGAATCCCGTCAACAACTGCGAATCCTTTGCCCTACCAGCGGGGGAACTATTCACCCTCCTTTATACTGATGAATGCACAGGTGAGTAAAACGGTTGGAAAAAAACATCCCATAGATTTTTATATTGGAGGAGAGAACCTGACCAATTATTTTCAGCGGGATGTGATCGTGGCGGCTGATCAGCCATTCGGTCCTTATTTTGATGCTTCTCTGGTCTGGGGTCCGGTAAGTGGAAATTTGTTTTACACGGGATTCCGGTTTAAGATCAAATAG
>CADEDV010000061.1 GCA_902826165.1 uncultured Bacteroidota bacterium
AAAGGAGTGGAAGTGGTATGTAACATGGATGCCTGCAGGAGCAATGAATTACCGGGAGGTTCCGAAGGACAACAGGTATTAAATGCAGCTATATCGGAGAAGAAAGCAGGGGAGATCATTATGCTGGCCACCGGGGCCGGGCAGGAATCGCTGGAAGATGCTTCCATTGGTAACGGGCATGGTTTATTTACCTACTACCTGGTGGACGGATTGAATGGAATGGCGGATACCGTGGGAACAGGTGTTCCTGATTATAAAGTTACACTGGGTGAAATACAGAAATACGTGGAGCAGAATGTGCCTGCTATTGCACAGCAACGTTTCAAACGAAAACAGGAACCCTTCTTTTGCTGTAATGAGAATACTGAAAAGATGATGGGTATTGTTGATACGGCCTACCTGAACAAATGGCTGAAGACAAAACAACTGAAAGCAAAAGGGGGCGGTACTTCCTTTGCGCCCCGCAGCCGTGGTATTGGCCGGTACCCAGAGGATACTGTGCTGATCGAAACGTATAACCGCTTCAATACTGCCGTGAAAGAAAGCCGGCTGACGGGGACTAATTCGGCGGAGTATTATTACAACGAAATGGTTAAGAAATTTCCCGGTACTTCTTATACTATCGATGCACAATCAACACTGGCGGTAGAGTTCATCAATTTTGCGCAAAGCAAGATCAACCTATATCTTGAATGCAAGGATGCCGCTTCGGTACAAAAGATCAGGGCACAGGTGGAAGAAACAGAGAAGAGTGATGAAATGACGACCAGTCTTGACCGGATGGAAAAAGTAGCAAGGCAGGAGTTCTCTGAAGTAGGAGTCATGCTGGAAAAGGCGATCAGTTATATTGCAGAAGATGATCCCGTATTTGCACAATCCCTGCAGGGAAGGATGAATTTTTTTAAAGCCAGGGGTTATTTCGGGAAAGACAGAAGGCTGATGGATATCAACAAAGCTTTCCAGTATGCTTACTCAGCATACGCCACGGATAATAATGCAGCATACATTTTAAATACACTGGCTTCCCTGCATTTTGATAACAGCCGGATCGACAGCGCCATTTTTTATGCCAGGCGATCAATTGCTGCTGCTCCAAACTGGCGTTACCCGTATGTAACATTGGCTTATTCGTATAAAAGTCTTGGCCGGGTAGATTCAGCATTGAAATATTACCGCAAAGCCATACAGGTTGATCCAGGCAGCGCAGATGCTTATGTGGACCTGGGTCATTATTATTACTCATTGTCAAGAGCCGATTCGGCTATCATTAATTACCAAAAGGCATTGGCGATTGAACCGGCGAATGTATATGCCAGTAATAATATCGGCTGGCTGAATAACGAGAAGAAGAATTATGAGGAGGCGATTGTGTATTTCCGGAAAGCCATTGCTGCCGATCCCAAATTTGTCAGTGCTTATAATGGTATCAGCAAGGCATTCATCGGGCAGAATAATGCCGACTCAGCGAGGGTCTATTTCACCAAAGCTTTTGCCAATTACCAGGATAAGTCTATCGTGAATATTTATATCGGTAATTTTTATAAGGAACTGAAAATGTATGACTCAGCTAAAATGTATTACCGGGCGGCTATTGACTTTGATCCCAAATATGAAGAAGCCTGGAATAACCTTGGCCGGGTTTGTTTCAATATGAAGCAACTGGACTCGGCCAGCTATTATTACCGGAATGCGTTACAGGTAAATCCGTTCTCCGCCTTTTCGCTCATCAATCTCGGGTTGGTGTTTAAGGAGCAGAAACAACCCGATTCCACCTATGCTTATTTCCAGAAAGCGATTCGTACCGAGCCATTCAACCCAACCATTCTGAACAGCCTGGGAGTTATTTACCGGCAGGATAATAACTATGATTCTGCCAAAGCTTATTTCAAAAAGGCGTTATTCATTAAACCGGATTACCGGTCGGCCTATAATAACCTGATGAAAGTGTACCGGGAACTGGGACAGCCCGATTCGGTGACCAATTATTTGAAAACACTGCCCCAGTTTGATCCCAACAGTATTTCAGTCATTAACGATCTGGGCCTGATCTTCCTTGACCAGAAACGCTTTGATTCAGCCCGGACCTATTACCGCAGGGCCATTGCTATTGATCCACGAAATTCCCAGTTGTATAATAATATGGGCCTGGTGATGAAAGAAATGAAGCAACTGGATTCGGCCATGTCTTATTTGCAGCGTTCATTACAGGTTAACCCGGAGAATACAACGGCCATGGCCAATCTTTCTACGGTATTCCGGCAGCTCAAACAATTTGATTCAGCCGGTTTTTATTTTAAAAAGCAACTGGCTGCCCGGCCGGCCGGCCCCGACCAACTGAATGAGACCCTGGCGTTTTATTTCCATGAAATGAAACAGTATGACTCTTCGGTATATTATTTCAAAAAAGTAATTCAGCAAAACCCCGGGCATACCCCGGCACATAATAATATTGGTGCTGCTTATATGACCATGGAACAGCCCGATTCTGCTTTTGTTTATTATCGCCGGGCGGTAGCAATTGACTCCAGTAATTCCAGTTCGGCTTTTAATCTTGGTATATTATTCCATTCTCTCCGGCAGTATGATTCTTCGATCATCTATATCCAGCGTTCCATCCGGCTAAATCCTAAGAATGGGAAAGCTTATTTTGACCTGGCCTGTAGTTATGCCTTGCTGAATAAACCGGAGCAGGCTATCCTTTATCTCCGCCAGGCTTATGAAAGAGGGTATAAGAATTTTGATGCATTATTAAATGATCCCGATCTCTCCGGGCTGAAGAATTTTAAAGAATACCAGGCCCTGCTGGATAAATATGTGCCGGACTGGAAAGAGAAAAAACCTGTACCATAGTACTAAATACTCATCTCCCGCAAACTCTTTTGTGATACTTTCATCAAATCAACAGTGGATTTGAGAGAAGTCAGTTTTTTAACTGACCTAAACGATTATTTTAATGCCAACTAATGGCAGTTACCGGTATGACTTTTTTTGATCAGCTGATATTTTCTGTTTGTATTGTAGCGTTCATCTATGCGCTGGTCTTTGTGTCAAGACGCAAACCCGGCCCATATTATTTTTTCATTGCCGGTTATTTTATTATTGCCTATACGCTGTTGCTTAATTATATCGCATTTACCGGGATCATTGTTGATTTCCCCCATTTGTACAGGACAGCTTCTCCATTACAGTACCTGTCGATTCCCCTGGGCTATTTTTTTGTATTGTATACTATAAAGCCCGGCAGGCGGTTCAGGTATTATGATCTGTTGCATTTGCTGCCTTTCCTGCTCCATGTTATTGAGTTACTGCCATTCTATTTTACCAGCACTGCCGAAAAAAACCTGTTTGTAAGGCAATCATCACAAAGCATTTATACTCTTTGGAATGCACTCGATGGTCTTTACTTTACTTACAGGGAACATGTGAGCTTTAAAGGCTTACTGATGATGATATATATATTATTCCAGTGGAGACAGATTATCCGGTACCGGAAGAAATGGGATATTAACTTACAAAAGCAAAACCGGGTGCTGTTGGGGTGGATACAATTCGAGACTTTTTTAAAGACACTGATGTGTATCTTTCTTTTTATTTCTGTTTCTTTTATTCACCTGAAATCTATCCTGGCCATTCTTCCAACAGCTTTAATGATTGGTTACCTGCTATCTGCTTTCGTTTATACGATGTTATTCCCATCCCTTTTATCCGGGATACAACCCGTGAGCATGGATTTTAGTAAATCGGTTTCAGGACTGCTGCCGGTTGCGGATAATAGTCAGTCTGAATTGCCAATGGAAAAGGAGAATACAGCGAAAGAATACAATGATGATGTCCTGGTCCAATCGCCCAAAAACAGGCTGCAGGCAAAAAAAATATTTGCCCAACTGGAGCTGTATATGCAGACAGAACAACCATTCCTGGATTTTGATTTGTCAAGAACAGTAGTTGCCAAAAAAGTAAGGATTCCAGCCCGGAGGCTCTCTGATATTATAAAAAGTGAGACAGGGCTAAGTTTTTCGGATTATATCAATAATTACCGTATCAATTACCTTGAATCCAAATTAAAATCAGATATAAACTGGAAGAATTTTACGATCGAGGCCATTGCCATGCAATCAGGTTTCTATACCCGTTCAGCTTTTAATAATGCTCTGAAACGTTTAAAAAATGAGACCCCGACTGATCTGCTCAACCGGGTTTTAAAAAATACACATCTATAGTTACCAGGTTCATTTTTTGCCTGTAAGGTTTTTTGCTGTTTTACAATCCATAAAATATTGAATGTTAATTATTAAGCAAAATAGTTGACAAGCATTTTACTTCTCCGGCATATAACCGGAAAGCTACAGGGAAACACCTAACTAATTTTACTAGGCGGAAAATTTTGATGCGGTTATCGATTCACAAAAGACAGCTTATCCCTGAAAACCGTCAGTCGAAAAAAGGGAGCATATGAAAACGCTAAAAGAACCCGGTGGTTTGTTGCTGGGCAGTATTGAATCAGCAGACAGGATCTATTCATCATTTACCGACGATTATCAGCCAATGAAAAAGACCATAAGTGTTATCATCACCGATGACCATCATATTTTCAGGAATGCCGCCAAAACCACCCTGGAAAGTCACCCACAGATCAAAGTGGTGGCAATATGTGGTAATGGGGAAGAAGCAATCGAAGTGGCCAGGAAACTCCAGCCGGATATTGTCCTGATGGACATTAATATGGAAAAACTGGATGGATTTGAGGCTACTGCACAGCTCAGGAAAGAACTTCCAGGCATAAAAGTGATAGGGTTTTCGGTACATGACGAGCCTCTATATGTTTCCAGGATGTTACAGGTGGGGGCTATGGGTTATATCACCAAAACCTCATCCCGCAGCGAGATCATCGAGGCAATTCTCCAGGTACACTCAGGTCAACAATATATCTGTAAAGAGATCAAAGAAAAAAGTTAAGCAACAGGGGATTTTTCTGTACACGAAAAAAGCCTTACATCGGTAAGGCTTTTTTGTGACCCCGTCTGGATTCAAACCAGAAACCTTTTGATCCGTAGTCAAATGCTCTATTCAATTGAGCTACGGGGCCAACTCCCTTTTGGGGCTGCAAATATAGGCCTGTAATTTTAAAATCTGAAATCTAAATCCGGCTTCAATAATGCCATCTGACAAAGGCTTCCATGGCTGCGTAATGAGTAAGCCCAAGGTCAGCATAGAGGTTGGCCGTGGCTGCATTTCTTTCCTCGGCTCGTTGCCAGAACTCTCTTGAATCACTGCCCTGGAAGGGCACCATATCTTTTTGCGACTGGTGAATAAAGATGCCAAAACGCTTTTTTAATACCTGGTCGGGGCTCATGGGTATTGCCATTTCAATTTCTTCAATATTCCATTCCTGCCAGGCTCCTTTGTATAACCATAGCCAGCAGTCATTGATCCAGCCATCTCCGGCAGCTTTAATGCGTTTGAGTGATTCTAATACCACGTTGAAGCAAACGATATGGGTACCATGCGGGTCGGCAAAATCACCGGCGCAATAGACCTGTTGGGGTTTTACCTGCCGCAACAATTCCATGGTGATCTTTACATCCTTTTCACTCATTGGTTTTTTCTCAATCGTTCCTGTTTCATAAAAAGGAAGATTCTGGAAATGGATATGTTCATCTTTGATACCTACATAGCGGCAGGTGGCTCTTGCTTCACATCGCCTGATCAATCCTTTGATGGCACGGATATTTGGCGTATCCACCTGGTTGGATTTCTTTTTGGCAATAAACTTCCTGGCATCATTCAATATCTTTCCAGATGTACTGGTATCAATACCTGCTATCTCTTCAAAGCCTACAGCGAAGTCAAGGAAACGGGTCACAAATTCATCAGTGACGGCTATATTGCCGCTGGTCTGGTAACCCACATGCACTTCATGTCCCTGGTCCTGCAGACGCTGAAACGTTCCACCCATACTGATGATATCATCATCCGGGTGAGGGGAGAAGATGATCACTTTCTTGGGATAAGGATTGGATCGTTCGGGGTGGTTGGGCATATTCGAATCCGGTTTTCCACCCGGCCAACCGGTGATTGAATCCCGCAGCATATAATATACCTGCAGGTTGATCTCGTACGCATCCCCTTTTTCTACCAGCAAATCACTTAAGCCATATTCATTGTAATCAGCATTGGTAAGGCTCAATACCGGCTTCTTTAATTTCAGCGCCATATTCACCACTGCTTTCTTGATCATCCTGGGTGTCCATTCGCAATCGCCGGTCAGCCAGGGTGATTTATTTCTTGTCAGCTCTGATGCAGCTGCTTCATCCACCACAAATGTTACATCATCATGATTCTGCAGCAAGGAAGCCGGTACATGTTCATTATCGTCATCTTCAGCCGCCATTTTAATGACGGGAGCTTTACCCGAACCCCAGGCCATCAGGATGATCTTCTTGGATTGCAGGATTGTTCCGATACCCATGGTTATCGCTAAGCGGGGCACTTCCGATATATTGGCAAATTCATAGGCATTCGCAATACGGGTGGACGTATCGAGGGTGATCAGCCTTGTTTTGGAATAAATACCAGAACCCGGTTCGTTAAAACCAATATGCCCATTGTTACCGATACCGAGAATTTGCAGATCAATACCACCTGCTTCTTTTATTTTTTTCTCATATTCATGGCAATGGGCTTTAATATCATCCTTCTTGATCTCGCCGTTGGGAATATGAATATTTTTTGGGTTGATGTCCACATGATCAAACAAATTGATCCGCATGAAACGGTCATAGCTCTGCAGGGCTTTGTTATCGATCGGGTAATACTCGTCGAGATTGAATGTAACTACGTTCTTAAAACTGAGTTTTTCTTCGCGGTGCATACGCACCAGTTCTGCATATAATGTTTTTGGAGTGGAGCCGGTGGCTAATCCCAACACGCATTTTTCTTTTTTCTGTTGCTTTTCCCGGATCAGGTTTGCGATTTGCTGCGCAACAAACCTGGATCCTTCTTTCAGGTCAGGATAAATCTTAACAGGGATCTTTTCAAAACTATCAGTGAGGTCAATAGGAGCTGTTTTCTTCGCCATGCAAAATAAGTTTTCGTTTATTGCCTGTCAAAGATATAAAAATGTCAATGGCAGGGAATAAGATTGTGGCAGCAAAAACCTGCAATCCTAGTTCACTTCGATCTCATCCACAAATAACCATGCTTTTTTACCGGCACCGGGATTGCCTTCTGGAATATCTCCAAAATTCTTTACGATCACTTTTATAAAACTGGTGTGAGTGTTATTACAATTAATTGTGATGGTACCATTACCGGACGGGGTTGCTGTTACATCAGCGGATGAGCCCAGGCTGCTGAAGTACATACCGTCCACGGATGAAAAAACTTCTACGGAAGCCGGGTTCCAGATCCATGAACCTTTTTGCTGGAATACATGTACGGTAACGGATGCTATTTCCTGGAAACTGCCGAGATTGATCAGGGCTTCACAATCAGCACCACTGAAACCAAGAAACTCTTTGCTCCTGGCCAATCCTTTTTGGTTTTGAATACCGTTCACTAACGTAAAGGCACCATCACCGGGATAGTTTTTAGATGGCGGAATATGTAAGGTGATGGGCTTGCCGGTGGCTTTGTTGAAACGGAAAACCTTCGATTTAGCTATAAATAATCTTGATTTTTTTATGTCGGAATTATCCGAAACGAAATATGCATATTGCCCTGATTCCTTAATTATAATTGTTGTATCATTTAATAATACGGGAGTAACGGGCTTGGAAAATCCAGAGGAGTATTGATGAAGAAACTCTCCATGTATGTATTGAATTTTTACTTTGCTTTTAAGTGAAAATAGAACTTCATTTTGGGTCACAGATGGTAATATGGCTTCATTCAAATCAAAATACGCCTTACTATAATTTACCTCCCACTTCTCATACCGTTTAAACTGCGTCATCAGTCTTTTTTCAAAACTTTCCCAGTTCCTGTTTTCTTTGCTGCTCCATACCACTTCACTCAGTGCTGCCATCCGGGGAAATAGCATGTATTCCACTTTCCGGTTGTTCTCTATGTATTCTGTCCATAAATTGGCCTGGGCGCCGAGAATATATTTGCCTTCTTCTGCCGTTAATTCTTTAGGAACAGGTTCGTAAGCATATACTTTTTCTATTGGATTATAGCCACCAATAGTTATGCTGTCTTCGTTCTCGCTTTGGGAATGATCAAAGTAAACAGGATTGCCCGGTGTCATGATCACCTGGTGCTGTTGTTTGGCGGCTTCAATGCCACCGGTTTCCCCTCTCCAGCTCATTACAATGGCTTTGGGTGCCAAGCCACCTTCCAGTATCTCATCCCAGCCGATGAGGGTCTTGCCTTTACTGTTCAAATACTTTTCCATACGCTGTACAAAATAACTCTGCAGCTCATGTTCATCTTTTAAACCCAGGTCTTTTTTGCGTTGCTGGCAACGTGGACATATCTTCCAATGTGTCTTGGGACATTCATCACCCCCGATATGGAAATATTTAGAAGGAAACAGGCCGATGACTTCATCCATAACATTTTGTAAAAACATAAATGTGGAATCGTTACCGGCACAAAACACATCATCAAACACCCCCCAGGTTTCCTGTACCAGTTTGACCTGACCGTTGCGCTGTTCGGAATTACTTTTCTGCGAGATCATATTCGCCGGTATCTCCGTTGGTTTTTCCGGGAAACAACTGAGCCAGGGATAAGCAGCAATGGCAGCGCTGCCGTGACCGGGCATTTCTATTTCCGGTATCACCTCGATAAAACGGTCTTTGGCATATTTCACCACATCTTTGATCTGCTCCTGTGTATAATAACCACCATAGCCTTTATTATCACTCCCGGTGCCGGGATAACGGCCGATGATGGTTCCGTTCCTCCAGCTGCCGATATTGGTGAGGCTGGGGTATTTTTTGATCTCAATCCGCCAACCCTGGTCATCGGTCAGGTGCCAGTGAAACGTATTGAGTTTATGATAAGCGAGGTAGTCAATATATTTTTTTACAAAATCAACCGAAAAGAAATGACGGCTTACGTCCAGGTGCATGCCGCGGTACTGGAAACGGGGCTCATCTTTTATAGTTAATTGAGGTATTGAAAAATTGGGCGTCTTTGTTTTCAACGTCTTTTCATCTGCCGGCAGTAGTTGAAACAAGGTTTGTAATCCATAAAAATGCCCACGGGCTGATTTAGCAACAATTCCAATCCTGTTTTTTTGAATGCTTAACCTGTATCCTTCGTCCGGAAAATTACTTTCTG
The DNA here is from genome assembly GCA_902826165.1 of uncultured Bacteroidota bacterium. Taxonomy (GTDB): domain Bacteria; phylum Bacteroidota; class Bacteroidia; order Chitinophagales; family Chitinophagaceae; genus CADEDV01. Next base: position 9,289 of record CADEDV010000061.1, read on the forward strand.
CATGAATGCTGGTGAAGGAAATATAGCTATCTGTTTTTTCAACCTTCTTTTTTACAGGTAAGGTGAAACCATAAAATCTTTTCAGGTAATCGTTCAACATACCGGCAGTTTTTACCTGGTCATCCATATAGGCCAGGATGCAGGTTTTGTTGGTAAGCAAAAATTTACCCTGTCCCAATTTGACTTCAGAAGGTTTTGGGATAATGGTGATTTCCTGGCTAAGCCCGACGGTCGTTAGTAATAGTGAAATACAAACAGCAATACAACGCATAAAAATTATTTATTCATAACGGGTAAAATAATCGAAGACGGATTTTTAGCATCATGAAAAATACGGATCACCGCTTTCCTGAAATCAGCCGCATTTGCTTCATAGATGTTCATGAACTGTTGCGGGTTGCGGTCAGCCAGCGGAAACCAGCTGCTTTGTATTTGTATCATCAGGCGGTGCCCTTTTTTAAAGGTATGGGCCACATCTGGCAGGTTGAATTTTACCGTTTCAATTTTATTGGGTTTGAAGGGTACAGGTGTTTCAAAACTGTTTCGGTATTTGCCCCGCATAATTTCTCCCCGCACCAGCATCTGGTAACCACCCATCGGGTAACTGCCCCCGGCCGAACGGCCCTGTTGCGGTATATCGCCGGGATACCTGAAATCATCTGGAAACACATCAACCAGTTTGACCACAAAATCGGCATCCGTTCCGCTGATGCTAACTTTAAGGTCGGCTGTAACAACACCTGCCAGTGTTATATCCTCTGTTAACACATCGGTTTGAAAGGTCAGTACATCGGGTCTTCTTGTGGCAAAGCGTTGGTCATCGGTCATGTATTCACGGGTGCGGCCCTGGTGTACATCTTCCGTATAAGGAACAGGGTGTGAAGGATCGCTGGTGTATTCAGCAAAACTTTCTTTCTCCGTTGAGGCGGACCAGGATAACTTGCCATTCGCTGCTAAGAAAATATTTTTTGAAACTGCATCAGCCGGTGGCCATTGCGCTAATTTCTTCCATTGATTTTCGCCGCTGAAAAAGATCGTTGCTTCTGCTAATGAATGCAGATCACCTTTTCCTTTCAGGTAATAATTAAAGAAAGGGATCTCAATATTATTCTGGTACCAATGTGCAGTATTAGAGCCAAATCTTGCATTGCCAAGAAAGCTTCCATCACCGGAAGACCATTGTCCATGAAACCAGGGGCCCATTACAATTTTATTATTCGTAGCAGGGTTTTGTTTCTCTATGGCTTTATATAAATTCCAGGCACCATAGCAATCTTCCGCATCAAACAAGCCACCGACAACCAGCATGGCCGGTTTCACGTCGTACATGGAGCGACGGGCATCCCTGGCCTGCCACCAGGCGTCGTAGTTTGGATGGGCATACATATCTTTCCAGAACCGGATACTGTCGCCCATGTATTCTGCTAATTTTTTCAATGAACCAGCTTCGAGAAAGAATTTATAATTATCCCTGACGGTAAAATTAAAACCCGGAGAACCCACCGTAGTAGGTTTTGGCCTGGGCTTACCAAAACTGGAATAAAAACCAAAACCATCTAATTGAAAGAATGCACCATTGTGGTGAAAGTCATCGCCCATGAACCAATCCGTAACAGGAGCCTGCGGGCTGACTGCTTTTAATGCCGGGTGACCCGATGCAGCAGCCATGGTGGAATAGAAACCCGGGTAGGAGATACCAAACACACCTACATTACCATTATTGTTAGGAAGATTCTTCACCATCCAGTCAATCGCATCATAGGTATCACTGGCTTCATCAATTTCATTACCTGCTTTGTTTTTATTGAAAGGACGGACGTCTTCAAATTCACCTTCGCTCATCCAACGGCCACGGACATCCTGCACTACGATAATATAATTCTCCCGGGCATAATATTTCCAGTGCCGTTCCCATAAACGGGGGGAGAAATCTTTGCCGTACGGCGCACAGGAATAAGGCGTCCTTGTTACCAGGATCGGGTGCTTTTCTGTTTTGTCGTTAGGAATATAGATAGCCGTAAATAATTTGACACCATCCCGCATCGGGATATATTGTTCCATTTTGGTGTAATTCTCTTTGATCCAAGCCGAGTCCTGCGGATCAGGTTGAGCAATTACTAGCAGAACAGAAAAGGATAAAAGGAGGGAGCCAATAAATTTCTTCATGCTGGATGATTTTGAAGGTTTAAATTTACTGATTCTCTGTTCACCTGCATTTATATTTTATGGCAACTAATGAAGAATTGATCAGTCGTTTTTATACCGCCTTCGGGCAACGGGATTTCAGCAGCATGAATGCCTGTTATAGTGAGGATATTGTTTTCAGTGACCCGGCTTTTGGTATGCTGCAGGGTGATGAAGTGAGGGCTATGTGGGAAATGCTTTGTACAAACGGGAAGGACCTGGTGGTTAGTTTCTCTAACATACAGGCACTGGATGAAGAATACTATACCTGTAACTGGGTGGCCAAATATACCTTCTCAAAGACCGGGAAAAAAGTTGTGAATTATATCAAAGCTCATATGCGGATCAAAGACGGTAAGATCATTGAGCACAGTGATGCTTTTAAATTAAGCAAATGGGCAGCACAGGCACTGGGCTGGAAAGGCGAATTCTTTGGATGGATGAACTGGTTTAAAAGGAAGGTACAGAACAATGCGAGGAAGAGCCTGTTTACTTTTATGGATAAAAAAAGTATCCCACAAAGCCACTAAGCTCAAGATGATTTTCTTTGTGCTCCTGTGTCTTTGTGGGAAAATATTAATCTTCCAACACCCCAAACTTACCAGCACTTACATCGGAAATAGCCTGTTCTAATTCTTCCCAGGTATTCATCAGGAAAGGGCCGTATTGGGCAATTGGTTCATTGATTGGTTCACCGGATAAGATAAGAACGATGCTGTCTTCGATTGCTTCAATCATTATTTCCTCGCCATCATTTTTAAACAATACAAAATGATCAGTATCCACTGAACTGCCGTTGATCAAAGCAGTTCCTTCCACAACCAGTAATCCTGTATTATAGCTGGAAGGGAATTTGAAATCAGCAGTTACTCCTTTTTTCAACCGGGCATTATACACATGAACAGGAGTGAAAGTTGATGCAGGCCCTTTGATATCCTTGTATTCTCCTGCGATCAATTCGATAAAACTCTTTCCATCTCCTAACAAGTAGCGGCTCATTTTATCATTGCTGATCTCCTGATATTTGGGAGCAGTCATTTTATATTTGGCGGGTAGGTTTACCCATAATTGTACCATCTGGAATAAACCACCGGCTTTGCTGTACGATTCTTCATGGTATTCTTTATGCAATAAACCGGAAGCGGCTGTCATCCATTGCACATCACCTTCACTAATAACACCACTGTTGCCGGCACTGTCGTGGTGGGCAATACGTCCATGATAAGCGATAGTCACTGTTTCAAAACCCCGGTGCGGATGTACTCCGACACCTCTTAATTTATCAGAAGGAGGAAAATCTACTTTAGCACCATAGTCCATTAAAAAGAAAGGGCTCATCCTTTTTTTATCAATTCTTCCTCCCGGGAAAAAACCATGTACCCGAAAACCATCTCCCACCATATGTGGTGGCGGAGGTGCAATGATGGCTTCAATCGATTTTTTGTTGCTCATAAAACTCCTTTATTTTACCGGTACTTCCATTAATAATAGTTCTGCATGACTGTCTGCTTTGATCTCCAGTGTATCTGTTTCAGTAATGCCCAGCCCGTCTCTTCTGTTCAATGACTGCCCGTTAATTGTAACATCACCCTCTATCACAAAAGCATACACCCCGTTATTACTGTTTTTAAGTGTATATCTGGTGCTGAAATCCTTATCCAGTTTACCCAAACTGAACCAGGCATCCTGGTGGATTTGCACCCCACCGTCTGTTGAACCAATGGGTGATACTACAGTCAGCAGTTTATTATACTTGTCAGTATCAGCAAATGTTTGCTGATCATAACGGGGTTCAACATTCTTTACCTTCGGGAATATCCAGACCTGGAAGAATTTTACTTCTTTGTCGTGATTCTTATTTTTTTCGGAATGCTGAATACCTGTTCCTGCACTCATCACCTGCACATCTCCCTGTTTGATCACTTGTTTGTTACCCATACTGTCCTTATGTTCCAGGTCGCCGGAAGTAGGTATGGAAATGATCTCCATGTTGTCATGCGGGTGAGCACCAAAGCCCATACCTGCAGCAACCGAGTCATCATTCAGTACCCGAAGGGCACCAAAATGAACCCTTTCCGGGTTATGATAACCTCCAAAGCTGAATGTGTGATAAGAATCTAACCATCCGTGGTTGGCGTGGCCTCTTGTATTGGCCTTGTGAAGAATGGTTTTCATAAAAACTCCTTTTTGCCCTTCAGTAGCTGAAGGATTTATTTTGTTGAATTAAGCGGTTACTTTTTCTGTAACCAGTTTTTCGGATAACCAGAGAAACTCCGTAATGAAATTATGCACTGCATTCTGAAACGATTCATCCAACAATTCACCATCGGGTCCGAATTTTTTATCTACTGCTGGTGTGATCAGCATATAAGGAGAAGCAACTCCAAATAAAGCAGGCACCAGTTGCAGCAGTTGCTGTGATGCTCTCATACCTCCCATAGCACCTGGTGAAGCCGTTACTATGCCAAATGGCTTGTGATGCTGTTTTGGAAAATGATCCAACATGTTTTTCATGGCGGGAGAATAGCTGCCATTGTATTCGGGGGTAACTAATATAAAAGCATCTGCCTCAAACACCCGTTGCGCCAGCGGCTGCAATTCAAGCGGAGCTTTTTCTGCGGTTACCCAAACAGATTGAACCGGAGGAACAGACCAGTCCTTCATGTCAATAATATCCACTTCATGTGCTGAATTTTGAGCGATCCAGTTTTTTAAATACAAGGTCACACGGCGGGTAACACTCTTTATTCTTGGACTTCCTGATATGATCTCAATTTTCATTTTTCTTGTTTTGTTGTACAAAGGTATATAATCAATGTTTAAACATCAAATTTTTATTCTTATGGCTTTGTTGACCTTAATACCGGCTGTGAATAAATAAACGGGGCTTATACTTTCATTTTTTGTCCACTGAAATTGAATCCTTTAATTTCGGAGGATATAACAGGTTAACATGTTCAACAGAAGAAAGTTCATTCAATCCTCGGCCTTTGGATCCTTCGGTTTATTACTAGGCAAAGTTGCTTCAGCATCTCCGGAAACAGTTACTATAAAAGGAAAACCCGTGGTGATCTCTACATGGGATGCCGGCCTGGCAGCCAATAAAGCAGCCTGGGAAGTTTTAGGCAAAGGAGGCAGGGCCCTGGATGCGGTGGAGAAAGGAGTGATGGTGACAGAAGCTTCTAAAAACTGTTGCGTGGGATTAGGTGCTAATCCCGACCGGGATGGGTTTGTAACACTGGACGCCTGCATCATGGATGAATTTTCTAATTGCGGAAGTGTGGCTTTTTTAGAGCGGATCAAACACCCGATTGCCGTTGCGAGGAGAGTGATGGAAAAAACGCCGCATGTTATGCTGGTGGGCAGCGGGGCACAACAGTTTGCTGTTATAGAAGGGTTTCCGTTGGAGGAACAAAAATTATCCTCTGAAGCACAGATCAATTATGATAACTGGTTAAAAGAATCGCATTACAAATCACCCGCTATAAACGTAGAAAACAAACAGGGTCATGGGCCATTTGCTCCACATAAGCTGGACAATGGTGAATGGAACCATGATACCATCGGGATGGTGGCGATGGATACCAATGGCAATCTCAGTGGCAGTTGCACCACCAGCGGCGCCGGGTTTAAAATGCGGGGTCGTTTGGGTGATTCGCCGATCATTGGTGCGGGGTTGTTTGTAGATAATGAAGTTGGCGCATGCACCGCTACCGGGCAGGGAGAAGATGTGATAAGAGTAGCCGGTTCCCATTCAGTGGTGGAACTGATGCGGCAGGGATTATCACCCGAAGCGGCCTGTAAAAAAGTGATTGAAAGAATTGTAAAGATCAAGAAGGAAAAAGCAAAAGATATCCAGGTGGCCTTCCTGGCCCTCAATAAAAAGGGACAGGTAGGTGCTTATGCCATCCACCAAGGTTTCAGTTTTGCTATTAAGAATGGAACCAGGGAAGAGTTGGTAAAAGCAAAATTTGTAATGCCCTAAGCCTAAAGTTGAAAATTACTATGGAGCCCGTAAAGTATATCATTGAGATAGCCACTTCCGATTTTGAAACAACAAAGTCGGCTGTGGTAGGTGGCGCAGACCGGGTAGAACTTTGTGCCAATTTAGCGGAAGGCGGAACGACACCATCTTATGGTACTATCATACAATGCCGGGAAGCTTTTATGGTTCAATTATTTCCCATCATCCGGCCAAGAGGCGGTGATTTTTTATATACAGAAGAGGAGTATTCCATCATGCTGAAAGAGGTGAAACTCTGTAAACAACTGGGTTGTGATGGCGTGGTCATCGGTTTATTAAACAGCGATGGAAGTATAGATAAAAAAAGAACAGCGGCACTGGTGGAAGCAGCCTATCCCTTAAGCGTTACGTTTCACCGGGCTTTTGACCGTTGCAGCAATCCTTTTGAAGCATTAGAACAACTGGTGGAAATAGGTTGCGAACGGATACTGACCTCAGGCCAGAAACCTGCCGCCCCGGATGGTATGGAATTAATAGCGGAGTTGAATCATAGGAGTGGTGATCGCATTATTATAATGCCGGGCAGTGGTGTA
>CADEDV010000062.1:0-1738 GCA_902826165.1 uncultured Bacteroidota bacterium
TGTATCGGAAAGTAGTCTCCCGCTTTTATTTATTATTGTATTTTTAAGTAATGCCCGAAAATCATTATAACGAATCGCCTTTACTGGTTGCTGTAGATTGCGTCATCTTTGGATTTGATGGAACGGAGATCAAGCTATTACTGATCCACCGGGGTTTTGAACCATTAAAAGAAAAATGGAGTCTCATGGGGGGCTTTGTACAACCCAACGAGGCGCTGGACGAGGCTGCTACCAGGATATTGAAACAGCTTACTGGTCTTAGTGGTGTTTATATGGAGCAATTGCACAGCTTTGGTGACCCGGCCCGGGACCCGGTGGAGCGGACAATCTCTGTTGCCTACTTTGCATTGATTGATATTCATACTTATGAAAAGCAGATCAGTGAAAGCTACCTCCCGGAGTGGTTCTCCCTGAAAAAATTACCGAAACTGATCTTTGATCACCGGCAAATGGTGCATATAGCCTGGCAACGGGTACAATACAAAGCGGCTTTACATCCTATCTTATTTGAGTTATTACCGGAGAAATTTACCATGCCTCAATTGCTGAGCCTCTACAAAGCAGTTTACGACAAGCAGCTGGATAAACGAAATTTCATGCGGAAATTACTGACGACCGGGTTATTGGTCCGGCAAAAGGATAAGGAAAAGGAAACATCCAAGCGGGGAGCCTATTATTATAAGCTGGATAAAAAGAAGTACTCCTCCAATTTACAGGCTTTTATGAGTTTTCTGCCAGCGAAGGAAATATTCAGGTAGGAAATAAGTAACAACCCGTCATCGGGAGGCATCCGGTACTGTCGGGATGAGAATTTTTTTTCAGTAGTTGAAATAAGTGTTATTTTGACACTCATTATGAACGATTGTTTTGTCATAGGAGTGGATTACGGAACAGATTCTGTTCGGTCTGTCCTCGTGAATGCAGCTACAGGTGCTGAAGCAGCATCTTCTGTATTTTATTATCCCCGCTGGAAGGAAGGCAAATATTGTAATGCATCATCCAACCAGTTTCGTCAGCATCCCCTTGATTATTTGGAAGGCTTAGAAGCCACAATCACTGACTGTATAAAAAAAGCAGGACCTGCCATTGCTGCTGCAGTAAAAGGTATTGCCGTTGACACTACTGGTTCATCGCCTGTTGCCGTAGATGAAACAGGTACACCGCTTTCTTTGTTACCTGAATTTGCAGAGAACCCCAATGCCATGTTTGTTCTCTGGAAGGACCATACTTCCATCAAAGAAGCTGCAGCTATCAATAGTCATGCTGCTACATTTGAAACAAATTATTTACAATTCGTTGGCGGTATTTACTCAAGCGAATGGTTTTGGGCAAAACTGCTTCATGTGCTCCGGGAAGATGCTGCTGTACGCAACAAGATTTATTCATGGGTGGAGCATTGCGACTGGATTCCCTTTGTATTAACAGGAGGGCAACATATCTCCGCTATGCAAAGAGGAGTTTGTGCAGCAGGGCATAAAGGATTATGGGCTGAAGAATTTGGCGGGTTTCCTCCCAATGATTTTTTTAAATCATTGGACCCTTTATTAGATGGTTTTACAGCGAGACTGCATAATAATATTGTCGCTTCTGATCAGCCAGCGGGTAACTTATGCAGCGAGTGGGCAACTAAATTAGGCCTGTCCACCAATGTGATTGTGGCAGTTGGTGCCTTTGATGCGCATATGGGTGCAGTAGGCGGCCAGGTAGAACCTTATTTTCTGAGTAAAGTAATGGGTAC
>CADEDV010000062.1:1838-15643 GCA_902826165.1 uncultured Bacteroidota bacterium
GTGGAATCAACCTGTTTTGGTGCGAAGGCTATTGTGGACCGGTTCGTGAGTGAGGGGGTGCCTGTTAAAGGTTTGATTGGGTTGGGCGGAGTGGCAAAAAAATCCCCCTTCATCATGCAGATGATGGCGGATGTGATGAATATGCCGATCAGGATCCACAAAAGTGAGCAGACCTGTGCATTGGGTGCAGCCATGTTTGCAGCAACTGCCGCAGGACTGTACAAGAAAGTGGAAGAAGCTATGCAGGCAATGGGCAGCGGCTTTGATGCAACATATTATCCCGACCCGGAAAGAGCTGCGGTCTATGCCCGGCGGTATGAGAAATATAAACTGACAGGTGCTTTTATTGAAAAACAAACAATGCCCGCCTGAGGAATGAATCGTTAATATAACCGGTTAAAGAATTGCCTATGTCTGAACAATACGCTGCTATAAAAAAACTTTGCTACGATGCAAATATGCAATTGCCCAAACTGGGGCTGGTGCTTTTTACATTCGGGAATGTAAGCGTTGCAGACAGGGAGAAAAAGATTTTTGCTATAAAACCCAGTGGTGTTCCCTACGAGGAACTATCTGTTGATAAAATGGTCATTGTTGATTTTGATGGGAATGTAGTGGAAGGTTCTCTTCGACCCAGCAGTGATACAAAAACACATGCTGTTCTTTATAAACATTGGGAAAAGATCGGCTCCATCGTACATACCCATTCCACCTATGCCACAGCGTGGGCACAATCTTTACGGGATATTCCCATTTACGGCACTACCCACGCAGATCATACCACTGTTGATATTCCTTGTGCAGCACCGATGGACGATGCAATGATAAAAGGGAATTATGAATATGAAACAGGATTCCAGGTCATGAATTGTTTCCGGGATAAGGGACTGAGTTATGAAGAAGTGGAGATGATGATCGTGGGTAACCATGCCCCGTTTACTTGGGGGGAAAGTGCAGATAAGGCAGTATATAATGCTGCCGTGCTGGAAAGAATTGCACAGATGGCCTGGCTGACGGAGCAGATCAATACCAAGGCACCCCGGTTGAAAGAGGCATTAATTAAAAAACATTATGAAAGGAAACACGGACCTGATTCCTATTACGGCCAATAAATATATAACTCTTCTAAAACGATTCTGCATATGAAATTTCTTCCAGTATTGATGATCACCGCCATCGGCTTTTCTTCCTGTAATAACAGTGAAACTGAAAAAAAAGAAACTGCCGGAACCGCAGCGGGTAAAACCCTCATCACCGAAAAGCCATTTGGTGAATATGAGGGCAAAGCTGTTACCGAATACACACTTACCAATGCCAATGGGATGCAGGTAAGTGTCATTAATTATGGCGGCACCATCACCCGGCTAATGGTACCCGATAAATCAGGCTCGATGGGAGATGTGGTAACCGGCTTTGAATCACTCGAAGGGTTTCTGCAAAAAGGGGTGCCCTATTTTGGTGCATTGATTGGGCGCTATGGTAATCGTATTGCTAATGCGAAGTTCACTCTTGATGGAAAGGAATACACATTGTCTCCCAATAATAATGGCAATACCCTGCATGGTGGTAATAAAGGATACGATAAAGTGTACTGGAATATTGAGAAGCAGGCCGGTGACAGCAGCCTTAAACTTAGTTATTTGAGCAAAGATGGAGAAGAAGGATATCCGGGTAACCTTACTATTGAAGTTATCTATACGCTGACTGCAGGTAATGCATTAAAAATTGATTATACCGCTACGACTGATAAAGCAACGCCTGTCAACCTGACCAGCCATGCCTATTTCAATTTATCTGCTGGCAGGGATTCCACTATTCTTGGACATGACCTGCTGATCAAAGCCTCGAAATTTACACCGGTGAATGACCAACTGATACCAACCGGCAAGATCGAAGAAGTAAAAGGTGGCCCGATGGATTTTACTACTGCTAAACCGATAGGAAAAGAAATAGCCATGGTGAGTGGGGGGTACGATCATAACTGGGTGCTTGACAGAACCGGCAACGGGCTTGAACTGGTGGCACAATTAAGTGATGCAGTAAGCGGTAGGGTAATGGAAGTATGGACAACAGAACCCGGCCTGCAATTCTATTCCGGTAATTTCCTGGATGGAACTTTAACGAACACAAAGGCTGGAACAAAATATGTGAAGTATGGAGCATTATGCCTCGAGACGCAACATTTCCCGGATAGCCCGAACCAGCCTTCATTCCCTGCTACTATTTTAAAACCGGGGGAGACATACAGACATACCACAGTCTATAAATTTTCAGCTCAATAAATTTTAAAACAGGCAGCATGAAAAAAAATCTTTTCTTCATCAGCATGTTTGTTGCTTGCACAGCAGTTGCACAGCAAAAGGATTATTCCATAAAAGATATCAATTTCACACAGGTACATCTTACGGATAATTTCTGGCTGCCAAGAATTGAAATTAACCGGACAGCTACTATCCCCGCCTCTTTTGAACGTTGTGAGAATACTGGTCGTGTAAAGAACTTTGTAATGGCTGCAGAAAAGAAAGGTAAATTCTGCACCGTTTACCCCTTTGATGATACAGATATTTATAAAACGATAGAGGGTGCGGCATTTTCTTTAGCTACGCATCCCGATAAAAAGCTGGATGCTTATGTGGATTCTTTAATTGTGATCATCAGGAATGCACAGGAGCCGGATGGTTATTTATATACTGCCCGGACCATCGACCCGGTTAATGTTGGCAGTTGGGTGGGAAAGGAACGCTGGGAAAAAGAAAGAGAGTTAAGTCATGAACTGTATAATGCAGGTCATATGTATGAAGCCGCTGTGGCGCATTACCTGGCAACAAAAAAGAGAAACTTCCTGGATATTGCTATTAAAAATGCTGACCTGGTTTGCAGTGTTTTCGGACCCGGAAAAAGATCAGTGGCACCCGGTCACGAGATCGTTGAAATGGGACTGGTAAAATTATTTCGTATCACGGGTAAACAGGAATATTTAAATACAGCTAAGTTTTTTATTTATGCCCGTGGCCAGTACAATGGTTACGATCCGAAGAATACGGATTCCTGGAAGAACGGATCTTACTGGCAGGATCATAAGCCGGTGGTGCAGCAGGATGAAGCCGTGGGACATGCTGTACGGGCAGGTTATTTATATTCCGCAGTCGCAGATGTGGCGGCATTAACCGGCGATGACAGCCTGACAAAAGCTATCGATAAGATTTGGGAGAATGTAGTGTCGAAGAAACTGTATATACAGGGAGGTATTGGAGCCCGGGGCGATGGAGAACGTTTCGGCGCTAACTATGAATTGCCGAATAATACAGCGTATAATGAAACCTGTGCTTCTATCGCCAATGTGTACTGGAATCACCGTATGTTTTTATTGCATGGTGACAGTAAGTATATGGATGTGCTGGAAAGAACATTATACAACGGATTGATCTCAGGCGTTGGACTGGATGGGAAATCTTTTTTCTATACCAATGCCATGGAAGTGCGGAATGGTTTTTCGCACAATGATATTGAAAGAGAAAGATCCGGCTGGTTCCAGTGTAGTTGCTGCCCCACGAATGTCTGTCGGTTTATCCCGGCTGTGCCCGGCTATATGTATGCGCAAAAGGAAAGCGATCTGTATGTGAACCTTTTTATCAGCAGTACAGCTAACCTCGTCATTAATAATAAGCCGGTACAGGTGCTGCAACAAAATAATTATCCCTGGGAAGGCGACCTCCGGTTCACCATTCAAACAGCAAAAGCCAATAGTTTTAAATTATTGATCCGTATCCCGGGCTGGGCTTTAAACACTGCGGTTCCTTCGGATCTGTATTCATTTCAAAAGAATACAGGAGTGAAACCAACCATAAAAATAAATGGGGAACCTGTTACCTATGAAATACAAAATGGGTATGCAGTGATTGACCGGGCCTGGAAAAAGAATGACGAAGTACTGGTAATGCTTCCAATGGAAATAAGACAAATAATCGCCAACGAAAAGATCAAAGACAATATTGGCAAACTTGCCTTACAGCGTGGCCCCATTGTTTATTGCGCCGAATGGGCCGATAATAATGGCAAAGCCGGAAATATCATTATCCCGGCTGGGGGAGCCTTTTCAACAGAATACAAACCCATGTTACTGAACGGAGTCATGACATTAAAAACAGAAGTGCCTGTTGTATCAATCACAGGTACGGAGAGCATTACCACGGAGAGAAAAACAGTAACAATGATACCTTATTACAGCTGGGCCAACCGGGGGAAAGGAGAAATGACCATCTGGTTCCCGTCACAAATAAAGGATATTGAAATATTAAGCAAGTAAAATAAAGCAGGAATACAATGAGTAAAAGTATCAATACAAAAGGCCTCGAAGTGTGGTTCGTTACCGGCAGCCAGAATTTATACGGAGAAGAGACACTGAAACAGGTTGCCGTACACAGTTCCAAAATTGCTAAAAGCCTGAATGATGCAGAGGCCATTCCGGTGAAAGTGGTTTTTAAGCCGGTTTTGAAATCAACAGAAGAAATTTATAACCTGGTACTTGATGTAAACAGTAGTAAGAATTGTATTGGTATCATTACCTGGATGCATACATTTTCGCCGGCTAAAATGTGGATCAACGGGTTGAAATATTTACAAAAGCCCATGTTGCATTTTCATACACAATTTAACCGGGACATCCCCTGGGGTGAAATTGATATGGACTTTATGAACCTGAACCAGTCTGCGCATGGAGACAGGGAGTTCGGGTTTATCGTAAGCCGAATGCGGCTTAACCGAAAAGTAGTGGTAGGGCATTGGCAGGATAAAAAAACAATAACACAGATTGCAGAATGGACAAGGATTGCAACTGGCTGGCATGATTGGCAGGGCGCCAAGTTTGTACGGTTTGGAGATAATATGCGCTACGTGGCGGTAACGGATGGAGATAAAGTGGAAGCAGAATTAAAATTTGGCTTTAGTGTCAATACACACGGAGTGGGTGACCTGGTTGGCTATATTAATGGAATTAAAGAAACGGCCATAACAAAACTCTGTGATGAATATGCGGCTCTCTATAAGCTCATGCCATCGCTTAAGAAAGGAGCTGGACAGCACCAGTCATTAAGAGAAGCGGCAAAGATCGAATTAGGTATCCGCAAGTTTTTGGAGGATGGAGGCTTTAAAGGATTTACCGATACATTTGAAGACCTGCATGGCATGGTTCAGCTACCCGGAATCGCTTCACAGCGGTTAATGGCAGATGGATATGGATTTGCAGGAGAGGGTGATTGGAAGACAGCGGCTTTGGTGCGGGCCATGAAGGTGATGGGAAATGGATTGAAAGGGGGTAATTCTTTTATGGAAGATTATACCTATCATTTTGAACCGGGCAATAATTTAGTATTAGGTTCTCATATGCTGGAAATTTGTTCCTCCATTGCAGGAGATAAACCCAGCTGTGAAATACATCCGCTGGGTATAGGTGGTAAAGCAGATCCGGTCCGGTTGGTATTTAATGTTGCTGCCGGCCCCGCCCTGAATGCCTCGCTGATTGATATGGGTGACCGGTTCCGGTTATTGGTAAATGAAGTGGAAGCAGTGGCTCCAAAAAATAAATTACCCAAATTACCGGTTGCACGGGTGTTGTGGAAACCATTGCCCGATTTTAATACGGCCTGTGCAGCATGGATATATGCTGGTGGTGCCCACCATACCTGCTACAGCCAGAATATTTCATCAGAAGGGTTACAGGATTTTGCAGAGATGGCGGGTATAGAATATGTTTTGATCGATAAAACTACAATTATCCCTAATTTGAAAAGGGAATTACGGGTGAATGATGTAGTTTACAAGTTTAATAAATAATACAAAAACTGGAAAAACAAAGACCCTGATCACCAAACTAAAATAACAGCTAATGAATAATCTTGCCACAAAAGATATCGTTGTTTTCATTGTCTATTTCATCCTCATTGCCGGTTATGGCTACTGGATCTACCAGCGGAAAAAGAAAGCCTCCATTACTGCTTCTCATGATTACTTCTTAGCAGAAGGATCATTAACCTGGTGGGCTATTGGTGCATCGTTGATCGCCTCTAATATTTCAGCCGAACAATTTATCGGTATGAGTGGCAATGGTTTTTTTGTAGGTGTTGCCGTAGCGGCTTACGAATGGATAGCTGCCGTGGCTCTCATCATTATCGCTGTATGGTTTATTCCTATCTACCTGAAGAATAAGATTTATACCATGCCGCAGTTTTTGAAAACGAGGTATAATGAAACGGTATCCCTGATTATGGCGATCTTCTGGTTGTTCCTGTACATATTTGTCAACCTTACATCTATTTTATTCCTGGGTGCAGTGGCTATCAGTGGCCTGGTAGGCCCGGAATATTTTCATGCCATCATGATTGGCCTGGCGATCTTCGCCCTTATCATTACCCTGGGGGGCATGAAGGTGATTGGGTATACTGATGTGATACAGGTAGCAGTACTGATCATCGGCGGATTTGCCACCATCTATTTTGCCCTGACAATTGTCAGTGAAAAATTTGGATTGGGCAGGGATGCGATCGCCGGTTTCAATACGCTGTTAAAAGAAGCTCCTGAACATTTTCATATGATATTAAGTAAACCGGATGCCAATTCTTCACAGGAGTATATCAATAAATATTTATTGCTGCCGGGTATTGCCATGTATTTTGCCGGGCAGTGGATCGTGAATCTTAATTACTGGGGTTGTAACCAGTATATCACACAAAGGGCACTGGGTGCTGATCTGCAGACAGCCCGAAAAGGCATTTTATTCGCCGGGTTCTTAAAATTATTAATGCCGATCATTGTGATGCTGCCGGGTATTGCTGCTTATGTTTTAAATAAAAGCGGCCATCTGCAGGTGGATAAGATGGATGATGCTTATTCCTCTATTCTTGGTTTTTTGCCTGAAGGTTTAAAAGGCTTATCAATAGCTGCACTGACAGCAGCGATCGTGGCTTCGCTGGCCGGTAAGCTTAACAGTATTTCTACTATTTACACTTACGACATTCACAAGAAGTATTTTAATAAAGAAATGGACGAAAAGAAACAGGTGTGGATGGGACGCCTTATGGCAGTGGTAGCCATCCTGATTTCCCTGTTGTTTACCTGGGAGGATCTACTGGGAATTGGTAAAAAAGGTGGGTTTACATTTATTCAAGAATACACTGGGTTTATCAGCCCAGGTGTATTTGCCATGTTCATACTGGGTATGTTCTGGAAAAGAACAACCGGTGCTGCAGCGGTAGCAGGACTTATCACCGGGTTGGCATTTTCAATCTTTTTTAAAAACTATGCTGTATCTATTTTCGGTCATGAGACATGGTTGTATACAGCTTTTCAAACTATCAATGATAAAGGGGAGTCTGTTTACCAGATCCCGTTCCTTATCAATATGGGCTGGTCGTTCTTCTTTACGGTATTGATAATGGTTGGCTTTAGCCTGGCAGGGCCAAAAATTAATCCGAAAGCATTTGAGCTGGATAAATCTATGTTCAAGCTGAGTCCTTCAATTACCGCAATGATCGTGGTAACGTTGCTGATCCTGACCGTACTGTATGCCAAGTTCTGGTAGTATATAGCAGAGAGAAATTACATTCAAAGCAGCCGCAAGGCTGCTTTTTTATTTTACAGTAATTGTTTTAGGACCTGACTACTGTAATCAGCTATCAGCATTTTTACATTGCTGAATTGATCAAACTCATGTTCTTCATGCATGGTGGTGAGTACCACACAATCCATACCCGCATTAGCAGCCGCTTCCACGCCTTTGGGGGCATCTTCAAAGACCAGGCAATCAACAGGGTCAATTCCTAATGCTGTGGCACATTTCAGGAATGTTTCAGGATCAGGTTTGCTTTTTACGACATCATCTGCACTGATCAGTGCCCCGAAATAAGAACGGATACCCAGGTTGTCGATCACAAAATCAATATTGAACATTATAGCAGCTGAACCAATAGCCATTTTGATTCCTGACTGCTGAGCCTGCAGTAGAAATTCTGTAAGCCCCGGTAACAATTGTAGATATGGTTTGAATTCCTGCTGGTATTGCTTTTCTTTTTCAAAACCCATTTTCTTCTTCTCTTCTGCCGAAAAACGCCCCGGCATTACCCGTTCAATCACTTCCTCGTTTTTCCCATAACATTCTTCTTTCATTCGTTCCAGGCTGATACCGGCACCCAGGTCATTCAGTATCCGGTGCCAGGCACGGATATGAAAGGCCATATCGTTGATCATCGTTCCGTTCAGGTCAAACAGGAATGCCTTATATCTTTTTTTCATGCCGCAATATTAGTGGAATAAATTTCAACGGCCCTGGAGAAATTAACACTGTGGAAATGGGTTTGATCAATCAGCTGTATTTATTTTTTGTACGGCCAGCGGGTCAGTTGCGGGTTTACCTGTTACATAGCGGATATTGCGAAGCACAAGTGTAAGTATCGTCATGAAGGCTAATAGTATAAGCAAAATTAATTCCTGCCGTAATTCTTTAAGCCAGTATACTTCGATCAGTATAAACCCATGTATAAAACAGATCAGTTTAGCGGCAAAAGCATGACTGTATCCTTTGTTCGTAAGCAGGTGATGAATATGTGTTTTATCTGCTTCAAACGGCGATTTGCCATTCCATATCCGGGTGGAAAATACACGGACCGTATCAAATACCGGGATCAATACAATGCCAAGGATAAATAAAGGGGCATGTTGAATGACGGGAGCAGCTGCGGATATATTTACCTGCAATAAGCGTATGGCAAGAACAGCTATAACAAAACCCAGCAGCAAGGACCCGGTATCTCCCATGAAGATCTTTGCGGGGTTAAAATTGAAATATAAAAAAGCAAGTATGCCGCCGGCTAATGCAAAAGCGATAAGGGCCGTGTTCACATCACCGCTCATGCTAAGAAAGATGCCCAGTGTGACAAGACTCATGAAACCGATACCACCCGCCAGCCCATCAATCCCATCAATAAGGTTGAATGCATTGGTGATACCAACGATTGCCAGGATGGTAAATGTATATTGGGCGGAAACAGGTAATTGCTCAATGCCAAATAATCCGTCAAAAGAAGTGATGCGGATACCAGATAAAGCGATAAGAGCTGCTAACCCTAGCTGGATAGCAAATTTGTATTTGGCAGAAAGATCTTTCAGGTCGTCCATGATGCCAAGGCCAAAGAGAACGGATATGGCAAAGAAAAAACTCACCTGGGGCACTTCGTTCGTAAAGGGAAACCAGAGAAAGAGCCCGGTCATCATACCGGCCAGGATCGCAATCCCGCCCATGGTAGGGATCGGTGTTTTATGTTCCTTTCTGGCATTTGGGGTATCGTACAGCCTGTATTTATTAATAAGGCTAATAATAGGAGGAATAGTGATCAGTGTAATAACGAAGGCAGTTATAAAACAAAGCAGGGCAAACTTATAATCATGGAAATAGATATCAAGCTGCAACAGGTGGAAGTGGCTTTTCATCTTATTAGTTCGGTTTTTCTTAAGGTGGTATCAGAATCGAAAATAAATATAAACGTATTTTTCAGCACCTGCAAGCCCTTTTTTATTGTGCCCGATCGAAAATTTACCCGGTATTTCAACCCGGTGCTTTTTTAAAAAATCTTCTAAAGTGGATTTGCTCATCCTTGCCGTATTTTTTACATAATTAAAGGCTGCCGGGCTTTAAAGAATGAACACCACAGGCCCGCAAGGACTATTTTTGTGAAAAATAGTTTTCTATTTCCGGCACAACTCAAATATTAGCCAGCCCGATCGAATACCTGAAAGGAGTGGGCCCGCAACGGGCCGAATTGCTCAAAAAAGAGCTCAGCATTTTCACGTTTGATGATCTGCTGAATCATTTTCCCTACCGGCATATTGACCGGACAAAAGTTGATCCCATCAGCAGTATTACCACGGCCACAGAATTTGCACAGGTAGCAGCCGTGCTGGTAAGTTATGAGGTCATTGGACTAAAAGCAGGCAGAAGACTGGTAGCACAGGCAAAAGATAAAACCGGTTTTTTGGAGCTCACCTGGTTCCAGGGAGTGAACTGGATACAAAAAACGTTGCAACAAGGCCAGGCCTATCTTATTTATGGCCGGGTTACGTTTTTCAATGGGAAAGCACAGATCGTTCACCCGGAAATGGAAGTGCTGACGGCGGAAAAAAAAGACGGCAAAGATTTTCTTGAACCGGTTTATCCCACCACAGAAAAATTAAAGGCAAGGGGCCTTGGAGGAAAACAGCTTGGTAAGCTGGCAGAGGTTTTATTTAGCCTTCTAAAGGAGAAAGATATCCTGGAAAATTTACCGGAGGGCATTTTGCAACGATTAAAACTGGTTAGCCGGTATGAGGCCTACAGAGCAATTCATTTTCCACCTGCTGCAGATGCATATGAGCAAGCAGTCAAGCGGCTGAAGTTTGAAGAACTGTTCATTGCCCAGCTCCGGATGGCCATGTTAAGATCAGAGCGGCATCGTTATTCCAAAGGAGTGTTGTTTGATAAGGTGGGTGACTACTTCAATGAATTTTATAAGCATCATTTACCTTTTGCATTGACCAATGCACAAAAAAGAGTGATCAAAGAGATACGGGCGGATACGGCAAAAGGAAAGCAAATGAACCGTTTGCTGCAGGGTGATGTTGGCAGTGGCAAAACCATCGTGGCCGTTCTCATTATGTTACTGGCAGCCGATAATGACTACCAGGCTTGCCTGATGGCACCCACTGAAATCCTGGCTCAGCAGCATTATGCCGGTATTTCATCACTCCTTGAAAAAACAGGAGTTACTGTCGGTTTGCTGACCGGGTCGGCCAAATCAGCGCATCGTAAGAAAATATTAAAAGAGCTGGTAGCGGGCAGTTTGCAAATCCTGATCGGCACCCATGCCGTAATTGAAGATGTGGTACAGTTTAAAAACCTGGGTATGGTGGTGATTGATGAGCAACACCGCTTTGGTGTGGCACAAAGAGCAAGGCTGTGGGCTAAAGCAACGGTTCCGCCACATATTCTTGTCATGACGGCAACACCCATTCCAAGAACACTGGCTATGACGGCTTATGGTGATCTTGATTATAGTGTATTGGATGAGTTGCCACCCGGACGGCAACCCATAACCACGGTTCATCGTTATGAGTCGCAACGCAGCAAGGTGATGGATTTTTTAAAAGCAGAGATAGAAAAAGGAAGGCAGGTGTATATCATCTTCCCCTTGATAGAAGAAAGTGAAAAATTAGATTATGAGAACCTGATGCAGGGATATGAAAATGTCAAGACCTATTTTCCGGAGCCTAAGTACTGGATCAGTATGGTGCATGGCCGGCAACCCTCCGAACAGAAAGAACTAAATATGAAAAGATTTGTTGAAGGAGATACACAGATCATGGTTTCGACTACGGTGATCGAAGTGGGGGTAAATGTGCCGAATGCATCAGTGATGGTGATCGAAAGCACAGAAAAATTCGGCCTTTCGCAGTTGCACCAGTTGAGGGGCCGGGTAGGCCGGGGTGCTGAAAAGAGTTATTGCGTATTAATGACCGGGACTAAATTAGGTAATGATGCCCGGGAACGCATCAGGATAATGACAGCCACCAATAATGGGTTCGAAATTGCAGAAAAAGACCTGGAATTGCGGGGACCGGGGGAAATAGCAGGCACAAGACAAAGCGGGGCATTAAACTTTAAGCTGGCCAGTATTGTCCAAGACCGGCAGTTATTAGAAACGACCCGGTCTTTGGCGGCAAAGCTATTAGAAAGTGATCCAGACCTTGTTTCGGCCGAAAATTTGCGGTTAAAGAACTTCCTGCTGTCACAAAAGAGTAAAACAGTTTGGAGCCGTATTTCTTAACAGAAGATTGTCACAACAGTTCTCATGAATTTTAGTTATTTTAAAGAAAATAAATTGAACCTGAAACGCCCTGTACTCTTAGCCATTTCCCTGCTTTCTGTCCTGTCTTTGTGGTCACAGGATTATAATAATATTGAGTTTATCGAAAACAAGGGGCAGTGGGACAGCCGGGTAAAATTCAAAGGCGATGTCAATGCAGGTGCTTTCTTTTTACGATCAGGCGGATTCACCGTACTGCAACATAATCAACAAGATTTAGCAGCATTAGAAGAAGCCTGGCATGGCCAGCAGCATGGAGCCGTAGCAAAGACAGGCAATATGATACTTCGCTCACATGCCTGGAATGTAGATTTCCTGGGTGCAGATCCTGCCATGCAGATCGCCCCTGATAAAGGCATATCAACCTATAATAATTACTTTCTTGGTAATGATGATTCCAAATGGGCCTCCAACTGCCGCATTTTCCAGGCAGTGACCCTGCAGAACGTTTATCCCAATATTGATGTTCGTTATTACACAAATAATGGAGCATTAAAATATGATATCATTGTAAGACCGGGTGGTAATGTGAGCAGGATCGCTTTACAATATGAAGGTGTTGACAAATTGCAGGTAAAAAATAAAGAGCTGGTTGTAGCTACATCAATTGGTGAAAGAAAAGAATCTGCTCCTTATACATATCAATCAACTGCAAAAGGAAGAACGGAGGTTGACTGCCGGTATAAAGTAAGTGGTAATATCGTACGCTTTGAAGTAAAGGACTATGATCCATCTTCAACGCTTATTATAGACCCTACTATGGTCTTTTGTTCTTTTACCGGTAGCACAACAGATAACTGGGGTTATACAGCAACCTATGGCCCTGATGGCAGTATGTTTGGGGGCGGTATTGTACGAAATGCAAATGGATTTCCTGCATCCCCGGGTGCTTTTCAAACAACTTACCAGGGCGGAAGTTCCGGAACCCAGGAAGGGCCTTGTGATATCGGTATCATCAAACTTTCTCCAACCGGCAATGCCAGGGTATATGCAACTTATATTGGTGGTGGTTCGAATGAACAACCACATAGCCTGATCGTAGATAACCAGGGCAACCTGATCATGGCCGGAAGATCTAATTCAGGAAACTATCCCACTACAGGCACAGGACAGATCGGAGTTGGTGGTGCTTTTGATATTGTCGTCACAAAATTCAACCCCACAGGCACTGCTTTACTAGGATCAAAAAAAATCGGGGGTGCTTCCAACGACGGGGTAAATATTACACCCGGAAGAGGTGGCGTTAATTCCTTACAACAAAACTATGGTGATGATGGCCGGAGTGAAGTGATCATCGATGGGGGTGGCAATATTTATGTAGCATCCTGTACACAATCAGCAGCTGATTTTCCTGTTACAGCCGGAGCATTCCAGGGAACTTATGGTGGTGGAACACAAGATGGGGTTGTAATGAAATTTACTTCGGCCTTAAACCCTTTATTTATCAGTTACCTCGGTGGCAGCAGTAATGATGCGGCCTATGTACTTTCCCTGGGCGCCAATGGAAATATTTTTGTAGGCGGTGGAACAGAGAGTGCTAATTTTCCCGGTAATCATGCCGGGACTATCGGGCCTTCTATCAATGGTAATATTGATGGTTTTGTAGCTGAGATCACAAATAACGGATCAGCTATCGTGAGGTCTACTTTTATCGGAACCGGTGGTATCGACCAGGTATTCGGTATCCAGTTTGACCGTAACGGGTTCCCCTATATCATGGGTCAAACAACAGGCACCTGGGTGGCGCAAAATGCAACTTTCAGCAGCCCGGGTGGAAAGCAGTTTATCGGCAAACTGAGACCAGATATGTCCGGTTATGTTTATACAACCATGTTTGGTACCAATTCTTCAATACCGAATATTTCACCTGTTGCATTTCTTGTTGACCGTTGTGAAAATGTATATGTATCTGGTTGG
>CADEDV010000063.1 GCA_902826165.1 uncultured Bacteroidota bacterium
TTATATCCCAATTCACCGCTGCCATAGGTAGCCGCTGAAGAAGCATAGATCAGGGGGATACTATTTTTTACGCAGTAGTTCCAGATATCTTTTGAATACTGCACATTCAGTCTTTCATGAATGGAATAATCAAACTCCGTGGTATCTGTCCTTGCACCAAGGTGATAAACAGCATCAATCTGCTGACCTGTTGATTGTAACCAGCTGAACAATTCTTCCCGTTCCACTTTGGCGGTAAACGATTTGCTGTCGAAGTTGAACCATTTGTCTTCTTCGCTGAAATCATCCACAATGATGATATTGGTAAATCCTTTCTTATTGAGGTAACCGAGCATATAACTGCCGATAAAACCTGCTGCTCCTGTCAGGAGTATGGTTGCATTCTTTTCCACGGTTAATTTATATGGAACTCAGAGCAGCTCCTGCTTCTTCTTTGGATAAATAATTTTCGATCGCATTATCGTATTCATCTTTCCACCAGTCGATGGTGCCCCAGAAATCTCCGTCCACGATCACTTCGCCGCTGGATACCACACCAATTTTTTCACAAGGGAAGTCGCCCATGGCAGCTTCAAACTCTTTTGTTTTAGTAACGGGAACTGTAATCACCACCCTGCTCTGTGCTTCACCGTACAAGAAAGCATCTTTGCGAATGCCTGATTTGGTTTGTACCGAAAAGCCCAGTTCCCGGTTGAAGCCGGCTTCACATAATGTTACAAATAAACCACCTTCACTGCAATCATGCGCTGAATGAACTTTTTTATCTTTTATTAACGACGTTAGTTTTTGCTGTAAGGCATATTCTTCATCAATATTAAAATAAGGAGCTGCAGAATATTTAATCCCGTTGATATTGTGCAGGTATTCAGAACAACTGATATCATTATTGATCACGCCGAGTAAATAGATCACATCGCCTTCATTTTTGAAATCCAATGTCATCTTCTCCCTGATGTCTTCCAGTAATCCCACCATACCAATCGTAGGTGTCGGGTTCACCGGGCCATCCGGGTTTTGATTGTAGAAACTTACATTACCACCTGTAACCGGTGTATCAAATTTGCGGCAGGCCTCTCCCATTCCTTTGATGGCATGCACAAACTGGTAATAGACTTCCGGGTCATAGGGATTACCAAAGTTGAGGCAGTTGGTAACACCCAATGGCTGGCCGCCACTGCAAACAATATTCCGGGCCGCTTCACTTACGGCGATCATAGCTCCTTTATAAGGATCAGCAAATACATAACGGCTGTTGCAATCTGTTGTAACAGCTAATGCTTTTGTGGTTCCTTTTACTAATACCAATGGTGCATCTGTGGGTTCGTTGGTGGACGTATTCACGGTTCCCACCATGCTGTCGTATTGTGTATATATCCAGCGTTTGGAAGCAATGGAAGGTAATTTGATCAGTTGCTCTGCCACTGCTTTCAGGTCAGCCGGTACAGGAACTTTGGCTGCATCAAATTGTTTTATCTTCTCCAAATAAGCCGGCTCTTTATATTCCCTGTCATATTGCGGTGCGCCGCCACCCAGTACTAAATCATGTGCCGGCAATGAAGCTTCCAGTTCGCCATGCATATAAAAGTTGAGGATGCCATCACCCGTTACTTCACCAATCACGGAACAGGGCAGATCCCATTTATCAAAGACCGCCTGCACTTCTGCTTCTCTTCCTTTTTTAGCGACGAGTAACATTCTTTCCTGGCTTTCACTTAATAAGAGTTCCCAGGCTTTCATATTTTTTTGACGTGTAGGTACTTTATCCAAATCAATACGCATACCCGATTGCCCTTTGGCACTCATTTCAGAAGTGGAACAAATAATTCCAGCGGCACCCATATCCTGCATACCAACTACTGCACCGGTTTGAATGACTTCGAGACAGGCTTCTAATAATTTCTTTTCCTGGAAAGGATCACCCACTTGTACCGCAGGAAGGTCCTGTGCACTTTCAGCCGTGATATCCGCAGAAGCAAAGGATGCACCGCCGATTCCGTCTTTGCCTGTTGCACTACCTACAAACATCACCGGGTTACCAACACCTTCAGCGGTTGCTGAAACGGTTTCACCTGCTTTTACAATACCCACACTCATGGCATTCACTAATGGGTTGGTATGATAACACTGATCAAAGTAAATTTCACCGCCTACTGTAGGCACACCAAAACAATTACCATAGTGACCAATACCATGCACCACACCTGCCAGCAAATGCTGTGTTTTATCTTCTTCTAATTTTCCAAATCGCAATGAATTCAATGAGGCGATCGGTCTTGCCCCCATGGTGAAAATATCACGGTGAATACCACCCACCCCGGTTGCAGCACCCTGGAAGGGTTCAATAGCGGAAGGGTGATTATGTGATTCGATTTTAAAGACCACACCGAGTCCATCACCAATATCCATCAAGCCGGCATTTTCCTCGCCGGCTTTTACCAGCATTCTTCCACCTTCACGGGGTAATGTTTTCAGCCACTTGATAGAATTTTTATAACTGCAATGCTCACTCCACATCCCGGAAAAAGCACAGAGCTCATTGAAGTTGGGCATTCTCCCCAGTCTTTCTTTGATGAGTTCAAATTCGCCTTCTGTTAACCGTAATTGCTGTGCTGTTTTTAGCGTTACTTCCATCTGATTTAATTTACCGGGCTGACCGTGATTTTGGGGAATGAATAAGAAGTGGCGAAATTACAAACTCAGCGGGAAGGCAGCTACAACAAGTTGTCAACTTTTTATGAATAAAATAATTTTTTACCATTAAAAATAATTGGGAGTCAAAGCCCTGTGCACGGCAATAATGGCTATTTTGCAACGATTAATTAAAGCTGTAACTGTTTGGAGTACCTGCTGTTTATTCTCTATCTTGTTTTTTTTGCCTGGCTTGTCACCCGGATCCCTTTTTTCAAAAGGTCGGGGTTAACCCAGTCACAGCTGATCATTGTTTTTTTGCTGAAAGTAATGGCCGGCATTTTTTACGGCTGGATAGGTCTTTATTATGGCGGCCTGGCCAAGATGTCGGATACCTGGGCCTACCATACATACGGTATCCAGGAGTATAACCTGCTGTTGCAGCATCCCCATGAGTATTTCACCAATCTTTTCTATAATCCTTACGAAGGCGATAGTTTCCAGCAATTTTTTGGTGCCAGCGATTCGTACTGGAATGATCTGAAAGGAAATGTCTTTATCAAGGTCATGTCTGTTTTCGACATCTTCAGCTTTGGTTATTATTATGTCAATGTGATCCTGTTTTCCTTGTTATCCTTATTTGGCCCGGTGGCCATCTACAGGGTGATGGCCGATGCATTTCCTTCCAAAAAATTACCCGTATTGCTGGCCACGTTTCTTGTACCTTCTGTGCTATACTGGACCAGCGGTATTCATAAGGACGGGCTGATCTTTCTCGGTATCTGCCTCGTGGTGTATCATGTTTATTTTGGTTTAAAACAAAACCAATTCGGTATAAAAAGAATTGCCGGTATCTTGTTAGGGCTCTTTCTGCTATTACTGCTGAGAAATTATATCCTGGTGATCATTGTTCCGGCCATGTTTACCTGGCTCCTTGCTTCCAGGTGGCCAAAAAGAGGATTAGCTATTTTCACTTCTCTTTACGTGTTGTTCATCATACTATTCTTCAGTATCCGGTATATCAGTCCTCAGCTTGATTTTCCACAGGCCGTGGTCAATAAACAAAAAGAATTCCTGAAACTGGAAGGCAATGCATCTGTACCGATCAAAGAACTGGAACCAACGGTGGGAAGTTTTATGAAAAGTATTCCGCAGGCTTTTACGATCTCCACCATCAGGCCCTACCCGAGTGATGTACGGCATATCCTCTCTTTAGCAGCTGCGGCCGAGATCATGCTCTTATTGATTCTGTTCATCACATTTCTTGTCTTCCGCTACAAAACCATCCAGTCCAACAATTTTACCTGGTTCTGCATCTTCTTCTCTTTTTCCATGCTCCTTGCTATCGGCTTTAGTGTCAATAATCTCGGCGCCATTGTCCGTTACCGCAGCATAATCATCCCCCTCCTGGTGGTGCCCATGGTTGCTCAAACCAACTGGAGCCGCTTAAACAAGCTGCTTTCAAATGGAATAAAGAATAATAACAATATGAGCAATTCCAACTAACGCCTGTTTCTTTTTTAGTTTATTTTCTTAATTACTCTCAGTTTATTCACATTTTGATAAATTTTTTTTGTTTCAAACGAAACATACCCTTCGTTTTATTAGATTTGCCTTAGTAATATTCATATTATTTATTTTTTTAATTAAAAATACTTCAGCATGTCAGTAGCAAAACTTGAGTACATCTGGCTGGATGGTTACAAGCCCATTCAAAGCCTCCGCAGCAAAACAAAAATCGAAAGAGATTTTAGTGGTAACCTGGAAGATTGTCCCATGTGGTGCTTCGATGGTTCCTCCACTGAGCAGGCGCCGGGTGGTTCTTCCGATTGCTTACTGAAGCCCGTTTTTATCTGTAAAGACCCTCAACGAAAAAATGCTTACCTGGTGATGTGCGAAGTATTGAGTCCTGATGGTTCCGCACATGCTTCGAATGGCCGTGCAACTATTGAAGATGATGATAATGATTTCTGGTTTGGATTTGAGCAGGAGTATTTCCTCTGGAACCCCGCTACTGATAAACCAATCGGTTTCCCCGAAGGTGGTTATCCTGCTCCACAGGGACCTTATTATTGTTCAGTGGGCGCTAAGAATGCTTTCGGCCGTCATATTGTTGAAGAACATCTTGATGCCTGTATTGATGCCGGTTTAAATATCGAAGGTATCAATGCCGAAGTGGCAACCGGACAATGGGAGTTCCAGATCTTTGCCAAAGGAGCTAAAGCTGCCGGCGACCAGATCTGGGTGGCCCGCTACCTGCTGGAAAGAATTGGTGAAAAACATGGCATCTCTATCAACTGGCATTGCAAACCTTTAGGCAACCTTGACTGGAACGGAAGTGGTATGCATGCTAACTTCTCCAATACTACATTAAGAACCTGTGGCAGCCAGGAAATCTATGAACAAATATGCGAATCCTTCAGACCTGTTGTACTGGAACATATCGAAGTGTACGGTCCAGACAATCACCTTCGCCTGACCGGTAAACATGAAACAGCTGCTATCACCGATTTCAAATATGGCGTTTCCGATCGTGGTGCTTCTATCCGTATCCCGATCGGTACGGTAGAAAGAGGCTGGAAAGGCTGGCTGGAAGACCGCCGTCCCAACAGTGCTGCTGATCCTTATAAAGTAGCAGCCCGGATTGTAAAAACTGTAAAATCGGCTGAAGCAATGATGGCTCTCGGCGAAATGAAAGTAGCCTGATGAGTTTGCCTGATCATTCCATAGTCCAAAAAGAAATAAACACTTTATTCAGGGTAAGCCGGGTTATGGCTTACCCTCTTTAATTTTTCGATACTTTTATCTCAATTAAAAATACAATTACATGTCACTACGATTTAATGCGATCCAGAATCTTTCTACCAGTGCGGAAGTAAAAGTGGACGAATCTCCAAGAATCACCAGCGCCTTTGGCAGCAATGTCTTTACATTAAAAACGGCCCGTGAGTTTCTCAGTGATGAAGCGTATAAAAGTTTGCAGTCCTCTATTAAAGCCAGCCAGAAAATTGACCGGGCGATGGCTAACCAGATCGCTAACGGCATCCGTGCCTGGGCTGAGAGCAAAGGTGTTACTCACTTCACTCACTGGTTTCAACCGTTGACAGGAACAACTGCAGAGAAGCATGATTCTTTCTTTACATTAAAAAGTGACGGTACTCCCATCGAACAATTTGAGGGCGATGCGTTGATCCAGCAGGAACCGGATGCATCTTCTTTCCCGAGTGGCGGATTGAGAGCCACTTTTGAAGCAAGAGGATATACGGCCTGGGACCCCTCCTCTCCTGCTTTTATTATGGAGATCAGTGGTGGTAAAACATTGTGTATCCCCACCATCTTTGTTTCTTACACAGGTGATTCATTAGACTACAAAGCTCCGTTGCTGAAAGCAACAGAAGCATTAAATAAAGCAGCTGTTGACGTGTGCAATTATTTTGATAAGAATGTTTCCAAAGTAAATGTCACATTAGGATGGGAACAAGAATACTTTATCATTGATGAAGCGATGTTCAACGCCAGGCCCGACCTGGTGATGACCGGAAGAACAGTCTATGGTCATACATCCGCCAAGAACCAGCAGTTGGAAGACCAGTATTTCGGTTCTATTCCTGAAAGAGTGTATGCTTACATGAGAGACTTTGAAAATGAAGCGTATAAATTAGGTATCCCCTTACGTACAAGACATAATGAAGTGGCCCCCGGCCAGTATGAGTGTGCCCCAATCTTTGAAGATGTAAGCGTAGCCGTAGATCACAACTCTTTACTGATGGATGTGATGGAACGGGTGGCACGCCGTCACAGCCTGAGAGTGTTATTGCATGAAAAACCATTTGCTGGTATCAACGGTAGTGGTAAGCATAACAACTGGAGTATGGCAACTGATACAGGTGTGAACTTACTGGCTCCCGGTAAAACACCGAAGACCAATCTGATGTTCCTTACTTTCTTTGTGAATACTATTAAAGCAGTACATGATTATGCTGATATATTAAGAGCTTCCATTGCTTCAGCGCCGAACGATCACCGTTTGGGTGCTAATGAAGCTCCTCCTGCTATCATCTCGGTTTTCATTGGCCAGTATTTGAGTAAAGTACTGAATGATGTAAAAGAAAGAGTGTCTGAAAAAATGGATGAGACCGATGAGAGTATGCTGAAGATCGATATTCATAAGAGTATTCCTGAACTGCTGATGGATAATACCGACCGTAACCGTACTTCACCCTTTGCTTTTACCGGTAATAAATTTGAATTCCGTGCAGTGGGTTCTTCTGCCAACTGTTCCAACCCGATGACCGTATTGAATACGATCATGGCAGAAACACTGAAGCAATTCAAAAAAGAAGTGGATGCCCTGATCGAAAAAGGTGAGAAAAAAGAGATCGCTATCATGCATGTGATCCGCCAGTACATTGTTGCCGGTGAAAAAGTACTCTTTGAAGGGGATGGTTACAGTGATGCCTGGGCTAAAGAAGCCGAAAGAAGAGGTTTAGCGAATGTTAAAACCACACCACTGGCACTGGATGCGATGGTAACAGAAAAAGCCAAGAAATTATTCGAGAGCAATAATATCTATTCGCACAGCGAACTGGAAGCTAGGCATGAGATTGAACTGGAAAAGTACATTAAGAAAGTACAGATCGAAAGCCGCATTATGGGTGAGATCGCTACCAGCCATATTCTTCCGGCAGCCATCCGCTACCAGAACCTGCTGGCCAATAATATCCGTGGCTTAAAAGAGGCCGGTATCACTGAAGCAGGTTTTGCCAACCAGAAACAAATACTGGAGAAAATATCCGAACATATCAATAAGACCAGCGACCTGGTTGAAAAAATGATCGATGCCCGTAAAATTGCGAATAATATTGAAAGTACAAGAACGAAAGCTATCGCTTACCAAAGCCAGGTAAAAGATACTTTCTTCGACGAGATCCGTTATCATGTTGATAAACTGGAATTGCTGGTGGATGACAGGGAGTGGTATTTGCCAAAGTATCGTGAGATGTTATTCCTGAGATAATCCGGGGTTATATAAGTATTAAAAAGGCTGATAAGGTTTCTTATCAGCCTTTTTTGATTATTGTTCAGATTCTACCTGAAATTCGCTTTCATCACCCGCAATACATTACCACCTAATATCTTATTGATTGATTTCTTTGAATATCCTCTCCGGAATAATTCTTCTGTTATTTTCGGGTAAGTTGTTACATCTTCCAGGCCAACAGGTAAAGAACCCACCCCATCATAATCAGAGCCGATACCCACATAATCATCACCCACCAGTGTTGCGATATGATCAATATGATCCACTAGCTGCCCGATAGAAGGCCTTACCTTATTCATCTCCGCATCATAATACTGCTGCCATTGTGTTTTCATTGCTACAGAATCATGAAGGATACTAAACAAAGAATCTTGTATGATCCTTTTACCAGATCCGTTCAGGTAAGTGGAACGCTGATCATATTCCTTACTGATAAATCCTGAATAGAAATTAATGCAAATAACACCGCCATTTTTGGCCAGGGCCTTTATTTGATCATCTTTAACATTTCTGAATACGGGGCAAATACTCCATACTGAACTGTGAGATAGCAAAACCGGTTTGCTTGTAACAGCTAACGCATCATAAAAAGTTTGCTCCCCTGTGTGTGAAAGATCCACGATGATGCCGAGTTCATTCATTTTTCTTACCACCTGTTTCCCAAATTCTGTAAGTCCTTTCTGCTTCAGTGAATCTGCATGTAATGTTTCATCCATGGCGCTGGTAGCCCAAGAGGTACTGTTATTCCAGGTCAGTGTCAGGTACCGCATATCCATTTTATACAGCTCCTCCAGTTTACCCAGGTCATTTTCGATCATGTGGCCGCCTTCCACCCCGATCAATGCCACAAATTTATTCTGCCGTAACCCTTTTTTAACTTCCTGGTAATTGCGAGCCAGTGTCATCCTGAATGGATTTTTCAGCACCAGTATATTCAGCGAGTCAATCTCCTGTTTGGCATCCTGGAAAAAACCTTCCTTGTTCCGGGGTTTGTCACCGGTCCATACAGAGAAAAACTGTACATCCACTCCCCCTTCTTTCCAGCGGTCAAGATCACTATGTCCCTCTTTCACCCTTTTGGAAATATCAATGCCATCGAGCACACCTGAAGAAAGCACATCATTGTGTGTATCTACCAGTACTGCTTTACGATGTATCTTTTTAACTGATTGTGCTGGCAAAAATGTCGCAGTGAGTACTGCAAAAAGAAAGAAAATGGTTCGCATGAGGTCAGCGTTTGTTCCTAAAAATAAAAAATCCCGGCTGATTACCGGGATTTAATTATTGGAACTTTATTGGTATTACTTAGGTCTTGCGATTTTGACAGCACCTGAGTTTTTGATCCTTGCTTCAGCATTCTTACCATAGCTGGGGCAATAATACTCTAAAGCGATCTGTGCATCCACATAGGAAAGATCATATTCAACCACCTGTGCCGACACTACAATACCCGCAGAGTAGTTATAGTAATTCCGGGTACCGTAGTTACCAAAGTTACCGTACATAATATCACCTTCATAAGGACGGCTGCTGCCGGTGGAACGGAGAATGGAGTAGCCATACAATGTTTCTACCACGTAGTAGCCGCAATAAGCATCGCTGTACACCACATCCCCTCTTTCCTGGGTGAGCCAGTAATTTTCGTCTGCATTTACGTTAACGGTTCTTACACAACTGCTGATAAAGACAGCAATGAGTACAACAAATGTTGAGAGTAGAGTTACCTTTTTCATACTATTAATGATTTTTAGATTTTTAAAAACGTCCAAAACTGTATCACATACCATAGAAGGCAAACAGCGGGCAAAAGTTTTATTACGGATTGTTAAAATGAAAATTGAATCGTCCGGCACATAAAAAACCCCTGTTTGCTAACAGGGGTTTAACATTACTACTGTAACAGTATATCATTTCAACTCGAACCCTTCGAGAAACTTGGTATTGAAGTCACCGGCAAGAAAGCGTTCATCCTTCATTAATTGCAGGTGGAAAGGAATCGTAGTCTTTATTCCTTCGATCACATACTCACTCAGGGCACGGTGCATCGTGTTGATGGCTTCTTTTCTTGTTTGTGCTACGGTGATCAGTTTACCGATCATGGAATCATAATACGGTGGGATCACATAACCGGCATACACATGGCTGTCTACCCGCACTCCATGTCCTCCCGGCTGATGCAGCGTAGTGATCTTTCCCGGTGAAGGTCTGAAATCATTATAAGGATCTTCTGCGTTGATGCGGCATTCGATAGAATGCATCTGTGGAATATAATCCTGCCCGGAAATTTTTTCTCCCATCGCTATTTTGATCTGTTCTTTGATCAGGTCAAAGTTGATCACTTCTTCTGTCACACAATGTTCCACCTGGATACGGGTGTTCATTTCCATGAAATAGAAATTACGGTGCTTATCCACCAGGAATTCTATGGTACCCACACTTTCATAGTTGATGGCACCGGCCGCTTTTTTGGCGGCCTCTCCCATTTTATACCGGAGTTCATCCGTCATAAACGGAGAAGGAGATTCTTCCACGAGTTTCTGGTGACGACGCTGAATGGAACAATCTCTTTCACTCAAATGACAAACATTTCCATATTGGTCGCCGGCCACCTGTATCTCAATATGTCTTGGCTCTTCCACAAATTTTTCCATGTAGATACCATCATTCTTAAAAGAGGCTGCCGCTTCTGCCTTAGCATTGTTATAGGCTCTTTCCATTTCGGATTCTTCCCAAACGATGCGCATTCCTTTTCCACCACCGCCGGCTGTTGCTTTCAATATAACCGGATAACCCATTCCTTTTGCAAGACCAATAGCTTCGTCCAGACTTTGCAAGAGCCCTTCGCCACCGGGAACAACCGGCACTCCTGCTTTGATCATTGTTTCTTTGGCGGTGATCTTATCTCCCATGGAGTTGATCATATCCGGTGTAGGGCCAATAAATTTTATACCGTGGTCATTACAGATCTGGGCAAATCTTGCATTCTCGGCCAGGAAACCATAGCCCGGGTGAATAGCATCAGCATTGGTGATCTCCACGGCTGCCATGATATGTGGTATATTAAGATAGGAGTCTGTGCTTTGTGGCTTACCGATACAAACGGCTTCATCAGCAAATTTTACATGTAAGCTATCCCTGTCTGCTGTGGAATAAACAGCCACCGTTTTAATGCCCATTTCCCGGCAGGTCCGGATCACACGAAGAGCAATTTCACCACGGTTTGCAATCAGTATTTTCTTGAACATTGTATTTTCTTTTCTGTTAAACTAAAATGTCCATTGATGATCATCCATAGCTTACTAAACTATAGGCAATAATCTATGGACGATAGACGATATTAAGCCGGTTCTACCAGGAACAGAGGTTGATCGTATTCAACCGGGGAGGCATCTTCCACCAGCACTTTCACGATCTTTCCTTTTACTTCACTTTCAATTTCGTTGAAAAGCTTCATCGCTTCGATGATACAAACGACAGAACCCGGTGCTATTTCACTGCCGATATCTGCAAGATTAGGTTTATCGGGAGATGCTTTCCGGTAGAAAGTACCGATCATCGGGCTTTTTATGGTTACAAGATTTCCGGCAGGTGCTTCGGCTGCTTTGGGTTTCTCAGCAGCCGGGGCATTGTTACCAGCTGCTGGTTGCGGGGCGGCTGTTTGCACCGGCATTGATTGAACCGGAGCTGCAGAAACAACCTGGGTAACATGATCCTCTTTCTGTTTGATCGTAACCCTGAAATCTTTCTGCTCAATGGTCAGTTCTCCAATATTCGACTTGTTGACCATCTTGATCAACTCCTGTATTTGCTTGAAATCCATGTTTTTCAATTTTGAAAGAAGTTTTGGTTTAGAAAAGTACCTGCCGGCAAGCAGGCAGGGGGCTAAGTTAGGGAAAACACAGCCAGCTTTTCAAATGATTTTTTTGAGTTTTTGGGCCAAATCGGGGTGAAATTGATGAAAAATGGCCCAAAACCGGGTGATTCAGGGCCATTTGCCTCAATTTATAGAGAAGATCATTTTACTCTTTCTACGTATTCGCCTGTCTTGGTATTAATGCGGATCTGCTCTCCTTCATTGACAAATAAAGGAACGTTGATCGTGGCACCTGTTTCAATAGTGGCGGGTTTCAGGGTACGGGTGGCAGTATCTCCTCTCAAACCCGGTTCTGTATAGGTAACCAGCATCACGATCTTATCAGGTAGCTCGACACTCATCGGCAATTCAGTTTCTGTATTGAACAATACACTTACTTCCTGGCCATCTTTTAAGAACTGGGGAGCATCCACCATATTTTCCTGGACCGCTACCTGTTCAAAGGTTTCTGTATCCATGAAATTATAACCGCTGTCATCCTTATAAAGGAATTGGTAGCTTTTCCTTTCCACCCGCACCGG
Organism: uncultured Bacteroidota bacterium; assembly: GCA_902826165.1. GTDB lineage: Bacteria > Bacteroidota > Bacteroidia > Chitinophagales > Chitinophagaceae > CADEDV01. The sequence goes on from CADEDV010000063.1 coordinate 12,065, forward strand.
GAAGATGCTATCGCCTGAGTTCCAGGTTTTTTCAATCGAGCGGTTATTGTCCACTCCTTTGAGTTTTGCCCACACTTTAGCTGCAGCACGGGCTGTTTTGTTCTCACCAAATTCTACCACCGTATATAAACTACCATCCAGTTTGATGATGAGCCCCCTGCTGATGTCTGCTGTTGTTGCCATATTGAATACAAATTTTGAGGCGGCAAAGATAAGGGAGGGTTGCCTGACGGCAAAAGAAGCTTATTGACCTGTGAAAATTATGTCTGGAATGAATATTTTACATTCGCAAACAGTCCCGCATTGCTTATGAGGATGCAGTTACACACATTCTTTTTCCTGTTATTTAGCAGCCTTACCAGTTACTTTTGTGAGGCACAGTTGATTATTACACAGCATCCGAATGCCGTAGCACTTGCACAAAAGTTAGTTGGTGAAGGTGTTTCTATCAGCAATGTAAGTTTTACAGGCAACAACCTGATGGCTTCCTTCTTCCTTAACAGGGCTAACAGAACAAATATTGGGATCGATAGTGGTATAGTGCTAACCAGCGGCCGTGCAAAGTCGGTTGGGAATAATTTTGGCCTGGACGGAAACGGTATAACACCTGCATCCGGCGTAGCAGCAGATAATGACTGGGGGCTTCCGGGTGATCCTGATCTTGCTCTTGCCATTGGTGCTCTTACCATGAGAGACGCCTGTGTACTCGAATTTGATTTTATACCCTTGGGAGACAGCGTCAAATTCAAATATGTTTTCAGTTCAGAAGAATACACACCTGATTATGTTTGTACTTTCAATGATGCTTTTGCATTCTTTATATCAGGGCCTGGAATAACCGGACTGAAAAATATTGCCCTGATACCCAACACCACTATCCCAGTTTCCATTTTTAATGTCAACAATGTACCCGGCGGCACTTGCCCCAATAATATTGCTTACTATACCGACAACTTAACCAATACTTTTTTTACTCACGATGGGCAAACGACAGTGCTCACAGCAAAGGAGCAGGTGCAGCCCTGTCAGACTTATCACCTGAAAATTGTTATTGCGGATGTAGGAGATGCTGCAGTGGACAGTGGTGTTTTCCTGGAGGCAAAAAGTTTGACCTCCAATTCGTTTGGAATTACCAATCTTACGCAAACAGACCCTGTATCAGGCAACAGTTACCTGGTGGAAGGTTGTGCTGTAGGCGCTTTTAATATCACAAGACCGAGAAGAGATCCTAACCCGCTTAATATAACATTATCATATGGCGGGTCTGCTTTAAACACTATTGACGTACAAACCTTGCCTGCGTTCGTTACTATTCCGGCCAATGATAGTTTTGTTACAGTAAATGTGTTCCCGGTAATTGACGGCGTGCAGGAAGGAATTGAAGAGTTAAAAATATTTGCCCTGGCGGGTTGTGCTGCGGGTCTTCCTACTGACAGTACCATGATACAGATAAGGGATTATGACATCCTTTCCCTGGTGCCTGATATAGCTAACATTTGCAAGGGCAGCTCTTTACAGTTGAATGCTTCCACCGGCTATGATCTATACCAATGGTTACCTGATCCAACACTGAGTAGTACCACTATCTTAAATCCCATTGCCACCCCTGTAAACAGTGAAACGTTTTATATATGTACCGCAACAGTAGGCAGTTGTAATGCAAAAGATTCTGTGCTCCTGAAATGGAAAGATGGAGCACTTTTATCAAAACTGGACGTTAACTGCCGCAATGCCAGCACTGGTAATATCCGGGTAACTGCGGGGCCGGAATGGATACAGCCCGTTCAGTTTTCATTGGATGGTGTAAACTGGCAACCGGACAGCAGCTTTTTTAATCTTCCCGTTGGCATTTATACAGTAAAGATCCGGGATGTCAATTGCATCGACAGTGTTATGGTTACTATAAACCAGGCCTTCCCGGATCTGGTTATCGATAATGCTGCCATCACAGCAGCCAGTTGCTCAGGTAATGCAGACGGGCAGCTTAATATTGTTGCCAGTGGAGGTAATGCACCTTATTCTTACTCGCTGGATGGAGTCAACTTTCAGCCTGGTAATGCGTTCAATCTGATAGCCGGGAATTATGCTGTTACGATAAAAGATAATAATGGCTGCCTCGCTTCTCAAAACGCTGTTATTCCATTGAACAATACGGTAATGATCGATGCAGGAGCAGATGCTGCTATTTGTGAAGGTACAAATCACCTCATGACAGCTGTATCTAATGCTACATCATTTACATGGACCCCGGCAGGTACTTTGCAAAATGCAAATAGTTTGACTCCCGTTGCTTCACCTGCAGATACTATCTTGTATTATGTGACAGCCACAACAGGTATCTGCATAAGAACTGATTCAGTCAAAATAAATGTGTGGGCCGCACCTGTTTCAAATGCCGGGGCTGACACCGCAGTTTGTTTTGGAAAAGTACTTAACCTGGATGGAAGCGGTGGAGTGTTGTATCAATGGTCTCCTTCCACATATATGACAACTACAGCTAATATACCAGCACCTTCAGTAAAAGCAACAAATACTATTACCTACTCGCTGATGGTAACTGACATAAGAGGCTGCTCATCTCTTACTCCTGATGCTATAAAAATAACAGTGACACCGGCAGTACGAATTTTTGCAGGGAATGACACAGTAGCCGCCATCAATCAGCCGATGCAACTGCAGGTTATTGAACTCGGCAATGCGGGTGTAACACAATATACCTGGTCACCTGCCAATTTCTTGAATAATCCTGCTGTAGCTAACCCGGTTGCAACTCTGCCAAATGATTTCCGGTATACGGTTACAGGCATAACACCCGAAGGGTGTGAAGGAGTAGATGAGCTATTTATTAAAGCCTATAAAGGCCCGGAAATATATGTGCCTACTGGTTTTACACCAGATGACAATGGACTCAATGATATACTAAGACCTATCTCCGTTGGTATAAAAGAATTCAGGTATTTCCGGGTATTCAATCGCTGGGGCGAGATGGTATTTATGACCCAGGATCCTTCCAAGGGCTGGGATGGCAGGATAAAAGGTGTACGGCAATCAACCGGTACTTTTGTGTGGATAGCTGAAGGAATTGATTACAGGGGCAACCTCATCAGCAGGAAAGGTTTTGTTACAATTATCAGGTAAACTACAGCGTATTTAGCTGTTGCCCTTAACCTATAAAAAGCATCTTCTTACCATAATTGCTTACTGTCTCTACATTAGATTTTCGCCCAGCGGGATAGTATATTCAATACTGCTTAAAAAAATTCCCGGCTATCCTCCTGTACATTGCTGTTGCCTACTACTATTCCCCTTTCCCAAATACGATCTGCCAAAAAGGAATGCTTTCTCCTGCTACTATCTGATCCTCAATGTATAAACCGCCAGCATGATGGTCTTCCGGGAACGTTACCATTTGGCCAGGCACAGGAATATTATTGTGATGCAG
>CADEDV010000064.1:0-7433 GCA_902826165.1 uncultured Bacteroidota bacterium
TTCGTTTTAACAGGGTGGTTAGAAGGGATTATTTTTCAGCTCATAAAAGTAAAAAAATAGTGAGGAATTTAAAACATTTTGCGATTTAATTTAAGTAATTATCATCGGAAAAGCCCGTTCCTGCTGTTTTAGCGGAAGGGTTTGTAAACAGAACGGTGTGCCAGTGCCAGCATCGGCAGATCGCCTTTGGTATCCCCATAGGCAGCTATTTCTGTATAATCGCCCAGGAAATACTTGTTATTGATCCTGTTTACCTTCTCAGCTCCATGACAATTTTTCCCCAGTATTTTACCTGTCAGCAACCCATTTTGAATTTCAAGTTGGGTGGCGACCAGGTCCAATTTCAATTTTAAAGCCCAGGGGGAGATCCAGTTCTCCGGGGAAGCAGACACAATAACGACTGTTTGGCCATCTTCCTGAAGTTTTTTTATTTCGGCAATTGCTCCCGGCCGTATCAATTCCGGGATTATTTCTACAGCAAATTTTTCGCAATACTCCCTGAAATTATCAACAGGGGTGTTTTTAAAGAAATATTGCAACACTTTTTCTTTCGCAGCCTGGTTAGAGATGATCTTTAATTTATATGCCAGCAGGAAAGGGCTGTTGATAAGGAAACCTGCATAAAAGGCGTTGGTGCCTTTGCAATATTTGATGAACTCCAGTAATGTATCTTTTGTGGTAATGGTCCCATCAAAATCGAAGAACGCAATTCCTTTTTTCACAACTTTTTCTTTTTGAACATGAATTCAGGAATGGAGGTGATGATCAGCATGATCCAGCGCCAGAACCATTTTACAAAGATCACATTCTTCTTTTTCTGAACGCCTTTGTACACGGCATCAGCCACATTTTCTGGTTGTGCTGTTAATAGCTTGGGTAAGTTGAGGTGCTCCGTCATTTTAGTATACACAAAACCCGGCAACACTGTAAGCACATGTACTTTTTGATGGAATAACTTATTTCTCAGCCCGGATAAATAGGCTGTAAATCCAGCCTTAGCACTGCCGTAAATATAATTGCTCTGGCGTCCTCTCATACCCGCAACAGAACTAATACCCACGATCGTTCCCTGCTCTTTTGCGCTATAATCGTTAGCGACAATATTCAGAATAGAAACAGGCCCGCTATAATTGGTATGTATTGTTTTCAGTGTTTCGTTCTGGTCTGCGATCACTTTGTCATTATCATTCATGTATCCCATCACACTGATGGTGATATCAGGTTTGGGACTCAGCGAATCCCAGAAGGATTGATGCTGTTCAAATTTAACAGCATCAAATTCATGAATGCTGGAAGTGATATTATAACGGATCGACAGATCAGACTGAAGCGGTTTTAAACGGTCTGCATTGCGTGCCGCGAGCTGAATATTGTGCCCTTTGGAAGCGAATTTTTTTGCAAGGGCAACAGCCATATCGGAGGTGGCGCCCAGGATAAGTACGGTGGAAGGCATTGTATCTTTCTTAATGGTTAGTTAGTGGTTAATGCTAAACGGTCAGATTGCACAGATCGTATTCTCGCTTCAGGGTTATATTTTTTAACGATCTCCATAAATTCAGGTAATCTTTTATAACCGGCTTTTAATACAGACGGATCCATGCGGGCATCTTTAGACATATATAAACGGCCGCCATATTTCAGTACTACCTGGTCCAACTGGTCGAGGAATTCAAACAGACCTTTCCGCACAGGGAAATCAAGTGCCAGTGTGTATCCTTCCATCGGGAAAGATATAAGATCATCCTGTTTGCCAAATACTTTCAGTACTGCCAGGAATGAACCTAACCCCTGGTCGCTGATACGTTGCAATAGTTCGACCAGGCCCTGCTTACGTTCAAGGGGTAAGACAAATTGGTATTGAACAAATCCCTTTTTCCCATAACCCCTGTTCCAGTGAAGTATCGCATCAAGCGGGTAAAAGAAAGGTTCATAAGAAACGACGTTGTTGATCTCTTTCTTGAAATTTTTCCCGTAGTAAAGGAAATTGAATGCCTTTACAGTGAATGTATTTAATACAAAGGAGGGAAGTGTAAAGGGGAAGGTGATCTGTTTTTTTGCCGGCAATTTTAATGGCTCTTTCTTTTTGTTGTCCGGCAATTCATCCTTTTTGGCATGTTCACCAAGGATCAGGATACTTCTTCCGAAATTCTTTCCTTTTTTCAGGCAATCGATCCAGGCAACAGAATACGTATAATGTTTGTATTCATCAAATAAGCGGATCACTTCTTCCAGGTTTTTTGCTTTCACCTGTTTTTGTTTGATATAGGAGCTTTCGATTTTTTTCAGGTCAAATTTCACCCTGCCAATAATACCGGTTAAGCCCATGCCACCGCAGGTGGCCCAGAAAAGATCAGTATAAGCAGAAGGAGAGCAGGTGATCATTTCGCCACTGGCCAGGATCACATCCATTTCTATGACATGTGCCGAAAATGAACCATCCACATGGTGATTTTTTCCATGCACATCACTGGCTACCGCACCACCAACGGTAATAAATTTTGTGCCGGGAGTAACAGGCAGGAACCATCCTTTAGGAACGATCACTTCCAGAATCTTATCCAATGTAAGGCCCGATTCACATTCCAGTATTCCTTTTTCCGTATCAAAGGAGAGTATTTTGTCGTATTTGAGTGTGGAGATGGTTTGCTCTGCTAACGAGGCATCGCCATAACAGCGGCCATTTCCCCGGGCAATAAAATTCTTTGTGGTGGCTGCGTACTGCTGGATATCATTTGTAAAAGAAACGGATTTCTCATCGCTTTCAATCACGGGGTAATTGCCCCAGTTGGCAATATCTTTCTTTGTCATTTGAAGATAGTTATGTCTTTGACGTAAATGATTACAATAAAACTGGCTATCCAGAGGAGAAGGGAAAGTTGAATGAACCGGTCTTTGTAAAGGATCTTAGTTGGCGATCCGGAATCAGCCGATACAAATATGATTTGCAAATACCGCATGATCCCGGCCATCACAAAGATACAGGTATAATAAAGACGGTACGTACCTAATCTCATTTTTACTTCATCCGACATTGTGTACATAAAATAAGCTACAATTATAACGGCACAAACAAGAGAAAGAAGTACGTTTAAGAATTCAAGGTTATATCCTTTCACTGATTTTCTCATGTCCACCCCGGAGCTTACTTTTAATAATACATCATCCCTTCTTTTGCCAATGGCCATGAACAAGGCCAGCAGGAATACCATGATGACGATCCATTCAGATAAAGGAATAAAGGCAATTACTGAACCTGCTTTTACCCGTAATACAAAACCGATGGCTAATAAGAAAATATCGAGAATTGGAACTGTTTTGAGCCCGAACGAATAGCCAAGGTTGATCAAAAAATAGATACCGAGTACAAACAGGAATTTGTCACGGATAAACCAGGCCAGGGTAAATCCGCCGATAATGAGTATTGCTGCGATTACCAGTGCCACTGATTTGGAAACAGCACCGCTGGCCAACGGCCTTTTACTTTTTACCGGGTGCTTGCGGTCGTCTTCTATATCCCGGTAGTCATTTAAGATATATATACTGCTGGCAATACAGGAAAAGGCAATAAATCCCCAGATGATCTGGAGTATCTTATCGGTATTTGAGATCTCTCCTGCAAAAAACAAAGGGATGAAAAGGAAGCAGTTCTTTGCCCAGTCTTTCGGTCGTAATAATTTGATATAAGCCACTTTGGAACAGATTAGCGGCCAAAATACAAACATAAACGCAGATTTAATAATGTTGCAATTTTGATAATACTTTATTTGCTTTATGTTTACAAAAACATATTGATTATATGAGTATTAGCACGGGAATTAAGCACAAATACCTCTCTTATGCAGAAGTGGCGGTCATTTTGGTGCTGGCAAGTGTTCCGTTGTTTGTTACATTTCCCTATCGGGTTAATATTTTTCTTTCCTGGGAGGGGGCTTACCGGGTCAGTGAGGGGCAGATACCCTTCCGGGATTTTGGAACTCCCTTGGGGGGGATGTATTGGGTCATCCCGGGAATCTTTTTTAAGATCTTTGGAGCTCAAATGATCACCCTGGTAAAGGCACAGGTTTTTATTAATATACTGTCGGGGCTGGCTTTCCGGTCTATCCTGAACAGTTTCAGAGTGAATCCCGGTATTAAGTTTTCGGCGGTGCTGCTTTTTTGCCTTTCTTATTCCTTTTTTAATTTCTGGCCCTGGTATAACCATACCGTTATTGTTTATGAATTCATCGCTATTGCTTTTTTATTAAAAGCACTAATGAATGAAAGGAACCGGTTTGCCATTCCGACCTTGTTGTTATCAGCATTTTTTACGGTTTGTTCTTTTTTTACTAAACAGGATGCAGGGGCATTGACTTTCCTGCTTTGTGCGGCACTGGTATTCTTTTATAGTTTACAGCATAAAAGATGGAAATATCTTTTTATATACGGAGGAGGGTTCGTCCTGTTCATGGCTGTATTCATTATACCATTATCGAATTATGGCTTTTCTTATTGGTTCAACCACGGACAGGCTCCGCACTCGGGCCGCATATCTGCTTTTGAAATTGCCAATGATTTCTTTTCCGGGTCACAATGGCTGAAGTTTTATCTTTTTATTATTGGGTTGCTCCTTGTCCTGCGTTTCCGAAGTTGGAAAGAATGCTGGAATGATAAACCGATTTTTTTGTTTCTGTTACTTACACTGGGAATTATTGCAGAAGCCGCTATATTCCAGGTGACCAGTTATACACCACCGGATAATAATATTTTCTATCATTCATTTGCCATAGCTTATATCCTGACCTTGCTGTCCGGGCAATTCTCGGTTGATTTCAGTAAAGTGCGAATGGTAGTTGTGTGCCTGGCGGGTATTCTTTTATGGTGGAGCAATGTGTACTGGAAATATTTTCAGCGTATTGCTGAAAGATCATTAAGCAATGATGTGGCGACTGTATCTCCCACCGGGGAGAACGTTGTGAATAAACGGACATTTATCATCAATAATGAAGACACTGCTGATATTCTCTTGTCGCAATGGACTTTTTCACCGCTAAAGTCTTTTCATAAGATATATATGCCGGCTGCCACGGTAGATGGAATGTCAAGATTGCTGAATATGGATATGGTGAAACAGGGAAAGAGTCTCCGGGTCTTAAACATGACTGAATTGACCCCGCTGGCAAAAGAAATGCCATTTGAATTAGAAAAGGGATCACACTATCCGCTCTGGTATCATTTGGGAGTAGCCATGTTCAATAAACAAGCTGAAATGTTTGAAGAGAGAATTGGGAAGAAGGAGTATGATCTCGTATTGTTTGAACACATTCCTTCCCTGAATAATTTTTACCCGTTCAGGGTGCGGGATTCTTTATTGCGGCATTATACTAAAATTGATTCCTTTCCTGCTCCGCGGCAGGGCGAAACAAGGGGTGTTATAGAAGTATTTACAAAATAATATAGAAAGATGGCTGCTTCCTATTGCGAATTTGTTTTGAACGCAGGTAAAGACACGGTTCACCGTCATTATCATGACAACGAGTATGGATTTCCTATTCATGACGATGATCTTTTGTTTGCAAGGTTGGTCTTAGAGATCAACCAGGCCGGGCTCAGCTGGGAAACGATCCTGAAAAAGAAAGACAATTTTTTCAAGGCCTTTGATGATTTCAGGATAGACAAAGTGGCCCGCTATACAGAAAAGAAAAAAGAAAAGCTGATGCAGGATGCAGGCATCATCCGTAACCGGCTGAAGATCGAAGCAACCGTACATAATGCTAAAGCAATTCAGCTACTGCAGAAAGAATTCGGATCGTTTGAAAAATGGCTGGATCATCATCATCCGAAGACAAAAGAGGAATGGGTAAAGATTTTTAAAACCACTTTCCGTTTTACAGGTGGTGAGATCGTCAATGAATTTTTAATGAGTACCGGTTACCTGCCCGGTTGCCATATTGTAACCTGCCCTGTCTATAAAAAAGTGTTGAAACAAAAGCCTAAATGGGCGGTAAAGAAAAAAGCTTAATTGGGCTGTACGGCCGGCAGGCGGTAATGCTGCCCGTCCAGAACGAATAATTCATCGATCTCGTAGCGCCAGAACTTAAAGAGCGGGGATTTCTCCAGTATTTTGATCACTTCTTCCTTTGTTTCAGCGGTCAGGGTTATCCAAACCCGTTGTGTTTCCATACTTACAGCATACTGGTCAACAATATCTTTATTGATCAGGTAATTGATGTAAGTGCGGTGCTGTGGCACCAGTTCCATGAACTCATCACTCATGTCAAACTGTATGGTTGCCTGGTATTTCTTCATGTGTATTAATGCCAACCTAAAAGTAGGAAAGTTGCAGCGGCAGAAAAATAAAATTCAGCACACAGGAAAAGTAAAAAGCCCTTAATTTTACCGGCCCGGAACGTTAGCTCAGTTGGTTCAGAGCATTACTTTGACAGAGTAGAGGTCACTGGTTCGAGTCCAGTACGTTCCACTTTCTTCTTTTCTTGATGATAATCACTTCCTGCCGTGACTGGCTTCATGTGTTTTCTCTGAGTATTATGTAAATTTTGGTAGAGAAAATGAAACATGGCCTTATCGCATACCTGGCAACAATTACTGGATGAGACCGGTGATATCAGCCGGTTTACCAGGCGTTTCTTTCTGCAGGGATTCAAACCCCGGTACGAGATTGCTGAATTCTTGCGCCAGAGTTATATCATCGGCTATAAATCACTTCCCCTGGTTGGATTGACAGGATTCATTATGGGCCTGGTACTGACCATGCAGTTAAGACCTTCCCTGATCAGTTATGGAGCAGAAAGCGAATTGCCGGCCATGGTGGGTATTGCTATTGTCAGGGAAATCGGCCCGGTGATTACTGCATTGATCTTTGCCGGGAAAATCGGCAGCAGCATTGGTGCAGAACTGGGAAGTATGAAAGTAACAGAGCAGATTGATGCAATGGAGGTTAGCGGAACAAATCCCTTTAAATACCTGGTAGTGACAAGAGTGCTGGCGGCTACTTTTATGCTGCCTGTATTGGTGATACTGGGAGATGCTATTTCATTATACGGATCTTATCTCGGGGTAAATATCAGGGGAGTAACCAGTTTTAATTTATTCTTTCAGCAGGTCTTTGATGCATTGTCTTTCAGCGATTTTTTCCCGGCACTGATCAAAAGCTATTTTTTTGGATTTGCTGTGGGCATCATTGGCTGTTACAAAGGATTTAATTCAAGTAAAGGAACAGAAGGAGTGGGCCGCTCAGCTAATTCAGCCGTTGTAGTCAGTTCTGTACTGATCTTTATTATTGACCTGCTGGCTGTGCAGATCACAGATATATTAGGATTCAATTGAGCCGCAATGACAACTGCACCCATTATAGAACAAAGATCAATCCCGGTAGTGCCAACTGGTTCGGTGATAGAAATCGAACATTTATATAAAGCATTCGGTGATAATATGGT
>CADEDV010000064.1:7533-15076 GCA_902826165.1 uncultured Bacteroidota bacterium
ATCCGCATGACGGCAGACCGGATTATTATGCTGATTGACGGAACCTGTTATGCGCAGGGTACCTATGAGGAACTAAAAGTAAATAACGATCCGAAAGTCAAACAATTTTTTGAATAATGACAAAGCGACCGATTAATAACCTGAAACTGGGGATTTTTGTCCTGGCCGGCCTGCTGCTACTGATCTTCTCACTGTATATGATCGGCAGGGATAATAATCTTTTTGGGAAAAATTACAAGCTAACAGCACGGTTTGAAAATGTACAGGGCTTAACAGCGGGGAATAATGTGCGGTATGCGGGTATCCAGGTGGGAACGGTGAAGAAGATCAGGATACTGAATGACACGCTGATCGAAGTAGCGATGCTTATTGATATGAAAATGAAACAATACATTCATAAAAATGATATCGTCAGTATGAGTACGGATGGATTGATGGGAAACCGGATATTGAATATTACTGCTTCCAAAGACGGTTCCCCACTGGCGGAAGATGGGGATCTGCTCGCAACGAAAAAAAATATCAGTACGGATGAGATGCTGGAAACACTTGATAAGACCAACAGAAATATAGCCGTGATCTCGGAAGAGTTGAAGTCAACCGTCTTGCGTATCAATAACAGCGCAGCTATCTGGAAATTGCTGAATGAAACGGAGCTTCCGGATAACCTGCGGGCATCGGTGCTGAGTATCCGGCATGCCACCGGGCGGGCAGATGAAATGGTAAAAGATCTTCACAGCATTATCACCGATGTTAAAAATGGGAAAGGGTCATTGGGTGCGATACTGACTGATACATCCATTGCCCGGAACCTCGACGAGGCTTTACTGAAAATCCAGCAGGTAGGTGACCATGCTACGGGACTGGTGGATGAATTGTCGAAACTAACTGCCGGTATAAAGGAGGATATCAATAGTGGCAACGGAACGGCCCATGCACTGTTGAAAGATTCTGCGCTGGTGATAAAACTCAATAACAGTTTGTCTAATATTGAGAAAGGGACCGAAGGATTTAACCAGAACATGGAGGCATTAAAACACAATTTCCTTTTGAGGGGTTATTTCAGGAAATTGGAGAAGCAAAAAAGAAAACAATAAAAATAAAGTTGATCTTCCTGGTTCTTATAATTTCCACTCCACAATAGTATTCTCCCATTCCTCCCGGTGCGGGGTGCTTATGCGGATATAATTATCCGTATAACCTTCCATCATACCATTTTTATCCCTGTGCTCAAATAATACCTTTCGGGTTTGCCCGGCATGCTGTTCGGTGAAGTATTGCATCTTCATATAAGAAAGGTTGCGAAGCGTTTTGTTTCTCTCGTGCCGGGTATTCATCGGAACGACAGGGCTAAGGGTCAAAGCATGTGTATTATCCCTTTCAGAGTAGGTGAACACATGCAGGTAAGAAATATCCAGAGCATGAAGAAAATCAAAGGTCTCTTTAAAATGCTCATCTGTTTCTCCCGGGAAACCAACGATCACATCCACACCAATGGCAGAATGCGGCATTAATGTTTTGATCAGTCTCACCCTGTCGGCATATAATTCCCGCTTATACCTTCTCCGCATGGCCGCCAGCATTGTATTGCTGCCACTTTGCAAAGGAATATGAAAATGCGGCATGAACTTGTTGCTGTTCGCCACAAATTCAATGATCTCGTTGGTTAGCAGGTTAGGTTCAATAGAGGAGATGCGGTAGCGTTCAATACCTTTTACCTTGTCCAATGCTTTCACCAGCTCAAAGAAATTCTCCTCCCGCCCACTGATGCTGATCGTGGTGCCGGCACCATCCGGTCCTTTTCCAAAATCACCAAGGTTTACACCGGTTAATACAATTTCTTTTACACCGTTAACTGCCAGTTCTTCTGCATTCTTTATAACGTTGCTGATACTATCACTACGGCTTTTTCCTCTTGCCATTGGGATAGTACAAAAAGAACAGTTATAATCACAGCCATCCTGAACTTTTAAAAAAGTCCTGGTACGGTCATTCACTGACCAGGAAGAGTGGAAACCGGATACTTCACCAATATCACAACTGCATATTTTCGTAGCATCTCCTTTGGAAAGTTCCCGGATATGCTGGGCAATATTGAATTTTTCGGCAGCTCCCAGCACCAGGTCAACGCCGGGAATAGATGAAATTTCTTTGGGTTTCAATTGTGCATAGCAACCCATGATGACCACAAAACTTTCCGGGGATCTTCGTTGAATACGGCGTACCAACTGGCGGCATTCCTTATCGGCATTATCGGTGACCGAACAGGTATTGATCACATACACGTCGGCCTGGTCGTCAAACTCTTTTTTCTCAAATCCTTCCTTTTCCAGTAAGCGGGAAATAGAGGATGTTTCTGAGAAATTGAGCTTGCAGCCGAGGGTGTGAAAAGCTACTGTTTTGGATACTGCCATAGCGGCCGCAAAGATAAGCATGTGCCAGGATTTTGGGTATTTGAAGGTTTTCTGCAGCAGGTGGGTGGTAATCATGGATTTACTTTTAATTTGTAGAAATTATTGGCAGTGAATAAGAAGTGGTTACCATATGTTCTGATCATTATCCTGGCAATTGCCGTGATCGTTATAAAGCAGTATCAAGGGGGGAAAGAACCAGCACCCAAACCCAAAACGACTACCACAAAGCCTAAAGACCCGGCCAGCAACCCTACAGACCGTGACAAGGGATTTGACCGACGCATTTCTTACCTGGAATACAGTAACCATGCAAAATGCAGGATGCAATGCCGGCGCATTTCGCAGGCAGAAGTGGAAGAGATCATGCAGGAGGGGAAAATTAATTATAACAAAAGCGACCTGAAGAATGCAAGATGCCCCCGGTATGCAGTAGAAGGTATTACCAATGATGACCAGCGGGTGAGGATCGTGTATGCACAATGCAATGAGGCTACAACCGTGGTTACGGTGATAGACCTCGATACAGACTGGACCTGTGACTGCCCCGGCGATGACGATAAATACAAAAACCGCAACTGATGAAGTTATTAAGGCGGCCTTTGCAATGGATATACAGCATCTATGCCTTCATCACTTTTGTAGCCGTCATGCTGCTCATCTTCCCATTTGTGATCATCGCCAGTTTTTTTGGCCGTATTAAAGGAGGTAATATGGTCATCCGGCTTTGTATGCTCTGGGCCGATATCTGGTTCTTCCTGATCTTTATCTGGCATCAAAAAATTTACGAGGCTCCGCATGACCATAACAAATCGTATATACTGGTCAGCAATCATATCTCCTACCTGGATGCGGCTATTCTTGTCAAAGCATTTAGGAAGCCATTCCGTCCACTCGGGAAAGTGGAGATGAGTAAAGTACCCATATTCGGCTTTATCTACCGAAATGCGATCGTGACAGTTGACCGAAGCAGCGCCACGAACAGGGCCAACAGTGTACGGGTATTAAAGTCGCTGATCAGCAAAGGTATTTCGGTGATGGTTTTCCCGGAAGGGACATTTAATATGACCACTGAGCCCATGAACGAATTCTATGATGGAGCTTTCCGGGTGGCGATTGAAACACAAACTCCTGTTAAGCCTGTTCTTTTTTTGGATGCCTATTACAGGATGCCGTATGAAAGCCTCTTTCATATGAATCCCGGTCGCAGCAGAGTGCTGTACCTGGAGGAAATACCTGTGGATGGATATACAACCGGTGATATTGGTTTATTGAAGGAAAGGGTTTTCATATTAATGGGCCAGAAAATGAAAGAGTACAACGGAGGCTGGAGAAAGACCCCTCTAAATCTCCCCTAAAAGGGAGACTTTAACCCCAGATAATTAGATTTGCTTTTTAATGGAAGGAAAAAATTACGATAGTGAAAACAGCAGAATCTCTTCCGGAGTAGCAGAGCTTTTCGCTGAGATCATTATACCATTAGCATTGCCTAAAAACTACACATGGTCTGTTCCTGCATCATTACAGGAAACAGCAAGAGTGGGCTGCAGGGTGGAAGTGAACCTGGGAAAGAATAAACGCTATGCAGGCATCATTAAACGGCTGCATACCGACAAGCCCGATTTCTTTGAAACAAAAGATATCCTGAATGTGCTGGATGTGGAACCAGTAGTTTACGAAGAGCAACTGAAACTGTGGGAATGGATCGCCGGTTACTATATGTGCAGCGAAGGAGAAGTAATGGCGGCAGCATTACCTGCGCATTTCAAACTATCCAGCGAAACAATTCTTGTATATAATGAAGAGTATGGAGATGATTTTTCAGCTCTGGATCATGACGAATACCTGGTTGGCGAAGCCTTACTGATAAAAAAAGAACTGAAGCTGACGGAAGTGCAGCAGTTGCTGGATTCATCCCATGTGTATCCTGTCATCAATTCGCTGATCAATAAAAAAGTGTGTTTTGTATGGGAAGCGTTAAAACAAACCTATACAGCGAAAAAAGAAACTTATGTTTTGCTGAACCCGCAATATGATAATGAGGAAGAACTGGAGAAGTTACTGAATGAGGATAAAAAACTGCACCGGGCCGAGAAGCAAATGGAACTTCTGCTCAGTTACCTGCATTTAACCAAAACAGAAGGAGAAGTAACAAAGCCTAACCTATTGAAAAAATCCGGGGCAACGGATGCTCAATTGAAAGGGTTGGTAGATAAAAAAATACTCTGGACTGAAAAAAGGGTAGTGGACCGCCTGCAATATTTACCCAAAGATGTAAAAATCGATTTTGAATTATCAGCTGATCAGCAACAAGCGTTGACTCAAGTGCAGGAACAGCTGAAAGCAAAATCTGTTTGTTTGTTGCATGGTGTTACTTCCAGTGGTAAAACACAGATATATATCAAACTGATCGAAGAACTGGTGAAGAAAGGGAAACAAGTTTTGTATATGTTGCCGGAGATCGCTTTAACCTCCCAGGTCATCAGGAGGCTACAAAAGCATTTCGGGGGGTATATTGGGATTTATCATTCTAAGTTTTCCCAGAATGAAAGAGTGGAGATATGGCATAAAGTCAAAACGGGTGAACTGAAAGTGATCCTTGGTGCCCGGTCATCTGTATTTCTCCCTTACCAGGACCTTGGCCTGATCATCTGCGATGAAGAACATGATACTTCTTTCAAACAACAGGAGCCGGCTCCCCGCTATAATGGCCGTGACGCTGCAATCTATTTTGGTTCTTTATTCAAAGCAAAAGTAGTGCTTGGCAGTGCTACTCCTTCTATTGAGAGTTATTATAATGCGGTCAATGGAAAATACGGTTTAGTGGAGCTGGCGCAACGCTATGGCGATTTTCAATTGCCACCTATTGAGATCATTGATACTAAAAAAGTGGAACAGAAAGACCGGTCAAAAGTGATGCTGTCACCTCAACTGCAGCAGGCCATCAAAGAAGTGCTGGAAAGAAACCGGCAGGTGATACTATTTCAAAACAGAAGAGGGTACGATCCTTACCAGGTTTGCAGTGTTTGCGGCTGGATTCCTCAATGCAAGTATTGTGATGTGTCGCTGACCTATCATAAGATCACTAATAAATTGCTCTGCCATTACTGCGGTACCACCTATCCTCCGGTGCATACCTGCATGGCCTGCGGCAGCCATAAATTTGTGCAACGGAATTTCGGTACAGAGAAAATTGAGGAGCAATTACAGGAAACATTCCCGGAAGCCAAAGTGGCCAGGATGGATATTGATACGGTAAAAGGAAAGAATGCCCATGATGTTTTGATCCAGCAATTTGAACAGAAGAGAATTGATATACTGGTGGGCACACAAATGGTGGTGAAAGGGCTTGATTTTGACAACGTGGATCTTGTGGGAATACTGGATGCGGATGGGTTATTGCACTTTGCCGATTTCCGGGTGAATGAAAGGGCTTTTCAGCTGATGGAGCAGGTGAGTGGCCGTGCCGGCCGGAAACAGGCGACCGGGAAAGTGGTCGTGCAGACAACACAACCTTCTCACCCGGTCTTGCAATATGTAAAGCAGCATGATTACAAAAAAATGTTTGCCGATGAGATTGATAAACGAAAACACTTTGCTTACCCCCCTTTTTCAAGAACGATACAGTTGACCTTCAAGCATAAATTCCGGGAAGTTGTTGAACGGGCAGCCCAGCAATTTGCTGATTCTCTTAAAAACAAGTATGGTGATTATATCATAGGCCCTGCAGAACCCGTCATCAGCCGCATCCGCAACCAGTACCTCATGGAATTGCTGATCAAGTTGCCGAGAGATACCAAAACCATCTTGCAATGCAAAGCAGATATACTTGACCAGGTGGCCATCCTGCACCAGGAAAAGAGATTTGCAGCAGTGACGATTGTGCCGGATGTGGATGGAGTTTAGTGAAATTTAGAATCTGAACCCAATACCGAATCGAAGATTATTTCTTCTCCCTTCATTGATGTCAAATAGCTCGTCCCGGAATTGTCTTGACAAACCAATTGAATACCGTCCTTCCGCAAATAGGCGTCTGCTAAAATTATATTGAGCCCCGGTCTCAACAGACAAACCCAGTACCCCGGATTTATCTTCTTTTTGTTTGTCAATTTTGTTGGCAGAAAAGCCAAATTTTGGACCTATAAACATCCCTAATCGGGGGTTTATCATTTGTTGAAGGTGTAAAGGAATTTCAATAAAATGCCAGTCGTTTGTCCAGGAGAATAATAACTCTGTATTAAAGAATGTGGTGGCTCCGATTCTGAAATCAGTGAAAAACGCCCCGTAAATGGATGAGCCAATAAAACCAGTCTTGTCGCCGTCTGTCTCAATGCCGTTGATTACGGTATGGTTTAATCCTCCTTTTAGCCCAAAACGGGTCTTATTTTCTGCCTGTGCATACAGGTGATTGAATACTAAAAGACTGATTATTAATAAGGATAATGTCTTTTTCATGCTGGCAGTTTTAAAGTATCTGGTTCGACCGGGAAGGCTGCAATCTATTTTAGCCAAAAATAAAACGAAGCAGTATGATCAATATTGTTCTTTGAGTCTGTAAGATTAGCTATTCAGGAGTAGGGTCATTATTTCTTTATGGCTATAAGTAGTTGTACCAGTTCTATTAGTTTTTGAAGCGGTTACCATCGCCTTCGCCACATCCTTTCCATGTACCGGTTTATATTTCGGCGGTAATAAAAACGAAATCGCTTTCATTACTATCTGCCCAATTCTTTCACCCGGTCTTGCTTCCTTGCGGTTGCCTAATAACATAGAGGGCTGCATGATATGTAGTGATTGTAACCCAACGGCTTTTATTGCATCTTCCGTTTCGCCTTTCAGGCGCAGGTAAAAATTATTGCTTTTACTGTTGGCTCCAACGGAGGATACCAGTATAAATTTTTCACAACCCAGCATTTTGCAATAACGGGCGAGGTTGACCGGGATGTTAAAATCTACTTTCCGGTAAGCTGTTTTATCGCCTTTTACTTTTTTCTGTGTCGTACCTACTGCACAAAACAGGACATCGGTATTGGCTAAAGCCACCAGCAACGAGTCCGCATCTTCAAAATCAACCAGTTTCTTTTCCAGTTTGGGGTGGGAGATATCCAATGGTCGCCGGGTTAGTATCCGCA
>CADEDV010000065.1:0-2344 GCA_902826165.1 uncultured Bacteroidota bacterium
GGTAGGCTGTTCCGGCGTTATAGGACCGTCCGGGTTGCAGCATCCCGAAAGGATAATAAGGGGAATGGCTGAAAATGTTTACTGTAGCTATGTTTCAAAGAGCTGACTACTTTAAAAATACGTCAATTTTAGCTATATTATGAAGCCGGAATCACAGAAAAAACTCTTAAAAATATGATCAAAGAATACCCTCTTTTGCCTCTTTTTGAACAGTTCATCCGGGATAGCCGGAAGGGCAGACGTTTAAAACCTAATGGTCAAAGGATCAAAGATCAGACCATTGATAATTACGATTACGTTCTGAAGTTATTAACTGAGTTTTCAAACGCAACTTCTTTTGTTCTCCGGATTAAAGTCATCGCAAAGCTCAACAAGCGGGAACTGACAGCAGAGAAAAAATACTGGAATAAGTTCTATTCATTGTTTTCTTCTTTCCTGTACAAAGAGAAAGGGTGTTTTGATAATTATGTCGGAAGTGTGATCAAAGTGATCAGGACGTTTTTTGCCTACCTGAATAAAGATAAGCTGATAATGACCGGAGATTTCTACAAATCATTTCATAAGAAAGAAGAGGAAATTGAAATCATTACTTTTTTACCGGAACAATTACAATTCCTGATCAATAATAAGTCTTTTGAAGAATCTCTCAGTGCTTCACTACGATACATTAAAAGTATTACAGTGATTGGTTGTACCGTAGCACTTCGTTTTTCGGACCTTTTTAATATCCGGGTACGTGATATTAAACTGGCTAATGGACATTATTACCTGGCAGTCCGGTCAATTAAAACGGATTCCGCAACCAGGGTAAAGTTGCCGGTATATGCTACCGGGATTTTGCTTCAACTGGCAAAGGGGAAAAAGGCATCTGTGAGGATTTTCCGGCCGGTCTCTATGAATTCTTTTAATACCAATTTGCGGTTGCTTACTGAAAAAGCAGGATGGGTCCAGGAGACAGGCAAACGGCGAACCCGGAATGGTCAATATAATGAAATCTACAAGGGAGATAAAAAGGTTGAGTACCGGTTTTGTGATCTGGTTAGTTCCCATATTATGCGAAGAACAGCAATAACTACCATGTTGATGTTGGGAATGCCTGAAAATCTTGTCCGGAAGATCTCCGGCCATACGCAAAACAGTAAGGCCTTTTACCGGTATGTCAATTTTGTTCAGTCTTATCTTGACCAGGAGATTGACAAGGTGCATTCCAGGTTGATTGAGTTTACTGCTTCTACAGGATAACTTTTAAAATATTCACAAGCGAATGTAATATTTCACTTTGCGAAACTGAATCTCCAAAAAAATAAATTCCTTTCCTTGTCCCGAAAAATGCCTTTTGGGGTACTGTATAGCAGGTAATCTTAATTAAACACAAGTTATGAAACGAACCTTTCGGCCGCCTACCTGGTTTGTGAAGGGGGAGCGGACTGCTTACCTGATCACGGGCTTTCTGCGGAATGACCTGACTGATGAGGAAAGGGAGGAACTGGACGATTGGATCAGTGCCAGTGACGAAAACATGGACCTCTTTGAAAGAGCTACGGATGAAGCCCTGCTGGATGATTACCTGCGCTGGTATAGTGAACGGGATGTGGAAGCCCGGTTGAAAGAAGTTAAAGACCGGATCCGGTTCATATCTTCGCCTCCCATATGAATCAGAAAAATATTACAGGGTTGTTGTGGTTAGACTGTGTCTAACCATCGGCTTTGCAAAAAGCCGCCCAAATTGTTTCATCGTTGGTTTGAAAGACTGCGGAGTACACGGATCTAAAGCCGTCGCATAAGGCAAGGCGTGAGACCTGGCTGCGGAAAAGGCAAAGAATATTCTGGAAATAAAAAAGCTTCAATTTTAAATTGAAGCTTTTTTTGTAGCCCGTACGGGATTCGAACCCGTATCACCACCGTGAAAGGGTGGTGTCCTAGCCCTTAGACGAACGGGCCGTTTTAAGGGACGGCAAAGATAGGTGGGAGAGGGTTTTCTGCCAAAATTTTTTACAGGCTTTGCCATCTTCAAGCCAAAGCCCTGAAAGGCTTGCCCCCGCTGTATTTTTCAGTAACTAACTGTCGTTGGTCATGGTATGGCGTTATTAAAATCATCCACCCCCATTATTGGCAAAACACTAACTTAGCCTCGCATTTTTAAAAAATAAATACTAAATATCATGAGTACAGTTAAAGTTGCCATCAATGGTTTCGGCCGTATCGGCCGCCTCGTTTATCGCCAGATATATAAAATGGAGGGTATTGATGTGGTAGCTATCAATGATCTGACCAGCCCCAAAGTGCTGGCTCATTTGCTGAAATATGACAGTGCACAAGGCCGTTTTGATGCGGAAGTAAAAGC
>CADEDV010000065.1:2444-14629 GCA_902826165.1 uncultured Bacteroidota bacterium
AATTGCCTGGCACCCATGGCCCAGGTACTGGATGAGAAATTTGGTATTGTGAATGGTTTGATGACGACGATCCATGCTTATACGAATGATCAGAATACACAGGATGCCCCGCACCCGAAAGGTGACCTGCGCCGTGCAAGAGCCGCTGCGCAGAATATTGTACCTAACAGTACAGGTGCTGCCAAAGCCATCGGCGTGGTCCTTCCTAATCTGAAAGGGAAACTGGATGGAAGTGCTCAACGGGTGCCTACATTAACCGGGTCATTGACAGAAGTGACAGTGATCCTTGGTAAGAAAACAACGGTGGAAGAATTGAACGCTGCCATGAAAGCGGCTGCCAACGAAAGCTTTGGATATACCGAAGATGAAATTGTGAGCAGCGATATTATTGGCAGCACTTACGGATCATTGTTTGATGCCACCCAAACAAGGGTACAAACAGTAGGTGATGTTCAATTGGTGAGAACAGTAAGCTGGTATGATAATGAGATGAGCTATGTTAGCCAGCTGGTGCGTACTGTACATTTCTTTGCGAAATTGATCAGCAAGTAATTGAGATAATTTTATACCACAGCAGGATAATAGTATCCGGCTGTGGTATTTTCATACCGATTGAGTACTATATGAAGATCAGGAATATTGACGGGCTCTCTGCTGACGATTTGCAACAGGAAGTGAATAACGGCGCAAGATTTATTTATTACGCTTTTACGGTATCGCTTTTTGTTGTCACCTTTAAACGAACTTCTGGTGTTTACCTGGTCAGGTCCAATGAAAATGTGGTAAAGAAAGGAACTCCTTTTACACTCATATCTCTTCTTTTTGGCTGGTGGGGTATTCCCTTTGGCCCTAAATACACATTGGAAAGTATCCGCACCAATATGAAGGGAGGAAAAAATGTAACCGATGAAGTAATGGCCACCGTGGCCGGCTTTGTGTTGTTTAAAGAAACAGAAAACAGGAAAAAAGAACTTATTCAGTCTTAGTTCATTTAGCAAAAAATAATTTTATGTCTGCATTTTCCAACTACAATTTTGCCGGTCAGAAAGTCCTGATCCGGGTTGACTTTAATGTACCGCTTGACAAGCAAAGTTTTGCCATCACCGATGATACAAGAATGAGAGCGGCAGTGCCTACTATTAAAAAGATATTGAGTGATGGCGGGAGTGTGATCCTGATGAGCCACTTGGGCCGACCGAAAGATGGCCCGGAGGAAAAATCATCGATGAAGCATATCATCGGTCATTTAAGTGAATTACTGGGAGGTACTACCGTACTGTTTGCGAATGATTGTATCGGCGAGCAGGCCTACTTGACAGCCTCCATGATGAGACCGGGTGAAGTATTGTTATTGGAAAACCTTCGTTTTTATAAAGAAGAAGAAAAAGGAGATGTGAAGTTCGCTGAGAAATTAGCAAAGCTGGGTGATGTATGGGTAAATGATGCCTTTGGTACTGCCCACCGGGCCCATGCTTCCACGGCAGTGATCGCTCAATTTTTTCCAGCAGAGAAAAGATTATTTGGGTTGCTGATGGAAGGAGAAGTGTCCAGCGCAGAAAAAGTGTTACACAAGGCAGAGAAACCATTTACAGCTATCATTGGTGGAGCCAAAGTTTCTGATAAGATACTGATCATTGAAAACCTGCTGGAAAGAGCTACTGATATTATTATTGGCGGCGGTATGGCCTATACATTTATGAAAGCACAGGGAGGCACCATTGGTAATTCATTGTGTGAAGAAGATCGTATCCAAACTGCCTTAGATATTCTGAAGAAAGCAGAAGCGAAAGGAGTATGTATTCACCTTCCTTCAGACTCGCTGATCGCTGATAAATTTGCTGCGGATGCACAAACTTCGATGTCGCCCAGCAATCATATTCCTGATGGCTGGATGGGATTGGATATCGGCCCCAATGCCTGTGAGCAATTTGCCAATGTGATCAAGCGCAGTAAAACCATTTTATGGAATGGCCCAATGGGAGTGTTTGAAATGGAAAAATTCCAGCACGGTACTAAAGTAGTTGCAACTGCAGTGGCAGCAGCTACACAAACCGGTGCCTTCTCCTTAGTAGGCGGGGGCGATTCGGTTGCTGCTGTTAACCAGTTTGGCTTTGCAGATAAAGTTAGTTATGTATCCACCGGCGGTGGTGCGATGCTCGAATACTTTGAAGGAAAAGTGTTGCCGGGTATTGCTGCGGTAAAAGGATAATGATATATTTATTGAGTAATTAAAAAGTAATTCTCAAATCAATTTATGAAATCAGCCCGGAATATTCTTATTGTAGTAATGGCATTGTCCACTTTACTCGCCTGCCAGAAGGAAGTTAGTTTTCAGAACCAGGGAAATAATAGCGGGGGCTCAGGAGGAACTGCTTCTATAGAAGGAAACTACGATTATAAGGGAAGCACTGCATCTACAAAAAGTACCGTAGTAACCGGCATAGGCCCGGCCCAGGAAAAAGCGATTACTACCAGCAATTATACATCGCTCAATAATACGGGTACCGTACAGATCACCAGTAATAAATTCATATCCAATAATATTGCCTACAGCATCAATTCTGTTGCTTTTGCTGAATTTTACCTTGGTGGTATTTTAATTGATACATTAAGTGCACCTTTTGTTTTTGACCTTCCTGCAACAAGCGGGGCCAGCGACTACCGGAAGATAGGAACTGACTCTCTTTATTTTGATAGCGGGTTTGCCGGTTCTGGTCCTACCGGCGGCACAGGTGGTGGCGCAGCGGGTTCCATACCAACAGGGGCAAAATTCAGGTGGTCGGGTGATACGCTAATTCTCAGTATGAATTTTTCAATGAGCACCACCCAGGATATAGGTGGTGGCATCATGGCGCAAGTCACCAACGAAGGATCACAAACTGTGAAGCTGAAGAAAAGATAAACGGCTCTTACTGTTTTCCTATTTCAATAATGCGGTCATTATTTCCCCCGTTGCTGGTAGAGATATACACTTTACCTGCGGGTGAAATACAAAGATCCCGCATCCTCCCATATTTACCCGTAAAGTATTCAGTAGTGGCGGTAACAGTCGTGAATGAGTTGTCTAATTTCATTTGGTAAATTCTTGCATCTTTCAGTGTTGTCAGCAGTAATGAATTTTTCCATTGTGGTATCAGGTCGTGGTTATAATAATCCAACCCCGCCGTTGCAATGGTAGGTGTCCATGCTTTAACTGGCTCTTTTACATTATTTGTTGTGCAAAATGTTTGTTCAGCAGTTTCGTTACAAAAGCCTGCTACACTGGGCCAGCCATAATTCCTTCCTTTCTCAATGATATTGATCTCGTCATCACTGCTGGGACCATGCTCGGAAGCATATAAAATATTATTGGCAAACACCAGTCCCTGCGGGTTGCGATGCCCGAATGACCAATAAGCATTACCGGCAACTGGGTTATCAGCAGGGATAGAACCATCAAGGTTCAGCCGCAGTATCTTTCCGCTGACAGATGATGTGTTTTGAGGCAGTGCTGTATTGGCGGCATCCCCGGTTGTAGCAAATAGTTTATCCCCGGTAATCAGCAAGCGGCTTCCATTGTGGATGGAGGCTGCGGGAATATTTTCCAGCAACGGCAGTGGATTATTAAGGGTAGTTCCGGTATAGGTATAGCGAACAATTTTTTCCCGGTAGCCGCTACCACTGTTATAATTATAAACGACATACACATACGGGGTAGTAGAAAAATTCGGATGCAACGCCATACCCAGTAAACCACCTTCTCCGTTTGTGACTACTTCAGGAATAGTGAATACAGGAGTGACCGCCCCGGTTGCAGGATTCACCCGGCTGATCTTGCCACCTCGTTCGGTCATCCAGATATGGTTGTCCGGTCCCCATAGAATTTCCCAGGGGAAGTTTAATCCTGTTACGATCACGGAATCTTTAATAGTAACGGGGTCTGCTGGAGTTGCAGGGTCGTCGTTGCCGGTTGATTTTTTACAATGGATGGCTGCTGACAACGGCAACAATAGTAATAACCAGGCGGAACGTTTTATTAAGTGCATATGAGGAATATTGTGATGCTGGCGGCCAAAATCATGCCGCAGCGCCGGTTTTTGTTCGTTTACCGGCAACTATGCTTCTTATACCGAAAATTTACCCGGAGGAACTACCAAAAGTGGTAATTTTAGGCATTAAAAAATTAAGAACCATGAAAGGAACCCGCAACATCGCTTTAATAGGAATAGTCGCTATCCTGCTCATATTTGGAGTATGGGGCTGTAACGGATACAACGGTCTTGTGAAACAAGATGAAAAAGTCACGAATACCTGGAATAATGTAAACACAGAATACCAGAAGAGAGCTGACCTGGTGGATAATCTTGTAAGTACAGTTAAAGGAGCTGCCGATTTTGAAAAGGAAACACTCACAGGGTTGGTGGAAGCAAGAGCAAAAGCCACTTCTGTAAATTTCACAGCCGATCAGCTTACCCCGGAAAATATGGCGAAGTTTCAGCAGGCACAAGGGCAGTTGACTGGCTCATTGAGCCGTTTATTGGCAGTAGTTGAAAATTATCCTGATTTGAAAGCAACCCAGAATTTCCAGCAATTGCAAGGACAATTAGAAGGAATTGAAAACGATATTCGCAATGCAAGGAAGAATTTCAACGACGCTGTAAATACTTACAATGTGAAAGTGAGATCATTCCCGATGAATATGCTGAGCGGAATGTTTGGGTTTGCAAAAAAGGAAGGATTTAAAGCTGATGAAGGCGCCGAGAAAGCCCCTAAAGTAAAATTCTGAAGATCTTAATATGGACTCCAGGAAACGTCTTCGATTTATTATTGGCGCTGTTATTCTAGGACTGCTGGCAGTTTGGGTAATTACCACATATAACACACTGGTGAACAGACAGGAGAAAGTACAATTGCAATGGTCAGAAGTACAGAATACTTATCAGCGCAGGCTTGATCTTATTCCAAACCTGGTGAATGTAGTGAAAGGTGTATCTGACTTCGAACAATCCACACTAGAAGAGATTGCAGCAGCGAGGAGCAATGCGTTAACAGGGCTTTCTAATTCAGAACTTACCCCTGAGAATTATCAAAAACAAAGTTTGTCGCAGGATACACTTGCAGCAGCTGCTAACAGAATGATATTGCTGATCGAAAAATATCCAACCCTGAAAGGGACAGCAGCCTATACCGGGCTGCAAACTCAATTAGCAGGAACAGAGAGACGGATCAGGGTGGCAAGAAATGATTTTAATAAGGCCGTGGCTGATTATAACAGGAAAGTAAGAAGCTTTCCTTCAAACTTGCTGGCAGGCCTGTTTGGATTTGGAAAAAAAGAAGGCTTTACTGCAGATGCAGGAAGCGATAAGAGTGTTGAAATAAAATTTTAAATCAATCAGTTTGTTTTCCTTTTTCAGAAAAAAGAAGCAGTTCTTCACAGATGAAGAGAATCACCTTGTAGTGAAGGCTATTCGTCATGCCGAACAACAAACGAGTGGCGAAGTAAGGGTGTATGTGGAAAGTCATTGCCGGTTTATGGATGCTATTGACAGAGCTGCAGAAGTTTTTTTCTCTCTTAAAATGGATAAAACGGAGGAAAGAAATGCAGTGTTGGTCTATGTGGCGGTAAAAGACCGTCAGTTAGCTGTCTTTGGTGATGAAGGCATACACCGCAAAGTTGGCTATGACTATTGGAATAAGATTGTCGGTGAAATGCTTACTTCTTTTAATAAAGATGATTATGCAAAAGGGATTGCAGAATGTGTGATTCAGGTAGGCGATACATTACAAACTAATTTTCCCTATAATAAAGGAACTGATAAAAATGAATTGCCTGATTCTATTGTAATGGGCAAATAATAATTAATGAAGCGGATTTTAGCTATACTTACTCTCTTTATTTCGTTTTGTGCCACCGCACAGATAGATAAGGTGATACCCAAAAGACCCAGCCCTCCAAAACTTGTCAATGATTTTACGGGCACACTTACACCTGAACAAGTTATTGCCCTGGAGAGAAAACTTGTCGCATTCGATGACAGTACATCCAACCAGGTAGCCATCGTCCTTATTGCAACAAGTGAGGGTAATTCGATTGAAGATGTGGCCATTGAGCTTGGTAGAGCATGGGGAGTAGGAAATACGGAGAAGAACAATGGTATTGTTTTGCTGGTAGCAAAAAGCGACAGGAAGACAACCATACAAGTTGGGTATGGGCTTGAAGGAGCTATTCCGGATGTTACCGCAAAAAGTATTATTGACCATGAGATCATCCCTAATTTCAAGCAGGATAATTATTATCGCGGTCTTGATGAAGCAGCCGATGCGCTGATAAAAGCGGCTGCAGGAGAATACAAGGCCCCGGAAGGTTATGGCAGCAAAAAGAAAGGAGGATTTAAGACATGGATGATCATTGCGATCGTTTTGTTTATTATAATATCCAGTATGTTTGGAGGAACCGGCGGCGGCACCTACGTATCAAGAGGGGGGTACCGTGGATGGGGTGGCGGCGGCTGGTCCGGCGGCGGTGGCGGATCATCAGGTGGTGGAGGCTTCGGAGGTTTTGGTGGGGGTAGTTTTGGCGGTGGTGGTGCCAGTGGAAGTTGGTAAATAAAATTATATCCCAATAAAAAATGCTGAGCATTTGCTCAGCATTTTTAGTTTTATCTGCTATCAAATCCTTAGAAGCCTTTTTTCTCAGCCTCTGGTAAAACAGATTTAATATGATTGACCTGTTCAGTTAAGGAAGTATCAGTTGGGTTTTCCTTTAATGCTTTGTCTTTCTTGGCAAGAATTCCTTTCAGGATCATGCCATTGATGAAAGGATCGGTTTGATCTTTAAAAGCGGCCGGAACAGCATCCCTGAATTTCACGATCTCATCCACGCCCCATTTGAATTTTTCAGTATTCTTTACTACGGCAAGATAAGAACCGATATTTCCCAGGGCTTCAAATTTGGCTTGCCCTAAAGGCATTTTAGAAAAATCACCAATGATCTTATCCGCCATACTTTCATCACCTGATTTGATGATCTGTGCCAGGATAGCACTTTGTAAAGCTCCTTTGGCGGGTTGCTTGGCCAGGTCTTTAGCGATAGCTAATGCGGCAGCTTCGTCAACTTCTGCTAACGCATTCAGGGCATTACCGGCTACAGAATAAGATGAGTCGCTGACTGCCGCTTTGAACAACGGGGCATATTCAGCTTTGCCATATTCTCCTAATTGGGCAATAGCACCGGCTCTTACTGTTGCGTATTTATCATTTTTTGCCAGGTCAAGCAAAATGGGCTCAACCGCAGTCTTTACATTTTCTTTCTTCAGGTTGATTTTGCTGATGGCAAAATTTCTGAGGCCCTGGTATTTGTCTTTCAATGCTGTTTTCAATAATTCAACTCCTTTGGGATCATCCAGTTTCTTAGAAGCAAAATCAATCGCTTCTCTTCTGTCAACGTAATTACCTGCATAAGTGTACTGGTGAATATAGTTTTCAAGTGTTTTATTATCCTTTTTCACCCACAGCATTATTTTATCTCCATCCACATTTACCAGGTCCGGACGTTTTGTATAGCTGAAGCTGAAAGTATCGGCGGCATTATTAGCCCAAACATTGTAACGAACTTTATTGGTCCCTTCATATACATCTATTGAGATGGGTAATTTAAATAGTTTACCTGTTTTTTGGGTTTGCTTTACGATCACATTTACTTTTCCGGCTGCATCATCATATACATAATCAATATCAACACTGGGATGCCCGCTGCCAAAATACCATTGGTTAAAGAACCAGTTCAGGTCACGGCCGGTCACTTCTTCAAACGCTAAGCGCAACTGGTGGGCTTCCGCCGATTTGAATTTATTGGTCGTTAAATAATTATTGAGTGATTTGGAAAATGCCTCATCACCCACAAAATTTCGAAGCATATTAAGGATACGTCCCCCTTTCTGGTAACTAACCGCATCAAACATATCTTCTTTATCACGGTAGTGAAAGCGAACCAGGTCTTTATTCTGGCTGTTGCTCATCAGGTAGCCTTGCATGCCCTGGTAGTTTTCGGCATCACCGGCATCTTTACCATATTTGTATTCATCCCATAAAGTCTGGCTGTAATCGGCAAATGATTCATTCACGGTCAGGTTGCTCCAGCTTTCTGCTGTTACATAGTCGCCAAACCATTGGTGAAATAATTCATGGGCGATAGTGCCTTCCCAACTATTGCCATCTACAAGTTCCCTTGCGTCTTGCTGTGCATTTTCCTGGTGAATGGTCGCTGTTGTATTTTCCATGGCGCCGGCTACATAATCACGACCGGTGATCTGGGAATATTTTATCCAGGGAAATTCCACGCCGGTTAATTTAGAAAAGAAAGTCATCATCTCAGGTGTATTGCCAAATATCTTTTTGGCAACCGAACCATATTCCTTTTCTACATAATAATTAACTTCTTTTCCTTTCCATTGATCTTTTACAACTGCATATTCTCCCACACCGAGGAAGAAAAGATAAGGGGCATGTGGCAGATCCATTTTCCAGTAGTCGGTTCTTGTACCGTCTGCATTTTTCTTTTGCGACATTAATTTGCCGTTACTCAGTGTTACATACTTGTTGTCAACTGTAACCGTAAGTTCCTGCGTTGTTTTTTGATTGGTTTTGTCAATGGTGGGGAACCAGGCCGAGCTTGATTCTGTTTCACCTTGTGTCCATATTTGGGTAGGCTTGTCTTTTTCCTCCCCTTTGGGATTGATGAAATACATTCCTTTTATACCCAGCATCTGGTCTTTAGCATATTTTTCTTCAAACTCATCCGGTTTGGCTGTATAATCTATATAGATGGTATAGCTTTCTGCCGCTTTATAGGTCTTATCAAGTTTGATGCGGATCTGCCAGTCATCATACGTGTACTTTAATGGAACTTGTTTGGTGCCTTTTACCAAAGCGATCTTTTTAAACTCCATTCCTTTAGCATCCAGCGTAAGGCTGTCTGTAGAATAGAAATGCGGTTTTAAAGTGATCCATGCTTTACCATAGAGGTAGGATTTACTGAAATCCGGTTTTACCTCCAATTTGGTATGTACCAGGTTATTGATGCGGGTAGCAGTTTCCCGGTATTCCTTTTTCCAGGAGGTATCCTGTTTAACAGCTCCGGGCTGGGCATAGGTCAGCTGAAATGAAATGATCAGTGCGAGACAAAACAAGAGTTTTCTCATAATAAATATTTAAGTGGGGCAAATTTAGGTAAGCTGTCAGAATTTGCGCTGACCAAATGGATGGGAGGTGCTGCTATTTAACAAGTTGTTGAATACCCGCTGAACAGGGTAGAGGTATTTGGTTTAAATTTGTTGAACCACCCAATACCGGAAAAATGAACAAATTATTGCTGTCCCTTTTCTTTTTCGGCATCGCAGTTTCTGTTGCTTCCCAGAAAGTATATTTTGTCTATATCCAGTCTGAGCAGGAACAGCCTTTTTTTGTAAAACTGAATGAGGCTGTTCACAGTTCTTCCGCATCGGGATACCTGATTCTTTCTAAACTGAAAGACAGCAGTTACACTATTAATGTAGGGTTTCCGCAAAATAAATGGCCCGAGCAGCGGTTTGCAATCGATATAAAAGCAAAGGACCATGGGTTTTTATTAAAAAATTTCGGAGATAAGGGCTGGGGTTTATTTGATATGCAATCACTGGCCGTTCAGATGTCGCTGACAACGATTAATAAAGAGATCAGTAATACAGTAAAGAAGCCGGTGTCTGCATTTACAGATATACTGGCAAAGGCCGCGGATGATTCTACGTTGAGGGAAAGACCTGTTGTAGCTAAAGCGGAGGAGAAGAAACCTGAAATAAAAATTACTGAGACTGCAAAGAAAGAGGAGATAAAGCCGGCCATAGTTACCCCTGATGTCATAAAAACCGAAGAAAGTAAACCAGTAGTAAAGACGGAAGAACTTGCGAAAAAAGAAGAGGTAAAACCTGTTGTAGCAGATACTGTTTTAACAACGGTAAAGGATACGAAAGCTGAAATTGCAAATGAACCTGTTACCACGAAGCCACCGCCGGTAATAGAAGAAAAACCTGTTGTTAAAGCAGAAGAACCCCAAACCGAGACCATTAAAGAAAAGCAGGCTGAGGCATTGACGGATAATCCACCGGTGACAGAGGAAGTGTATAAGAAGTCTATTGTGTTAAGAAAAGGGGAGAGTTCTACCACGGAAGGTTTTGGATTAACATTTATTGATGAGTTTGCCAACGGATCAAGGGATACGATCCGCATCCTGATTCCTAATTCGAAGCCGGTAGCCGGCCAGGTAAAGGCAGAACCCAAACAGGAAAAGAAATTCCTGGAAATAACAAGTGATACTGCTACGGTAAATAAGGAAGCTATACAATCCGCTAAAGAAGAAGTAAAGCAGGAAGCGGCTATAAAGCAAAATAATCAGGCAGAAGTTGTTGTCGAAAAGACTCCGGCTGTAGCTGTTTGTAAAGAAGTGGCTATTGAGGCGGATTTTTTAAAGCTCCGGAAAAATATGGCATCTGCTGAAACCGATGATGATATGATAGACGAGGCTAAGAAATATTTTAAGAGTAAATGTTTTGCAACCAGCCAGATTAAAAACCTCAGCACCTTATTCCTGAATGAGGCGGGTAAGTATAAATTTTTTGACCTGGCCTATCAATACGCTTCCGATCCTGCAAATTTCAGGTCGCTTGAGTCTGAATTGAAGGATGAGTATTATATCAACCGGTTTAAAGCCATGTTGCGCAACTAATCACTATGCCCCGGTATTTTTTAGAAGTTTCATATAAAGGCACTGCCTACAGTGGTTTTCAAACCCAGGAGAATGCAAACACCATCCAGGCAGAAGTTGAAAAGGCTTTTGAGGTATTACAAAGGGATAAAGTGACGATGACCGGCTCGTCGCGGACCGATGCCGGAGTTCATGCACTACAGAATTTTTTTCACTTTGATTATGATGGAATAATTCATCCTCAGTTTCTTTATAAGGTCAATGCGATCCTTCCGGCTGATATTGTTATTCAGGGGCTAAAACCGGTAAATGACAATGCCCATTGCAGGTTTGATGCAATAAACCGGGAGTACAAGTATTTCATTTACCGGAGAAAAGATCCTTTTCTGCAGGATAGAGCCTTTTTTTACCCCTATAAGCTGGATATGGAGTTACTGGAAAAAGCAGCTGCAATCGTCAAAGAGTACCATGATTTTACATCTTTTTCGAAAAGGAATACCCAGGTAAAGACATTCAGCTGTGATATTATAGAGAGCCAATGGCTGCAGGAAGATGATTACCTGGTATATAATGTAAAGGGAAACAGGTTTTTGAGAGGAATGGTCAGAGCTTTGACCGCCACTATGCTTAAAGTGGGGAGGAGAAAGCTCAGCCTTGATGAATTCCGGGCTATAATTGATGCAAAAGACTGTACCAAAGCGAGTTTCGCCGTTCCGGCACATGGCCTTTTTCTCGTTTCAGTTAATTACCCTCCAAACAAAGAGTAGGGGTCTTCAAAAAAAATCACCGGCTGAAACCCTTACTGAAGGCCTTTTTCGCCGATTTAGCAGTTATTATTTGCAAAAAAGTTTTGGCAGCAAATCTTTCACCCTTATCTTTGCACCCCGCTTGAAAAAAACGGGTAGTTCTCTGAAGATTGTGAATTGACACTGAAGCAAATAGCAAGAAAAATAAGTCAGAAAAAGTTGGCAGATAAATCACACAACCGTACATTTGCAACCCGAATTAAAAACGGTAGTTCTTGAAAGTAGTGTGAATACGGTGTGAGGCAAATGTGAACAAAACTGAGCTTTAAAATTTGCTGGTAAGATTTGAACCCTTACCTTTGCCGTCCGCCTTTAAAAAAAGGTTATAGTTCTTCACAAAACAATTTGATTTTCATTCCAAAATGATCAGTACTTTTTGAAAAATAAATGCTGAAAAATTTGGTAGAAATAAAACGGCCCTTACCTTTGCACTCCCGTTCAAAAAACGGGTGGCTGGTAAAGCCAAAAGATCTTTGAAAGTTGGGAAACAATAGCACTTTAATCAGATAGCCTCTGATTAAAAACAACAAGGTAAGTCAAGCGAATAACATTCGATTTGACACGTTAATTTTCTCTTGAGAATTTTATACTGTCAGTATCAAACTTCATTTACAATGGAGAGTTTGATCCTGGCTCAGGATGAACGCTAGCGGCAGGCTTAA
>CADEDV010000066.1 GCA_902826165.1 uncultured Bacteroidota bacterium
CATTAACAGCAATGCCGACAATGCGGCTGCCAAGTTCCTGGCAACAGGTGTATCAGGCACCTTTAACTTTTTTGGTCCATTTCGTGGTAATGTCGGTGCTCTTCGCCAGTCACGGTTTATAGCTAACCTCGAAACAGGTCTTAATCCGATGTTTCTCGGTGTAAATGATCCAAGAGCTCCTTATATCATCCGGGAAAATACAAATGGAACTTACAAAGGCGTACGTCCAAATAAGGGTACAGATGGTTTAGCAACCGCCGATCAGCCGCAAAATTTCTGGGGTGGAACATTCGCCACTACAGCTGCACCGGGAAATGATAATAATGCCCGTTATATTTTCCGTAATGGAGCCCCCTTCCCAATCGTAACCGCATCAGAAGTACAGTTTATGAAAGCGGAAGCTTTATTGAGAAGTAATGATCCGGCAGGAGCTTTGGCTGCATATACACAGGGCATCAGCCTTAGTTTTGATATGCTCACAGGTACACCTGATTATCATAACTCTGTTCCTGCCGCCATGCAAATAACACCCGCTGCTAAAGCCGCCTACCTCGCAAACCCATTAGTTGTTCCTGCTGCAGGAAATCTTACTTTATCGCATATCATGCTGCAAAAATATATTGCCATGTATGGCTGGGGACTGGTAGAAACCTGGGTGGATATGAGAAGATTTCATTATACCGATCTGGACCCGGTAACCGGTCAGCAGGTGTATGCAGATTTTACCCCGCCAACCGGATCAGACCTTTTCACCAATAACAATGGTAAAATTGTTTACAGGGCAAGACCCAGGTACAATTCCGAGTACCTGTATAATGTTGCAGAGTTAACCAGGATTGGCGCTATTGCCCTCGATTATCATACAAAGGAACAATGGTTCTCTCAACCTTAATGTAACCAACAAAATAAATAATTATGAAACTAACTAAGATATATATTTATGGGGTCATCGGGTTGCTGAGTGCAGGCCTGTTTGTTTCCTGCAAAAAAACATTTGATGAAAAAATTACTTTACTGACCGATTTTGGTGACAAAACACAGGCACAAGTTTACCTCGCAACCGTGGGAGCTTCCCGTAATTACGTTTATGTAGATGGCAAACCGGTTACAGGGTCATTAATGACATCAGGAAGTGTGTTTCCTTCAGTAGGGTACGCTTTTAGTGTTACAGGCGGTGTTCGGGCTTTCACAATCAAAGACACTCTGCGGACTTCCACACAGGTTCCTCTGCAATTTGCGGAGAATATGCAAACAAATAAGCTTTACACCATATTTGCATATGATACCATTACAACCCCTAAACAGGTTACGGTGCAAACAAATATTGTTGTTCCGTCTGACTCAACGGCAAGAATCCGTTTTGCTAATTTTGTTTATAACCCAACTGCCCTAACAGGGTTCGATATTTTTTCTGTTAAAAGGAATGCTAATGTGTTTACAAACGTGCAGGTAACGCAGGTCACAGATTTTATACCTTATGCATCCGGGGTTACTGATACCTTTTATATCCGTCCAACAGGATCGTTAAATAATCTTCAAAACTACAGACCATCTCCTGCAGGGTACCTTGATATTTTAGCGACTCTTACTCCTACTGCAAAAAGAAGTTATACGCTTGTTTTCAGAGGGGGCTACAGGGCAGCTGTCACTACTGCATCAAGTGTGAGAACGCTGTCTGCTTTTTCGAATTATTAAACAAAAAGTGTGAAGTCATAAAAGTCCCGGCTGATCCGGGACTTTTTTATGCGGTCACCGCATACGTGGTAAGACTTCTCTTTATCCAAAAAATAAATACGCCAGGAAGATAGATGTGATAATACCTACCAGGTCGGCCAGCAACATGGAACCAATCGTATACCTGGTATTCTTAACTCCTACTGCTCCGAAATAAACGGCAATTACATAAAATGTAGTATCCGATGAACCCTGTAACACACAGGATAATCTGCCGGCAAAAGAATCGGCACCATAAGCTGTCATGGTATCCGCCATCATTCCTCTTGCTGCGCCACCGCTAAAGGGCTTTACTAATGCCGTAGGTAATCCATCCACAAATCGTGTATCCGTTCCCAATGCAGCGAACATATTTTTTACCCCATCGATCAGGTAATCAAAAGTGCCACTGGTCCGCAGCATGCTGATGGCCACCAGCATTCCCACTAAATACGGAATGATCTTCACGGCTGTTTCAAAGCCACCTTTGGCACCATCAATAAAAGCACTGAAGATGTCAATCTTTTTATATAAACCACCCAAAACAATCAGGAATAGAATCAGCAATAAAAGGCCGTTACCAAAAGAGCCGGAAAAAAACTCCAGCGAGGTCTTATCCAATTTGGTTAGATACCAGACAAAAGCGGCAATGATACCTGAAAGGCTCAATACCCAGGCTAATATTACAGGCTGAAATAAATTGATCCGCTGGCGCAGCGAAACAATGATGAGTGCCGCCATCGTGGCTGCAAACGTGGCGATCATACAGGGAATAAAAATATCCGTAGCATTCCTCGCTCCTGCCCCGGCCCTCAATGCGATAATACTCACTGGGATGAGCGTAAGACCGGAAGCATGTAAACACAGGAACATGATCTGCGCATTCGAAGCCCGTTGCTTATCCGGGTTGATCTCCTGTAAACTTTCCATGGCTTTGATACCAAATGGCGTGGCTGCATTATCCAACCCCAGTAAATTGGCAGAGAAATTCATCATCATGTGCCCGTGGGCTGGGTGTTCTTTGGGCACATCGGGGAATATTTTTGAAAAGAAGGGGCCGATGATACGGGACAAGAAACGGATACCACCTGCTTTTTCGGCAATACTCATAAAACCCATGAATAAGGCCATAATACCAATCAGGCCGATACAGAGATTTACCGCATCCTTACAGGTCTCAATGATCCCATTTACTTTTTGGGGCTTAACTGCAACGATCTTATTGCCTTCCTTTTTATAAACAAGCTTCCCTTCTTTTACTCTTGCCAGTGTGTCCAGGGATTGCAGCAGAGCAGGGTCTGCCTTTACTGCTTCCATTTCTTTCACCTTGAGTGAATCGCCATTTTTACCAATCACCATCTGGGTAAATATCTGCTGATCACCATCCACGGCCAGGAACTTAAAGCCGGCCACAGCAATCGCAATGATGATGAAGGCGGACCAGATACGGGTCAATGCCATAAAATTGATTGAGGTTTATTGTTTATGGTTTGAAG
This sequence comes from uncultured Bacteroidota bacterium, assembly GCA_902826165.1. GTDB lineage: Bacteria > Bacteroidota > Bacteroidia > Chitinophagales > Chitinophagaceae > CADEDV01. Next base: position 3,210 of record CADEDV010000066.1, read on the forward strand.
TTAAGCACTTTAAGCAAAGCAACTATAGTACCGCTCAAAAACCTGTTTTCACCTATCTTTGCGCCTCGAAAAACAGCATTATGGCTTTACAAGCAGGAATTGTGGGATTACCCAATGTAGGAAAATCAACTTTGTTCAATGCAGTTAGTAATAGTGCCAAGGCGCAAGCCAGCAACTATCGTTTCTGCACTATTGACCCTAACGTCGGGTTGGTGGATGTACCTGATCCCCGGATGAACAAACTGGCGGAGCTGGTGCAACCCAACCGTACCGTGCCCACCCAGATCGAGATCGTGGATATTGCGGGCCTTGTTCGTGGTGCCAGCAAAGGTGAAGGCCTGGGGAATAAATTCCTCGGGAATATCCGGGAAGTGGATGCCATTATTCATGTGATCCGTTGTTTTGAAGATGAGAATATACTGAGAGATGAGGGAGCTATCAATCCCGTGAGTGATAAAGAGATCATTGACACTGAACTTCAGTTAAAAGATCTTGACAGTGTTGAGAAGAAAATTCAGAAGACTGAAAAACAAATTAAGCTTGACCCAAAATACAAAGCCGAACTGGAAGTGCTCGTAAGATGTAAAGAGCATTTGGAAAAAGGCAAAAGTATCCGTGAACTGGATTTAGACAAAGAAGAAAAAACAGCTATTGCCGATCTTTTCTTACTTACCGATAAGCCGGTGCTGTATGTTGCCAATGTGGATGAAGCATCTATGCATACCGGCAATCAATATTCTGAGAAATTAAAGGAAGCTGTCAAAAATGAAAAGGCTGAAGTCATTATTATGAATAACAACATCGAGGCACAAATTGCTGAGATGGAAAATCCGGATGACCGGCAGTTGTTCATGGAAGAATATAAGATGACAGAACCTGCCTTAGACAGGCTGATCCATTCGGCTTACAAACTTCTCAACCTATATACCTATTTCACAGCCGGTGTACAGGAAGTAAGAGCCTGGACGATCCATGAAGGATGGAAAGCACCACAAGCCGCCGGAGTGATCCATACTGATTTTGAAAAGGGCTTTATCAAAGCTGAAGTGATCGCTTACGAAGATTTTGTAAAATACGGATCAGAAGCGGCCTGTCGTGAAGTGGGTAAACTAAGAATTGAAGGAAAGGAATACATCGTGAAAGACGGCGATGTGATGCATTTTCGGTTTAATGTATAGACCCCGGATACCAGATAATAGATGCTGGATCTTTGCAGTGCTAAAATAAAGCAGTTATCGATGCCCTTCCGATATGTACCGTTCTTGAGGTGCCGGGCTTTCTTCCGTCATACTGCATGGTCAGCTCCAGGTTGTTCAATAAACGTTTGGTAAAACTCAGGGACCAGAGATAATTCTTCCCCGGGAGCAACCCATCCAGCATGATATAGCTGACCGTTGTATTCGCCGGTGATTTGTAATCAATATTATTAAACGTGAATTTCCCCGTAACAGAACTGCTCTGCAAAATATTGTACTTTGATTCCAGGTTCAGTGAATGAGATGTTGATTTCTCTCCCCCGTACAAAGGCAGGTTCGTCTTCGTCTCAAATTTATAACCGGTAAGTACCCGGAATGAAGTGCCCCGGATATAAGTAAGATTAGGTTCAGCATTATAAATATCCAACTGGTAATTCCGGTTATTAAATTGCGGGGTATATAAAGCATTCAATCCTTTTTTACCATTTACCGTCAGTGATATGGCCCTGCTGATATTCCAGCGGAATTTGACCAGCCAGTCATTCAGTTTACGGCTTTCATACCCATAGGTCAGCAATGATTTGCTGTTATCTCTCCGGTTGGTAAAATCAACTCCCCATTTGCTGCTGAAACGGTTAAAAGAAAGTGTATTCAGAATCGAAGTATTTAAAATGATCAGCGCTGTATCGTCTACGGCATATTTGAAGGGGTTGAATTCAAAATTCCCCTTCGATAATGATTTCTTATTGATCTGCAAAGAGGTCAGCAGGTTCAGCTTCGATACGAATTTCTTAATTCCTTTAATGCCGGGTTTATTCAACAATATTCTTGGGCTGATATCAAAACGATAGTTGAAAGTAATATAATTGGCTTTGATAAATTCATTCGTGGGTGTAAAGATGCGGATGAACTTGGCCTGGTCAACAAAAGCGGCCAGTTCAAATTCATTCAACTGCTGCACCCCGTCTGTATTGTAATCTATCCAGGCATACTGCCCGGTACCTGCCGGTACTTCTAAATATGCAAAATCTCTCCGCTGCTCCTGCCCTGCTCCTACTTCATAGAGCATGTTGCCGGTAATGAACCCTTTCCACTCGGTCATATTGTACTCAGCCCTTCCCAGGATCGTCTCATCTTCCTGTTGTTTTGATACAGTGGCATCATATACTTCCAGTTTCCGGAAAGTGGTATTCAGGTATAGCTGCCGTTTGGGATTAGCCAACAGTTCTGTTTGCAAATTCAGGTTCAAACTCCTGTCGCCACGAACAAAATCCTTACTTACCTGGTATTTATCTGAACGGGTAAAGAAAGTAATCCCATATTTGTTCTTCTTTTGTTCATCTGATTTTAAATACACCGAATAACTGTCAAACGAAAAAGCTGATGGTGTCAACGTATCCGTTGTTTTATACCGGGCCGTATTTTGTTCCAGCGCATACCGAAAACCCAGTTTCCAGTTTTTCAATTGTTTCATCTCCTTACTCATATCGATCACAGGCCGGAGAAATATACCTTTGTCATTGGCACTGTTGAAACTGGTAGCCACGAATTCGTTATTGAACTGCCATCCTTTCCACCGGGCGCCATGCTTTACTGAATTCTGAAATCCATTATAATTATCACTCCGGTGATAATTCACAAACTGGTAGCTCAGCGAATGATCTTTATTATCCCGCAACCCTGCCGATGCACGGATAATATTTTCCGTAGCCAGTGTGGGTACTAATGGCAGCCCCCAGTCACGGGAAAATTCTACTGTCCGTAAACGTTCAAGGGGTTTAAATTTATTCTGTACAAATTCGTAATCCAGAGCTGTATTCAGCTGTAGTTTCTTTTTGACCGATACCTGTTTGCTATTCGTCAATTGAAACTTCGCAGCAAATCCCCGGTCATCCCCATCATCATTTTTGGAGAATGTATTCACATCATAACTGCTGGTTGCGACTTCGGCTTTCAGGAGCGTATTTTTGTTGACTATATAATCAACTCCCATATTGACCAGCTGCTGTTTTTTGGGAGTGACCAGTATGATGATCGGTTCATATTTTCCTTGCCGGATTGTACCGACGGGGGGCACATATTTATATACTTTCCCATTTGCCCCGTTGAAATCTGTTATATAATTTCCTTTCCCATCCCCGACATCAATAAAGGAAAGGCTGTATTTAGCCAATGCCGGGTTGGTTGAATACTGGTAGAAGGAATCAAGCCCAACATATATCTTTTCATACAATACTTTTCCTGCTGCAAATGTATCCAGCACCGCAGAGGAATAAAAGGCATTCTGGATGCTGTCGCCGATATTAGAAAGAAATTGTTTCTGCGGATCATCCAGCAATTGATTGATCTGCGAATTGCGGGCATCCCCGTTATTAAAAACCCCGACTCTCAGTTTAAGCTGCTTATTAAATTCAAATTCCTGTGCGAGATATAAATTGGCATTGAGATAACTTCTTTCCGCATATTCAAATTCCACCTGTATCCTGCTGTCCTTGGTGATCATCCGTTTGGGGGTGAATGTCAGCTCGGCGGTATTATAATTGATCACATAATCCTGGTCTTCTCCACGCTGTAGCAAAACTCCGTCTAAAAAAACACGTTCTGTATTGGCAAGAATAATAAAAAAGAACTCATTATTGGCACCGGTGAGCCGGTAAGGTCCCTGGTTGCCTTCCAGTCCCTGGAATACGTTGCGGGTGAATTTTCCTTTAGCAATGGAACCACTTACCAATGTATTGGAAGTAATATTCTTTGTTACACGGTTATTGGTTTGAAAAGAAATACCCTGCAGGCGTTTATAAAAATTCAGGAAATAACTCTGGTTCTGCCGTAGTTCCAGGTCACCAAGATTCAGTTGCCAGTTCTTTTTTTTGAATTGCAGGAAGACCTGGTCAAATTCATTCAACTGCTGTGTATTCCCATCCGGCTGTATAGGTATATTATTATCGGTGATAGCTGCCTGTATCTCGATACTATCACCCAGCATACCACTCAGCTGCAAATTGAGGGTTGAATTTAACACCGCATCCTGGCTGTTACCAAACCCGATCTGCCGGCCAAAGCTTCCTTCGGCTTTTATGGAACCGAAGTTGAACATACCTCTTTGCTGGTCGTTATACCCATCATTGAATTCATAAGGTTTGACATAGAAATTATTCATCACACTGTCATAGTTCATCCGCTGTGCTACCGGGTTAAGCTTGTACGGGAAGACCCGGTAAGTGACTGTAATGGTTTGGATAACCGGTTTTTTGATCCAGTACAGCATACTATTGATGAAATCGAACCTGTAATCAACAGCCGGAATATCTTTTATTTCAATTGTATTGGGGATCGTACTGAGCGAATCGATCTTTAAACTGTCAGCCTGGATTTGAAAGGTTTTCTGGCGAAGATTGGACACAGGTACTTGCCCTGGAAGCTGGGCCTGGCTCCACAAGGATAATTGGATGATTAACAATAAGATTAATATTCTGTACAAACCACTCAAAAGCAGCAGGTTTTACTCAAAATCGTAAAATTCGGCCTTTTTATTGCCCAAAAATTTTCCTTGCCTGTTAATTTGCCCGAAAAGCAGCAACTTTATTGTGTGACTGTCTTTATTCAGGACATAAACTACCGTTACAATTGCTGATCCGGACGATAATAGTACATACTTTTTTTTCCTTGCTTTGCCTGCCGGTACCGGCTCAGCAAAATAATAACTGGTATTTTGGGGGAAGAGCTGCCCTGAATTTTAATGCAGTTGCGGGCCAGCCTGTTCCAACCGCCCTGCCAAACAGCCAGATGGTTGCCGATGAAGGCTCCTCTGCTATTTCTGATAAAAACGGGAATCTCCTTTTCTACACCAATGGCGTTGATATTTACAACAAACTACACCAGGTAATGCTGAATGGGAACAATATTGGCGGCAATATTTCAGCCTGCCAATCCAGTATCATTGTTCCTGTACCCGGTAATGACAGTATCTATTACGTTTTCACGGCGGATGCCATTGAAAATAGCTTTGCCGGAGGTTACTGTTATTCAATTGTCAACATAAACAGAGGCGGCGGAAATGGTGAAGTTATAGTAAAACGTAATTTACTCTGGGCCTCCTGTACCGAACGTTTAACAGCAGCAAGACACAGGAATGGTTCAGATGTATGGCTTATTACTAATGACAATAACTCCAATATTTTCAGGGCCTGGCTAATCAGCTGCAACGGGCTTACTACATCGCCGGTAGTATCTGTAGCCGGCCTGGTAATGAACCAATCTATTTTGACAAATACCGGGTTTATGAAAATCAGCCCCGACGGAGGACAACTTTGCCAGGTTCATTTCCCATTGATAGACCCGCCTGAAGTGTACCCTAATTTTGTCCAGTTATTTGATTTTGATAACTCATCGGGTATCATCAGCAATGCAAGAACATTCAATCCGGGTAATGCTCTTTATACCAATTGTGAATACTCACCCAATTCACAACTACTCTACCTGTTACGGCCATTTGAAAACAAAATTGACCAGATCGAATCAAGGCATCCAACAATGGCAGCTATCAATGCTTCAAGGGATAGTATTTTAACAACTACCAGTTTTTACGGTATTCAACTGGCTCCCGATGAGAAGATATATCTTATCAGGCAGGGAGGATTAATGAGCAGTATCAATAACCCGGATATAAAAGGTGCCGGATGTAATTTCCGGCTCAATAATATTGACATAGCTCCCGGTGCCGGGCAATTGGGATCTCCCAACTTTATCAACGATGCTGCTATTGACCCCAATAATGGATTTGCATATACTATCCTCGACAGTTGTGCAGGTATCGTCCGTTTCAATGCTTTTTCCACCATGAGTGGTGTACTGTCCTGGTCATGGGATTTTGGCGATGGGAATACTTCTACCCAGCAGAATCCTGTTCACACATTTAATCCCTCCAACCAGGCGTATTCCGTTAAACTACGCATCCGTTCTACTACCGGGTGTGAGGAGATCGTTCGTTCCCGTATTGTCAAAGCTGACACTACAAATATGGAATTGTTCTTTGACCATTTGCGGGTTTGTGATTCAGGATATGTCCGTTTCACCAACAATAATCCTGTACGACCGGGTGATCTGTTTACCTGGAATTTTGGTGATGGTAATTTCTCAACTGATATTCACCCGGTCCATGTGTATAGTCAACCAGGCAATTACCCGGTTACATTAACATTAAGCTCAGCTAACGCCTGCCGCAGCAGTTCTGTCACCGATACTATTACGCTGGGATCCTTCACCATCAATATCCCAACGGACCAAACCATTTTCGCAGGTCAGAGTGTTCACCTGGTGACCAGCGGGCCTGCTGTTTCCTATCAATGGTCACCTTCCATTGGTTTAAATGACCCTAACAGTCCCAGCCCGGTTGCCACACCGCTTAGTGATATTGTTTATAAGGTTGTAGCCACCGATACATCGGGATGCAAGACAGAAGGCTTTGTGAAGATCACAATCATTGACCCTACTGATATATATATACCAACAGGTTTTACCCCGAATAATGACGGCAAAAACGACATATTAAAACCTTTTTACCCGTTAACCACCCTGCTTAAGGAATTTTCCATCTATAACCGGTGGGGCGAAAAAGTGTATTCAACCAGTAATCGTGGCGAGGGATGGAATGGAAAAATGAATGGTAAAGAACAGCAAACGTCCTTATATGTATGGATATTCAATGCTACTGATGATACAGGAAGATCAATCCTGCGAAAAGGAACAGTATTGCTGATCCGGTAGTCTTTCTTCTCTTACAATAAAAAATAAAAGCCCTCTTATGGAGGGCTTAAACATTATTTTATTTATTTTATTATCATTGAGAAACGAGTGCAGCAATACTAAACTCAGCATTCAATCTTGCAATATTGGTAATGGAGATCCCTTTGGGACAAACCGCTTCACAGGCACCCGTATTGGTACAGGCACCAAAACCTTCTTTATCCATCTGTGCCACCATATTCAAAGCCCTTGATTTCCGCTCGGGTGAACCCTGCGGTAATAAAGCCAAATGGGAAACTTTTGCGGAGACAAATAACAAGGCGGAAGAGTTTTTACAAGCGGCTACACAAGCACCACAACCAATACAAGCAGCTGCCGCAAAAGCCGCATCGGCCTTATCTTTTTCCACAGGCATTGCATTGGCATCCACTGCGTTACCTGTGTTGACTGAAATATAACCTCCGGCCTGGATAATGCGGTCAAATGCAGAACGATCCACCACCAGGTCCTTAATCACGGGGAAAGCATTGGCCCTCCAGGGTTCGATGGTGATAGTGTCTCCATCTTTGTAAGCCCTCATATGCAACTGGCAGGTGGTATTCTGTTCCCAGGGTCCATGCGGACGGCCATTGATATACATGGAGCAGGCTCCACAAATCCCTTCACGGCAATCATGGTCAAAAGCAATGGGGTCTTTTCCGTCACGGATCAACTCCTCATTCAACACATCGATCATTTCCAGGAAAGACATCTCGGAAGAAATATTCTTTACCGGGTACGACTCAAATCCCCCTTTGTCATTCGCATTTTTTTGTCTCCAGACTTTCAGCGTAAGATTCATCATGTAGTGCTCCATAACGCAATAAATATTGTTCGTTATAAAAATTTTATTTGTACGACCGTTGTGTTGGCTTCGCTACTTCAAATTCCAGGTTCTCCTTGTGCAATTCCCAGTTACTTTCTCCTTTATACTCCCAGGCTGCTACATACGCAAAGTTCACATCATCTCTTTTTGCTTCCCCTTCCTCCGTCTGGCTTTCTTCCCTGAAGTGACCACCGCAGCTTTCATTACGGTTCAGTGCATCCTTGCACATCAATTCTCCCAATTCAATAAAATCAGCCACACGACCCGCCTTATCCAGTTCAGGATTCATTTCTGTGATACCGCCGGGTATTCTTACATCACTCCAGAATTCTTTTTTCAACTGTTGTATCTCCGTGATCGCTTCCTGCAGACCCTGTGCATTTCTTGCCATACCGCATTTCTCCCACATGATCTTGCCGAGACGCTTATGGAAACTTTCTACCGTTTGCTTTCCTTTAATATTCATCAGGGTATTGATCCGGTCAGCCACAGCTTTTTCTGTTTGCACAAAAGCTTCATGTGAAGTAGGGATCGGTTTGGTAGCAATCTCATCGGCCAAATAATTACCAATGGTATAAGGGATCACAAAGTATCCATCGGCTAATCCCTGCATCAATGCAGAAGCACCCAAACGGTTAGCGCCATGATCACTGAAATTAGCTTCACCAAGGCAATACAAACCTTTCACATTCGTCATGAGTTCATAATCAACCCAGAGACCACCCATGGTATAGTGTACCGCCGGGTATATCCTCATCGGTACTTCATAAGGATTCTCTCCGGTGATCTTCTCATACATATCAAAAAGGTTACCATATTCCTCTTTCACCACTTCTTTACCAAGACGGATCAGGGTTTCGGTATCAGGGTTTTCAATACCCAATTTACCGGCCTCTGTTTTACCGTACTTATTGATCAGGTTGTATTTGAAATCGAGGTAAACAGCTTGTTTGGTGGTACCTACTCCGTAACCGGCATCACATCTTTCTTTAGCAGCTCTTGAGGCCACGTCTCTTGGCACCAGGTTACCAAATGCAGGATATCTTCTTTCGAGATAATAATCTCTTTCTTCTTCAGGAATATCGTTGGCTTTGCGGGTATCATCTTTTTTCTTCGGCACCCAGATACGTCCGTCATTTCGTAATGACTCTGACATCAATGTCAGTTTAGACTGGTGATCACCTGAAACAGGGATACAGGTAGGATGTATCTGTGTGAAGCAGGGGTTACCAAAAAAAGCCCCTTTCTTGTGTGCTTTCCAGGCAGCAGTCACATTACTTCCCATCGCATTCGTAGAAAGATAGAATACATTGCCATAACCACCGGTGCATAATAACACTGCGTGACCAAAATGTCTTTCGAGTTCACCATTCACCAGGTTGCGACAGATGATACCTCTTGCTTTTCCATCCACCATCACCACATCCAGCATCTCATGACGGCTGAACATTTCCACATTACCCAGCGCTACTTGTCTTTCCATAGCCTGGTAAGCTCCTATCAGTAATTGCTGACCGGTTTGCCCGGCTGCATAAAATGTTCTTTTAACCTGCGTGCCACCAAAAGAACGGTTATTCAACAGACCACCATATTCCCTCGCAAAAGGAACACCCTGCGCCACGCACTGGTCAATAATATTCACACTCACTTCGGCCAACCGATGTACGTTCGCCTCTCTTGCACGATAGTCACCACCCTTTACTGTATCATAAAACAAGCGGAATACCGAGTCACCATCGTTCTGGTAATTT
>CADEDV010000067.1 GCA_902826165.1 uncultured Bacteroidota bacterium
ACTTAGTCCTGAGGTCCTTGACATTTTTTAATAAAACTACCTGGCTGTCGTTGACCTGGTAAAGCCAGCCTTGTTGTGTCTTTCCGTCAATGGTTTTGATTGATGCTTTGTAAGACCCTTTTTGGGGAGGGGTTTCCGGTGCAGTAGCCACTGAATCTGTTTGTGCCATGGTCTGTATGGTTAACAGGATGGCCAGCAGAAGAGCTGTAATCTTTTTCATACTAGTTGGTTTTGGTGGTGAATTGTGTTGACCATTCAAACCTATGGTTACTTCAAAGTGATTCATAACGGCTTTTTACTGTGCCGTATGCTTATTTGGTAACCAGCACTAATACCAAAAGGAAACCAGGTCTGCGTACTTGATAATTGCAAAAAATGAGGTTACTTTTAGAGAAAAGGTGATATACTGCAAAACAGGGTCTGCAGCATTTGCAATATTTACTAAAACCAACTAACATGGAACCACAGGCAGTTCAGCAGGTGTTCTTTAACCACATTAAAAACATTCTCCCGCATCACCTGTCCATCGTGGATGAAGTGGCCCGGTTACTGAATATCAGTAATGACAGCGCTTACCGTCGTATGCGGGGCGATAAACCGCTGACTTTTGAAGAAGTACAGAAACTATGTGTTCATTTTAATATTTCACTCGACAGTATTTTTCATCTTCATACGGATAATTACATTTTCTCTGTCAAGATGGTAAGTGCGGTAAATTTCAATTTTGAGTTGTACCTGAAAAAAATGCTGGCGGATATCGAGATGATCAGGTCGTTTGAAGGGGCAGAGCTCTATTTTGTAAATAAAGACATACCACTCTTTCATCATTTCCAGATACCTGAACTGGCCGGCTTCAAGTTTTTCTTTTTTATGAAAACCATTCTCAGTTACCCGGAATTAAGTAACCAAAAATTTTCTGTGGAAAAAATACCGGAGTCGCTGAAAACAATCGGCAAGAAGATCGCCGAGACCTATTGCCAGGTTTCTTCAACAGAAATATGGAATATCGAAGGCATTGATACTACCTTACAGCAGGTAGATTATTACCGCGATAGTCATGCTTTTGAAAAGCGGGAAGATGTGATCAGGATCTATGACTGCATGCACCAGGTGCTTGATCATGTTGAGAGTCTTGCCGCAGCAGGAAAAAAATACCCGTTATTCCTGAATGAGAACTGGGGCGGTGCCAATTATAAGTTGTACAATAACGAAGTCTTTTTGGGCGATAACACCATATTGGTTGATGCGGGAAGTTTTAAACTTGCGTTTATCAACCATAGTGTGATCAATTATATGGCCACCCGGAATATCGATTTTTGCAATCATATCCACCAATCGATCCAGAACACCATGCAACGATCCCTGCTGATCAGTTCCACCGGGGAAAAAGAACGTGTCCGGTTCTTTAACCAGATGCGGGAAAACATCAACCGGCGCAAACGGGTGGCCGAACAGATGGATTACTGATAACTACTCTTGTCTTACATTTGCGACAGAATAATATTCATGACTAAAGCCCCTGTTATTAAACTTATTGAATGTCCCCGCGATGCCATGCAGGGATGGAAAAATTTTATCCCGACGGAGAAAAAAATAGAATACCTCAATACCTTACTGAAAGTTGGTTTTGATACGATCGATTTTGGGAGTTTTGTTTCACCCAAAGCAATTCCGCAGATGGCAGATACAGAGGATGTCATCAAAGGTATTGACCTTTCTTCCGCCACATCAAAATTGCTTGCCATTATTGCCAATTACCGGGGAGCTGAAGCCGCTAGTGTTTTTGAAGCGATCAATTACCTTGGCTTCCCTTTCTCCGTGTCTGAAACATTTCAGCAACGAAATACAAATTCATCCATTGAAGAGTCGCTCGGACGGGTGGAGGATATACAAAATCTTTGTATAAAGACCCGTAAAGAACTGGTCGTTTATATTTCCATGGGGTTCGGTAATCCTTATGGCGATCCTTATGATGAAGAAGTGGTTTTTGAATGGGTGAATAAACTGGTGGCCATGGATATTGGTATCATTTCGCTGGCAGATACGGTAGGTATAGCCACTCCTGCACAAGTGTATGATATGACCAGCTACCTGGTGGAATCATTGCCGGGAATAGAAATAGGTGTTCACCTGCATTCCACACCCGGTAACTGGAAGGAAAAGCTGGATGCTGCTGCCAGGGCTGGTTGCAAAAGATTTGATGGTGCTTTAAAAGGAATTGGCGGTTGCCCCATGGCAGACGATGAATTAGTGGGTAATATGGATACTGAATTAATGATCGGTTATTTTGAAGCAAAAGGAGTATTGCCCGGTTTAAATAAGGAGACATTGGCTGATAGTCTCCGGATAGCCGGAGAAATATTTATATAAACCGGCGCAGGATTAAATTTCGTGTATGGATTTCATGGTAAATATTGACATAAAAAAACTTCCGGAGCCAGTTGGATATAAGGATAAGTTATTACTGATCGGCTCCTGTTTTACAGAACATATTGGCAATGCACTGGAAGAACTTAAGTTTTCTGTATTGCAGAATCCTAACGGAATACTATTTGATCCTGCCAGCGTTTGCAAAAGCCTTACATCTTATATTCAGAACAAGCAGTACAAAGAGGAGGATCTTTATCAACTGAATGAAGTGTGGCATAGCTGGCAGCATCACAGCAGGTTTTCCAATACCAGTGCCGCGGAAGCAATAAAAGTAATTAACGAATCACAACAAAGGGCCCATGCATTTTTGAAAGAAGCAGACTGGATCATCATCACATTGGGTTCCTCTTTCTCCTACCGGCTTACAGAACTTGCCAATAATAAAACAGGTGAAGGCGTGGCTAATTGTCACCGGGCACCGGGCCAGTGGTTTACTAAACATTTGCTGTCAATTGATGAGACCATCACAATGCTGGATAATACGTATCACCAGCTTTTGCAATTTAATCCCAAACTAAAGATCATCTTTACAGTAAGTCCTGTCCGCCATATAAGAGATGGGGTAGTGGAGAATAATCGCAGTAAAGCCAGGTTGATAGAATCCGTTCATCATATGGTGAACAAGTTTGACCGCTTATATTATTTCCCGGCTTATGAACTGGTGATTGATGTGTTAAGGGATTACCGTTTCTATGATATTGACCTGGCACATCCCAATTATATGGCCACTTCATTTGTGTTGGAGAAATTCACTGAAACTTGCATTGATCCCGGTGCCAGGCCATTGATGGAAGAGATCAGGAAAATTGTGATTGCAAGAAAGCATAAGGCTTTTCAACCCGCAACAGCCGCACACCAGCAATTTTTGAAAACACATGCTGAAAAGACGAAAGAGTTGATGAATCAATTTCCCTTCCTGGACCTGCAAAACGAACTTAATTATTTCTCTTCCTGAGTTACTTTATAGACTGTTTTCTGGAAATAAGCTTCTCCCGGTCTTACAATCGTGTTGGGGAAATGAGGAATGTTCACGGCATTTGGATGGACCTGTGTTTCCAAACAAAGTGCCGAATAACTCCCATATTTATTGCCCTTCTTTCCATTAAATGCTGGGATCCCTTTTCCTGTATAGAAATGAACGATGGGCTCAGTCGTAAGTATGGCCAGTTTTAGTTTTGAATGCGGTGAAAACACTTCTGCACCTGTTATAAGTTCCGGGCTTTTTGTTTTTACAATGAAACTCTGGTCATAGCCTGTTTCGTAGTCCCAGTCTTTGCTGATCATTTTCCCATTTTGGAAATCGTATTTGGTTCCTGCTACATCAATGTAATTCCCGGTTGGTGCCAGCTCCGCATCCTGTTCGAGAATCTGAGACGCATTTATTTTTAACTCATAATCTTCAATCGTTCTTTTACCATTATCGAGATTAAAATAACTGTGATGAGTAAGATTTACCACAGTTGGCTGATCAGTGGTGGCTGTATATTCATGACTGAGTTCATCATTGTCAGATAAAAGGAATTTTATGGTAACCGTTACATTCCCCGGAAATCCCTCTTCAGCGTCAGGGCTGTTATACAAAAAAACAACTCCTTCATCACCAACAGCAACCACCTCCCATACTTTTTTATCAAAGCCTTCAAACCCTCCGTGTAATTGGTTGTTACCATTGTTTCGTGACAACTGGTATTGTTTGCTATCAATAGAGAAAGCGGCATTTTTTATACGGTTGCCATGGCGCCCTACAGCGGCACCGAACCAGGGATATCTGGCCAGGTATCCCTTGCTGATATAATCTTCCATTTTATCAAACCCCAGTACAATATCATTAACGGAGCCGTCATTCATTTTTATTTTGAATGCAGTAATGATGGCGCCATAGTTACTGATCAATACTTCTGTGCCTTTGGTATTACGAAGTGTAAATAGGAATACATCTTTGCCGGATGAATGGCGGAAACAGGCTTGTTGCGTTACTTTCATACAAATGGAAAAATACAATTAAAAATCAGATACTAAAGGCATATTGTTTCTCCAGGAATCCTTCCATTTTTTGTAACAGGGTTAGCTGATTCTTTGCCCGGTCATAGTTCTGTTCAGGATACTCAATGCGGTAATAAATATCTCCATTCAGGTAGTCGGTCAGAAAACGGAGTGCCTGCATGCAGATCATGGCAAGGCCGGCAAAATGGATATACTTTTTTTCGGCCTCCGTCAATTGATTTTCCAGGACAGACAAATAGCCATCCAGTATCGCTTCATAAAATTCCTTACGGACATATAATTTATCCAACTCTTTATCCTTTTCATCCTGGCTGGCCACCATTGACCGTATCATATCACCCAAATCAGAGAAGAAATAACCGGGCATGCTGGTGTCAAGATCAACTGGACAGATCACTTTACCGCTGCTGTCAAAAAGAATATTGGATATTTTAGCGTCATGGTGCATTACCCGCAGGGGAAATTCTCCGGAGTCAGAGATAATATCATAGAAGCTGCTGTAACGTTCTCTTTTTTTCAGTTCTTCTATTACTAAGGCTGATTGGTGAAGCCTTTCATAATACTGGCTGTGTAATGATTCTTTGAATTGATCGAAGCGGAAAGAAAGGTCATGAAACCGGTGAATAGTGGGATGCAGTTTTGTCGCATCAAAGTTGGCAAAACCCGCTGTAAAAGCAGCAAATGTTACAGCTACTGTTTTTGCCTGCTCCGGGTTTTCAATAGTATCAAGCGTTACAGACCCTGGTACAAATTCAAATACCCGCCAGCATTTATTATTACTGTCAATAAATAGAGCGGCATCGCCGGCGAAATATTTTGGTGCTGGTATAGTAAAGGAAAGCGTTGTTTCCCGGATATGTTTCCAGAGCAGTTCGTAGTTGTGCTGCAGCTGTTCGGGCTCAGGAAAAATAGTAGTGTTAACTTGTTGTAATAAAAAAAGTTCACCGGTTTGCTGACAGGTGATCTTCCAGGATTGATTGATCAGTCCAGTCGTTACCGGTTCTGCCGTGAACTGGTGAAAGGTGGCTGCAAAAGCATCAAGAGCTTCTTGGTAAGGTGCTGGTTTCATGGTTCAAATGAAATTAGCCATTCCTTACTGATAAAAAAGCTTCAATCGTTTGCGTGAAATTGGTTAAGGGATTAAAGAATAAAACCGCTCTGGGCTTAGTGAATACGGTCGCCTCTTATTTCAAGATCTTTCATGATCACAGTTTCATGTTCCAGCCATTCTTTCCAGCGTTGGCGAACCTTTTCTTTATCTATATAAGTTTCTGCCAGTTCGATGAATAATGTATAGTGACCGGCTTCGCTTTCCATAAAGCGGCGGTAAAAATTCCGCATGTATTCATCATTCAATCCTTCGCTGAGCCGTTTAAACCGTTCGCAACTCCGGGCCTCGATCATCGCCATCGTTAACAGCTGATCAAGAAAGCGGTCCTCATAGCTGCCGCCTTTGCGCTGAAATACAAGTAAGGCATTTACATATTCATCTTTTCGTTGCTTGCCGAGTTTCAGGTTTCTTTTATGCAGTTCTGCTACCACCAGCCGGAAGTGTCCCCATTCCTCCGTAACAATGGGTGATAATTCTTTCACCAGTTTTTCTTTATCGCTGTATCGTTGTACCAGGGTGATACAGGCGGTGGCTGCTTTTTGCTCACAATAGGCATGGTCGGTCAAAATGGCTTCCAGCGAAAGTTCTGCCAGGTTCACCCAACGGGGATCCGTGGGTAACTGTAGTCCTAAAATGTTTTTGGTATCCTGTGAAAGTTCGTTCATACAACTATTTACTTCGATATTTGCCGGGCAAAGATATGAAGGAGAATTTTCTGCATAGGAAACTGGATGAGCGAAAAAAGCAACAGGCTTTTCGGCAATTGTGTATTGCCGGGAAAGGGATGATTGATCTTTGTTCCAATGACTACCTCGGTATATTAAAGAATAACCTGCTGCACAGTACTTCAATTGCAGCAAATTATGGTTCAACCGGCTCAAGGTTACTGACAGGCAATTATGAACTGATTGAAGAAACGGAGCAGCTTATTGCTTCGTTTCACCAGTCAGCAGCCGCATTGATCTTTAACTCGGGTTATGATGCGAATGTTGGTTTATTAGCATCCGTTCCGCAAAGGGGCGATACCATTTTGTATGATCAGCTTTCTCATGCATCCATCCGGGATGGGATACGGTTATCTTTTGCTGATGCTATTTCTTTTCAGCATAATGACCTGGAAGATATTGAAAGCCGTTTAAAAAAATCAACTGGCAATATCTTCATTGTAACTGAGTCCGTATTCTCTATGGATGGAGATATTTGCCCATTAAAAGAACTGGTTGAATTATCGCAGCAATACAATGCCAACCTTATCATTGACGAAGCACATGCCACGGGAGTGCTTGGCGAAAAAGGAGAGGGGCTGGTGCAGTTGCTCGGATTACAGGAGCAGGTATTTGCCCGTATCCACACTTTTGGAAAGGCTTGTGGCACGCATGGAGCAGCGGTGCTGGGATCAGTTGCTTTAAGAGACTATCTCATCAACTTTGCCCGGCCTTTTATGTACACGACCGCCTTGCCTGCGGAAACAATTCAGCATATTAAAACCAGTTATGAGCTTTTCCCCCAATTACAACAGGAACGAATAGAGTTGAGTGAGCTGGTTGATTATTTCCAGTCGGCAGAAACCGGCTACAAAAAGATGGCGAGCAGGACCCCCATCCAGGGAATAGTTGTACCCGGAAATGAAGAAGTCAGGCGGCTGGCAGAAAACCTCCAGGCCCATAACCTGGATATCCGCCCTATCCTTTATCCCACCGTTCCAAAAGGGCTTGAAAGGTTACGCATTGTTTTTCATGCTTTTAATACAAAAGAAGAGCTGGATTTACTCCTTAACTGCCTGAAAAATAGCTTCTAGAACTCTTGGCTGTAAAGTTTCGTTGCCTTACCTTTGCCGCCTGAAATATTTGAATACAAACAATCGGATGAATCTTTAAAAAAACAAAAGATGCCATTAACAAAAGAAAAAAAAGCAACTATCGTAAAAGAATTTGGTGGCAATGCTGCCAACACTGGTTCAATTGAAGGCCAGATCGCCCTGCTGACAGAACGTATCAGCCAGATCAGCGGCCATCTTCAACAAAACAAAAAAGATTTCTCTACTCACCGTGGCCTGATGCAACTGGTTGGTAAACGTAAACGTTTACTGAACTACATGCAGAAGCATAACCTGACCGGTTATCGCCAATTGATCGAGAAACTCGGAATCAGAAAGTAAGCCCGGCTCCCGTGGGAGTCAGGGAACTGTCTTTAATTCTGAAGTTTCTTGTCAAACGTGAAACTTAAGATATAAGTCTATTCCCAATGTCTCCCGGATGTTGGGAATAACTGTTTTTAGTACCTGCGTATTTACCGGTCATTTCCTGCTGAAAAGTGGACAGAAACCTGAAGTGTGTACTTCGACTTCGCTCAGTACAGGCTCCACAGACAATGATAGTAATTCAGCCGGGTACATAAAAAATCTTCAAACATGTTCGGGTGCTTGCGAACGTCAACTTTCAAACCCTGAACAGCAAACTTTAAATTATGTTACAACAACCTATTCGTAAATCATTTGATATTGGCGATGGCCGTATCGTGACCATTGAAACCGGTCGGCTGGCCCGCCAGGCTGATGGAGCTGTTACAGTGTCCATTGGTAATTGTATGATCCTTGCTACTGTAGTTGCCAATAAAGAACCTAAAGAAGGACAAAGCTTTTTCCCGTTGTCGGTTGACTACCAGGAAAAATTTGCTTCCGCAGGCCGTATTCCCGGTTCTTTCTTTAAGAGAGAAACCAAACTGAACGATTATGAAGTGCTGACCAGTCGTTTGATCGACCGTGCACTTCGTCCTTTGTTCCCTGAAGACTACTTATGTGATGTGCAGGTATTGCTGACGCTGATCTCCAGCGATACAGAAGAAATGCCTGACGCATTAGCTTGTTTGGCTGCATCAGCCGCATTGGCTGTTTCTGATATTCCGATCAAAGAGATCATCTCTGAAGTAAGGGTATCAAGAGTAGATGGCAAATTCGTGGTGAACCCCACCCGTTCACAGATGGAGAAATCAGATATGGATTTCATCATCGCGGCTACGGAGAAGAACCTGATGATGGTGGAAGGTGAGGCCAAAGAATGTAGTGAAGCTGAACTGGTGCAGGCATTGCAAGTTGCTCATGATGCGATCCGCATCCAGGTGAAAGCCCAGGAAGAGCTGAGAGATATGGTAGGGGTGAAAGGAAAAAGAGATTATAAGAAACCTGCACAGGATGAAGCTTTGCGTGAAAAAGTATATGCTTTTGCCAAGCAAAAGGTATATGAAGTGGCAAAAGGCAAATTCAGCAAGCATGAACGCAGCGATAAATTTGATGCGATCAAAGAAGAGCTGGTTACGTACCTGAAAACCGATCTTAATTTGGCAGAAGGTGAAAGCTTACCGGACCTGACCAAGAAACTGGCTTCCACTTACTATGGCGATCTCCAATATGATGTTGTTCGTGATATGATCCTGGATGAGAAAGTTCGTTTGGACGGAAGAGACCTGGAGACTGTTCGTCCACTGGATATGGAAGTGGATGTATTACCTTCTCCACATGGAGCTGCTCTATTTACAAGAGGTGAAACACAGTCGCTTACAACGGTTACCTTGGGGACTCCATTAGATGAATTGCTGGTGGAAAGTGCTGCAAAATCTGTCGATTCTAAGTTCTATTTACACTATAATTTCCCGCCTTTCTCTACTGGTGAAGTAAAGATGATGAGAGGCCAGAGCCGTCGTGAAGTCGGTCATGGTAACCTGGCACAACGTTCATTAAAACAAATGATGCCGACTGGTGATTTTGCTTACACGGTTCGTGTGGTGAGTGATATCCTGGAGTCGAATGGTTCGTCTTCTATGGCTACTGTTTGTGCCGGTTCATTGGCTTTGATGGATGCGGGTGTGGGTATTCCCAAACACGTTTCAGGTGTGGCCATGGGATTGATCACTAAAGGTGATAAATATGCGATCCTGACTGATATTCTGGGTGATGAAGATCATTTGGGAGATATGGACTTCAAAGTAACCGGTACAAAAGACGGTATCTGTGGTGTGCAGATGGATATTAAAGTAGATGGTTTGAAAATGGAAGTGATGTCGCAGGCACTGGACCAGGCACGTCGTGGCCGTCTTCATATCCTGGATGCGATGTATAAATGTATCCCGGAAGCCAGGAGCGAAGTGAAACCACATTCTCCGAGAATGGTCAAAATGTTCATTGACCGTGAGTTTATTGGTGCGGTGATCGGACCAGGCGGTAAAGTGATCCAGGAGATACAAAGAGAAACTGGTACAACGATCAACCTGGAAGAGAAGAACAACATGGGTGAGATCAGTGTCTTCGGTGTAAATAAGGATGGTGTGGTAAAAGCAGAGAACTGGATCAAAGGCATCGTAGCTGTTCCGGTGGTGGGTGATGTATATGAATCAACGGTAAAATCGATCATGCCATTCGGTGCTTTCGTTGAATTCCTGCCCGGTAAACAAGGATTGATCCATATCAGTGAAGTAAGCTGGAAACGGTTGGAAACGCTGGAAGGTGTGCTGAGAGAAGGTGATAAAGTGAAAGTGAAACTGATCGGTACGGATCCCAAATCCGGTAAGTTCAAATTATCCAGGAAGGTATTGATCCCGAAACCGGAGCAGAAACCGAGAGAAGAAGAAAACAATAACTAAAACATAAACCCCGGATCTGATCCGGGGTTTTTAATTTTATGTATGGGAAATCATATAGCGATAACTTTTATAGCCATTCAACCGGAACAACAGGAATTAGTGATCGCTAACCTGGCTGATGCAGGCTATGAAGGATTTGAAGAAAAGGAAACGGAGTTAAAAGCGTTTGTTCCGGAGGCAGCTTTTGAACCCTCCCTGCTGAAAGAACTGGCTTTCAAATACCAGCTTACTTACACGGTTCAAACTATTGCAGCTCAAAACTGGAATGCGGTGTGGGAATCCAACTTTCAGCCGGTGGTAGTGGATGATTTTGTGGCTGTCAGGGCTCATTTTCACGAAGCGGCGAAGGGAGTGGAGCATGAAATTGTGATCACCCCGAAAATGAGTTTTGGAACGGGACATCATGCCACCACTTTTATGATGATGCAGCAGATGCGGGATATTGATTTCAGGAATAAGACAGTCTTTGATTTTGGAACCGGAACCGGTGTACTGGCGATACTCGCTGAGAAACTGGGAGCTAAGAAAATACTGGCTGTTGATAATGATGACTGGAGTATTGAAAATGCGGCGGAGAATTTTTCCAGGAATAGTTGTGTGGCCATTGAATTGAAAAAAGTGGATACAGCAGCGGTCGGGGAGTCGTTTGATATAATCCTTGCCAACATCAATAAGAATGTGATCCTGGATAATATGGCGGTGCTGGCCGGGCATGTGGTTCCGGGGGGAACCCTACTTTTCAGCGGACTTTTGAGAGAGGATGAAAAGGATATAGTTGACAGCGCAGAGAAACATCTGCTGGTTTTTGCAGGCAGGGCAGAAAAAGATAACTGGCTATGTTTAAGGTTTATACGTTAAAAGTGGATTACCGGGGTATTAATTTAATGTTACCGGAAAGCAATTTACCCCTAAATTTGTCGTTCCAACTTTAACCCAAAGTTCTATGAACGAACTCCTTCTGATCGTTCTCGCATATCTGATTGGCAGCATACCCAGCTCGGTCTGGGTGAGCCAGTATTTCTTTGATATTGATATCCGGGAATACGGCAGTGGTAATGCTGGTGCCACCAATACCTATCGTGTATTGGGACCAAAATGGGGCACTATCGTAATGATCGCTGACATGCTGAAAGGCATAGCAGCCGTAAAACTCGGCCTGCTTCTTCCCGGTTATTTTGACAATGAAACACAATTGCAAACGCTGCAGATCGGCCTTGGCCTGGCTGCTGTGGTAGGTCATATCTTTCCGATCTGGGCCGATTTCAGGGGTGGAAAGGGAGTGGCTACTTTATTTGGTATTGTACTGGGTATATCGCCATGGACTGCGTTAAGTTGTGTGGGTGTATTCCTGCTGGTTTTATACCTGACAAGATTTGTTTCACTGAGTTCCATTCTTGCCAGTATCGCCTTCCCGGTTTTTATCCTTGTTATCTTCAATGTCGATAATAATATCTACCGTGTCTTTGCTATTGCTGTAGCATTAATGGTATTGTTAACTCACCAGAAGAATATCGGCCGTTTGTTAAAAGGAGTGGAAAGCAAAGTTCCTATCCTGAAATACCGTGACCGCCGCCGTCAGCGCCGGCGTGAGAATGCAACCAACCAGTAAGCATTACGTCTTTTTAATTCTTAACTTTCCGGAAGAAATTCATGTACCAGGTTTTCATTTGGTATAATGATTGTTCTTTAGTCTAAAACTTATTGTTATGATCAGAAGTATTATCAGCCTCTTTGTGTTATCAGCCATGATCATTGCCTGTTCAAAGAATGCATTAACAGGTAAAGGACAGTTTACATTGCTTCCTGAATCTGAATTGCAGACGATGGCAACAACAGAGTACCAGCAGTTTCTTTCTTCCAATAAAGTAGTGGCCACAAGTAATAACCGGGATGCTGAAATGGTAAGAAGGGTGGGACAGCGGATCACAAAAGCTGTTGACGCTTACTATGCAGAAAAAGGGATGACGGATAAACTCGCCGGATTTAAATGGGAGTATAACCTCGTTGATGATAAGGCTGTGAACGCCTGGTGTATGCCGGGCGGTAAGATCGTTGTGTACACAGGTCTTTTACCCATTACTCAAAACGAAGCTGCATTGGCTGCTGTTATGGGCCATGAAGTATCGCATGCTTTATTGCAGCATGGCAACCAGCGGATGAGCCAGGGGCTTGCCCAGCAGTTGGGCGGCGTGGCATTATCAGTAGCAGTGGCCAATAAACCACAGCAAACACAAAATCTTTTTCTCGGTGCCTATGGTGCCGGAACCCAACTTGGGGTGCTGCTCCCTTTTTCCCGTAAACATGAACTGGAAGCAGACGACTGGGGTTTAAAATTTTCCGCTATGGCGGGTTATAATCCCCAGGAGGCGATCAATCTCTGGAA
>CADEDV010000068.1:0-3486 GCA_902826165.1 uncultured Bacteroidota bacterium
TGATTGAATACATGCAGCAGCATTTGATAAATGGGCATCTTTACCTGCTCCCGTTTATTGTCCCGGTATTCAAATACATGATCCAGGGAATAATCCGATGCCGCATTGACCCAGCCTTCCCAGAGTTTTGATTGACTGAGCAAGCCGTTCACCACATCACGGGTGGTGCCATTGAAATTATCGCTGGGGCGGACAAAACGTTCATGCAGTTTCATCCGCTGCCACCAGATGCTTTCTGCATCCCACATATGCAGCAAGGTCCGTTGCAGGCTTTCATAACTGCTCGGAAGCACCGCTGTTTGTTTTTCTTCCGGTAAGACCAGTATTGCTTCTGCGATCCGTTGAGTGGCCCAGGTGTTGTAAGCAGCCAGTTGTTTCAGTAGTTCTTTCATCGATGATAACTTCTCTTTTCAGTATTCAGTCAATAAGCAGGATATTTGTATTGCTCCCTTCAAAATTAAAAGTCTTTATACCAAATGCCCGATAATAATTTTCCACCCAAAAAAGATTCATCCGCAGAGGTACTGACCGGATGGGGTTCGCTGGCTGTTCATGGCGGACATGTGAAAGATCCGATGTATGCTCACCTGGTGCCCATCTATGCCAGCAGTACGTATGTATTTGATTCAGCCGAACAGGGCATGCGCCGCTTCGACGGAACCGAAGAAGGTTTTATCTACAGCCGCTGGGGCAATCCAACTATCAAAGAAGCAGAAGACAAGATCGCTGCCCTTGAAACATTTAATCTCGGCATTGAAGTCAAAGGTATTCTTCATGCTTCCGGGATGGCTGCCATTTCCACCCTGATGCTGGCAACATTGAAACCCGGTGATAAGATCATCAGTCATTTTTCCCTGTATGGCGGCACCAATGAACTGATCACTAAAATATTGCCCGGCCTGCAGATCACACCCGTGATCATTGATATGCGGGATCTGCAAAAAACAGAAGACGCTTTGAAAGCTGACCCTGCGATCAGGATGCTCTATATCGAAACACCGGCTAATCCCACTATTCAATGTGTGGATATTGATGAGCTGACCAAACTGGCTAAAAAGTATAATCTCATTGTGGCTTGTGATAACACGTTTGCCACACCTTATTTACAACAACCTTTTAAATATGCTGTTGATTATGTTGTTCATTCCACGACTAAATTCCTGAATGGTCATGGAACTTCTATTGGTGGTATCCTCTTAGGGAAAGATATGGAGTTCATGAAAACAACAATGACCAAAGTTCACCGCACATTGGGTGGCAACTCCAATGCCTTTGATGCCTTTTTGCTGATACAGGGAATGAAGACACTGGAAGTGAGAATGGAACGGCATTGCCACAATGCCATGGAAGTAGCTGCCTTTTTAGAAAATCATCCCGCTGTTGCAAAAGTGAATTATACGGGGCTCGACAGTCATCCTGATCATTACACCGCGATGAAACAAATGCGGCACCCGGGAGCCATGCTGAGTTTTGAATTGAAAAGCGGTTTGCAGGGTGGCATTGACTTTATGAACAAACTGAAAATGTGCGTCCGCACTGTTTCCTTAGGCACCTGCGATACCTTACTCTCCCATCCGGCATCTATGACACATTACAGTGTACCCAAAGAAGAAAAAGAAAAATATGGCATCACTGACGGATTGATACGCATGAATGTGGGTATTGAAAACCTGCAGGATATTATAAACGATCTCCGGCAATCATTAAGCTAAACGACTATGGCAATAACGGTAAGAAGAGCTGTGAAAGAAGACAGCGCAAGAATGATGGAACTCATCAACGAACTGGCTTTGTATGAAAAAGCTCCGCAGGAAGTAACTGTTACGATGGATCATTTCATCGAAAGTGGTTTTGGAAAGAACCCGGTATGGTGGGCTTTTGTGGCAGAAGAAAATGAGATCATCCAGGGTTTTGCATTATACTATATCCGCTATTCCACCTGGAAAGGGCAGCGGATGTATCTCGAAGACATCATCGTTACTGAACAGGCCCGGGGAAAAGGCATTGGGAAGTTATTAATGGACCGGCTGATCGAAGAAGCAAAAGAGAAAAACTTTTCGGGCATGATGTGGCAGGTGCTGGAATGGAACGAACCCGCCATCAATTTCTATAAAAAGTATAATGCCACACTGGATGGTGAATGGATCAACTGCTCACTTCATTTTACTGGTTGAACCATTTGTTCTGGTGAGCCATATTAATGATCTCTGCTCTTGATTGCACATGCAGTTTTTCATAAATATTAGCGATATGCTTTCTTACCGTCAGCACACTGATATTTAGTACCGAGCTGATCTTCTTGGCATCCCAGCCATTCACCATATGTCTCAATATTTCTTCCTCCCGGGTTGTTATCATTTCCGGCAAAGGATGATTTGCCGGCACAGCTGCACCAATAGATGACCGGCTCATTAACTGCAATGCTTTCCGGGCAATAGCCGGGCTCATGGGAGCTCCTCCAAATTCCAGTACATTCATCACCGCTTCCTGCAGCACAACAGCCGGTTCATGTTTCAATAAATACCCTGATGCTCCCGCTTTAATTGCTTCAAATATCTTTTCCTCATCATCAAAAACAGTGAGTACGATGAAATGGATCTGCGGATGTAATGATTTGGCCAGCTGTATGGTTTCAATTCCATTCATCACCGGCATTTCTAAATCCATAAATATTACCTGGGGAAGTTTTTCATGGGGTGTTCCTTTAAGATTTTCCAGGCATTCATTACCGTTAGCAGCAACAAAAGCCAGGTCCATATTTTCCAGCGCATTGATCTTCTGCAAAAATGTATTCCTGTTGATACTGTTATCTTCTGTAAGAGCAATAATAAAGTTCATACATATTAAAATTAGGCATATGCCAAGCCTGTCAAATAATCAATTTGTAGTAGGCGCTATTTCGACTATAGTACCTCCCGAATCAACATTTTCCCAATGAATATACCAACCAGCTTCCCTGCAACGTTCTTTCATATTATTTAAACCATTACCTCCTCCGCTAGCTGATTTATTAATCTGGTCCATTCCTGTACCATCATCTTCTATCGATACTTTCCAATTACTATTGCCCGTAATGTTAATCCTGATCTTCTCTCCTTTGCTATGTTTTAAAGAGTTATTGATTGCTTCCTGCATAATCCGGAAAAGGTGAAAGGCCTGGGAAGATGGTAACTGGTGATCGGTTTCAATCTGTTCATCCACCTCAACCTGTATATTCGGATAGCTTTTCTGAATACGGCTCACAAAAACTTTTATTTTGTCGCTGATTGCCGTCAGGGATAAAACATCCTTTTTTAATACCCAGATCGTGTCATTCAGCTGAGATATGATAGCATTTGAATTATTTTTTAATTCATTAAAAGCAGTTAAAGTTCTTTCATCTGCATTCTCTACCCGGATATAACCCAGGTTAGAAGCCATTGATGCAGCATAAGCACCAAGGTTGTCATGCAGGTCCGCCGCAATTCTTACCCGTTCATTTTCTTC
>CADEDV010000068.1:3586-9282 GCA_902826165.1 uncultured Bacteroidota bacterium
GCAATAGCTTGTGCGGAATTGGCTTCGTAAAATGAATCTTTGGCTGAAATAAGCTGCTCAAGTGTTTCCTGGTACTCGGGAAGCATTTTGGCCTGCCTGTAATATCCCGACAGTGCCTGGAAATAAGCCAGCCTCATCTTTGGGTCGTTAGTAAAGGTAACAGGCTCATTCCCTGTTGTATCATAAATATTTCCAGTTTGCAGCTGCTTCTTGCAAAGTGCAATAGCCTTATCCAGCTGCCCTGTATTAGCATAAAAATCTGCCAGCTCCAGGTTATCGTCAATAAAAAATCCGCCGCCGCTGGTTAAGTCTCTTATGCTGAACATTTCCTTAAGTGATGCCTCGGCTTCCTGTAGTTTGCCTTTTTTGGTCATCAGGTTGGTCTGCACCCGCAAGGCCGTAGCGAGATAATTCAGGTTTTCAATCTTTCGGCAAATGGGTATTCCCTTTTCAATATAGTAATATGCAGAATCAGTTTTCCCTATCCGGTTATAGGCATTTGCAGCATTTACATATACTGCTGCCAATACCGGTTCATACCTGGTTCCGGCCGTCGAAAAAGCAGTTGCTTTAAGTATCCATTTCAATGCTTCTTCCGGTTCTTCTCTCGCAATAGCAATAGATCCAATGGTATTCATAATACCTCCCATATGCACTGTGTCCTTATACTTTTCTGCTTCTCCCAAAACAGGAAAAAGAATAGCCAGGGCTTTTTCAAAATCAGATTTATTGCCATAACACATGGCCTTTTGGCGGGTTAGCTTAAAATAAATATCCCGGGTTCCCGGGTTCGATACCGCATTTAATGAAATTTCGGGTTCAATAAAAAAAAGAGCACTATCCACCCACCCCCATTGCATATATGCATTTGCTAATGCCAGTGCGGCCAGGCTTACCTGTGTTTTATTTTTTTGCGATGCCGCCAAATTCCTGGCCTCAAGTGCAAATGCGTAAAGGGTATCCCTGTTCAGGCTTTGGTATTCCCCGCAAAGTGAAAGCAGGATATCCAGCCGGTACTTTTCGTCATTGCTTATCCAAAGTTTTTCTTTCAGCCCATCTATTGTCCGGGTTTGCGAATTCCCAATGGCTGGCAGGAGGAAAAAAATCAGAATGATATAGTACTTATTGCAACGCATCGGGTGTTGAAGATTAAAAATAGAATAAAATGACTCATTGAAAGGGCCTGTACTACAAATTAAGTATTTCCTGCTGTGGTTTAAAGTGCAATTTTTATGGCGATGATACTCCCGGATGATACCGCCACCAAATCCATAATCTTCTGAATAATCAGCCTTGAAAAGCTGAGTTGAGCCAACAAAACTGAACATTAGAGGCCACGGGTTTTCACGGGGTAAACCAAACTATTCTTGACTGCTAAAGTTTCACAAATGATCAAATCATTATTTCTTTCCCTCGTAGTTTTTTTGGGGTATCAGGTAAGTGCATCCGGCCAGTTAAGGCCGGCAGGAGAAATAAATATCAGTTCCTTATATAATAAGGTAACGCTGCCTGCCAACCAATCAGCCCGGCACAGCAACCAGGCAGGGCAACATCGTACCCAGGGAATATGTGATACGATCATCCTTAACCGGCAGTCAGCCATTGACAGTTTTCCTGTTTTATACGCCGGATGTTCTACCGTTGGCATCCTCATGATCGATGGCCAAAATGCCAGCCCGGCCATTACCAATTTAGACTCCCTGCAAACCATCACTGCTGTTACGGGTAACCTGGTAATCAGGAATACCTCACTCACGAATTTATCAGCTCTTTCCGGTCTTGTACAAATAGGGGACACACTTCAGCTGGAGCATAATAGCCAGCTGACAAGTATCGGACTAAACAACCTTACGGAATTAGGTGGTATCATCCTGCTCGACCTGCCGTTATTAACCAGTATTGATGGACTAAGCAATAATCTCAGCATAATTGGTACTATTAATATTGACTCAACAGCGTTAACCAATTTAAACGGGTTAAGCGGTATCACCTCTATAACAAATGGAATTTTTTATGGGTTAAGAGTTGCACATACCCCCATTGTAAACTTAAACAGTCTTGTTAACCTCACAACAATTCAAGGGTACTTAATCCTCGACAATAACCCGGACATGACAAGTATTGGCCTTACCAATCTTACGCAATGCTCCGGTTTTCTTTTCGGCAGCCTGCCCAATTTAACCAGTATCGCCAACCTCACTACCAATCTTTCAACTACAAGTATTGGTACCTTCTGGATGATCCAAACAGGATTATCGGACCTGTCGGGGCTTGATGGCCTTACATCTGCTTCCAATTTCTATATCTGGCTCAATCCCAACCTGACTTCATTGCATGGACTTGAAAATTTGTCGGGTAATATTGATGGTGGTATTTCCTTTTGGGCCAACGACCAGCTTACTAACATTACTGCACTCAGTAATATTACAAGTATCAATAATGGTACGTTAGAAATACATGGCAATAACCTTTTGTCAGATTTAACAGGCCTGGGGAATATAACAGTAGTCGGCCAACGGTTACGGGTGTTTGAAAACCCGGTTATTACTTCACTGGATTTTCTGCATCCGAATCTTGACATACAGGATAATAATGATGAAGGAGTCGAGATCAGGGACAATAGTCAACTGGCTCTATGCTCATTTGCACCCCTTTGCACTTACCTGGCCAATGGCGGCACCGGTGACATTCAAAATAATGCTGCCGGTTGCAGTAGTATAACCGAAATATTAGCTACATGTAATTCGTGTACAACCGGCAGCTTAAAAACCTGGACTGGATTAATGGGTACAGACTGGGACGATGCTAACAACTGGAGCCCAGCGGGATCTCCTGCAACTTGTGACACCGTTTACATCCCTAACGGGCTTTCTGAGTACCCGGTCTTACCCTCTAATAAAACAATTCATGGACTTATCATGGAGTATGGCACATCATTAGACCTGAATGATTACAGCCTTATAAATAATGGGAAAGTAGAAGTTTTTGACGCCAGCATTACTTCCAACAATAACAACAACGCTATAATTTTCAGAAATGCAATTAATATTTCTGTTGAGAATGCAACACTTTCCGCAACCAATATCAGGATCGAAGGTTATAAAGGAGAACTTTATTTTATTGAAAATGTGTGTTACGGCAATGTCACCATCAGTGATAGTGCCAGCAGGATTAGTCCCAATATTATCTATGGCAACACGTTCAACGGCGACCTCAGCATTACCACTAATAGTACTGATGCCAATGCAGAAACATTTCTTTCTACCGATGGTGAAGATGAAGTATATGGAAATGTGACACTTACCATCAATGAACCTGTTACCATTCATGTGGGAAGCGGTAATGCATTGAAGATCGAAGGTGATTTGACTGTAAATACAGACATGGATCCGCAATATATCGGCCTGAATGAAATAAAATTCATTGGCGGAGGTTCCAGTCATATCCGTCAACTTGGTAGTACGCCGATCACTATTCAGAATCTTTATCCTGAAAAGTTCTCCCGGTTCTCGTATATCATTCCCGAACAGGATATCTACATAGGGTTCAGGACTCAGTTCCTGGGAGGTTTGATTAAGACAACACCGTCCAAACTTCTTATTTTCAACGATGATGCACATATCAACCAAACCTCCAGCGAAAGCTGGGTATGGGGCCCTTTACGGAAAATAGGAAATGATCAATTCCTGTTTCCGGTAGGTGACAGCCTGAAACAGGCCGTCATGTCCATGACAGCACCATCCTCGCCTGCTGATGTTTTTACAGCTCAGTATTACCGCATCGATCCGACTGCAGCCGGTTATGATACAGCCCAGCATGCCTTAAGTCTAAGCTATATCTCCGGAAAAGAATACTGGATGCTGAACAGGGATAATGGAACTTCAACTGTTCGTGTGACCCTGAATTATGACAGCACAAGAAGTAATACAACGGCATCGTTGTATAGTTTGCGCATAGCACAGTGGAACGGAAGCCAGTGGCTGAACAGGGGTGTTTCCTCTTTTACCGGAAACCTGGGAGAAGCTTTTATCACTTCACTCGACACACTCTCTTCTTTCGAACCTCTTACATTGGGATACATTGAACCACCGGTTATCCCCGTGATCACCCTGGGTAATACGGATAGTGTGGTTTGCCGCAACGGCACCATCCAGGTCCGGTTCACGGTGGATACACTAATGTATTCCAACAACAATTTTATTGCCCAATTATCTGATTCAACCGGAAGCTTCAGCAACCCAACCAATATCGGAACAAGATTCAACAGTAACCGGTCTGACTCCATCACAGCATTTATTCCATTCAATACGCCTCTGTCGGACTTATACAAAATAAGAGTGATCGGCACATCACCACCTGATACCAGTATCAACTTCAAACCATTAATTGTAAAAGCCATCCCTTCCTTACCATTCACAGTAGAAGGCCCATCGCCAGCTTGTATAGGGGGTGGTGTATATAAATATTATCCCAGCCAGAAAGAAGCCGGTGTGAACTTTAACTGGACACTCGGCAGCGGCGGTACATTCACTACTAATCAGGACAGCATTTATGTTACATGGACAACAGCAGGCAATCATTTGATAACACTCCAGACATCCAATCAGTGTGGTAACGGACCCAGTGCCAATAAACTGGTAAGTGTTGCTCATCCAGCACCAACCCAGGCACCTGTGTTAACAAAAACAGGAAGATGGCTCTATTCATCGGCTCCTGCCCCGGCTCAAAATGCAGCAGGCTATCATTGGTATAGAAATGATACATTGATCAGCGGTGCCGTCAATTCGTCCTATTATGCATCACTTGGAGGAACGTATACAGTAAGATATTATAACAGTTGTGGTGATGGCCCTGCATCCAATTTATTTTCATTTGCTGCAAATTCAATTCCGCAAACTATCAGCTTCCCTTCCATTCCGGCTAAAACATATGGCGATACTGCTTTTGTAATCAATGTATCTGCTTCATCGGGTTTACCTGTTTCGTTACAATTAAACAGCGGGCCGGGGTCTCTTTCAGGAAATACTTATACAATTACAACTACCGGCACCTCTGCCATTATAGCCACCCAGCAGGGAGATGATGTGTATGACACTGCCGCACCGGTAACACAACAAATTCTTGTAAATAAAGCTCTTCAAACAATTGATTTCCCTGCAATCGCAGACCAGTTGCCGGGTGCAGGTCCGCTTATGCTGAATGCAACTGCTTCGTCCGGTTTACAGGTCAGCTATTCGCTTATTTCAGGTCCGGCAACATTAGCAGGAAATCAACTGACAATAACCGGTTTAGGTATGGTAGCCGTTACGGCTCAACAAAACGGAGACACCAACTATTTAGCTGCCACAGCCATCAATCGCACATTTTGTGTAAGAGCTACTGAGTTAACAACAATCACAGGTCAGCAGTTTGTATGCCCTGGTGAGGTTGCTACTTATAAGATCAATAATGTTCCCGGCCTGATATACAATTGGCGGCTGTCTGACGGAACAACCTATCCTTCAACAGCTGATAGTGTAGTGATCAACTGGAATACACCCGGTACTTATATATTGATCGTATCAGCTACTGGGCCTTGCGGATCAGCTACCGCTAATGATTCACTGACTGTAAATGTGGCCACACCTGTTACACCCGGTGCTGTTTCTAATATGTTGCCCGTAAACGGAGCTGTTGATC
Organism: uncultured Bacteroidota bacterium; assembly: GCA_902826165.1. Lineage (GTDB taxonomy): Bacteria > Bacteroidota > Bacteroidia > Chitinophagales > Chitinophagaceae > CADEDV01. The sequence goes on from CADEDV010000068.1 coordinate 9,266, forward strand.
AGCAATTACCATTATCA
>CADEDV010000069.1 GCA_902826165.1 uncultured Bacteroidota bacterium
ACCCACAGTTTATGCGTGTCATCTCCCTGTTCAAACAAGGAACCATTTATGGTGGACCCGGTTAAGGTCATATTATTAAAATACCGATCGGTAATTGCCTGGATGGTTTCGGTCCTGCTGATCCTGTTATCGAGTATATAGGTGGATTGTTTTTCCTGCTTCATCTTCACCGCATCATAAGAGGAAAGGTCGCTGTCTTTATGCCGGGTGCCCAAATAGGTTTTTATCACCAGCATGACTTTGCGGTTGTTGAGCAGGTCTTCCGGTATGTTATAGGTTACTTTTTCCATTTCATTTTTAGCGGCATCGGTCCTGTTATCCTGGTAATAACTTAACCCCTCGGTGGGAGCACTCAGGTAATTAAGCTGGTTAAAAACATACTCGGGCTTGTTTTCGTAGGCGGCTATCCTTCTTTTCTTTTGATTGTTATCATCCAGTTCCCAGAGTTCTGTTTTTACCTGTCCAAATACCCGTCTGCAATCACCGTTGTCGATCCGGTTGCGGGTGGCTTCGGAGACAGCTATATAATTCAGCGTCACATCAAATAAAACGGATCGTCCCGTACCGGTTGTTGAAGTAGCGGGAGAAGAAGTTACAGGGGTAAAAACCCAAATTTTACCAGTCAGTGCGGGATTCAGTGTGTGCACAAGATTTGAATTTTCTTCGGTGAGGGAACCCTGCACCGACAGCATCCGGTTATTCTTTTTATTTTTTAACTGGTAACCAGTGCCGGTTCTTACCAATATCCAGATTAATTCATCCCGGTTCTCAGCCGTTAACCGCCGCTGAATGATGAACCCATTACCGGCCCCCGCAACAGGTTTTATGCCGAGATAAAGGCCGTTTATTCTTGTTAGAAACATGTATCCTCCCCCGGAGGCAGCCATCACTTTCCATTGGCCAAAAAAAGTATTTGCATTGTTGAGCTGGCCATGTACGATGGGGGAGTCAACAGCAATACCTTTTGCCTTGATATATTTCCCGCTGTTGCTATTTTTTATAGTCACAAAATCACCGGGGGTGAGTTGTGCATTAATTACTACAGGACTGAGAAGAACTATGAGTAGTGCAAGCCGGGTGCTGAAATATTTTTTCATAACTGATTTTTTATTGCAGGGTAAATATCAGCAATAAGCCCATCAAAGGAAATTACACTTTTGGGTAGTGGCGAAGGAAGCCTTGCTTTCTTATAACCGGGACATCAGTTGTAATCATCCATACTGATGACCACATTCCCCGTCTTCTGGCCGGTCTCCACATAGCTGAAGGCTTCGGCAATTCTTTCCAGCGGGTATTCCCGGTCGATCAAGGGTCTGAATGTTCCCTGCTCCAGCAGTTGTTTTACCAATAGCATCGTTCCTTTAATATCCGAAGGCACCGGGAAGATGACTTTCTTCTTACTGAACAAGGGAGTAAAAATGGCGAGGAAAATATTCTCACATAACCAGCCCAGTTCGGAGGAAATATAAGCACCACGGGGCTGCAACAACGGTTTGCATTTGGCAAATGAACTTTTACCGACCGTATCAAAAACAACAGCATATTGCTGGTCTTCTTTTGTAAAATCAGTGTGGCTGTAATCAATCACCCGGCCGGCTCCCAGTGATTGTACCAGCTCTGTATTTTTTGTACCGCATACAGCCGTAATATCAGCACCGAAATGCTTCAGCAATTGCACAGCTGCCGAACCGATACCTCCACTGGCCCCGTTGACAAGTACTTTTTGTCCAGGTTCCAGCTTCACTTTTTTGATCATGTTATAAGCATAGTGGGCACCTTCACAACTTGCTGCAGCTTGTTTAAACGTTATATGTGCAGGAATTGTAGTGATGTTTTTATCTTCTGCCAGTACGAGATATTGAGCATGTGCATGCATGCCCTGGTCATTAAAGCCAAACACCCTGTCGCCGGGTTTAAAAGCCTGCACCTCTTTACCCACTGCTTCAACGATACCGGCAAACTCTGTTCCCAGTACCGGGTTGCTGGGTTTGAACAGGCCGGTGAGGAACCGCATGATAAAGGGTTTGGCCCGGAGCATGGCACAATCCGTCCGGTTCACTGTTGTTGCTTTCACGGCTACCAGTACTTCCTTATTTTTTGGAACCGGTTTTTCAACCTCTGCTATGGAGAGCACAGCAGGTGGTCCATATTTGGTATAGATACTTGCCTTCATACAAGTTGATTTTATGCTGCCCTGTATTCTTTGGTTTAAAGATAACTGAATAAGGGTAGCCGATGATTGAGATTGATCATAGCATCCGCTTATAGTTATGGGGTAACCGCCGGGGCGATACAATATAATTTCGAAGGGGATGTTTTGCAGAACTGGTTTATTCAGGCAATAATAAAACTGTACCTTAACTCATCAACCGCATTTTACCTTAAAACCTTATCATGAAAAAGATCATCCTCCTCGCTGCTATTTGTTTTCAATCTTTTTATTTGTTGGCCCAAACAGCAGCAGATACCATCCGGAACCTGGAGCAGGTGGAAGTGCAGGCCATACTGGCAAAAGATTCATCCACCCTGCTACAACTCTGGGACAAGGACTACACCGTTAACTCTCCCGATAATGTGATCATTTTTGCCGGCAAAACCACCCTGGACCGACCGGTGCTGAAACGCAACCGGACCACATTCACCCGGGTGATCGAGCATATAACCATCAAAGGCAATTTTGCTTTTTCCATGGGCCATGAAATAGTGGTGCCGGCCGGTGATTCGCCACAAACCGGTGAAATAGTGAAACGACGGTTTACCAATATCTGGGAAAAGCAGGCCAGCGGCTGGAAACTGGTGGGCCGCCATGCGAATGTGATATGCCGGTAGGATAGTCAACAGGAACTATCGGGCAATTTAAAATTTTAAAGTCGAGGTAAAGAATTTACAGCAATGCGGTTGGTAAGAAATACCAACCGCGGCTTAATTTTTATTGTTTCAGAATGCTTATCGCCTGGTAATCCGGGGCCGTTGCTGATCTTATTACCAATCGATAAACGCCTGGAGCAAACCTGGCGATCCCGTTGATCCTGATTACATGGGAACCTGCCGGTAAAGAAGGATGATATTCCCATATTACCTGCCCGTTTGTTCCGATAAGTTGCATGGATAGTGAAGAACCTTCAGCCAGGTTGATATTTACATCCGTGTATTCCCGAAACGGGTTGGGTGCTGCACTTATCCCGAATGCAGATACACCTGCATCGGATGAAACTACCTGTGTGTATTTCATATGCCCGTCTATATCTACCGAACAAATGCGGTAAAATTTTTTACCTGTACCGGGGTTTGCATCGGTCCAGGTGTAACCTGAAGAACCGGTTGCGGGTATAACAGTTAAATCCTCCCACAGCGAACCATTGGTGGATCGTTGCACTTTATACCCGTGCAGGTTGATCTCATCTGCAACATCCCAAACCAGTTTAACTGCTCCATTACTACGAAGTGCTGAGAACCGGACAAAATTAACCGGAAGCGTAATGATCGGGGCTGGCAGGGCAAAAGCAGTAACATCACTAACATCCCAGTTAGCCGGGTTATGTATAGCGGCCCTGTCAGTTGCTGCTGTGCCGGTCAGTGAAATCGAAGTTTGCAGACGAGCATTATCCACTTCCGGCACAATGTTAAACGCATAATTATTGCTGCTTAAGGCCGGTGGTATTATACTTGCAGAAGAAGTAAACGTACAATTGCTGACTGTCGCATCCCAGGCACCGTTCATACCCATGCCTGCAAGAAGAGTAGGGGATGCTAAGGTTCCCTGGTAAGCAAAAAGCTGGTCTCCGCCAATGACGAGATTTACAAAATCGGAAGCTGAGTTAAACGTTGCCTGGAAACCGCTTGCTGTTCCATAGTTGGCGGTGGGTGTAAAACGGCAGCGGATAGTTATCTGTGCCCCGTAGCTCATATTGGAAGTGGCAGTCCATTGAACGATGCCATCGCTCACAGCCCCGGTGGAGGCTCCGCATGGATTGGGCGTTTGAAACGCATTGGTATTGGAACACCAGCCAAAATCGGTAAAATAAATGGTTGTTCCGCTTGTAATGTTTCTCAACAGGATAAAACTAAAATCATCATTCGAAGAAGGGCCGTTTACCGTATTATCATCTGCATTATACCCGGTGAAAGCGATATCACCGGCAGATAAAGTAGTTTGCGATTGTGCGGAAAAGCAAAAGCCGAGGGCAATAAAAAGTAAGATTCTTTTCAGGTGGAGTTGTATCATGTTTCATAGTGTTTTGGTCCAGGTCTGAAACGATCCTATTATCCTCTTATTTCTGCATGAGGAGAATTTACTTGCAGATACATGGTATTGTAGTACAACTGGTAACAGGAAACACTTAGATCAGGATGCAGCACCCCTGCTGCCGGAACTAAAGGCTGCAAGAACAGGTGAGACTACAGTTGAGCAGGCGCATTAACCAGTGCAACGGCGATATTATATAACTGCAAAAAGGGAAGCATCGCAGTACAGGAATATTACTGCGAATCGAATTTAAAACTGCTTTTAATTCTTTCCAGTACCTGGTCGCTGATGGGAATACCATTTCCCATCAGGCAAATTGTTTCAGCCCCGTTGGAGAAGAATAAGCAGGCTACCTGTGCATTACTTTTTCTTTTCTTTGACTTCTTTCCTTCGCAGGGCAGGTGGGTATAAAAAGTGCAATCCAACCCGGTATAATTATTTGCCTTCATTTCAAAACTCACTATGGCATGAATAAAATTATTTACTTCATACAGATACATATATTCATGGCGGGCATAGAAACCCATTTCTTCCATTGCCTTTGGAATAGCAGTTGGGAAATATCGCAGCCGGTAGATCACACTATCCAAGCAAAGTTTTTTGACAGGCTTGCCGGCACTGTCTGTTTCAAGAAATGATTGAAAATAACCGGCGGCATCCTGTCCCGGTATCTCTTTCCAGGAGTGGGGGATATCCATGGAAAATGACTGCTCCGAAACAGCAAGACCATGCCTGTATGTTTTAAACAAGCTATCCTGGCTGTATGCTTCCAGGGGGAAAAGAAGCAGGGCTATTGGTATCAGGATAAATCTTGTCATTATCTTTTATTTACAGCAGCAAGCTTTAGTAATTTAATTTGGCGATATAATATAACTGTGAAAGGGAGATTTCGCAGAGCAAGATTTATTTCTGCATCGCTTCCAGGTACATTTTATAGCCTTCTAATTCTGATTCTTTTACTTCTTCTACTTTTAGCAATTCGGGCTTGTCAAGTAAAAAGCCATTAATGTCGAGAGGGGTGTGGCCAATTAGAATTTTAAGATTCTCAGAATTGATATCCGTGGGTTTTGTTTTAAAAGTATCACTATATGTGCAAAGATGCACGGCAAAGCCATCAAGAGCCAGAATTTTTGTGACGTAAAAAGTATTATCCTTGTTTTTGAAAGTATATAGCCCGCCAACTTTCAAATCAGTGGTTTGACCGGAAGGAACTTCTTTGTCAACTACAGGGGTGTTTTTATGTTCCGTACAAGAAACAAGTATGCAAGTAATGGCGATCAGAAGGAATGTTTTCATATATAATTTGTCTTTTAGAGAGTTTCAGTGATAGTATCACTCATTATGTCTTGGCAACGAATTGGTATTTTGTTTTGCATTAACCTGGCCTGTTGCCGGGTAAAGATAGGAAGAGGAAAATATATTCGAAAGCAAGACTAATTGCCGAAAGCGATATAATACAACTGCGAAAGGGGAAGTTTCACAACGCCGGGTGAAGTTGTTTTATTTTTATTTAATAATCTATTCTGTTGCTAATCCTGCTTCTTTCCAGGCTTTGATTCCACCGTCAAGATGAGCTACATTTACAAAGCCCATTTGCTTTAACGTTACAGCAGCTAAAGCAGAGCGGCCACCTGATGCACATTGAAGTATGATTCTTTTACTCTTATCAAATTCAGGTTTATAATAAGGGAGTGTTGGATCAGCATAAAATTCAAGCATACCTCTTGACGCATGTATTGAATCCGGGATTTTTCCATTTAGTTTCAACTCCTCACTTTCACGAATATCGATCAGCGTTACATCTCCCTTTACTAATTCTTCTGAAACCTGTTGCGGCGTCAGGTTTTCAATTTGTTGTTTCGCTTCTTTTACCAGGTCGGCTGCAGATTTAAACATAAAAATTAAAGTTTAATTATTGGATAAAAAAAATCAAGTTTATGTTGTAACATATGTGCAGTTGGGGGCTTCATCTCGTGGTCGTCCCCGGCGGGGGTAACCGAACCAAGAACTAAAGTAGAGATTTTATTCAAAAGCTAAATAGTAATTGTTAAGACCGGGCAAAAAGCGGAGTAGTGAACAAGAAGATGACGGACGCTTTGCGTACAGTCCCAATTAAAAAAATGCGGCTGTTATGTGAGAAGGCCTCTGCGAAAGCAGGGGCTTTTTTGTGGGAGGGTAATTCGTGGGGACAGGCACCAGGGCGAAGGGGCGTTTGATGATACGTTGACAAGCTCAGCCTCGTTGAGGCTGGTGGTTAGTCGCAGATTAACCACCAGCCTTCATTATTTTTCTATTTTTGAACACTACGGACAGCCGGGCTGCTCTATGAAAAATTATAGGTAACATTTTATTTGCTGGTGCTATGACTTGTAAGAGTGTTTTTGTTTTTTGAATGATCAGCGATGTGCTTTGTACTGCTGCAGATACTGATTGAGGAACTGATCGTGTGATTTGCATAACTGACTGCGTGGTTTGCAGTGCCGGAGATGCTTTTTGAAACGAAAGAGATATCGTTTGAACAAGCGGAGATGTCTTTTGAAGAAGTGGAGATGCGGTTTGAACGACGTTCCGCTGCTATTGAAGCAGATTCAGCTGTCATTGAAGCAGCGCATTTGTCTTTTGTGCGACTGACGATGTTTGTTGAACGATTTCCACCTGTCATTGATTCGTGTTCGGATGTCATTGAGGCAGTGTAGTTGTCTATTGTGCGGGTGACAGTATCGTTTGAATGAGTGATGGTGTTCGTTGAAGGGGAGACAGCGGCGTTTGATTTTGATTTATTTGGTTTTTTATCAATTAGTTAGTGTTTTGAAACTGGCATTTGTCACTTTCTTTGTCTTGAAACAAGCCTTAGGTATTTCGGCTAGGCTTAACGCTGGCTGCTGAGTTTCCCTTCTTTTTCTCTTGATAGAAAAAGAAGCAAAAAGATCAAGGACAAAAGAATGGCTCCGCCCTTTTGTCCGGCCTGCCCACTTTTTGCGGGACGGGCAGCGGAAAATTATTTAGTCATTCGTGGCGAGAGATAAGAGGCTGAAGCACCTAAGGCGTGGTATGCGGGGACTCTGGTGGCACTGTGTTTCGTCTTGTTTTTCCGAAAGTAGCTGGCTGTTGCGGGTGGGACGAAACAAGGCGCTGGGAGTTAGTTTATAGTTTGAAGTTTGTCGTTTGAGGTTTGAGGCCATCCCTTCGGGAGGTAAGTTGTTGGCCTTGCGGCCGCCCTGCTAAGTAAGGGCAGGTTTTGCCGGTAACCTACCAGCGGGTTTTGTATTTTACCGTAGTAGTACGGTGGTTTGCGGAGGTGAATTATTTATATTTGCCTTAGTACATTAACACTAAATCCCTCTCCGCCTCCCCTAAATCCCCTCCTAAAGGAGGGGACTTGAGAAGACTCTGACGGGCTGAGGGGTATTCTAAGAAACAGTATTAAAATTTTAAGACTATGACAGAAAAAACGATACATGAAGGAAGGAATGTGAAACGGATACGGGAGATACTGGGTATTAAACAGGATGCACTGGCGATGGAACTGGGGCTGAGCCAGCAGGCCATTAGTGCACTGGAACAGAAAGAGGCTTTGGATAAAGATATGCTGGAGAAAGTGGCGAAGGCGTTGAAGGTACCAGCTGATGCGATTAAAAATTTTAGCGAGGAAATTGCACTTTCAAATATTCAAAACAATTTTGACGGTTCAGTGATTAATTCAGGGCCAACAATTCAATATCAATGCACCTTTAATCCCTTTGATAAAGTAGTTGAATTATATGAAGCTTTATTAAAAAGCGAAAGAGAGAAGATTGCATTATTGGAAAAGATGGTGGATAGAAAATAATTTTTATACAGGTTAATGGTAGCCCCTGCACAAGCGGGGGCTTTTTTGTGGGAGGCTATTACTATATAGTACAAAACCTGCCCGGAAGCAGGTTTTGATTGGGGTCAGCAGCTTTCGCCTTTGACAGGACAAATTTATAATTTTTTGGCGGGAAGTATTTTAAAAGCATAAAGCCAATCCGAAGACTGGCTGTATGCAGGGCAGATTGGCAATGCCGCTCTGCAAGGTAAATGTAAGTATAAAAGGAAAGTAAAGATTAGTTCGGTATCCGTTGTAATACTTCGTTCTGATTTGCTTTTAAATTGTATCTTAAGTCTTAACAAGATTAGATTTGACTTCGCTATAACGAAGCGAGTTGTGATTTGCTTTCAAATTGTATTGTATCTTAGTTCTTACACAACGTCGAGAATTACAAGCCTTCTAATGGCTTTGTTGTGATTTGCTTTCAAATTGTATTGTATCTTAGTTCTTACACAACTGATAACACATAACCCTTCACAGACAACCTGTTGTGATTTGCTTTCAAATTGTATTGTATCTTAGTTCTTACACAACACAAGACAAATCGTATCGTGAAACGCTTTTGTTGTGATTTGCTTTCAAATTGTATTGTATCTTAGTTCTTACACAACAAACAAAACAAAATAAACAAAACAAGTATGTTGTGATTTGCTTTCAAATTGTATTGTATCTTAGTTCTTACACAACTGGAGCAGTAATCCACGTTAGTAACGTAGCGTTGTGATTTGCTTTCAAATTGTATTGTATCTTAGTTCTTACACAACCACGTTATGGCGAATACCGGTTTGAAAACAGTTGTGATTTGCTTTCAAATTGTATTGTATCTTAGTTCTTACACAACAAGGAGGTAAAGATGCCTAATATAAAACCTGTTGTGATTTGCTTTCAAATTGTATTGTATCTTAGTTCTTACACAACTGAAATCACATGGCATCACTATGCCAGAAGTTGTGATTTGCTTTCAAATTGTATTGTATCTTAGTTCTTACACAACTGAAATCA
>CADEDV010000070.1:0-1305 GCA_902826165.1 uncultured Bacteroidota bacterium
TCTATCAATATGATTGATATGGTTGGTATCGGGCCCTTCGTGGTGATGCCGCTGGTGATCGGGTATTTCAACAACGGTTTATTTATCTGGGCCTGGATCTTTGGAGCATTCACCGCTTTGATGGATGGGATGATCTGGAGTGAACTCGGGGCAAAGTATCCATTGGCCGGTGGTACGTATAATTTTCATCGCATCGCTTTTGGTGAGAAAGGCGGCAGGCTGATGAGTTTTTTATTTGTCTGGCAAACTTCCATACAGGCTCCGTTGGTGGTGGCCTCTGCTGCTATCGGCTTTGCGCAATACCTGACCTATATTGTTGATCTGACGGGTTGGGAACAAAAAATGATCTCAGGGGGGCTTGTCATTTTTGTGCTGTTATTATTATACCGGAAGATCGAAACCATTGGTAAGATATCAGTATTCTTTGGCATCATCGTCATCGTTACCATTTTATGGATCATCATCAGTGGCTTGTCGAACCAGCAGCACAGCATCAAACTATGGCCAACCGGCAATGAATCCTTTTTCCAGTTCTCCTTTTGGGCCATGGTGGCACAGGGATCGCTGAAAACCGTGTACAGTTACCTGGGGTATTATAATGTTTGTCACCTGGGCGGCGAGATCAAACGACCCGAAGTGAACATTCCCCGTAGTATTTTCATTTCTATTATCGGGATCGCTGTTTTATACCTGCTGATGAATATCAGTGTGATGAGTGTGATACAGTGGCAGGATGCCGTGAAGATGGATAAATACTTAGTCAGCAGTTTTATGGAAAAACTGTACGGACATAAGGCGGCCGTTGCGGTTACGGTGCTGATTCTTTGTGTGGCCATGTCTTCCTTGTTTGCGGTAGTGTTGGGTTATTCGAGGGTTCCTTATGCAGCAGCGGTGGATGGTAATTTCTTCCCGGTATTTGGCAAACTGCATCCCACCAAAAACTTTCCTTATATCTCACTGCTGGTGCTTTGCGGGTTGGGCTTTATTTTCAGCTTACTTATGAAACTGTCGGATGTGATCACGGCGATACTCGCCATGCGGATCGTAGTACAGTTCATGGCGCAGTCGGTGGGTATTGTGCTGCTGCGGAAGAAATTTGGCAGCAAAGAACTGCCTTTTAAAATGTGGTTATACCCGTTGCCGGTCATTGTTTCATTGGCTATTTGGTTATTCCTGTTGTATAATAATAGCTATGCCCTGCTGGGAGGCCTATTTGCTGTTGCCGGGGTTGGAGTGTATTACCTGAAAAAGAAATTCTTCGAAAAGGCTGAGCAGCGGACAGAACCCTGAACGGAGCGCCGCAAC
>CADEDV010000070.1:1405-8697 GCA_902826165.1 uncultured Bacteroidota bacterium
TGTCAGCGTTATATTATTTTTCTTTTATTTTGTTGTTAATCAAACCCGAATGAATGAGCCATCCTAAGGGAAAACTAATAGCCATCGGAGGAGCAGAAGATAAAGGCACGAACCTGGAGACCGGAGAATTTCAACGCAATAATCTCAATTTTTTTGAGCTGGGTATCCTGCGCCGGGTGGTGCAGGAGGCGGGCGGCCCGTCTGCAAGAATAGAAGTCATCACCACGGCTTCCATGATTCCTTATGAAGTGGGAGAAAATTACCTCAATGCTTTTGGAAAGATCGGTTGCACCAATATCGGCCTGTTGCATATCCGCACCCGGCAGGATGCGATGAATGATGAATACATTGAACGTATCCGTCATTGCGATGCGGTGATGTTCAGCGGCGGCAACCAATTACGGCTGAGTGCTACGGACGGGGGTACCGAATTTTTAACCATTCTCAAAAGAAGATACCAGGAAGAAAATTTTGTCATCGCCGGAACCAGCGCCGGGGCCATGGCGATGAGCAATACCATGATCTATGAAGGGAATGCAACAAGGGCCCATTTGAAAGGAGAAGTAAAAATCACCACCGGGCTGGGATTCTTAAATACAGTTATTATTGATTCGCATTTTGAAAAGCGGGGACGTTTTGGAAGGCTGGCGCAGGCGGTGGCCACGAATCCTTCCTGTATTGGTATTGGACTGGGAGAAGATACCGGTATGCTGATCACTGAAGGAAACAGGATGGAAGCTATTGGCAGCGGGTTGGTGATGATACTCGACGGGCATGATATTTTACACTCGAATATTGCAGATATACCGGATGGCAACCCCATCAGTTTAGAAAACCTGAAAGTACATTTTTGTGAAAAAGGGAATGGCTACCTGCTCAGGGAAAGAAAATACCTGCCTGAAGCTGCAGATGGTGCAGTAATAAAGAAGCAGGTGGATGTGGAGTAACTGATACAAGCAACGATTATACATTTTCAAACATCTGTCTGAAGCAGGTGTTTTTTATTTTAACTTGTGTGATCAATTAAATGGTATGAAAAAACTAGCCTTTTTTATTTCACTGGCAGCTTTAGTTGCTTTTATGCCGCAAAAGAAAACAAGGGTGATCTTTTTTGGCGACTCTATTACTGAACTTGGAGTTAGAAAAGACAGGTATACTGGTTACATTCTGAAAATGGATAGTATGCTGAAAGTCGAAAAGAAAAACGACCAGTACGAACTGATAGGGGCAGGGATCAGCGGTAATAAAGTATATGATCTTTATTTACGACTGGAAGATGATGTATTGAGTAAGAACCCGGATGTGGTGGTTATTTATGTGGGGGTAAATGATGTATGGCATAAAACATTATTAGGCACCGGTACAGACCCTGATAAGTTTGAAAAATTCTATCTCGCCATACTGAAAAAAATCAAGGAAAAAAATATCAAAGCAATACTGTGCACACCGGCCGTAGTGGGAGAGAAGACAGACATGAGTAACCAACTGGATGGCGACCTGAACCGTTACAGCAATATGATCCGGGACATGGCCAGGAGAAATAACCTGCCATTGGTTGACTTAAGACAAAAATTTCTTGACTACAATAAGGTCAATAACTCCGCAAACGAGGAAAAAAATATTCTTACCTATGACAGGGTGCATCTTAATGAAAAAGGAAACCAATTAGTGGCAGACGAGATGTGGAAGGCGGTGAAATCAGTGAATTAGTTTTCTTAACAGAGCAGACACTTCTTCATGCTGGTCCATGGTCAGCACATGAGTTCCATTCTTTATTGTATAATCAGCTTTCACTAACCGGTAAGGCAATAGTTTATCTGCTGTGCCATGAATATGGATGATGTTTTTGGGGATCACTGAATTTTCCCAACGCAGAATGGCACCGATAGCCCAGCGGGAAAAATTCATATCTGATTCACGGATGATCTGCTGCAATAGGTTTTTATGTTCCGGTTGAATGCCACCAAGTATCCAGGTATTGGCCAGCATGGTCTTTTTAGAGAAACTAACCGGTGTCCATTTGTATACCGGGAGATATTTGCCAATCCGCAGGTAGGAAGGAAATTCTGAAGAGGTCTTGTTGCTGGCTAAAATGATCCCTTTGATTCCGGGGTCTGCCTTTGCCATTTCAGTTAGTAGCATTCCCCCAAATGAAATACCCACAATGATGGGATGAGCATCTTTTATTTGCTCCCTTAAACGAAGGGCATAAGAGGGTAATGTTTCTTTTTCATGCGGAGTAATCCAATCAACAAAAACAGGATCATAGCCACTGTGATCCAGGAAAGAGAATATTCTTTTATCTGCCCCCAGCCCGCTGATGAAATAGATCTTTTGCATATAGTTTCAGTTCAATGGGTAAAGTAACAGTTTGGTTGAAAATTACTTTCGTTTTGTTGAATTATTTTATGATTTACGTAAGGTAGTTGGGTATCTGGTTATCTTTAAGAGGAGATGCCCCGGCTGTTCCATCATACTACTGCAACACGATACTGGCTCAACGTATTTGCCTTGTATGCCCTTGTGGAAGCCATTATACAGCTACTGTTTTTTTTCATACTGAATAATTTTGGAACAAGGCCTATCAGCCATATTGAGTTTCACGGGCTGATGTGGATCTTTCAGTGCCTGCTGATATGGCCGGTCTGGTGGGTGGCTTTGCTGGTGCAAAAAGAAAAGATCGTCATCCAGGTGCTTGTCAATGCCGGGTTTTACATACTCTATAGTTATGTTTGGTTTGGTCCTGTGCAGGAATTGATCGGGTATTTATACACTAATCTGGAGGAGATCACCAGGGCCCCGGAAGACCGGCTCGAAGCAATGCTGGATAATGGAAGCCAGCATTCTTATCTTAATTATCAACTGCTGAAACATGCCTTCCGCCTCTCCTGGTTTTACCTGGCTGCCTATTTCTACAACTACCGGGAAGAGGAAAAAAAGAGAATTGAACTGGCACTTGCGAATAAAGAATTGCAGTTAAAAATGCTTAAATGGCATCTTAACCCTTCTTTTTATTTTAAAACGATCAGTCACTTGCAACAAGTAGCTGCTGTTAGACCAGAGTATGCCACTGAGCCAATCCTGCAACTGGCCAAAGTGATGGAATATGTCATTTATGAAGCCAGGGAGCCATTGATAGAAATGAAAAAGGAAACAGCGTTTCTTCATATCTATGCCGGCTTGCTAAGCAGGCAGTCGGATGGTGAGGTATTGATTCACCTGGAATGCGAACCGGGTGGTGAGCAGCTTAAGATCGCACCACTTTTACTGGCAGGGTTACTGGATAACATTATCTCAGCAGGCAAAAAGAAAGAGGAACAAGTGTATAGTATCAGGATAGCATTTGAAGGAAACATGATGCAATTCTCGATAACCGGTACGGAACAGGCACCGGGTTTGCCGGCCCTGCTGGAAAAATTATATCCAAATAAGTACACAACCACCCATACTGCTGCTGCTATTTTTACACTGAACCTGCAATTCGATGCGAGCTGAAATATACACGATAAAGAATCCTGCGGACACCTGGTCGGTGAAGAAGTTCTGGATAAAGGCATTTGCTGTTTATGCACTGGCGGAAGCAATATTTCTTGGCGCTACTTATTTTATTACTTATTCACAATGCCAATCTTGTGTACTTCCTGTTCCTTTCTATTTGTGGCAATACCTGGTCAACTTGCTACTGACGGCTTTGTTTTGGTATGGGCTGGCCTTTTTTTATAAGCAGGCATTATGGAAGACGATCACGGCAAATATTCTCAGCTTCTTTCTTTATTATTTTATTTATGCCGGTATGTTGTATGCAGTACTCAATTCAGGGCAGGAATGGTTGTTGGGAAAACCGCCGCAGCCCCGGTCTTTTCAATATGTAGTGTATAACTCGTGGTTCGATATTGGGAAATACGTAGTGAAATTATCGGCCTTCTATGTGCTGAGATTTTATGCAGAGTACAGGAAGGCAGCCAGCCAGCGGCTTCAACTGGCTGTTATTAATAAAGACATGCAGCTAAATTTGCTGAAGCAACAGCTCAACCCACATTTTTATTTTAATACACTTAATAATCTATACGGATTATCCCGTAACAACCATCCAAAGCTTCCTGCAGCATTGAATCAGCTGTATGATATTATGCAGTACGTAATAACGGACTGCAATCAGCATAAAGTATCACTGGGCCAGGAGATCAATTTTCTCCGCAGCTATATTGAGTTGGAGAAGCTGAGATATGAAAGCGATACAATTATTGAGTTTGATGTGAAAGGAGAAGTCGGGGACCAGCAGATCATTCCGCTCCTGTTGATACAATTTGTGGAAAATGCATTTAAACACGGAATGAAAGAAAAATCAAAAAATGACTGGATGAAAGTGAATACATTGATTGCCGGTACTGAATTAGTATTCAGGGTAAGTAACAGTAACTATACTTCTTTGCCAACGGGAGGCATTGGTATCAGTAGTGTAAAAAATATACTTGAACTGCAATACCAGGATAAGTATGAGCTGCAGATGCTGCAGGAGGACCACTGCTTTTCAGTAACTTTAAAACTGAGTTTATCATGAAACAAATCACCTGTGCTGTAATTGATGATGAGCCAATTGCCCGGCAAATACTCGAGGATTTTATCGGGCAGGATGAACGGTTGCTGCTAAAAGGGACTTATAAAAATGCAAAAGAAGCATTAGCCGGCATGACAGCTTCGCCTGTTGAACTGGTCTTTCTCGATATCAATATGCCGGGTCTAACGGGTTTCCAGTTTTTAAAAGCGATGACCAACCCACCTGCTGTGATTTTTACAACGGCCTACCGGGAGCATGCCCTGGATGGTTTTGAGGCCAATGCGATTGATTATTTATTGAAGCCTATAGCCATAGAACGGTTTTTGCTTTCTGTAAACAAGGCCTGGAAATACATCCGGTCAGCAGATCAGGAAGCGACAGAAATAGCAGCGGGAGCTGTTGAAAGCAGTGATTTTTTCTTTGTAAAAGCCGATGGAGGGCTGGTTAAAATATTTTTCACTGAAATATTTTTTATCGAGGCCCTGAAAGAATATGTAAAGATCGTAACGAAAGATAAATCTGTTATCACTTATCATACTATTTCCGGCCTGGAAGAAAAATTACCAGCCGGGAAATTCTATCGTATCCACCGTTCCTATATTGTGAGTATTAATGCTATTACAAGTATTGATGGATTTATGGTTAAGATAGACAAGTATGAGCTCCCCGTTAGCCGCACGGAAAGAGATGCTTTTATAGCACTGATTGCCAGTGGGAAAATAATTTCTAAATAAATTCCCGTTCGTTGAATTATTAACTCCATTAGTAGAAAACTCTTTTTTCTTCAGCCCTGGCCTGTTAGTTTCATAGGGATTTTGGAAGTACAAGTATGTACGCCCTACTATAAACCACAGGTAATACACTTATAAACGAAATATTAGCAAATGAAAAGGAATACAATTTTTACTTCAATTTGCTGTCTTTTTTGCTGTACAGCTATTGCCCAAAATGTGGGTATCGGTACCACCTCCCCCGCAGCAAAACTCCATATCCGGGGTTCAGAAGATACTACTCAGCTTTTTATTGAAGCCGGTAGTATTCAATCAAATATTCATCCATTGGTAAAACTGCGTAACAGCAGCGGTGCAGACTTGCTTTGGATTAATGCGGATAATGCTGCAAATAGTTTTATCGGTTATAATACTGGCAGGTTTAACAATGCAGGCGGTGGTGCCACAGGTAATTCTTTTTTTGGAAGTTTAGCAGCTGACTCAAATAATACAGGTGCGAATAATACAGCTATTGGCCGTGAGGCATTGCAATCAAACAAAGCGGGAAACAATGCTACAGCAATAGGCTACCAGGCCATGCAATATACCAACAGTACGGCCGGCTCATTTGCCAATACAAATATTGGGGTGGGTTACCAGGCTTTAAGAGGTTCGATTATCCCCGCAAATAATACTGGTACTGGTAATACTGCGATGGGGTATCAATCCATGTTAAACAACAGCACTGGTTTTAATAATACGGCCTATGGCAGAAATGCTCTTCTAACAAATTCTGGTGGTGATAATAATACCGCATTAGGGTATCAGTCGCTTTTTGATAATACGACAGGGCTTAATAATACTGCAACAGGTTTTCAATCACTATTTAATAATGTTAGCGGCGACAGAAATACAGCATACGGTCCATCCGCATTATCATCAAACGTTGGAGGTAATAATGGAACAGCCTTTGGTTATGGAGCAATGTCGCTAACAAATAACCAAGCCACATCTTTTACTAACACAAGTGTTGCTTTTGGGTATGAAGCATTAAGAGGTTCAGTTAGCGCTTCGGCAAATACTGGATCCGGAAATTGCGCTGTAGGATATCAATCTTTACGAAACAACAGTTCAGGTGACAATAACACTGCTATGGGCTATAATTCTCTGTATGATAATAGCAGTGGCAACAGAAATGCTGCATTTGGATATATATCATTAAATAACAACACTACAGGTAGCCAGAATACAGCTACTGGCTGGCAGACACTGAACAGTAATACAGAAGGAGAAGACAATACAGCCAGCGGTGCCAACACCATGCGGTTCAGCTCAACCGGAAGCAGAAATACGGCATTCGGAGTTTATGCATTGCGTGAGAGTGTGGCTGGCAGTAATGGTACAGCCATCGGGTACAATGCACTGGGCTTATTCAATAACAGCAGCACTCCTTTTACAAATTTTAATACGGCAATCGGCTATGAAGCTTATATGGGTGGTGCTGCTTTGGCTGATTTTAATACCGGTAATCATAACACAGCCGTCGGGTACCAGACCTTGCGAAATAATCTTTCCGGCAATTACAATGTAGGCATTGGCTCTTATGCTTTGCAGTTTATCAACACTGGAAGTTTTAATACCGGGATCGGTATGTATACCTTATTTGACTCAGGAGCAGATAATCTCACTGCGCTAGGGTACAGTGCTGGAAGTGCATTCAGTAACTGGTCGGGGTGTACTTTTTTAGGCTACAACAGCGAATCCAATGCCAATACATATGAAAACGCCACGGCTATCGGTTACAATGCAATTGTAACGGCAAGTGACCGGGTGCGTATCGGGAATACATCGGTTGGTTCTATCGGTGGGCAGGTGGGCTGGACTACTTTTTCAGATGGCCGGTTTAAAAAAAATATCAACGAGAATATTCCCGGGCTTGATTTTATTTTAAAACTAAGGCCTGTTTCTTACACCACTGATATTGCTGCCCTTAACCAATTTATTGGTGTTGATGAAATAAGAAA
>CADEDV010000071.1:0-2782 GCA_902826165.1 uncultured Bacteroidota bacterium
AATAGGAGAGATCAACCTGGGGGAGAAAGATAGCTATGGTTTCTTTCCACCTGGCCGCAGCTATTTTTTCATCCAAACCGGCCAACTGTACATCCTTATTGTTAGCGAGTGCAGAGTCAACAGCTTCCTGCAGCGTTATTTTTTTCAGCGGATACTGCGCCATTAGTCCTGAAACAGGCAGTAATAAGATCAAACAATACCATAAGGCCCTTACAAAGAAATTCCAGATATAATTCGGCATGTAATAAATTTTGGCAAAGCTATCTCCGCCATTATTCATTAACCGTGACATAAATCACCGATACAATTTGCCGTTTAAGCCGGTGTTGAATAGCCCGATACGGGAATAACTATTCAATCCGGACCAGCAAACTGGATAGTTATAAAACAGGATAATATAGTATGGTATAAAAAGAAAACCGCCCTGTTTGGGAACAGGACGGCTTTGTTGCAGGAGTTTATACCACTGCTTTTAACCGAATAAACCACCTTTTTTGAGACTTCTTACGCCTTCGCCGATCTTGAAGCCATTATGATAAATTTCAATTTTATAGTTACCGGTCTGGAAATCATTCTGACGAATCGGGAACTGCACCGGTTTACGGCTGCCTTGTTCATATTCGATCGGAATTTTAGCTGTATAGACTTTATCGCCATCTGTGCGGGTTGTTAAAGACATACCCTCTTCAGAGATGGGTTTACCATCAGGGCCAGTTACGATCAGGTACATATCAGCAGGACCAGATTTTGCAATGCGGTTTTCCACATCAAATGATACCACGAGTTTATCTACTCTTTTTGCCGTTGTGGTTGCTTTTTCTTTGCCACCTTTCTTTTCATTCACGGCAGCGATCTGGATATTGGAAGCACTGAATGTAGAAGCCACATCCACTGTTTTTTCCAGCTCTTCTTTCTGCGTGGTAGTGCTTTGCAGGTTTTGCTCCAGGTCTGATTTTTCCTGCTTCAATGTTGTGTTGAAAGCGGTCAGTTCCTGGTTCTCACCAGTCAGCCTTGTTACTTCTGCTTCAAGCCCGGTGATCTTGTCATTCAGTTCGGCGATCAGGGTTCTTGCTCTTTTCAGTTCTGCGTCAGAAGCATTCTTTTTATTCAAGATGCTGCGGATCTCTTTTTTCTTGGCATCAATTTCCTGCTGTAAGGCTGATTTTTCACCCTGCAGGTTATTGTTGGCACCGGTAATTGAATCCAGGCGCATTTCAGCATCGTCATACATTGATTTCAACGAATCCCGCTGAGACATATAGCTCATCGATTGTTGTTCGCCTTCCTGGATCTTTTCATTGGTCTTATTTTTATCATACAATAAGTAACCCCATGTACCTAAAAGAACTGCTGCCAGTAAAATAATAAGCAGGTTCTTGCCGCCTTTATTATTTTTCGGAGCTTGTTCCTGCGGAGTGGCCGATGGATAATTTGTGTTTGTCATACTAAAGATTTTAAGTTTTACGATTTTTTTCGGTTAAAGAATTGGACTTTTTTGGTACCCCGGTTTTGAACCGGCTCTCTAAATTAACCGCTGGTACCCGAAATTCCGAAAACCGTGCCAGAAAGTTCAGGTTGCATGTATAAAAGTTAATTATTTGTGGACTAAAGCAACTGCCAAAGCCTGTATCTTAGCGTTTTATGGCCGTAGAAAAGATCATCAGCGAATGGAAGAAAAATTCCTTCAAGCCGGTTTACTGGCTGGAAGGCGAGGAAGAGTATTATATTGATAAGGCAGTGGAATATGCAGAGCACCATATCCTGCCGGAAAGCGAAGCCTCCTTTAACCTCACTGTTTTTTATGGCCGGGATGCCAACTGGGCGGATGTGATCAATGCCTGCCGCCGTTACCCCATGTTTGCCGAACGGCAGGTGGTGATCCTGAAGGAAGCGCAACAGATGCGGGACGTGGAGAAGCTGGAAGCTTATGTTGACAACCCCCTTCATTCCACGGTATTTGTGGTTTCTTATAAGGATAAGAAAGTGGATGGACGCACCAGTTTTGCCAAAACCTTAAAGGCAAAAGCGGTGCTGGTGACCACCAAGAAAATGTA
Organism: uncultured Bacteroidota bacterium; assembly: GCA_902826165.1. Classification (GTDB taxonomy): domain Bacteria; phylum Bacteroidota; class Bacteroidia; order Chitinophagales; family Chitinophagaceae; genus CADEDV01. The sequence goes on from CADEDV010000071.1 coordinate 2,055, forward strand.
TGACAGTAAACTGCCGGAATGGACACAGGAGCTGGTGCAATCAAAAGGGCTCAGCATTTCTGCAAAAGGGCTGGCCTTATTAGTGGATCATATAGGAAATGACCTGTCTCGTATCGAAAATGAAATTGATAAGCTGTCTGTAAACCTGGGCAAACGAAAAGGTATAACGGAAGAGGACATAGAAGAATTTATTGGTGTCAGTAAGGACTTTAATGTGTTTGAACTGCAGGCTGCCTTAGCGAAGAAAGATCTGCCCAAAGCCATCCGTATCATCCAGTATTTTGAAGCGAACCCCAAATCAGCACCGATCCAGTTGGTGCTTCCGTCTTTATATAGTTTTTTCAGCAAAGTGTTTATGGTCTTTGGGGCAGGCAGCCATGATGAGAAATCGGTAGCGGCTGCGCTGGGCATCAATCCTTATTTTATTAAAGATTATATGCAGGCCGCCAACTTATACAAATTTGAAGGGGTGGAGAAGATATTGCTGCTGCTGCATACCTATAATCTCAGGAGTGTAGGAGTGAATGATGCCGGAACCGAAGATGCATCACTAATGAAAGAAATGGTGGTAAAAATGATGACCGCCTGATCTTATTTGTGATGATACTTTTCATTCTTCAGGATGGTACAGGCACGATAGATACTTTCAGCTAAAATTAACCTGACCAATTGATGAGGAAAAGTAAGTTGTGAAAGACTCCATTTATAATTGGCCCGTTTCAGCACTG
>CADEDV010000071.1:2882-8590 GCA_902826165.1 uncultured Bacteroidota bacterium
TTATTTAAAAAGCTTTCTTCACTTCTTCTTTGATCTGTACTTCAGTTACAGGACCATACTTCTCTGCGATCTTCTTTATATCGGCCGATTTGCCCACCAGTACAAACTGTAATTTGTCTTTCGGAAAATACTTCGCAATAATTGCTTTGGCTTTATCAAGTGTAAGACCATCCACGTTCTTCTCAAAATTATTGATGAACGATTCATCAAAATTGTACCAGAACATTTGTGTCAGCAATCCCGACAGTTGCCCGGCCGTTTCAAAACGGGGAGGGAATTGTCCTTTTACATAGTTTTTGGCAGAAGCCAATGCATTATCATCAATGCCATTGCTGTGCAGTTTGTTTAATACTTCAAGCGCCTTATCAATAGCAGGCTCTGTTGTTTTGCCTGCCGTAAAAGTGGAGATCGCAAAAGTTCCTGCATTCTTTAATGGAGCAAAGCGGCTGTTAGCGCCATAGGTCAAACCGGTATTTACCCGCAGCTCATCATTGAGCATGGAAGTGAAACGCCCCCCGAATAAAGTATTCACTACATCGATCGCTACATAGTCGGGGTTATTGCGGGGGATGCCCGGTGCACCGATATAGAATGTTGTTTCTCTCGCATCATCCTTATTGATCAGCAACACCCGGTTGCCGGCAGGAGGGGTAACAGGTTTGGAAGCGAGGTTGACCTGGGGTTTGGTTCCTTTTTTCCAGCCTGAGAATAGTGCGGTGATGGCGGTCTTCATTTCAGCAGCATTAAAATCACCTACGATGGAGATGGCAGAACCTCCGGGTAAATAATTTTCCTGGTAAAACTTTTTCAGGTCATCAACAGTAAGCATTGAAACGGTGGAAATTTTTCCCTGGATAATATTACCATACACATGATCGCCATACATAAACTTATCAAAATAAGCACCGATCACCGAACGGGGACTTTCTTTTTGTTGCTCTAAGGAAACCAGCAGGCGTTTCTTTTCTTTTTCAAATTCTGCAGCATCAAAGACGGGTTCCAGTAATACTTCTTTGATCAATCCCAGTATCTTGTCTTTATCTTTTGCAGCAAATTTGGAAGAAAGCCCGGCTGATTCTTTGGAAGCATAGGTACTAATGGAAGCACCGGCAAAATCGAGTTCCTCATCTAATGCTGCCTTGGGAAAATTTTTAGTGCCATGTTTCAAAGCAGTTGCTGTTAAGGAGGCCAGCCCTGCTTTTTCTCCATCATAAATGGCACCTGCAGGCAGTATCACGGATACGCTGATCACAGGAACTTCTTTTTGTTCCATCAGGTAAACCGTCAACCCGTTCTTTAATTTAAATTTTTCGTATTTCGGCAGCTTATAGCCTTGTGCAGCAAGTTGCATGGCAACTGTAAGCAACAATGTGAAAATGAATAAACGTTTTATGTATTGCATGATGATTTTCTTTAGTAGTATAGTAATATTATTCGTTGGTGTTTGATTTCAGCACACCCACTGTCCGGGTTGATTTGCCAAAATATTTATTAGCTACCCGCTTCACATCATTCATCGTTACTTTATTGAACTCTGTGGGTGCATCAAACATTTTTTTATAGTCACCAAAGAAAACCTCGTAGGTGCCGATATTGTTGGATTTGCCATTAATGGTCTCTACCTGCCCGTAGAATTCCATCAGCTTCTGGTTTTTTATTTTCTGCAACTCATTTTCACTGATACCGTCTTTTTTAATTTTTTCAATCTCTTCGTAGATTGCTTTCTCCAGGTCGTTTTCGCTGATCCCCTTACTGGCGACTGCATAAAATTGGAAAAGGGTAGGATCAAAACTCTGGTCGTACCCGGTGAATACAGAAGTTGCCAGTTGTTTTTTATCAACCAGTGAAGCGTAGAGCCGTGACGATTTACCACTGCTGAGTATATCACTCAGGATCACCAGCGGGTAATAGTCGGCATGTTTGGCTTCCGGTGCTTTATAAGCGATCATCAGGTATGGCGTGGCCACATCTTTCTGTACCAGTATTCTTCTTTCGCCGGTTTGTGGCGGCTCCACGGTATGTACAGGCGGAGGTGGTGCCTGTGCAGCGATTGGTTCAATATATTTTTCAGCCAGTTTCTTCACATCATCTGCTTTCACATTCCCGGATACTACCACCACACAATTATTCGGTGCATAGTAGGTTTTGAAATAACGTTCCAGGTCGGATTGTTTCCAGTTCTTCATATCATCTTCATATCCGATCACCGGCCAGTGATAAGGATGTTCCTGGAAAGCGGTAGCCTGCACCTGCTGGCCTAATAAATTCAAGGGAGAATTTTCCAATCCTGTACTTCTTTCGCTGAGCACAACACCTCTTTCGCTTTCCACCATTTTAGGATCGATACTGAGACTGGCGATCCGGTCACCCTCCAGGTCAAAAATTACTTCCGTAGCGGAAGAAGGGAACCAGTTGGTGTAAACGGTTACGTTTTCAGTGGTATAAGCATTATTGGCGCCGCCATTGAATTCCATGGTCTGGTCAAATAGTTTGGGGCCATACTTTTTAGCACCGTTGAACATCATGTGCTCAAAGAAATGGGAGAGGCCGGTGATGCCCTGGTATTCATTCCGGCTGCCTACTTTGTAGAACAGGTACATATTCGCATTGGGAATGGAATTATCTTCCACCACGAGGAATTTCATACCATTTTTAAGAACAAAAGTTTTTACATCATCTGCTTTCATCTGGGAGCGGCCAAACAGGGCCGGAAGTAGTAAAGCAATAAGAAATAGTTTTTTCATATATAATTTTTGTGCGTTTAAATGTAAGGAATGATTGGCAGACCGCTTCCCTGTTTTTATTGAATGAAAAAATCCGCCACATGAGTGGCGGATCCAAACAAGAAAAACTCTTAAGAGCAGCTTATTTTATTTCGTAATCTTTTTTAAACGACATCAGGGTAGAGCGGTAGAGCGGAACATCAGGTGCCAGGGTTGCTGCTTTTGAATAATACTGGTAAGCTTCTGCCATATAATGTGCATCTTCCAGCAGGAAGCCCAACCGGTAGGATTCTTCCGCTGCATTTTCAAAAGCACCGGCGGAAGCTTTTAGTGCAGCCAGTATTGACTGGAAATTTTCTTTGCTGACATAGTTCAGCACTTTTAATTCATCATTGTTCTCACCTTTCACTGCTGCAGTCCATAAGTAAGAGTTGCCGGGTTTTATTTTGGCAACAAAATTTTGTATCGGAATTTTTAATTTACCCACCACGGTTTTGAAAGCCGGGGTTGTTGTATTGCCTGCATTGAATAAAGAGAATTCGAAATCCTTGGCGTCGGCATAGGATTTCCAGGAAAGGGGAAATTCGCCCCCGGAATAATTCACGGTATCCAGTCTTGGATCGATCCAGATATTATTAACCGAACGGCTCACAGCTCCCACGGTGTTCATGAATTTTTTCCGGTCACTACCCGGCGAGCTGCTCGATTTGGTCATTTGTGCCCATACATATTTTACATAATTAGCACTAACAGAACTGGTGGATATTTTGCAGGAATCACCAAAAGAATTTAATGTATAGGTACCGGCTTTACTGATACTGAACATAGCCGCTTCGTTACAGATCAGTGTAACGGTACCGCCAGCCGCCACTTTGATGCTGGCTGCACTGTTCAGCATTTTACCCACTTTGGCCTTACTTTCCACTTTGTTTTCAATGACAGCTATATTCCCTTTATAACTGTAAATAAGGAACCCGTTTTCCTGCGCCCGGAGCAGGAAAATACCCAGTAAGCCAATGGATAATAAAACGAACTTTTTCATGATCAATGATGTTTTTGGTGAAAGACAGTGTGGTAATGATATTTTTTATGCATCCATACAGCAAATGCTTCGTAAAAATAAATAACGTCAACAGCCAGGATAATAACGACCAGCGAGTACTTCATATCCAGTTTAATATTGAACCAGTCGAATAAGGCGATGGCCAGGTAAGAAAAAAGAATGATCGAAAAAACCTGGGCCAGCTTAGCCACTAAATGGAACCAGATGTGGTTTTCAAGATAGTACCTGATAAAGAAAGACATATGCAACCAGCAAAGAAATATAGCGATCAGCCAGTTGGCCCATGAAGGTAATTTATTTACATAATTATCTTCCAGGATCATTGAGATGATATTGGCATGTACCACAATCCCATTCATATCCGGGATTGATTTGCCGACAAATTTTTCATTCATCGGTGTAAATACTTTGTCTTCTATGTCGTTCGGGTCATTGCTGATGTAGCCCAGTAAGGCGATCTTATCTTTTATGTAACCAGGTTCAATAATGCCGAGCAGCAACGAATCACCTTCCACAATTCTGTATTGATTAGTATGTCTTGAATAATTGATCACATCCACGGGCTTGTGCCTTCTCTCCAGTTTGTGGAATGCCTTTTCATCATATTCTTTTACCAGGGCAGCAGGAAAACTATTATGAACAGTGCCATTGATCTTTTCAAAGGCAGAAAAAAGCCGGATGCTGTTCCTTTCAGTTTTTGAATCGCCGACCAGGTTAGCATAACCTTTATGAGTGGTAACATCCGAAAAGTATTGTCCCTTCAGGGGGTCTTTCGCATCATCCCAATCAATCCTGTTTGTGATAACAAGGTTCTTATGTGCTGCAATAGTTTCCCTGATAAGTGAGTCTTTGTAGGGGTCTTCATGAGGACCTTCAAAAACAACATCCAGTCCAATTACTTTAGGATTACAAGACGCTGTTTTATCGATCAGCAGGGAAAGTCCTTCCCGGTCGGCATGACCAATATTGATAATTACGACGTTGCTGTCCAGGTTATATTCGGCGTTTTTATCTAAGTCCGAATAACTGATATCGCTGATATCAAAATCCTTCAAGGCTAGTTTCAAGGGGTTCAACACCGATAAATTGAGGGGGATGCTTCCCAGCACGACAATGAATATGAACACCCAAATGGTGGCAAAGATGGTATCCCGTTCATAGAGATACTTGGTGAAATGACGGGGAAAACGCCGGACATGCTGCCCGATACGTTTATGAAGCTGCTTCATTCAGTTAGTTCATTGGTTTGGTGAAAACAGGACTATTGGTGCTGGTATCAGAGGTTAGCGGACTTACAGATCCTTTATGCTGCTTCCATGTCGTATATCCACTGTAAATCTGTAAATTAGTTGTTCGAATTTATGCGAAAATACCTTGCAATACTGCTTGCAGGCTGTTTGTTTTTTTGCATGATGGCCACTAACGCTCATGCTCAGACCCCACCGGCCACCAAAACCGACTCCGCCAGGGGCCCGCAGACCTTTGCCATGATCATGGGGATTTCTACCTACAAGTATATCCGTCCATTGACCTATGCCGATAAGGATGCCGAAATGTTCAGGGATTACCTGAAATCACCGGCGGGGGGAAAAGTGCCGGATGGTAATATTTACTGCTTGTTGAACGAACAGGCCATGGCCGCCAATTTCTGGGTAAAAGGAATGGCCTGGCTGAAGACAAAAGGTTTGCAGAAAGGGGACCGGCTTTTTTTTTACCTCGCCGGTCACGGAGATGCTATTAACCAGGACGAGTTTTTTTTCCTGACTTATGATTGCAATCCGGCCGGTGACAAGAATAACTATATCGTTACGGGTAATGTGCAGCTCTATACCTTGAAAAGCCGGATCGGTGAATTCAGCCGTAAAGGAGTGGAAGTGGTATTTATCATGGATGCGTGCCGGAGCAATGAATTAGCGGGAGGT
>CADEDV010000072.1 GCA_902826165.1 uncultured Bacteroidota bacterium
CCCGGCGAAGGTTAATTAACACTCTTACGTCTAACTTCGTACACATTGTAACCGTTTATGAAGAAAATATTGACGCTGGTAACCCTGGTCTTATCCTTGCTCAGCATTGCACAAGCTCAAAAAACCGATGGTATCATTAAAGGAAAACTGACTGATACCGCTGCTAAACAGCCGATTGTGGATGCTACCATCTCCGTTATTAATACTAAAGATTCCTCGCTGGTCACATTTACCCTGAGTAATAAGCAGGGTGCTTTTGAGATCAAAGGACTGGCGGATGGGGAGTACCAATTGGTCTTTTCCCACCAGGCCTACCAGCCTTTTAAGAGACTGGCAACCGTGACAGCCGATAAAAAGACAGCCGACTTCGGTGATATAGCTGTGGCCAAGGATTTTAAATCACTCGGCGAAGTGGTGGTTACCAACACGGTGCCAATTACGGTGAAGGGAGACACGGTACAGTTCAATGCCGACGCCTTTAAAACAAAACCCAATGCAACGGCAGAAGACCTGCTGAAAAAACTGCCGGGTGTGGAAGTGGATAAAGAAGGAAATGTAAAAGCACAGGGTGAACAGATACAAAAAGTGTATGTGGATGGTAAAGAGTTTTTTGGTACTGATCCTAAGTTGGCCACGAAGAACTTAACCGCCGATATGATCGAAAGTGTGCAGGTCTTTGATGATATGAGTGACCAGGCCAAGTTTACCAAGATCGATGATGGTAGCCGCAGCAAGACATTAAATATTAAACTCAAAAAAGATCGCAACAAAGGCTATTTCGCCAGGGCCCTGGCTTCTTATGGTGATAATGGCCGCTATGAAACCAATCTTAGTTTCAACAAATTCAAAGGCAATCAACGCTTCTCTGTTTTATTCAATGCGAATAATATCAATAAGCAGGGCTTCTCTTTTTCTGATATCATCAGTTCCATGGGTGGCTTCAGTGGTTTTGGTGGTGGTGGTGGTGGAATGCAAATGATCTCTTCACGTGGTGGCGGCGGCTTTGGAGGTTTTGGTGGCAGTGGCAGCACGGGGTTGATCCGTTCCTTGTCAACAGGTCTCAACTATACCGACCAATGGGGCAGCAAGATCAAAGTAACAGGCAGCTATTTTTTATCCAACAGTACTACCGATCAGCAGCAAAGTGTATTTCGCCGTACCACTTTCGATGACTCAACAGCAGCCTTGAATAAGGAATCCTCCTCTAATAACAAAAATACTAACCATCGTTTCAACCTGCGTTTTGAATACCAGATCGATTCAATGAATTCGATCTTATATACGCCAACACTTACCCTGCAACATTCAGAAAGTTACAGCCAGGATACTTCGTTCACTGTTTCATCCATTCCTTCCGAAGATTATCTTTCTGTAACAGGCCGGACCAATAACAGTAATAAAAGAGACGGGCTGAACTGGGGGAATAATTTATTATTCCGCCATAAGTTTGGCAAAATCGGCCGAACCTTAACCCTCGGATGGAATAATACAATCAGTAACAGCGAGAGTGAAGGTTATTTACTATCCAGCAATGTGTTCTTTGATGCTGATAGTACTATTGACCGTAGTATCTACCGAAGGCAGCAGAACAACCAGAAAATAAATACGAATAACAATGTATTGAGCACCTCTTATACAGAACCCTTTGGGCTGAATAAATTGTTAGAACTCAATTATGCGTATACACATAATTTCAGTACATCAGACAGGGAAACCTATGATTACAACTCCTCCACGGATAAATATGATAACCTGAACCTGCAGCAAACCAATGATTTTAAAAACACTTTCTTAGCTCACCGTGTAGGAGTGAACTTCCGGGTGCAGGAAAAAAAATACAATTACCAGTTTGGTGTGGGTGTGCAAAGGGCAACTTTAGAAAGTAAGAGTTACCAGGCTTTGACAGCTAAAGATTCGGTGACTAACCAGAGCTATACCAACTTCTTTCCAACGGCTAATTTCAATTATACTCCTAACCGGGGAAAGAATTTCCGTATAGCATATAACGGAAGAACCAACCAGCCATCGGTTTCCCAGTTACAAAATGTACTGGACGTATCTGACCCACTGAATGTAAGAACCGGTAACCCGGAACTGAAACAGGAATTCAATCACAATTTTAATGTCAACTATAATTCATTCAATATTCTTACGTTCAAATTTATAGCAGCCAGTATCAATTTCAGTGCAACCAGTAATAAGATTGTGAACAGTATTGATACATTGGGTCGTGGTGTGCAGCTGACCGCACCGGAAAATGTGAATGGTTATTACAGGGCTTTCTCTTTTGTTACTCTGGGCTTACCGTTCAAAAATCCGAAGCTGAAAGGGTCCAGTATCAATTTTACCAACAATATCACTTTTACGAGAGATGTAAGTTTATTGTATAAACAAAAGAATGTCGGTAAAACCATTGCCGTGAACCAGGGTGCAGGCATCAATATCAATAAAGAGAAAATTGATTTTGGGGTAAAACTGAATATCGCTTATACAGACGTGAAGTATTCAGTGAACACCTCCCTGAATGAGGATTATTTTACTCAAACCTATTCGGGAGATTTCTCTTATACCTTTAAAGGCAACTTTATTATTTCTACTGATTTTGATTACCTGGTCAATACCGGTCGTGCAGCAGGGTTTAATCAGAACATTCCTTTGTGGAATGCCAGCATGAGCAAGCAGGTATTTAAAAAGAAGAATGGGGAGATCAAAATTTCTGTGAATGATATCCTGAACCAGAATCAGAGCATCACCCGTTCCACCGGGGATAACTATATACAGGATACCAGGAGTATGGTCCTGAAACGCTATTTTATGGTCAGCCTCCTGTTCAACCTGAACAAGATGGGGGGCAATGCCGCTCAGCGGACCGGAATGCCTCCTATGCCGCCGGGTATGCAGCGGAACATGCGGAATATCCGCATTAACTAACTTAAAAACCCTGGCCAGTCGGTCAGGGTTTTTAATATAATGGGGGTTAGTAAGAGACTTGTTATTTTCTTCTGGCATAAGTACCTGCCGCCGGAGATGTGCCGGAGATAAATACACACAATACAGACTTCATTAAACGGAGAAAATTGAAGGAAGGTTTGTAGTACTGACGGTAGATCTTTGCTTCTTCACGGGCATGAACGATATTCCTGTTTTTCATATTGATTGGTTTTAGAAAGGGTTAACGAAAAAATGAATGTATAAAGTACGTATTAAAACTAAGATTTTATAATATTGGGCTTTGTTACTAACCCGTTAAATCCATACAGATGAAAAAATCAGTAAAAGTACTTGTGATTATTACGATGTCCCTTTTCTTTGGGAATGCGGCCCAATCCCAGCTAAAACTTCCGGTTACCAATGGTATTGCACCTGATTTAAAAAAGGTGATACAGGATTATCCCCAGCAATTTCATAACCTGGTGGGAGAAGTGATCGTTCAGAATCCGCAATCAACTGTCTATGCATGCAACTTTAAAATGAAGGGTGCAGAAGAAGCATCGATCACTAAATACAGTGCAGCCAATCAATATGATATCATGAGCTGGCAGGCAAGGTTGCTGACCACGGAAGAGTTTGAAGAGGCCAAAAAGAAATTCAGGTCGCTTTACAAAGAACTCAACAATCTTTCTGTACGCATGGAAGAAGGAGTTTACTTCCAGCTAAAAGGCAGCTACGAAGAACCGGTGGAAGAAAAGAAATTCACTACGGTTGTTTTTGCTGTTGATTCAGGTGGCAATAAATTGAAAAAATTAAAAGTGGAACTGCAAATGGTCTACGAACCCATGGAATGGAAAGTGAAAGTGCTGGTCTATGATAAAGAACGGGAAGATGATGAAAGGGGACCTACAAAGGATTAAGTTGATTCGTTGATAAGTTAACCGGGTGACCGGGAGGCTCAATGCCAACAAACCTATTAACTAGTTAACCGGTCAACTGGTTAACCGAAACATTAACCTTCATTAACATTAAAGCAATCCAAATTAACCGCCTTACCGGTGGGCTAAGAATATTTTCGTAGCTGTAAATCAAAACAGTTATGAAGAAGCTTTACTTTTTGTTAGTGCTGGTATTGGCAACGGTTTCTGTATCGGCCCAAAAGAACGGAAGCGTTAAAGGGATCGCTTTTGATACCATTGCCAAACAGCCAGTTGGCTCTGCCACTATTTCGGTGCTGGACCGCAAAGATTCTTCACTGGTCAGTTTTACCCTGACGGATAATGCCGGCCATTTTGAATTGAAAGGAATTCCCAACGGCGATTACCGGCTAATGATCACCCATGTGAATTATCATAACAGTAATTCCCTTTTTACTATTGATGATAACAATAAGAATAAAGACCTCGGTCGCATCACGATGAATGATGTGGCCAAAGTGCTGGGTGAAGTCATCATCAGTAATGAGGCACCGCCGGTAACCTTAGTGGGTGATACCGTACAATACAATGCCGGTTCTTTTAAAACACAGCCCAATGCCAGCGTGGAGCAGTTATTAAAAAAACTGCCGGGTGTGAAAGTGGAAAAAGACGGAACGATCAAGGCGCAGGGTGAAAAAGTAAACCGGGTGCTGGTGGATGGTAAAGAATTCTTTGGCAATGATCCCAAGATCGCCACAAGAAATTTACCGGCTGATGCAGTAGATAAAGTACAGGTCTATGATAAACAAAGTGACCAGGCACAGTTGACGGGTTTCGAGGATGGCAATTATGAAAAGACGATCAACCTGAAACTGAAGAAGGATAAAAAGAAAGGAGTGTTTGGAAAAGTGATGGCTGGCGCCGGCGATAAAGAACGCTATGAAGGCCGCTTCAATGTGAACTCCTTCAAAGGAGCGAGGCAGTTGTCTGCGATAGGATTGGGTAATAACACCAATGCCGAGGGATTCTCTTTCATGGATATGCTCAATTTCAGCGGGGCATTGAGCCAGATGCGGCAGAATGGCGGCGGTAATCTTAATATCAATGTCTCGGCCGATGAGGCGGCGGCACTGGGATTAGGTGGAGCGGGTAATGCAGGTATTAAAACCGTGTTTGGCGGCGGCGTGAATTATAATAATATCATCGGCACCAAGCATGATTTCCAAAGTAATTATTTCTACAATCGGTTTAACCCGAATATCAAAAGCAGGATCTTCCGGCAGAATACTTTCGGTGGCGCTACCAACTTTTACAATGAGAATTCCAATTCCGATAACCTGAACAATTCGCACCGGTTCAACCTTAATAATCTCTGGCAGATTGATTCACTTCATTCCCTGCGTATTAATCCCACTTTTGGTTTTCAAAATACAAGGAACCGGTCAGAGCGGAATTATATCACCACAGATGCGGATGGTAATCCAATCAATGAAGGTTTCAGTAACAGCAACTCCGAAAGCGAAGGCTATAATTTCAGGAATGACCTGACCTTTCGCAAAAAATTTGCCCGTAAGGGAAGAACCCTGTCACTGAGTTTGCAAAACAGTTTCAACGAAAGCAAGGGTACAGGAAGTTTAAACTCCATTATCAACTATTATAATGCGGGAACCATTAACAGGAGAGATACATTAGACCAGCGCAGTGAAACCAAAAGCGACCTGAAGGGTTATATGGCAAGAGCCGTGTACACCGAACCGCTCTGGAAAAGAACTTTGCTGGAACTCAGCGTTAGTAATAATAAGAATACCAGTACGTCTCGGAAAACAACCTATGATTATAATAACAGCAACAGTAAATACGATGAGCTGAACGAGAACCTGAGTAATGATTTTGAGAATACTTATGGTTATACAACGGCCGGTATCCGTATGCGCAAGCAGGCGAGGAAATATAATTACTCGCTGGGCCTTACCTGGCAGCAGGCCGAACTGAAAGGAAAGATCATCAGCGGGTTGAAAGATTCATTGATCAGCAAGGATTTTACCAACCTGTTGCCCAATGCCAGTTTCAAATACAATTTCACCCGGTTCAAAACCTTCTCGCTGAACTATTCAGCTTCCACCAACCAGCCGAATATGTCGCAACTGCAACCGGTACCGGATAACACCAACCCATTGTATATACGGGAAGGTAACCCCGACCTGAAACAGGAATACAGTCATACTTTCCGCGGTAACCTGAACCTGCTGAGTCCATATAAAAACAAGAATTTCTTTATGTTCTTTACCGCCATGCTGACGCAGAATAAGATCGTCAGCTATGATACCCTCGATCTTTCCACCGGTATCCGCCGTTCCAAACCCGTGAACGTGGATGGAGTGTATAACCTGAATGCGAACATCAATTACAGCTTCCCGCTGAAGTTTATGAAAGCCTCGCTGGAGTTGGGCAACCGGCTGCGCTATAATAAAGGCAAACAGTTTTTCAATACGGTGACCAACGAGATCAAAACCTTTTCCTGGGGACCCGAATTGCGGTTAGATATTAACCCCACCGATAAACTGAATTTAGGAGTGGTTGCCAATTTTGATTATAATGATGCAAAATATTCGGCACAGCCCACGCAGAACAATAATTATGTGTCGCAGGAATACAATGTATCAGCTGACTGGCAGTTGCCCAAAGGCTTCTTTTTTGCAACGGAATTCAATTATACCATCAATAACCAGTTGTCTTCCGGTTTCAACGCAAAGATCCCGATCTGGAATGCGAGCATCAGCAAGCAGTTCCTGAAATACAACCGGGGGGAAATAAAATTCGCTGCCACCGACCTGCTGAACCGGAATATCAGTATCAGCCGTACCAGCAACCAGCTCTTTATTGAGGATAAAGAAGTGAATACCCTGCGAAGGTTCTTCCTGCTGAGCTTTACCTATAGCTTAAACAAGAGTGGTTTGAATAATGGTGGCGGCGGAGTAAGAGTGATAATGAGATAATTTTCATTAGCAGGTAAATTTAATTGACTGGTACCTTATTGATCACTTCCAGCATTTTTGTTAATTGGTACTTCCTTGTTTCTATATATCCAGGATCATAACGATTGACCAGTACCGGCAATAACTGTCTTTTTAAAGCAGTGATGGTTAAATTCTTTAATTCGCTACTGATTTTACCCTCTAACGCAAATTGGGCAAAGCCGGTTCCTATAATTGCATTGTCTTGGCCTAACAGGTAAATACCACCAATTGTCCCGGAAGTAGAAATGATAACCTGCCTTAATTGCTCGTCGTCTATTTTTTGTATGGCGGTGTCACTTGTATTTTTGAGTGCTTCTTTCATCTGCTGCATTTGTTGCTGAATTGTAGCTTCATCAATGGTTGCTTTGGAAAAAATATACGCTTTGATTTTCTGGGTATCCATTTCATACCAGTCGAAGAAAGGATATTGCCAACTGGCAATCAGCTCTTTCAGGTAAACCAACGGATTCGCTGATTTGTTAGACATTCTCCATCGCCGGAAGCCATAAGCAGCATCCCAGCTATCATCACTTCCAAATGGCCCTGTTTCTTCAATTGGACTCCAGAAAAAATCTTCTGTCATCAGGTTCTTTGCATCCGGATGAGCGGTTTTGAGTGAAAATTCAAAATTGTCCATTGTTTTTCCCTGCTGGCTATTGCAGCTAAAGCAATAAAATACTACTAAGAAAGTAATGATTATTACAGCAATGAATTTCTTTACTGATAGATTGTTTGCGTAACTCATTTTCTCCTGTATTTAAATGAATTTACAAGCTCCTCAATACGTCTTCTTTAGCTCCGGGTTCGTCAGTATTATATAATCTCCCAATGGAGTAAAAGGTGCCCAATCAGGATTTACAAAATTCTTATCCGAAAAACAACTGATGTTCAGGATCCGTAGTTTTTTATTCCGCTGCTGCAACTGTGCCGCGGTACCCAGTTTTTCATCACTGTGAAATTTACCGACACAATGGAATATCTTTTTATGCCTGTTCTTTTTCAGGTAAGCATGGATACTGTAACTCATTCCGGCATCCCACAAACTCTGGCTATGATAAATAGTGGAACTGCCGGAGCCGGGACTTCCCTGCATGATCTCCTGGAATTTTTCCCGGTAGCGGCCGCTTAAAGTATCATAAGGCAACGGCGGTAATAATTTTTTAGCCTCCTTACTTAAACTATCTAATGACCGCATGCCTTTGCGACTTACCATTGTTACATAACGGCGGGGCGGGTTAGCGGCAATAACAGCCACTTTGTTTTGTTTTGCATATTCGATCATCGGGCGGTAATCTTTATAATTACTCCAGAGGCGCACATCTTTGGCAAAACGGCTTTCATCAATTTTTCCTTCCAGGTATTCATTCAACCCCAGCTGACCGTCGGTCTCAAACATCTCTAAACTCAGGGCCAGCTGGTTTCCATAAGCAGCATGCAGGGCCCGGAATATTTTATTTTCTAAGTAATGCCCGGCACTGTCGTTGTGTTCTTCTCCAAAGAATAACACATCGGCATTGGCCATATCGGCCACGATCTTGTCAAT
>CADEDV010000073.1 GCA_902826165.1 uncultured Bacteroidota bacterium
AGGGAAGACCATATCCGGCGTAACCGTACCAACGATCAGGCAATCGATCTCTTCGGGGCTGATACCTCTTTTCTCACAAAGTTGTCTCACGGCTGGCACCACCATATCCGACGTGGCTTTTCCTTCTCCCTTCAGTATCCTTCTTTCAGAAATGCCGGTGCGGGTGCGGATCCATTCGTCATTGGTCTCCACCATTTTCTCCAGGTCGAAGTTCGTCAGCTTGTCTTCGGGAACATAGCCGCCAACTGCGGTGATTGCGGCTGTTATTTTTTTACTCATTGCGGGATTGAATTTTACCAGTAAAGTGCTCAAAGGTAAGTGGTAGGATGGAATTGAGGAAACCTTGTCCCCGTTACTGATTACCAATACCCAATTCCTTATTTTCGCAGCCATGATAGCTTACCTGAAAGGCGATTTTGTGCATAAAAGTCCCGCTGTTGTCCATGTGGAGGTGCAGGGGGTAGGGTATGAAGTGCAGATCAGCCTGAATACCTACTCAAAAATACAAGGACTGGAAAAGGGAATATTGCATACCAGCCTGCTGATCCGGGAAGATGCCCATATCCTGTATGGTTTTTTTGACCTGGCAGAAAAGGAGATGTTCCAGCAGTTGATCGCCGTGTCGGGTATTGGTGCTTCAACCGCCCGGGTGATGCTGTCGTATATGAAACCTGACGAGTTGGCCCGGGCCATCGTTTTGGGAGATACAAAGACCCTTGAAGGCATTAAAGGCATTGGTAAAAAAACAGCCGAACGGATGGTGGTAGAGCTGCGGGATAAGCTGGCCAAACAGCCTGTTGAATCAAATATTTCACCCATGAAAAACAATACTTTGCATACAGATGCGTTAAATGCTCTGACGGCATTGGGCATCAGCAGGCAAGCTGCTGAACTGGCTGTTCAAAAGACGCTGACCGCAGATCCCCATCTTTCCGTTGAGGAGCTGATCAAGAAAGCACTTCGTACCATCTGATATCCAATGAATATTTCTGGAAACTAATTGATTAAGAGACATTGAACCTTAAGACTGCTCATATCTTCCGTACATTGGTATCTATAGCCATGTTGTTTGCCTTTTCTGAGGAGGCAAGTGCCCGTTATTTCCAAAATAATCAGCAGCAACAGCCCGGCGATTCGCTCAAATTTCCGCTCAAAGACAGAAGAGGTGATCCTTATACCTATCCCAACCGCAATACCCTTGATCTGAGGGATACTTCTTACCTGAAAAAAACAGTAGAGTATGACCCGGTGACCAAGCAATATTATATCGTCGAAAAGATAGGGAGCCAGTATTACCGTACACCCACTTCCTTCACCATGGAAGAGTTTGTCCGTATGCAGGGCAAAAAAGACGAGGAAGACTATTTTAAAAAGAGGGCTAACCTGCTGGCGAATATGAACCGCCGGATGACAAGACCTGTCTTCAAAGTATCAGGCGACTGGTTCAACCGGATCGTTGGTAACGGTAAGATAGATATTCGTCCATCTGGTTATGTAGATATCCTGGCTGGTTATAATGGACAGGTGATCAAGAACCCCACGTTGCCGGAAAGGGCCAGGAACAACGGCATGTTTGATTTTAACATGAACTCGCAGTTACAGATGGATGCCAATATCGGCGACAAACTGAAACTGCCGATCAACTATAATACGTTAGCCAATTTTGATTTTGAGAACCAGATCAAATTAGATTACCAGGCCAAGGGCGATGAGATACTCCGCCTGTTCCAGGCCGGTGTGGTCAACTTTACTACCAAGAGCACCCTGATACCTGGTGCCCAATCCCTGTTCGGGGTAAAAACACAATTACAATTTGGGAAACTGTTCGTTACCGGTGTATTGGCCAACCAGCGTTCGCAACGGCAATCATTAGGATTGCAGGGCGGAACAGCTTCACAAAGTTTTACCCTGAAAGCGGATGAATATGATGAGAACCGCCACTTCCTGTTATCACAATATTTCAGAGGCAATTTCAATACGGCGATGCAGCAATTGCCGATCGTTAATTCCGAGATCCAGATCTTAAAAATGGAAGTATGGGTAACGAACCGGAACGGAAGTACTACTGATACAAGAGATGTTGTGGCATTGATGGACCTGGGTGAAACAACTCCTTTCGGTCCCTGGGCCAATGGTAATACTGATGTAAAACCATTCAACAATGCTAACAATCTTTATCCATCGATACTGGCAAATCCCAATGCCCGTAATTCTTCACAGGTGCAAAGTATTTTGACAGGAGGAGGTTTTAACCTGCAACCGGTACAGGATTTTGAAAAAACATTTGCCCGCAAATTATTAGCGACTGATTATTATTACAACCCGAGGATCGGGTTTCTTTCGTTGAACCAGCCCCTGCAGCCTGATGAAGTATTAGGGGTGGCGTTTCAATATACATTCAGAGGCCGTGTGTACCAGGTGGGGGAATTTTCCCAGGATGTGCCGCCGGATACAACCGGAACTTCACAACGGGTTCTGTTCCTGAAACTATTAAAAGCAACATCACAACGAACCAATCTCCCTATCTGGGACCTGATGATGAAGAACGTTTATTCGGTTGGCTATGGCCAGCTGGAAAGACAGGATTTTACATTAGATGTATTATACGAAGAGCCAAGCCTCGGAGAAAAAAGATATCTACCTACTGCTGATGTGTTGACCAATTTCCAATACCAGCCATTGATCACACAATTAAACCTTGACCGGCTGAATAACCAGAATGACCCGCAGCCGGATGGTAAGTTTGACTTTGTGGAAGGCTTCACCGTAATTTCTTCGCAGAGCCGGATCGTATTCCCCGTACTGGAACCTTTCGGTCGTGACCTGGATTATGTGTATGGTACGCAGGCACAACGGGATCGTTATCTTTTCTATCCCTTATATGATACCATCAAAGCAATCGCACAAACATTTGCTAACCTGAACCGCTTCAAAATAAGTGGCCGCTCTAAAACAAGCGGCGCTAATGGTGATTACCAGTTAGGGTATAATATTCCAAGAGGATCAGTAACAGTTACCGCAGGCGGACAAACCTTACAGGAGAATGTGGATTACGAGATCAATTATGACCTTGGTACATTAAGAGTGGTGAACCAGGCCATTATTGCATCCGGCGTGCCGGTGAATATCCAGTTTGAGAACCAGGCGGCTTTTGGTTTGCAGCAAAAGAATTATATGGGGCTGCGTTTAGATTACCTGGCCAGTAAAAAACTGACCATTGGTGGTACAATTGCCAAACTGGGCGAAAGACCTTTCTTCCTCAAACAATCGTATGGTGAAGATCCTGTCCGCAATACCATGTATGGAATGGATGTGGATTATAAAAGTGATATACCCCGCTTAACAAAATGGCTCGATAAACTACCTTTCTATTCCACGAAAGCCATGTCTTCTATTACGGCTTATGCAGAAGGGGCTTTCCTGAAACCAGGTCACCCCAAACAGATCAATGCGAATAAAAATGACAAGGGCGGCCTTTCTTATATTGATGACTTTGAAGGCACCCGTGCTGCTATTGATCTCCGGTTTCCGCTGATCAACTGGACACTGGCCTCTATTCCGCAAGGAAATAATGATGCAACAGGTACAGCTCCTTTATTTCAGGAGTCAACATTGTCGAATGATTCCGGAAGTGGTTTTAACAGGGCAAAACTGGCCTGGTATAACATTGAACCGGTATTGCAGGAGAAAAGAAACTCCAGTAACCCCTTGCGGAATAACCTGGCTGAATTATCAAAACCGGAAACAAGGCAGGTATTGCAGCAGGAAATTTTTCCTAAAAGAAGTTTGGATTTTGGCCAGGGATTGCTGACAACTTTTGATCTGGCTTTTTACCCAAAAGATAAAGGACCTTATAATTTTGAAAGCCGGAATACAAGATTCAATGCACAGGGGCAACTGACCAATCCCAGAAATTCATGGGGTGGCCTGATGCGGAATATCGACCAGATCGATTTTGAGACCGGTAATATTGAATATATCGAATTCTGGTTACAGGATCCTTTTATTACCAATGTTGCTAACCCAACCGGGGGCCAGTTATATTTTAACCTGGGTAATATTTCAGAAGATGTGCTGAAAGATGGTAAACGTTTTTATGAAAACGGTTTGCCTACCCCAACTATCCCATCTCCGGTAGACAATAATACCACCTGGGGTAAAGTGCCTTCCAATCCTTTACAGGTTACCAATGCGTTCAGCAATAACCCCGAGGACAGGCAATTCCAGGATGTGGGCTTTGATGGATTGACGGATGATGAAGAGAAAACAAAATTTTTAAACTACCTGAATAACCTGCAGGCGAATTTTGGTACAGGTTCCACCGCTTACCAGACTGCGAATACAGATCCCTCTGCCGATAATTTTAAACCCTATCGTGACGAAAGTTTTGATGCGACAGGTACGGGTATATTGGGCCGGTATAAAAACATCAACAACCCACACGGCAATTCACCTGTATCGAATAATAACAGCCAGTTCATTAATGCGTTTACACAATATCCCGATGCAGAAGAACTGAATAGGGATAATACACTGAATGAAGTGGAAGAATATTTCCAGTATAAAGTGGATATCCAGCCAAATATGCCGGTAGGGTCCAATTTTATTACGGATAAAAGAGTGGTGCCCGTAAGCCTTGCTGATGGTTCCAGCCGTAATGAGACCTGGTACCTGTTCCGCATTCCTGTTTCTCAATACCAGGTGAAAGTGGGTAATATTCCCGATTTCAAATCTATCCGTTTCATCCGGATGTTTGTTACCAATTTTGAAGATTCAGTAGTGATGCGCTTTGGTAAACTTGAACTGATCCGCAACCAGTGGCGCAAATTCAAATATGAAATTAATACATCAGGTAATTACCTGAACCTGCCTGGTACAGATCCTGTAACTGTTAATACACTGGCGGTGAATATCGAGGAGAACGATACAAGACAACCTATTCAGTATGTGATTCCTCCCGGTATTGAAAGACAGCAACAGTACAGCAATAACAATGTGCAATTGTTCCTCAATGAACAATCACTCAGTGTGCAGTTGTGTAATCTTCCGTCCAAAGAATCCCGCGGTGTGTTCAAGACCATGAACCTGGATATGCGCCAGTATTCAAAACTAAAAATGTTTATCCATGCAGAAGCGTCGAATGATCCGGATGCGGTGCAGGATAATGAACTGACCGGTGTGATCCGTATCGGTAATGATTTTGCCGGTAACTATTATGAAATAAGAGTGCCGCTGAAGAAAACAGAATGGGGAGCAAGAGACAGTTTATTGATCTGGCCGGAAGCCAATAACCTTGATTTCGATCTTGAAGAACTGACCCGGTTAAAGAGCCGGAGAAACAGGTCAGGTTTTTCACCATCACAATATTATAGTGAAACATTAGCGGATGGAAGAAAATATGCGGTGATCGGTAACCCCAACCTTGGTGAAGTAAGAGGTATGTTGCTGGCCGTGGAGAATTCTGGCAACCGTCCTGTTTGTGCTGAAGTATGGTTCAATGAACTGCGTTTTTCTAACCTGGATGAAGAAGGAGGCTGGGCAGCATTAGGACGGGTGGATTTGCGGCTGGCTGACCTGGGTGCAATAACATTAGCCGGTACAGCCAAGAGCAGAGGCTTTGGTACATTAGAACAAAGAGTGAATGAAAGAAGCCGGGAAGATATATACACGTTTGATCTGTCTGCTAATATTGATGCCGGTAAATTATTACCGAAGAAACTGGGCATACAACTTCCTGTTTATGCAGGCATCAGCCAAACCTCCAGCACACCGGAGTACGATCCTTATGATCTTGATATCAAACTGGAGGATAAATTAAAAGATGCTGCTCCGAAGGATAAAGACTCTATCCGCAGCAATGCACAGGATGTAACCACCATCAAAACGGTGAACCTGACCAATGCTAAAAAAGTAAAAACAGATGGTAAGCGGCCAAAGATCTGGAGTGTGAGCAATTTTGATTTCAACTATTCGTATATCGAAACCAAACGGCATAATCCTTTAATTGAAAATGACCTGTTGCGGCGCACCCGGGGTGCTATCGGGTATAATTATGCACCGCAGCCACGGTTCGTGGAGCCATTTAAAAAGCTGATCAAGTCAAAATCAAAATGGCTGACGCTGATCAAGGAATTCAATTTCAACTATGCGCCATCGCAGCTTTCTTTCCGGGCCGATGTGTTCCGGCAGTTTGGTGCGATCCGTCCGAGAAATGTGGGAGGTGGTACCTATAAAATTCCTGAGACCTACGACAAGTATTTCACCTTCGACCGTTACTATATCATGCAATGGAATCTTACCCGTTCCATATCCATTGATTTTAATGCGACCAATAATGCACGGATCGATGAACCTTTTGGACGTATTGACACTAAAGAGAAAAAAGATTCAGTCCGTAAGAATTTATTCAAAGGCGGCAGGAATACACAGTACCAGCAGGATGTGACAGTAACCTACAATGTGCCTACGCAAAAGTTCCCGTTACTGGACTGGACAACGATGAGGGCTTCCTATAATACCAAGTATAACTGGCTGGCTTCATCCCTGCTGGCAAGAGAGTTGGGTAATACCCTGTCGAATACACAGACCAAAACAATTAACGGGGAATTCAACTTTGAACAGCTATATAATAAATCAAGGTTGTTGCGGTCCATCAACAGCCCGAATAATAATTCATCCGGCAAGAAGAACGGAAAGGATAGTACAGGCAAGAGCAATAGTCCAACACAGATGAAACCGATCAATGTGATCAAGAGTTTTCTGGTTGATTCGTTGCTGGCAAAGATGTCACCCAAGGAAAGAAAGAAAGCCATAAGGGCTGACCGTAAAAGAATGCGGGAAGAAAGAAGAAGATTGAAACAGCAGACCCGGAATATGCCGATGGAATTGGGTGGTGCTGTGAAAACAATCGGAGGGTTGGTAACGGCATTGAAAAGAGTAGGTATTCAATACACCGAAGATTTTGGAACCACCTTACCCGGTTATATGGACAGTACACAGGTATTCGGTTCTAACCTGAAAAGTGGCCAGCCCGGTTTTGATTTTATCTTCGGTTATCAGCCCGATACAAACTGGATCAATAATTTTGGAGCCAAGGGTTTGTTCTCCCGGAGTGACCTGGTATCAGCCATGATACAGCAACGCTATAACCAGCGGTTGAATATCACAGCACAGGTCAGTCCGTTCCGTGATTTTAATATTGACCTGAACCTTGATAAAACATTTGATAAGAACTATTCTGAGTTATATAAAGACACGACAGGTACAGCAGGGTTGGCGAGACTGAATCCTTATGCGATGGGAAGTTTCAGCGTAAGCTATATCTCGTATAAAACACTGTTCAATAAATTTAACCCGAACGAAGTATCGGAGACATTCAAAACATTTGAAAGCTATCGTTCTGTACTGGCAGGAAAATTAGCAGGACTGAATCCTTATGGTGCACCTGCTGATCCCAATGATCCTGGTTATTTCAAGGGTTACGGCCGTTATGCACAGGATGTGGTAATTCCGGCATTCCTCGCTGCTTACACCGGCAAAGATCCGAACAGTATCAAGCTGACAAAGAATTCAAATCCGAATCTCCGTTCCAATCCATTTGCGGGTATCATTCCAAAACCGAACTGGAATATTACTTATACCGGTCTGTCAAGGATTCCGGGATTAGATAAAATATTTTCCAATTTAACGATCCGGCACGGCTATCGCAGTACGCTTAGTATGAACAGCTTTAATACGGCATTATTATTTACAGACCCAAGCAGGGTTGGGTATCCGTTATTCAAAGACACACTGACTGGTAATTATATTCCTTTCTTCTTAGTGCCGAATATCACGATCCAGGAAGCTTTTGATCCATTAATTGAAATAGATATAACATTCACTAACCAGCTGACCACAAGATTTGAATTCAAAAAAAGCAGGCAGCTTAGTTTGAGTTTGATCGATTACCAGTTGTCAGAAAGCCGTTCCACCGAAGTTACTTTTGGTTTCAACTGGAGAAAGAAGGGAATGCCCATCATTAAAAAGATCGGTAAGATGAAATTAGATAATGATGTTACTTTCCGGATGGATTTCAGTTTGAGATATGATGCCACAGCCAGTAGTAAACTAGACACGGGAAACTACTTGGTTAATG
>CADEDV010000074.1 GCA_902826165.1 uncultured Bacteroidota bacterium
GGACGCACAATAAATCCTGCGGCGAATATGGCCAGGGTACTGAGCAGTGCGGCTGTGGCATTTCCTTCGGGAAAGAATTGGGTGGAGATGGTTTTGGCAAGCATTCCAAAGATGTAGAAATCGTACCACTCGATCATGGTACCTACAGAGGACGCAGCAATCACACTTCGTATGGTCGTTGGTTTCATCGTTAGTTATTAGTGATAAGATGTTCTGTGGGGGTAAGATAGGCATTTATAAAAAACGATAAAACAATTTTACCGGGAACGTTGCCAGCAAATTGAACAGGGTTTAACAACAGTTCAGTAAATTTATGCTTCAGTAATTACTCAAGCATCTAATTAAGATTGTTATGTCATATCCCTACCAGATACGCAGCATGGACCAGTACGAAATGGCTTATCGTGTAAGTGTAAACGAACCGGAAGAATTCTGGGGCTCCATCGCCGAACATTTTGCATGGAGAAAGAAATGGGACAAAGTGCTGGAATGGAATTTTAAAGAACCGAAAGTAGAATGGTTCAAAGGCGGCAAGTTGAATATCACCGAGAATTGTATTGACAGGCATCTTGCAGAAATGGGTGATAAACCCGCCATTATCTGGGAGCCGAATAACCCGGAGGAAAGAGTGAGGGTGGTTACTTATAACCGGTTGCATAAAAGAGTTTGCCAGTTTGCACAGGTATTAATTAATAACGGGGTAAAGAAAGGAGATCGTGTTTGTATCTATATGGGCATGGTACCCGAACTGGCCTATGCCGTATTGGGTTGTGCCCGCATCGGTGCTATTCACAGTGTGATCTTCGGTGGTTTCTCTGCACAAAGCATTGCCGACAGGTTATATGATGCCAATGCAGAATTTATTGTCACCTGCGACGGGGCTTACCGGGGTGGTAAAGACATTCCGTTAAAGAGTGTGATCGATGATGCACTGATCGGTAACAGAACGGTGAAGAAAGTAATTGTTTATACAAGAACAAGAACTCCTGTCTCCATGCTGAAAGGAAGAGATGTGTGGTGGGAAGATGAAATGGAACATGCAGAGCAACAGGTGGAGAAAGAAGGGAAAGTTTCCTTCCCGGCGGAAGAAATGGATGCAGAAGACCCGCTGTTCATATTATATACATCGGGGAGCACCGGCAAACCAAAAGGTGTGGTGCACAGTACAGCCGGTTATATGATCTGGGCCAATTACACTTTCGTCAATGTATTCCAGTATAACCCCGGTGATATTCATTTCTGCACGGCCGATATAGGATGGATCACCGGTCATAGTTATATATTATATGGTCCCCTGAGTGCCGGTGCCACTTCGGTTATGTTTGAAGGTATTCCCACCTGGCCTGATGCAGGGCGTTTCTGGGATATTATTGACCGGCACAAAGTAAATATTCTTTATACCGCACCTACGGCGATCCGTTCATTGATGGGTTTTGGTTTAGAGCCATTAAAGAATAAAGATCTTTCAACACTGAAAGTACTGGGAACAGTAGGTGAACCGATCAACGAAGAAGCCTGGCATTGGTATGATGAAAATATTGGTAAGAAAAATTGCCCGATCGTGGATACCTGGTGGCAGACAGAAACAGGTGCATGCCTGATATCGAATTTAGCCGGTGTTACTCCTGCCAAACCATCCTGGGCCACTTTGCCCATGCCGGGCATACAACCCGTATTAGTGGATGAGAATGGAAAAGAAGTAACAGAGAAGGATGAGAACGGGTTGCTTAAAGGAAATCTTTGTATCAAAGCACCTTGGCCCGGTATTTTAAGAACTACCTATGGAGATCATGAGCGTTGCCGGACCAATTATTTTGCTACTTACGATAATTTATATTTCACCGGTGATGGTGCACTGAAAGATGAACAAGGCAATTATCGTATCACTGGTCGTGTGGATGATGTATTGAATGTTAGCGGTCATCGCCTGGGTACTGCTGAAGTGGAGAATGCCATTAATATGCATGCAGGAGTAGTGGAAAGTGCGGTGGTAGGTTACCCGCATGATGTGAAAGGGCAGGGAGTCTATGCCTTTGTGATCTATGAACACATGCATGGTGATGAAAATATGACCCGCCTGGATATTTTACAAACCGTAACCCGCATCATCGGGCCGATCGCCAAGCCGGATAAAATTCAATTCGTCAACGGCCTGCCTAAAACAAGAAGTGGTAAGATCATGCGCCGCATCTTGCGGAAAATTGCGGAAGGAGAAACATCGAACCTGGGTGATATAACCACCCTGCTTGATCCGGGAGTGGTGGAAGAAATAAAGAATGGTAAATTGTAAAAAGACTGAAGCAGCACGGACGGGCTGCTTCAATCGGTTTTTCTGAATTCTTTAGTTGGGTAAAAGTGGTAAGAACATCGCAAAAATCGTACCTGCCAGCTATTTTTACTACTGCATTACGTACTACTGACATTTTTTTGACCAATTCGTAGAAGGTCTGGGTTTGAAAAACTACTTTTGACGATAGCCCGGATGTATGGGTATCACTATCTTATGAAAGAACGAACCACCCGAAGATTGCCAGCTGTGATCCGATGGATATTATGGGTATTACTGTTCCAGTTTATACTCATTAATATCATGGCGGCACTGTATGCTAATAAACTGACCCGTTTTTACGAAGGGGTTCCATTAAATAATTCTCATTCTTCCGGCAATGTTTTCTCCAAAACCTGGAAATTATTTACAGGCCCTAAACAGGGACGTTCCGTTATTACTGAACAACCGGCTTTCCCATTTGAGACCGTTTCCTTAAAAACCAGTTCAGGATTGAATATTGAAGCCTGGTACAGTGCCACTGATTCCGTGGCCAAAGGAACTGTTCTTTTCTTTCATGGCATCACTTCCCAGAAATCCATCCTGCTGGATGAGGCGGATGAATTCAGGTATTGGGGATACAATGTGATGCTGGTGGATTTCCGCGGGCATGGCAACAGTGAGGGTAATACAAGCACTATTGGTATGGTCGAATCAGAAGAAGTGAAACTGGCGTATGATCTCGTATCAAAGAAAGGAGAAAAAAATATTTACCTCTACGGAGTTTCATTGGGAGCCGTAGCAGCTGCAAAAGCGGTTACGGAATATGATCTGCATCCCAAAGCAGTGGTACTGGATATGCCTTTTGCTTCCCTGCAATCTTATTTGAAGAATAAAGCAAGGAACCTGGGATTTCCTGCACAGCCTTTTGCATTCCTTACTACCTTCTGGATCGGTATTGAAAGGGGGTATAATGGATTCAACCACCAGACCAGTCACTATGTAAAAAAAATGGATTGCCCTGTTTTAATGGAATGGGGAGCCAATGATGCTTTTATATTAAGAGAAGAAGCAGAAAGAGTATACGGTTCTATCGGATCAGCACAAAAAAGAATGGTGATCTATGATGCATCAGGTCATGAATCATTTGTACGTAAGGAGCCGTTGAAATGGAAAATTGAAATGCAAAAATTCTTTCAGCAATAACGGTTTTTATTTCCGGATCGTTACCCGGGTACCGGGTTGAGCATAGGCATACATTTCCATCACATCGCCGTTCTTCATCGATATGCAGCCAAGCGTCCAGTTTTTATAACGGTCCACCACAAAATCTTCATGCGGCCAGGTGCCATGGATGCCAATAGCGCCACCAATTTTTGCATTGGCCGGTATCTCACCTCTTTCTTTGCGGCGTTTGAATTTTTCCAGGCTCTCTGCATTGGGATAATCCAGGGCCAGGAAACGGCACCATTTATCGTGTACTTTTTTATTAATGATCTTAAAACTGCCTTCCGGTGTGTTCTTATCGCCTTCCATTTTTTTATCCTCTAAGGAATTATTGCCAAATACAACGGGGAAAGTGGCATACCAGCCCTTTTCATCATATACGCTCAGCTCATAATCCGATTTATCAATAATAATGGAAATACTGCCAACGGGACCTGCTGTGGCATCAAACCGTTTATTGTTCAGGTGAGGAGTTTTTACGGCCTCTGATGTCCGGTGAGAACCGGCTGTCAGTAAACCACTGCCCAGTGTCACTGCCGTGAGTACGAAAAAGGTCTTCATTGCTATTTGTGTTTTCAGTAAGGCCAGTTATAACCCGGAAGATAAAATAAATTTTCCACCGGCTTTATTCATGGCTGTTGAAATGCGATCCGTCCAATGCTTCAAACGCAATGCCACGAAGCTTTATTACTGGCTGTGGATATGTTTTAACGGCGCATTTAGAATATTTCCGGAGGGATATAGCTGCGGCTTTTCCAGAATTGATGGTACTTACAACAATAAAAAAACGTTCTGTGTTTAGCAGAACGTTTTTTAAAAAATTTATCAACATTTATTTTTTACCAGTTACTAAACCGGAAGCCAAAGGTATAAGGTGTCATATCCAGGCCTCTTTCATACATATTCTTGAAAGCATAAGAGCCATAGAAACGAACCGGGCCCAGTGATAATTCGCCTACGTACGAGAGTTTCCAGCGGTTCAGTTCAAAATCATCTTTTGTTTTTTCTTTACCCTCATCCGATGTTTTTGTTTTCTGGCGGGCACTGTACAGGTAGCCTGCACTGATACCGGCACTGAAGCCAAAGCCTTTTTCCCGGCGGGGCGTGAAATTAAAGTTGATCATCATGGGTACGGTTAAATAATCAGCAGCCAGTTTGTTCTTGGTATAGCTGCGGCCGGCTGTTACATCGTAATTCACCCGAACAGGATCAGGCAGGGCAGGCGGGGTGGCAATATAGCGTACGGGTTGTTTGTAATGGTAGTTATTCAGTTCCAGACCCAGGCCATATTTCAGGTTCACCACATGTTTTACCACGTTCAGTTTTTGCATGAAGAACCAGAAATTCACATTGCGGGATTTGCCATCCTTCAGGTCGAACCATGTTTTATTACTGGGTACACTGCCACCGGCTGTATTACCGGATGCATAACCCTGGGCAGCACTGCTGCCATAATTGGTATTATCAGTATAATTAGAGAACCCAATATCCAGTATCCACCAGTTAGTGCTCAGGTTAGCAGGTTTATCTCTTTTCCTGTCGCGGATGCGGAGGGTGTTGTCTTTTTCCACCCGGCGGCTCTTACCGTCCCGGTCGCGGATGATGACCATGCCGCCGATACGGATGGTATCTGCTTTCGGTCCTTCTTGTTTGGCTGTGCTGTCCGTTTGGGCAAAACTTGTCAGGGTAGTGCATACGATCATGCACAGGGTAAAGATCCTCTTCATGTTCTTTCTTTTTACAATGATATAAAATTATTTCAGTTTGATGGCCAGCCCGCCTACCAGCAGGCGTTCTTCGTCATCGGTGGCGCTGATATTGGTCCTTTTTTCAAAGGTCCGGGTTACTTTTCTTAAGAAACCGCGGAGCTTACCTTTTTTCCCGTTGTTGTTACTGGCATACATGACGTCGTCAGTTACTTCCGGGTTGGCTTTCGCATCATTCTGTTGGTTATACGTATCGGGAGGAGTAGTTGTTACAGGCGAATTGTTAGTGATTTGTTGTTGTGATACTTTATTATCATTGGAAGCTGTCATTGCAGCATTAGCATCAACAGAATTATCCGGCTTGTTATTTACATTCGGATTATACAATGGTTGAGGAATGTTATTTGTTGGCTTATCATCTTTAATAACAGCGAATACTTCTTCTGTCTTGTTTTTAATAGCAGGTAAATTATCCGGCAGTTCTTTCCGTTCTTCCGGAACAACTATTTTAGTTTTTTGAGCTGCAGTTGCATTGTTATTGCCAGGATTTACCGGGTCAATAGTTGTTGAAGGAGTAGTATTATCAGCTAACGCTGGGTCTGTTGTTTGGTTATTGTTGACAGGGGTAGTAACAGCCGGTGTTTCTTTTGCCGCTTGTTTAGTTCCATCAGCGGAAGCAACGCTTTCTGTTCCTGTTGTTTCATTGCCGTTTTTAGTAGTCAGCATCACAACAGCAGTGGTGCCGATGCCGATAAATAAAACCGCAGCGGCTGCAATTCTCCACCAAACAATGGGGCGGACTTTTTCTTCTTTGCGGTACAGTGATTCTTTATCCGGGAACAGTATTGCTTCAGGCTGCAACTTTGTTTGCTGCAACAGTTCTAATTCTTTTTGTACGGTGATATGCTGGCCGGCAAATGTTTCAACGGCTATTCTTTGTGCAGGGGTTAATTCATTATCAATATAGGCAACCAGCCATTCTTCATAGTTAGAGATAGTTATAAAGGAAGTATCGCCTGAAAAAAGTAATTCTTCTTTCTGGCTGAAAATAACCTGTTCATCGGGAGTAAATTTAGTTTGCTGCAACAGTTCCAGTTCTTCCTGCAGATCGGGGTGAAGTTGAGTAAACTCCTCCACGCTGCGGCGCTGTTCGCTGCTCAGCTCATTATCCAGGTACAGGATAAAATACTCTTCGTAATTATGACGGTTTATATTCATGATGTCTGCCTCGTACTTCTAAATAACATTTTCCAGTTTCACTAAATAGCTTTTCAATTGAACCCTTGCCCGGTGCAGGTACACTTTTACCTGGCTTTCGCTCAACCCGGTGATCCTGCCGATCTCTTCGTAGCTGTATCCTTCATAATCTTTCAGCAGAACCAGCGAACGTTGTGTTTCACTCAGGCGGGCCAGTGCTTCTTCGAGCACTTTCTTCAGGTTATTGGCCGGGCGGCTCTGCACCCTGGTTTCTTCGCCAAATTCCTCTTTCAACTGTATCCGTTTCACTTTCCGGATATGGTCGATCATCTGGTGGTAAGCCACGGTAAAGAGGTAAGATTTGCATTTAGCCGCATCCACTTCTTCCCGGTTACGCCACATTTTTTCAAAAGCCGTCTGCACCACATCCCGGGCATCCTCCTCATGGCGGAGGTTCTTCAGGATGAAGCGATAGACGTTGTCAGCGTAGGTGCTTACACATTCATTATATTCCCTTTCAGTCATAATACAGCCGGTATCCCCTTGTAAAAATAGCTAATCAACCCGGGGTTTCAGGTTTTACGGTCAGTGAGGGTAAAATGTTACAGTAAAAGGAAAATTCAGGGCCGGTGGCCTTAATTGAGGTCGGTAGAACTGAAAAACTGGCCGGAAAGGCTTTCCCAAACCATGTTTTCGCCTTTTTTGCTCTTTTGCTGGCAGCATTCATCCAGGGATTCTTTGCAGGGGCCTGTAGCTTTTGGAGCAGATTTTAAGGAACCAAATGCCAGGAAAGCCCCGGCGATGGCGACGGCCACTAATGAAATGCGGAGTGTATTCTTTCTCATGGTTGTTGGTTTGTGAACGTTTGACGATACTTGTTCTTAAAATGTTACAGCAAACTTATACCGGATTTGAACCGCTGGCAAGGCCAAATTGACCAGTAGTGTCTTTTTGGCGATAGAATGCAGGAAACAGGGGGTGAAATGTTGGGCGGTCCGGCGAAATGAGGCAGCCAAACGGGCCAATCTCTATATTTGCCCCCTAAACCGCTTGCAATGAACGAGAAATTTGTGACCCGTATCGCTAAGGAAGTAGAAGACATCAAAACCTCCGGATTGTACAAAACCGAGAGGGTGATCACCAGCCCGCAGGGAGCTGAGATCACGGTGAATGGTAAAACTGTACTGAATTTTTGTGCCAATAACTACCTCGGTCTGTCCAGCCA
>CADEDV010000075.1 GCA_902826165.1 uncultured Bacteroidota bacterium
CCGATACAGAACTTACTGAAGATATAATCCAACATATCATCATTCGTTACTTCACCGGTTATTTCTCCAAGATAATGGAGGCAGCGCCGGATATCCAATGATAAGAGATCCCCCGGTAATTTACTACCCAGTCCTGAACGGATATCGGTCAGTGATTTCTCCACTTCTTTCAGGGCATGATAGTGACGGGCATTGGTTACAATGGTGCTCTCGGTGTTTAGCCGGCCCTGCAATACTGCATCAACCATTTTTTGTTTCAATACCTCTGTATGCAGGTGTTGTTTGGCGGCAATAAAAACAACTTTATCCAGGTCGGTAAATTTTTCTTTCGCTTCTTTTTCCCCGGCGATATCAGTTTTGTTTGCTACGAGTAAATAATTGAGCTGCTGCTTCTCAATTTCTGCTTTCAATGTTTCAATTGCTGAACGGGTATCACTGGCATCAAAGAGAAAAAGTACCAGGTCGGCCTGCTTCATCTTTTCAAGGCTTCGTTCTATCCCGGCTGATTCTATGATATCACCACTGTGTTCCCGGATACCCGCTGTATCAATAAGCCGGAAAAGGATACCGTCAATATTAAGTACTTCTTCAATTGTATCCCTGGTAGTTCCGGGAATTTCGCTGACAATAGCACGGTCCTCCTGCAACAAGGCATTCAGTAATGTTGATTTACCTGCATTCGGTTTGCCAATAATCGCAACGCTGACTCCATTCTTTATCACATTTCCTAACTGGAAGGAAGTCGTGAGTTTTGTAGTTGTATCACTCATCTCTGTGATCAATTCATAAAATTGCTTACGGTCAGCAAATTCCACATCTTCCTGCGAAAAATCAAGCTCCAGTTCTATCAGTGCAGAGAACCGGATCATTCTTTCTCTTAATGCCTTTAATTTTTCAGAGAACCCTCCCCGCATGGTATGTAATGCTGCTTTGCGGGCAGCCGCGGTATTACTGGCAATCAGGTCAGCTACAGCTTCTGCCTGGGCAAGATCCAATTTGCCATTCAAAAAAGCTCTTTGTGTAAATTCACCCGGTTTCGCCAGTCTTGCCCCTTTTTTCAGGCAGGCTTCAATAACCTGTTGCTGCACAAAAGGAGAACCATGACAGCTTATTTCAATGACATCTTCACCGGTATAGGATCGTGGTGATTTATAAAGGGAAACGACCACCTCATCCAACACCTCATCTCCCTGCTTTAAAAATCCGACATGTAAGCTGTGGGAAGGTTGTTGGGTAATATCTTTTGAAGGAAATAATTCATTGATAATAGCGAAAGCCTTTGTGCCGCTGATGCGTATCACCCCAATAGCTCCTATGCCCGGTGCTGTGGCTAAGGCCACAATTGTATCATCCCATCCTGCCAGTTGATTCATAGCTCAAAAATAGACGTGAATGATCGTCTGGTAAAAACAAAAAAATCCCCCCGGTTGAACCGGGGGGATTAAATGATATGTTACCAGTTGATCTTACTCTGAAGCTACAACGAATGTGATAGGCTGTTTGCGGTAGGCTTTCACCGGGCGGCCATTCTGAATGGCAGCAACCCAGGCTGGCCCTTTACGGATGATCTTAACCGCTTCCTCTTCCATTCCGTATCCGTGGTTACTCAGTGCTTTTACATCACTGATATTACCTGATTTATCCACGATGAACTGCACCCAAACTGTGTATGTTCCTTCAGGAGCACCGTTATCAACGGGTGTATTCGGGTTCAGGTTTCTTTCCAGGTATTTTCTCCAGGCCCCTTCACCGCCTTTAAAAGAAGCCTCAATTTCCACTTTTTCAAAGATCTTATTCTCATCTTCCTCTTTCTTTTCTTCGATCACCTGTTTTCCCTGGTCAATTTCCACGGGAGTGGCAATACCTTCATCTTTGATACCTTCCTGGCTTACTTCAGCGATCTTGGTTTCTTTCAATTCTTCCACAACGGGTGGTGGTTCTTCCACTTCCTCATCTTTCACGATCTTGGGAGGCGTGAATTTTGTCATCTCGATCTTGGGAGGTTCTGGTGGTTTTGGCGGAGGAGGAGGTGGTAGTTCAGGCTTCTCCTCTTCCTGCTTCAGATCCTGGATAGTTACTTCCTTAATGTCCAAAGTTTCCTTTTCGCTGCTTTTAAATGAACTGGCCAAAACCGACCCTAATAAGGCAAGCAGGGCAACAGATGCCGTGATGATCAGGGCACCGGTAATCCGCTTGTTGTAGGTCTTACGAAGTTCATAAGCACCATAATCCTTGTTCCGTCCCTCAAAAAGGAGGTCAAGAATATCGGAGGACAATATCTTATTTGCGTCCATGCTTAAGTTGTTTTAATAAATTAGATGCTTTTCATTTTACATTCCACAACCAAAAGACTTTTTTTATTGGCCCTGGCTTGCATTTACAAGGTCAAGTTCGGTATCGGATATCTTGACCACCGCAAATCTTTTTACGGCATTAATGGTCATTTCGTCTAAGATATCAACCGCATTCTTGTAGGTAGCCTCTGCAGTGGGTTTGATTACTACCACAAAGTCCCTGTCTAATGCTGCTCTTTCCCAGTTCTTATCGCCACGTTCTTTTGCTTTTTGTTTGATCTCCTCATCCCTGGGCTCAGGCCGGTAATTTTTGATCACTTCCTGCCTTTTTTTGATGATCTCATCCCTGATACCTTTGAAAGTTGTTGACTTGAAAACACTGGAAGCATTTTCCTGTGTCAACTCTCCTTCGTAGTAAAATATCTGGTTATTTTTTCCCAGCAGGATGGTCAGGGCACCTGATTGCTTGATCTTAGTCTCATCTTCCTTCTTTTCAGATTCCTTTGGCATGTTGAGGTCCATGGTTGTGGGGGAACTCATTGTTGCCGTAAAGATGAAGAAAGTGATCAGCAGGAAACCCAGGTCCACCATCGGTGTCATATCCACACGGGTGGAAAGCTTCTTGGCTTTCTTTACCCCGGGTCCTTTTTTGTGGCCACTATCGCCACCACCGCTATCTATACTTGCCATAATAATTTGGTTTTAGGAATAATAAAATATCCTTTTATTGCCTGAGACGTTCTTTATACAATTCAGTTCCTTCAGGTGCTTCTTCCCTGGAAGTAATGAGGTTGTATTTGAATTCCTCATTTTTCCGCAGTGCATTGATCACTGCCTCAAAAGTGGGATATTTTGAATCGTTATCCCCTTTGATCAGGTAAAGAAGTTTTTGTCCTGCAAATACTTTTTTAGCCGCCCCTACCCACCAGATCAGCTCATTATTCAAGGTATCCAGAACGGGAATGCCCGGTTGCTTGAATTTTTCCTGGTCTGCCGGGGACAAGTTCAGATATCCTTTAAGACTTGCAAAAGGAACACCGATGATCGGAGCTGCTTTAAAACTCTGTATTTCTTTCGGCGATAAATTCATTGCCCTGCTGGTATTCAGTTCCTCTATTACTTCACCGATCTTGGAATTTGATTTATCCTTCGGTGCAGATACATTCAGAAAAACCTTACTGTCGGGATCGATTGTGATCAATACAGAATTCTCTTCTTTTAATATATCTGATGAAACTGAATTAGGCGTTTCTACCGGAACCGGCTCCGCTGGTTTGAATTTTGTTGCCATGATGAAAAAGGACAGGATCAGGAAGGCGATATCCACGAATGGAGTCATATCTGTGTCCGTACTCTTTCTTGGTATTTTAACACTTGGCATGTCTTACTTCATTTTAGTAATTAGATGAATAGTTTCCGAAAATCCACAAGCTATTCACTCTTATTTGTAAAGTGAAGCAAAGCTTTGTGTCAGAGTGAAACCTGATTCATCGATACCGTATGTGATAGAGTCGATCTTGGTAGTGAAAATGTTGTACATGATCAATGCAAGGGCTGATGTACCGATACCTAATGCCGTGTTATACAGGGCTTCAGAGATACCAACAGCCAGTGCACTGGAATCAGAACCACCACCAGAATCACCCAATGCGGCAAATGATTTGATCATACCGATTACCGTTCCCAACAGGGCCACCAGGGTACCTACTGAAGTAATAGTAGAAAGGAATACGAGGTTCTTCTGCAGCATCGGGAGTTCCAGTGCTGTAGCTTCTTCCACTTCTTTCTGGATTGACAATACTTTTTGTTCGGTATCCAGGCCGGTTTCGTTGATCATTTCTTTGTAACGGCGCAAACCTGCTTTCATTACATTACCAACTGAACCTCTTTGTTTATCACACTCAGACAAAGCAGCATCCACATTGCGGTTAGCCAGGTGATACTGTACTTTACGGATAAAATCAGAGATAGAACCACTACCCAGTGCTTTACGGATAGTAAGCAGACGCTCAATGGAGAATACGATTACCATTAATAACATACCGATCAGTAATGGCACGATGATACCACCTTCATAGATCCTGTGGAAGGCACCTTTAGGACCTTTATGCTCTGGCCAGAACCATCCTTCCTTAGCCGGATCAGTAAATCCATCTGGATTACCAATGATAAATCTCCAGATAGCATACCCTGCCACAATACAGACAATCGGAGCGATCCACGAGATAATGTTACTGCTTTTTTTAGGTTGAACCGAAGTAGCCTTAACGGATGCAGTTGGTTTAGTCTCTGCCATGATCTTAATTTTTTAGTTTTTTTAAAAGTTAAATACTAATCCAGAATTAGGAATTACAATGCTAACAAAAAAGTTTATACAAAAATCTAACTTTCGCAGTTTTTCTGCGAAAGGGCTTCAAGTTAAGGATTTTTTCATATGCTGCAACTCCCTGCAAAATAATTTGATAACAAATTTATTGAAGATGTAAGAAGACTGAATCCCGGTCAATTCTGCTGCATGCTTATTCATAGCGTAAGGCATCTATCGGGTTCAGTTTTCCTGCCTTCCAGGCCGGGTAAGATCCCGCAGCTAAACCCACCAATGTGCAAATAACGATCCCGTACAAAACCCAGTTCCAGGGCACTACAAATCCCGTATTCAATACTTTAGAAAAGAGGTTGCCGACCATAATACCCAGGATAATACCAAAAAAAGCCCCCAGTAAACTGATAATGATCGCCTCCAGCAGAAACTGGCGTCTCACCATTTTGCTCTTTCCCCCGATCGCTTTGATCAAGCCCACCTCCTTTGTTCTTTCTGACACCGATACCAGCATAATATTCATCAGCCCGATAGCAGCACCAATTAATGTTATAAAACCGATCACCGTTGCCGAAATCGTCAAAAAGCCAAGGCTGTTCATTGCTTTTTCAGCTACGCTGTCGCTGCGGTCCAGAACAAAATTGTTTTCCTCCGTGGTATTTAGCTTCCGTATGGCCCTGAATGCCCCTTCTGCTTCTCCCATGGCTGCTGGTACTTTCAGGATATCTTCCGTCATCACCGCGATCACAAAAGAAAAATTGGAAGGAAAATTCCGGTCGGAGTTCTTATAGGTTGTTATCACCACATTATCCCTGCTGAAACCAAAAGTGGAGCCCCGGCTTTCCAATACACCAATTACCCTGTAAGGAATATTATTTAACCTGACCACTGCATTCTCAGCCCTCTCAATACCTTCCTTGAATAGTTTACTGGCTACATCATAGCCAAGGATACAAACATTTCTTCCTGTCTGCACATCCATCCTGTTCAGGTTGCGGCCAAAGGCTAAAGAGAAACCATTCAGCAAAAGATAATTATCATCACCGCCAAACATCGTCACGTTAGGACTTGTTTTCCTGGCTTCATGCGAAACAATATTGCTGCGGTTGCCAAAGACGGAAATACTTTTAGTAGCAGGAAACCCCAACCGGTTCACAAATAACTCTGCTTCATCCAGGGTGATCTTTTTATCCAGGTTGGATTTCTTTTCTTTACGGCTTCCTTTTTTAGAGAGCTTGACATCGGAATTACCACCGCCGAAACGGATATTCCTTTCTTTGAAACGAATCGTAAAGGCATTGGCACCCATGGTGGAGAAACTTTCCGTGAATTTCTGGTTCATGGCTTTTATGGCTGTAATAATTCCCACCAATGCCATTATGCCAAAGGCAATGATAGCAACTGTTAATCCCGTCCTTAGTTTATTACCACGGACAGTACGGAAAGCCAGCGAAAGGACATCACGAAAATTCATGTTTGGAATTGGCTTCTAAGGTAAACAAAGAAGCCTGATAAAAATGTGATTCGGTATGAACGGCGGATTAAAAATAAAACCAGTGCAGCAGCAGGTCGGGGAAGATACCCAGCAGTACGATCAGCCCTGCCAGGATGACCAGTGTCCACCTGAAAACAGGAGTGGTTTCCGGTGCTTTTGCATCTCCCTCTTTGAAATACATGGCCTGTATCACCCGGAAATAGTAGTAAACGCTGACTGCTGCCATCAGGATGGCAAATATGGCCAGCCATAATCCCTGCGGAGTGGCCACGGTTGCTTTCAGCATATAGAATTTAGCCAGGAAACCAGCAGTCAATGGTATACCGGCCAGCGATAATAAGAAAACAGTGAGTGAACCCGCCACCAGCGGATCTTTCTGGGCCAGCCCATTAAATCCGTCAAACGTATAGTCATTCATTTTAGCCAGCACAGCAAAAATGCCAATTGTTGCAAAACTATATGCGGTCACATACAACAGAATGCCTTCTTTGGCGTCCGTATTCATGGCATACAACGACAATAACATAAACCCTGCCTGTGCGATACTTGAATATGCAAGCATTCTCTTTACACTTTGCTGGAAAACGGCGGTGATATTACCAATGAATAAAGTGGCGGCAGTAATAACAGCGATCCACAACTGCCATTGAGACCTTAACGTACCAAAGGCCTCATCAAACAAACGGATAAAAGCAATGAATACAGCAGCTTTCACAATCGTAGCCATGAAAGAAGTAAACACAGTTGGGGCCCCGTCATAAACATCCGGTGTCCAGAAATGAAAAGGCGCAGCGGATGCTTTAAATGACATGGAAAATAATAACAGGATCATACCCGCCACCAGCAATGCAGAGGGTTTATCTGTAACGAGGCTTGCTCCTTCTGTACTGAATGTCCCTCTTGCGCCATAGATCAGTGCAATACCCATCAGCATCAA
>CADEDV010000076.1:0-2793 GCA_902826165.1 uncultured Bacteroidota bacterium
TAAAATGACGGGCGGCTTTTTTATAGGCACTTAATGCTTCTGCATTTTTACCCTGGTCAGCATACGCATCACCGAGCAATTTATAAGCTCTTGCCTGCAGTGGCTTTGATGAAGTACTGAAATCTTTTAAATGCGACACCGCTTTAGCGTTATCATTTAATTTGATAAAGCAGCTACCAGCATAAAAATGAGCCAGGGTAGCCGCTTTGGTACCATCATATTTGCTGATGACCTTCAGGAAACCAAGATTTTGGCCATCACCGTTCAGCGCCAGGTTCACCGAATCCATCCGCCAATATTCCTCAGCTTTGAACATCGCTTCTGCAGCCTTTTTTTCTTTTGGTGCTTGTACAAAATTCTTATAGATCAACCAGCCCCCGGCTGCTACGATAATAGCTAAACAGGCGATGATGATCGGTTTGCTGTATTTTCCCCAAAAATCTTTGGCTTTTTCAATCACGGCCTCACTGCCTTCCACTCCCTGCACAATTTGCTTGTCTGACATAACTTGGTTTACTTTTCGTTAGTTGTTGTATTAAAAAGAATTTTTAATCAGTAATAAAAGGATAGTTCTGATCCATATATACATCTTTCAGGACTTCGTTGTCATCCGGCCACTGGCTTTCTTCAGCAAATTTCACCGACTCATCCACGATGGCGTCCACTCTTTTATTGATGGCATCAATCTCTTCCGGGGTGGCAAATTTGTTATCGAGGATCGTTTTCAGCACCATCTGTACCGGGTCTTTGGATTTGTATTCATCCACTTCCTCCTTAGTTCTGTATTTCTGCGGATCACTGATCGAGTGGCCTTTATAACGATACGTTTTAATTTCTAATAAAGTGGGGCCGCCTTTTTCCCGGGCTCTTTTTACCGCCCTGCTCACCCCTTCATGTACGGCTTCCGGGCTCATGCCATCGATCATATCAGCCGGCATATCATACCCATCTGCCAGTTTATAAATATCCACCACGTTGGAAGTACGTTCTACCGAAGTACCCATCGCATAGTTATTATTCTCGCAGATATAGATCACCGGTAATTTCCAATGCATCGCAAGGTTGAAGCTTTCATGGAGCA
This sequence comes from uncultured Bacteroidota bacterium, assembly GCA_902826165.1. Lineage (GTDB taxonomy): Bacteria > Bacteroidota > Bacteroidia > Chitinophagales > Chitinophagaceae > CADEDV01. Next base: position 1,082 of record CADEDV010000076.1, read on the forward strand.
TACCCTGGCGGGCAGCACCATCTCCAAAATAGCAAAGCACCACATTGTCAGAACCGCGGTAATTTTCTGCAAAAGCCAAACCGGTTCCGGTTCCGATCTGCGCACCCACAATACCATGTCCGCCAAAGAAACCAACATCCTTACCAAAGAAATGCATACTTCCACCTTTCCCTTTGGCACAACCAGTGGCTTTGCCATACAATTCAGCCATGCAGCTGTTAACCGAAACACCCTTGGCAATGGCTAAACCATGGTCACGATAAGCGGTGATCATCATATCTTCCGGGCGGGTAGCTGTCATGCAACCGGCAGCAATGGCTTCTTGCCCTACATAGGCGTGGAAAAAGCCACGGATCTTGCCTTCCATTTTATACTTCTCTTCCGACATCAGCTCAAACTGGCGGATGAGTTGCATCAGTTCGTACCAGTACAGGTATGTTTCTTTAGAAAATTGGGTAGCCACCGGCGCTTAATTTGATGTTTTTGTAAACCGATTTACGGGACGCAAAAATAAGGGTAAAATAGGAAATTCAGCGTTTTGATTTTTAGTGGTTTACCGGCTTCTGAAGCCGGTCTCCGGCTGTGGTAAGTCTATCCCGGTGGAGCCGGGGCTCCATTGATTGTCCTGTTCGCTCCCCGGTTTTTTAAGGCCTTGTTCTTGGTGCCTTCCCCTTTATCTTGCAGTCCTGAATGCTACAAGTCAGTTCCATATCCATTCTCCAGTTCAAAAATTACAGTACCACGTCTTTTTCCTTTTCGGAAAGGATCGTGGGGATCTGTGGTAAGAACGGCGTGGGCAAGACCAATCTGCTGGATGCTATTCATTATCTCTGTTTTACCAAAAGCTATTTTACCAGGCAGGATGCTAATAATGTGCAGCAGGGTAAGAATGGTTTTCGGCTGGAAGGAAATTTTATAGTGCAGGATAAGCCTGAAAAAGCCGTATGTGTGTTGCGGGAAACAGGCCGCAAAGAACTTTCCATCAACGACCAGGCCTATGAGAAATTTTCCCAGCATATAGGCCGCTATCCCTGTGTCATCATTGCCCCGGATGATGCCGAACTGATCACCGGTGACAGTAAAGAAAGAAGAACTTTTTTGGATGCCCTTCTCTCCCAACTGGATCCGGACTACCTGCAACAGCTGATCATCTATAAAAAAGTGATCGAGCAACGGAATTCCCTGCTGAAATTGTTTGCCGAAACAGGAACTAAAGACCTGTCGTTATTAGATGTGCTGGATGAACAATTGGTAAAACCCGGTGAGATTATTTTCAACAAGCGAAAAGAATTCCTCGTTTCCTTTTTACCCATTGCCAAACACCTGTACCAGGAAATAGCCCAGCAACCCGAGGATATCGGTCTTTTTTATGAAAGTGACCTGTTACAAGCTTCATTTGCAGAATTACTTAAGGCCTCCCGGCAGAAAGATTGCCTGGCACAACGGTCAACCGTTGGTGTGCATAAAGACGACCTGGAAATAAATTTCGGTCAACAGCTCTTTAAAAATATTGCTTCACAAGGTCAGCGGAAAAGTTTATTGTTTGCCCTGAAGCTGGCGGAAATGGAAATGATCCGCAAGGAAAAACATTTTGCCCCGCTCCTGCTGCTGGATGATGTATTTGAAAAACTGGATGAAGAACGGATCAGCAACCTGTTGCGGAAAGTATGCGTGGAAAATGACGGGCAGGTTTTTATAACAGATACCAACGA
>CADEDV010000076.1:2893-5532 GCA_902826165.1 uncultured Bacteroidota bacterium
TATGGGTGAATATTCTATCAGTGATGCGATACAGCAGTTCCTGGAAAAGAGCCGGATCAAAGGTTCTATCCAGGCGATGCAGATAGAAGATGTGTGGGAACAGATCATGGGAAAGACCGTGGCCCGCTACACCGATAAATTACAGATCATCGGTGACAAGCTGATCATCACCACGTCTGTGGCGCCGTTAAAACAGGAACTGAAATACCAGAAAGAAAAGATCATACAGCGGGTGAATGAAGCATTAGGGCAAAGAGTGATCAAAGAAGTATTGATTCAATAAACCCGGTTGACCTTATCCTCATCAAAGACGATCTCTTTATGCAGGGCCAGTTCATCCAGGATGTCATCGGATGACACCAGGCCTTTAAAAACAAATCCATCAAAGACAGGTAACAACCGGACATGGTACTGCAGCATTCGTTGCATACATTGATCAACAGTATCGTCTGTCGAAGCCGTGGGTAGTCGTTTGTTCACCAGTTTCTCCACAGGAATACTGGCCGGGTAAAATTCTCCCTGCATCGCCTGCTGCAAAATATCATGTTCAGTAATAACCCCAATGAATTTCTCCTCATTGTCAAAGACAAGAAGATGATCTGCATTTTCACAACTCATCCTGCACAACGCTTCATCAACAGAACTGCTGGAAGAGATGAACCTGTAACCGGGGCCTTTCCGGTTTAATATGGCAGTTACTTTTTCCATAACAATCTTTTTTAGGATGAATAATCTGAAACCAATAAACCGACACTATAAACAGCCGTATCTTATCAGGTAATAATACAAGGTGGTTTCGTTCTGCGATTGTAAGGAAACAGCCGGGGGTAATAGATCCGTTCTCGTTTTAGTAAGTTACTGAATTCTGACTCTCGGATCTATGATTCCGTACAAAATATCAGCCAGTATGTTGATAAGTATAAAAAAAGCGGCAGCGATCAGCACCGACCCCATTACCACCGGGTAGTCCAGTTTTTCCAGGGCATCCACGGTCACCTTCCCAATACCCTGCCAGCCAAAGATATATTCAACAAAGAATGCCCCGGCCAGTAATTCGGCAAACCAGCCGGTTATAGCCGTAATGACGGGGTTCAGGGCGTTGCGGAGCCCATGTTTCCAAATGACAGTTCTTTTACTTAAGCCTTTTGCATAAGCCGTCCGGATATAATCCTGGTCTAATACATCCAGCATTGAGCTCCGGGTCAATTGGGTGATGATAGCCAGGGGACGTATGCCTAAAGTGATCGCCGGCAGGATGAGATTCTGCATGGATAAGGTTTTTTCACCAGTCACATCATCAATTTCAAACCAACTGCCGGAAATATGAAGACCTGTCCAGTCACTCAATACAAATCCAAACAAATACGCAATGATGATCCCCATAAAAAAAGAAGGGGCTGAAATGCCGACAATACTGGAGAAGATGGCTGATGTATCTACCCAAGTATTTTGTTTGACAGCTGCCAGCACGCCAAGCGGAATTCCGATGAGGATGGCAATGAACATGGCAGCAATGGCCAGGATGATAGTGCCCGGTAAGGCCTGCATCAGGATACTCCACACATCTCTTTTGCTTTGATAGGATTTGCGCAGGTAAGGAATTTTTATACCAAATTTCCTTTCTCCGCCTATGAAAAAGCCTTTCAGTTTTTTATTAGCGATCTCTTCTTTCGTATGAAAACAGAGGGGAGAAACATCGTTGAGGTAATAAAGGAACTGTTTGAATTTGGGAATCTTCTCACCTTTTGCATCGATGAGGTATAACTCTTTCCGGATATTGGCTTGCGTGGTGGAATCACCCGACTGGCCCATCACAATCCTTGACGGATCACCAAAGCCCTGGAATAAAAAAAACACCAATACCACCACTCCTACCAACACGAGCAGGCCATAAAGGAGTTTTTTGAGGATGTAGTTGAACAAGCTTAGTTGTTTTTGATTGAATCCGGTTTTTCTGAAATGAGGCTGTCAAAACGGTTCACAGAATCCCTTGTTGCGTGTAATACACTATCAATTCGATCTGCCACCACAGGTTTCTGCACAGATACTTTGGTTATTATGGGTATGATCTTATTGAATTGACGGTAACCATATTTATCCACTATCGTTCCATTTTCAAGCAGGTAAACAGTCGGGTTAACCCGGGCTGCTGTCCGGATCGCTGTATAATCACATTTCAACACCTGTACACCTGTATAAGGACTGAAATTTTTCATCGCTTCCTCCATACTGCTGGTAATGGCATAAACAGGTATGTTCTTTTCCTTTGCAGCTGCATATATCTTTTCAAAATCATTTTTCCAGGTAGTAAAGGAAGTAGAAAAATTTTCGCAGAATACTAAAACCGTATAGGGTTGTTCCAGTACAAACTGTGTTGAATCCTGGTTAGTGATACCCGATAAAGAAAATCCTTTTACGGGCGGTTCATTATTCTTTCCTTCCTTCACTACTTTGTCATAACGGCTGATGAATTTATAGGCATCCGCAGAAAAATCGGCCGGAAAGTTATCAGCAGTAAACTCCACTTTCTGGCCTGCTTTTTCGTATACAAAAGTGATGACGGTACTATCAGGAATTGCATCCGCTGGTATTTTCATTTTCTCGGGGATATTAGCTCCTTTCTTAAAAGGAAGACAATC
>CADEDV010000077.1:0-2547 GCA_902826165.1 uncultured Bacteroidota bacterium
GGGTCTTAGCAAGGAGCAATCACTCCGGATCAGCGGCAGTGGTAAGATCGACCTGGCGGGAGTAGTATCGGATAAGGCGGTTACAGAGATCAGTGGTTCCGGTGATATGTGGGTCAATCTCCTGCAAAGCCTGGAAGCCCGGATCTCCGGGAGTGGCTCTGTTCATTACAGGGGCACACCGGCTATTACCACCCATATATCAGGTTCCGGCAGGGTACAACCTTTTTGATGGTTGAGTTGATGGTATGCAACAAACCCCGGCAATGGCCGGGGTTTTATTTTAAATTAATTTTCAGAAAATATTGAAAATATGGAAAACACAATTATCTTTGAGCTGTCAAAGGGATTGTATCACGCCAACACACTGCTATGAACACCCTCACTTATATCCTCTACTTACTCATCACCTGGTTTATTACGGTTCATGTCGGGTTCGTTTTCTACCGCAATGGCCGCTTGTATATTCTGCGTTTATTAAAAGGCGATGAAAAGCTGATCGATTTTATCAATAAGGCATTACTTGTAGGGTATTACCTGCTCAACCTGGGCTATGCTGCCCTGATGATCCGTTCCTGGAAAACGATCAGCAGCTTTACAGAGATGCTGGTGAGTATAACCAGTATGACGGGTAAGATCATGCTGACGCTGGCCGTCATTCACTTTATGAACATGGCCGTTATCTTTCTTTTCAGTCAAAAGCAAACTCATTCCTTACACCATAAATAATACGATCATGAACAACTCACTTAATTTCATCGCCTATCTTATTTATCTCCCCATTGTTATTGTACTGACCTGGTATGTGGCGCATACCCTCTTCCGCAACAGCCGTGCTTTTATGCTGGATATTTTTCACGGACGGTCTGATATTGCATTATCCACCAACAAGCTTTTTGAAACCGGCTTTTATTTACTCAATCTCGGTTTTGCCCTGGTGATCATGGAAGTGACCTCTGAAATTTTTGACAGCCGCAGCATGCTGGAGATACTCAGCACCAAGATCGGGGGATTCAGTATCTACCTTGGTATCATGCTTTTCTTTAATCTTTACCTTTTCTTCCGGGGTCGGAGAGTTTCCAAAGAAAGAGCCAGCCTGGCAGAAGCATTAAAAAAGATTCCCGGTGCTGCTGAAGTCAAATAAGAGGAACCATCTAATTTCCCGGTCCGTGGTTGTTAGCCAGTTAGAGGCAAAGCCACGGACTTTTCATTTCCTGGCCGCCCGGTAAGCAATTTTCCGTCTTTTTAACCGTTACAGTAGAGTTCAAATCCTGATAAAACCAATATCCGTTCGTATGAACAAGCTATACCACAACGACCAGGCATATATTGCCGACCAATTTTTATTTGAAGATGATCATATCGCCCAGACAGCCCGTTTGGCCCACTTCAAGATCAATTCCTATAAACTATCATTGGTTAACGCCGCATTCTGCATGAGCCGTCATGAACTGAGTAATATTATTAAGAATACCCTGCTCAATTATAAGGCACCCTCCTCTATTCTTTACGAGATGGGATTTTTTAGTTCAGAATTCGATAACTGATACATCATCCGTTCTTGTAAGCTGTCAGCAGTTTTTCTTTCACTGCTGCTTTTGTTTCATGATTGCAAAACGCATGTTCAATAGCTGCCAGGTTGCAGTCCAGGAAATGTTTTTTTGTCCAGTGAAAGTATTGTTCCAGCAAGTCATACTCACGGGTCAATGTGGTATCAGAGATCGTACGGGCATCTGTATTGATGCTCATGGAAACACCAGTTTGATAAATTTTATCAGCTGTGTGTTCTTTAATGGTATCAAAAATATTGGTCTGCACATTGCTCGTCGGGCAAACTTCTAAGTGAATATTTTTTTCTTTCAGGAAATCAATCAATTTTTTATCCTCGTAGCTTCTTACTCCATGCCCGATCCGGGAAGGATGAAAATGCGCTATCGTTTCCCAAACACTATCGGCACCACAGGCTTCACCGGCATGGGCCGTACAGGGAATATTGTTGGCGTGGGCATATTCAAAAGCTTTGATATGATTACTGATGGGAAACCCGGCTTCATCACCGGCAATATCAAAACCCACCACGACTGTATCCTTAAAAGCTGCTGCCAGCTGCACCGTTTCCATACTTTGTTCTTCTGTGTGATGACGGAGTGTACAAAGTATCAAACCCGCCATCACACCTGTTTGCTCAATGGCTTCAGCCGCCGCATCATTGATCGTTTGCACCACTTCGGTTGGAGTTAACCCTTTGGCTATATGCAGCAGCGGGGCAAAGCGTATCTCGGCATAAATGATATGATCTCTTTTCAACTGCTCAAACATATCGAGTGTTACTAACCGGAGTTGCTCTTTGGTTTGCATCAGCTCAAACCCTTTGATGGCCCGCAGCAGGTAATCTTTCAGATCGGTACATTTGGGCGGGGCCACAAAAGATTCCCGGTATTCTTCAAAGCTGATAGCGGGATTGATCTGGCTGACCACCTCGTAACTAAGACTGCAATCAAGGTGCAGGTGCAGTTCCACCTTCGGAAAATTTGCGTAGTTCATGATCGG
>CADEDV010000077.1:2647-5425 GCA_902826165.1 uncultured Bacteroidota bacterium
GAGTCTTTATACGTCTTCCATTCCTGTGCGGAGAGTAATACCGGGAACAGCAATGCAACAAAAAGATACAGGTGTTTATTCATCTTGATTTTTGAAAAATGATCGGTTTGTACAGGTAACTTAATTATCCCTGTTCTTTCGTCTTTTCTTTTCTTCTTCAATTGAAAACGTAACCGGTTGTTTACGATAGGCTTTTACCGATCGGCCGAATTGCATAGCTGGTTTCCAGGCCGGGGATTTCCGGATGATCCGCATGACTTCGGCTTCCATGCCATATCCATGATTACTCAGTGCTTTGATATCCGATACATTCCCGTTCTTATCCACCACAAACTGGATCCATACAGTATAAGTACCTGCCTTTGCCCCTTTATTCACGGGTACAGATGGGTTCAGGTTCTTTTCAAGATAACTCCGCCAGGCCGTTTCGCCTCCGGGGAATGATGCTTCAGTTTCTACTTTCTCAAAAATAACACTGTCTGCTGATTGCTCAATAGCAACAGGTGGCGGAGGCGGTGGTTCCGGAACCGTCTGACTGTTGCCTGCCAGCGACAGGAGTAATAACCCGGATAGTGTAATAAAAAAGGAGTGAACTTTCATAGCTGCTAATTTACAGCAAGCTACCCATAAGTTGTAAAACACCCTATCAGCTTATTCAGTTTTTTCTTTTGGAATGGCTGGCCACTAATTGGTCAAGATAGTTACGGACCGCATCAAAATCCTCTTTCTGTTTGTCTTCGAGTTCAAGGGAAGCACTGGTGCCTGCCCCGGCAAAATGATCGCCCCATTGCAGCAGGATGGAGGTGCTGCCTTTATCGTAAGTAAAAGTGGGCTTTGCCCCTTCACGGATCTTATCAAATTTTCGCTGCCGGAGAAACAGGGCAAGACCGTCTAATTCTTTTTGGGTGAGGGTAAACTCAAAACGGGACAGCTTGCCTTCATCGCTGGCACTGTAATAACAAACAGCATCACTGATAAAAACCGTATCGCTGAAGGGACGCATCCCGCCGCCATAGGTCATCGTGATTTTCATACCGGGCTGCCAAGCGGATGGAATGCCCTGGCCATTGCTGTCTGCTGTAGTTAGTAAAACTCCCATTGTCAGGAAAGTCAGTTTTAAAAATGTGCGGATCGTTTTCATATGTTTTGTTTTAAGGTTGGTAACCGATTCAGGATGCATCGGATTTTTTGTTTGCACACAGCCCCATAAAAAAATCCCTGCTGCTTTGTAACAACAGGGATCTTTTAACAAATGAGGTCTGATTAGAGCAGGTTGTCTTCCTTATACTGGTATTGTTCTTTGATCTTCCGCATCACTTCATCCATACTGGTCCGGTGATCTTTCGGGTTCCATTCACCCCGTTCCCATTGATCCAGTTCCTTATCAATATGCTTCTGTTGCAAGGTTGTCATTTTTTCCACCAGCTGGTCCGACATTTCTTTTTGTTTCTGGTAGAAGATCTTCTTTTTCTGGTACCCGTTCTCTTTATCCTTCCGGATATCATTTTCATCAGACGCCATCTGGATCAGTTCTTCTTTGGCCAATGCAATATCATAAGGACCTACCGGCATCATGAGCTTGGAAAGGATCGGCCCGATCTCAATTAAGATGATGAGGGAGGATAATAACAAACTGGTCCACCATACACTGCTTTCTTCCGTACTCAGATCGGAGAGTGCTTTGTTCCGTTCCAGGAAACCCATATTGGCCAATGCCGCTGCTTCATATTCTTTTCGTTTTACTTCCAGTCCTGCTTTGGCGGTACTGATGATACTGTCCTGCTGCCCGATGGAAGAAGATAAGAGGGCTAACTCGGGCCGGTATTGCAGTACTGCGTTCTGGTAAGCTGCTTGCTTCAGCCGGGTCAGGTTATCAATGCCTCTTTGCCCCGAGCCGCCCGTGCCATCTGCTTCCTGGATATAACTGGTCTGTAACCGTTGCAGGGTGTCTTCTATCGCCAGCTTCCGGTTGGTCAGTCGTAACCGTTCTGTTTCGGCGGCGGCCATCAATGCTTTATTTTCTATTTGCAATAAACTGTCATTGCGCTGCACTTTTTTATGCAGGTTCTCCGTCATCTTCACGTTGATCTCTTTTTCAAAGATCTTCAGCTCTAACGGTCTCGCAATAGTCAAACCGATCAGCAAGGCCAACCCGATCCGGGGCACGGCCATCCAGATCTGTTTGCGTTTACTGACCCCGTATTTACGCATGGTGGAAACCAGGAAGCGGTCGAAGTTGAAAATGATCAGTCCCCAGATGAGTGCAAATACAATCGTCCATACCCAGTTGCCAAATACACTGTACACCGCATAGCCTGCGGACAAGGTAGCGAGTACAAACGTGGCCAGTAAAACACCGCCCAGCCCGGCATACTTGGTATGCTCCGACGGAAGCGGTTTCAGTAATTGCTGGTGGGCACCGGCGCACCACCATAAAAAATTAGAGGACGATCGTTGTGCAGGTGTGCCGCTGAAGGAGTCATAGGTATATAACCCTTCCTCCCGGCCTGGGTTGGTTTCAGCCATGGTCAGTGATTTACAGTAATAAAATCGGTTATGTAAAAATGGGTTGAAGGAGGACGCCTGTATAACGGGAAGTTGAATCCGAAAGTATGGAGAAACAAGTTAAGGAAATAATAAAAGGTGTACTGTTTTCCTGTTGTTGTTTTTGGAGGCTCAATCTTCAGCAAGCATGGTGTAAGCTATTATAATTGGAACTGCAAAACGTACAACTTCGCAGAGCAGAGTTTTCCATCCCCTCCGGGGAGGGGCGGAAGG
>CADEDV010000078.1:0-1390 GCA_902826165.1 uncultured Bacteroidota bacterium
CCAGTATTCTTTACTAATACACCAGCCATGTACAAACAAAAGAGTTGTATCGCCGGTACCATACCTGTTATAGGCTATTTGCACACCATTACTCTCAACAGTTTGGATCGACGGGTTATTACTACAAGCCCAACAAATAGCAAGGGCAGGGAACAGATATAAGAGCTTTTTCACCTAGCGGCTATTTGCAGTAAAACTAAGAATAATTGGTTTTGCATGTATAAAAAAGGCCCTGTTTCCAGGGCCTTTGCAATTTCGTCACTCTATCACATCATCGGTGCCGGGGCTGCGGGACATGCAGCAGGAGCTGCTTTCTTACTACGTTTGGCATGCCCTGAAGTTACTTCTGCGACAGGATCTACCAGCAGAGTCGCAAGAAATTGGTTAAAGGCCGTAATACAATCATTGTTATCCGTTACCAGTTCAACAAAAAATGTTTCCTGGCCGTTGGTAAACGAATAAAAATAAACCCGGACCTCTTTTCCATTCACCGTGCTGTTGCCATAAGAGGAGAAACCAATATTTCCATTTGTTTCTGTTTTTACCAACTGTCTTGCATTTTGGTTATACCTGGCATTCGTGGTGTTTTTAGATTTTCGCTGTTGCAGGTAGCTGGCAGCGGTGTTCACCGCCCCTTTTTCGGTATTGTAAATGGTGATCTTGCAAAGCCCGCCTTTCTTTGTACTGTTTTCCAGTACAACGGATGATGTACCGGTTGTACTTTGCCAGCCGGCAGGCACTGTGTAAGTGGCAATACCTAATTTATTTTGTGCCAACAACTGCCCGGCGCAAAACAGTAGCAGGACAGGAAGTAAAAACTTTTTCATACTGAACGAGGTTTGATGATTAAAAATTGACAGGCAAACATATTATCTCTACCCGGCTCCACTTATCCTGTAAAAGCAGGATTTTTTAGTACATTCCTGTATGAAAAATATTCTCTTAGCTCTTCTTGTTCTGCTATCCTCCCTGGGCGCCGGCGCCCAAAAGGCGAAGGACAGCACCGCTATAAAAAAAGTATTGGAAAAAGATGCAGCCACCTGGCGATCGGGTGATGTAAAAGCACATGCTGAATGCTGGAGCATAAAACCATATACCCGTTCATTTGTCTCGCTGGAAGATGGCACTTGCTACGATGTGCCCCCGGAAAATATAGTAAACCCACCCGGTGGCAGAATGGGCAATGGTGGTTTTGCGGTGCTTTACAATTTTACATTCAGCATACAGAAAAAACATGCCTGGGTAAGCCATGATGAAGTTTCGGTGGCTGCCGATGGCAGCAAATCCTATTCGCATGAAATACGGCTGCTGGAAAAAATAAAAGGGCAATGGAAATTAGTGGGGCAGTCTATACATATTTATAAACCGGGATAAGTCTTATGTTGTTGAT
>CADEDV010000078.1:1400-5208 GCA_902826165.1 uncultured Bacteroidota bacterium
AGAAACAATAACTGTATGTAACTACGCCGAGTCGGCTGAGAAGACATCATTTAATATGCTTATCTGAATATTTTTTACACTGAATTTCTGAGAATTTAGTGACATCTTTAATATTCTGGCAAAAATCCAAGTTATTTTGCAAGTCATCAATTGGATTAGTATCAGACGTTATTATTGTAGCTCTTATCCCATCTAATACTTCAGAAATTCCCTTTGACTGTTCTTCAAAAATTAATCTTGTATAGTCTACATTTTTTTGGAACTCAATAATGTTTTTAAGTTCCTCGATCTGAGACTTTTGGTCAACCGTGACCTTCTTTTCCATTTGCTGACTCAACAACAGATTTTTCTTCATTAGGCTCAATTTCTAGTTTACTTGCTTCAACTGATTCTATAGAAACATCTAATTCACTAGAGGCATCAATTTTCAACTCATCACTTAAAACGAATATACTACCCTTTGTACTTTCATTACGAACAATCTCAAAAAGTAGTATTTCCAATTCTGATTCAAAATTAGAGACTTTCCTGACATTAGGAAACATAGTTTTGGCTTCTTGAAAATCTATGACAAACCCATGAGATGGATCACCAGACATCAATTGAGTTATTAATCTATTATCCTTACAAAGTCTTTTGCCGTATTCCGCCGCTATCTTAATAGCTCTTTGAACTTCCCCAAGCTTCAATGGGTCAATTTGGGCGGATATTGGGGATATTATACCTACTGCCAATTTTGATCCTATTTCTGCAGCAGTTCTTGTTGTAATTGAATACCCACTTCTTCTTTTTAACGATAGAAAATTCTCCTCAAATGATTTAAATAATTGTTCATTTAACAAGATCAGACTTTGTAAATAGCTTAACCCTGATGTATTTGTCATTTCATCGTCCTTTGTCAGTTGTATATCCAAAGGCCCAAATTCACCAAAATCAGACATTACAATTTCATCGGCACCTAGAGCCATTAAAGTACCTGTACTTTTACAAACTCCAAAAACAAAAAGTATTAGCTTGCGATATGAATTTTTTATATGTCTAATAATTCGATACCCAGCGTCTGGATCTCCTCCCAAAGTTGTTAGTATAAGAACGCAATTCGGCCTTTTATTAGCTAAATCTCTAATTTTAGTTATTAGATCATCAGCAGTGCTCCCATCTACAGTAGAGCTAAACAAAAAAATATCAGCATCATGCTCTTCTGTTATTTGTTTAATAGCTTCGGTGAATTTTTCATCTTCAGTCATAAAACTTTTTTGGTTGCATAAAATATTTGCCAACAACTATCCTATCTACTGGCATCGTTATCAGAAGCCAGTAGATAGTAGGTTGATTAAATTATTTCACTTCTTCGTAAGGAACATCCGTCACATTATCATTCGCAGTGGCACCGGCAGTTTGTTGCTGGCCTCCAGCATCAGGGCCGGGTTGTGCAGCACCTTCCTGGGTGTTCTTATACATATCCTCACTGGCGGCTGTCCAGGCAGCATTCAGGGCAGCGAGAGCTGTATCAATAGCCGGTATATCCTGTGCCTTATGAGCTTCTTTTAATTTTTCGGCAGCCTGCTCAATAGTGGCTTTCTTATCAGCCGGTATCTTGTCGCCGTATTCCTTCAGTTGTTTTTCGGTCTGGAACACGAGGCTGTCGGCCTGGTTCAGTTTCTCCACTTTTTCTTTTTCGGCTTTATCAGTGGCTTCATTGGCTTTTGCTTCGGCCTTCATTTTTTCCACTTCGTCCTTGCTCAAACCGGAACCTGCTTCAATATGGATCTTTTGTTCCTTACCGGTGCCCTTGTCTTTGGCGGTAACGTGTAAGATACCGTTGGCATCAATATCAAAGATCACTTCGATCTGCGGTACACCTCTTGGTGCCGGCGGAATACCATCCAGGTTAAACATACCAAGGCTCTTGTTGTCCTTGGCCATACTTCTTTCGCCCTGCAACACATGTATCTGCACACCGGGCTGGTTATCGCTGGCAGTGGAGAACACTTCTGATTTCTTGGTCGGGATCGTTGTGTTTGACGGGATCAACGGAGTCAGTACACCACCCATGGTTTCGATACCGAGTGTCAGCGGGGTAACGTCGAGCAGCAATACATCTTTCACTTCACCGGTCAGTACCGCACCCTGGATGGCCGCACCTACTGCCACCACTTCATCCGGGTTCACGCCACGGTTAGGTTTTTTACCAAAGAATTTTTCTACGATCTCCTGCACTTTCGGGATACGGGTGGAACCACCCACCAGGATCACTTCATCAATTTGTGAAGTGGATAAGCCGGCATCTTTCAAGGCAGCTTCGCAGGGTTTTAAACAACGGGTGAATAAATTATCAGCCAGGGCTTCAAATTTTGCACGGCTCAGTTTTTTCACTAAGTGCTTGGGCACTCCATCCACCGCGGTGATATAGGGAAGATTGATCTCTGTTTCGGAAGAAGAAGACAGTTCCACTTTCGCTTTCTCTGACGCTTCTTTCAAACGCTGTAAGGCCATCGGGTCTTTGCGAAGGTCGATCGCTTCATCTTTTTTAAATTCATCGGCCAGCCAGTCCATGATCACTTTATCAAAGTCATCACCACCGAGGTGGGTATCACCATTGGTTGATTTTACTTCAAATACCCCGTCACCCAGTTCGAGTACGGAGATATCGAATGTACCACCACCGAGGTCAAACACGGCGATCTTCTGATCGTGGCGGCCTTTGTCAAGGCCATAAGCCAGGGCAGCAGCGGTAGGTTCGTTCACGATACGGCGAACGGTCAACCCGGCGATTTCACCGGCTTCTTTTGTAGCCTGGCGCTGGGCATCGTTGAAATAGGCCGGCACGGTAATCACCGCTTCGGTCACTTCATGGCCGAGGTAATCTTCGGCTGTTTTCTTCATTTTCTGCAGCACCATGGCCGAGATTTCCTGGGGCGTATAGAGTCTGCCATCTATGTCAATACGAACGGTATTATTGTCACCTTTTGCCACTTTGTAGCTCCAATGGCTGATCTCTTCAGTCACTTCATTGAACTGGCGGCCCATAAAACGCTTTACTGAACTGATGGTATTGTGGGGGTTGGTGATCGCCTGGCGTTTAGCCGGGTCACCTACTTTACGTTCCCCATTTTTCAGAAAAGCCACTACAGACGGGGTCGTACGGCGTCCCTCGTCGTTAGCGATCACCACCGGTTCGTTGCCTTCCATCACGGAAACGCAGCTGTTGGTGGTTCCTAAGTCGATTCCTATAATCTTTGCCATAATGCTTGGGTTTATTGTTCGCTATAGCTTGTCAATCATTGTGCCGCGGGGGAAAAAGTGAAAAATTGGCAGGTTTTGAGGGAAGACGATGGCCCACAGACCACGGACGACGGCAGGTCGCTGACTATCGGAGGGGCTGGATCTCTTGAAGGCGATGGTCAATGGACGATTGACAATGGGCTTCCTCCCGTGGTCTATATCGCAAGATTCAATAAACACATCTCCCCAATCCCCTTATTTTTATGTAAACAAAACCAGTATGGCCACCTCCATTGCGGATAAGCTAAGGATCAAAGAGAACTATACCCTGCTCACCCTTCATGCCCCGGCTGATTTTAAAAAAGGATTGCTGGGTTTGCCTGCAGGCGTAAAAATCGCTGACAACGGAAAAGAATATAACCAGTTGCATTGGTTTGTACTGAACCGGGCACAGTTGGAGAAAGAGATAAGCAAAGTGATGAAGCTGGTGAAACCGGGAGTAACGGTTTGGGTTTATTATCCAAAAGGCAGTTCTAAAATACAAACCGACCTGACAAGGGATAAGGGCTGGGATTGTTTATTA
>CADEDV010000079.1 GCA_902826165.1 uncultured Bacteroidota bacterium
CAGTAACGTAAGAACCCCGGTCCTCATAACGCCGGGGTTTGCCTTTGTATATACTTAAAGGAAAGGTTATTTAAGAGAGTAGCTGAACGAGAACTGGTAAATAGGCAAGGCATAATCAATCTCCGGCTTCTTCAGGTACTTATAATACAGCACTTTCACATTCACCAGGTTGCTTACTTCCACCCCAAAGCCCATGGACCAGCCGGTATAAACCCCGTTGGTCTGTATATCGGGTAAAAATTCCCGGAGTTGTGCCGGGTTGGTATAACAGATATGGTAACGGGCCGCCAGCCAGCAAACCCCTACATTTTTATTATTGCTCCGCTCCCAGGCTCCTGTTTGAAAATAAAAACCCGAACTGGCAAAGCTGTTCAGGAAGCTGACCGGCTTACCCGTTTGCGGGTTTGTAACAGGCCCGGTTCTCACACCTGTCAGCACCCTTTCGCCAAAATGATACAACCAGCCAACTTTGGTAGGCCGGTCTGTTTTTTTGAAAAAAAGGACGCCATCACTGGAAATATTGACCAGGCCGCTCAGCGGGTTGATATACTGGTTCACCAAATGATCATTGCTGCGCAAAACCCCGGCGGCATTGGTCTGGTTTTGAAAGTTATTGGCGGAAACACCAGAGTATAAAGAGAGCGGCACGGAAAATTTACCCGGTTCGCCAATAAATAACCGGATAAAACGGGCCGATGCATTTACCTGGCCATTGTTCATGATGTCTATAAACCCACTGGTAAAGATCTCAGGTTTTACAACCGGAGCTTGTCGAATGACTGTTTTTGTAGTATCACTTCGCTGCAAAAAAGAAACCTCTTTTGCCTGGGCCATGGCAAGGCAGGGCCATAGCCATACTAATATGGGCAAAGGAGGTTTCATAAATAAAATAGAAAATCTTAGAGAAAGAAATAGTAGACTTGCAATGACTGCTATTTAACCTGATTCACAGTTGTAGAGTCAGATTGCCCCTTCTCTAAATTGAATTTTAATACTTTAGATTCTGTCATGATAAAGGCTATAATAATTACAATAATTACTACACCAGCAATAATCCACTTTTTTTGTTTACTCATATCATTACGCTTTTAGTAAAGTACTCCTCCACAAGGTCCGCTACTTATATTATAATAAAAAGCACAAGAATTAGGGTTAAAATGCCACTGAATTCTTACAATTTGGTTCCACGAAAAAATACCTATCGAAAATGTAGCAGTTGCAGTGCTACAGCCATATAACCCACTATAAGAGCTACTCGTTCCCCCAAGCGTCCACCCAATTTGCAGTCCGCTCGTATTAATAGTAGCATTTGAAACGGATCCATTGCAATAACTAAATGCTACACTAAAACTACTAAATAAACCAGCTGACCCGGCCCCTGCACTGTAATCCCCACAGCCACATGGCGCAAATTTCTGGTTTGAACCGGATGAAATGATAACTTCTTTTTCGGGCACATTTATAGTTGCAAGCATTACGGCTTTCACTGAATCAATATAATTTTGCGCATCTGCCACAGATAAAAAATAGGGTGAATTCCCAGAACCATATTTACTTAAATCAATTGTAACTCCGGGGTTTTGTCTTTGCAAACTAGCAATTTCCATATCTGTTAACCCTATTACCGTTTTCCCTTGTGCTGACGATATTTGTACTAAAGAAATTAAAAGAGAAAAAACGAATACTATCTTTTTCATAATAAATTAAGTTTCCCGCCTACTCTTTTCAAAATCCCGGTTTTCGGCATCCCCGGCTCATCGTTCATGCTGCATGCCTGCATTTAAAATGATGAACCAAAACTACCTGGACCGTATCGTCCTTCCATGGTGAAAACACCAGCAAGCCGCTGTATTATCATCAGCCAGCCCTGCTGTTTTAACCACGGGTTCAGGGTTAAAAAACGAAAACCACAGGAGGATTTCATCCGCTTTTACCGCTTTTTCACGTCAAAGAGCTGGCTTAAAGATAAAACAGTCCGGGATCAACGGCCCCGTAAAGGCTGCCGTTTTTTCACCATTTTTTACCGTTTTTTTCTTATTAGCGGTGTTGTCCTATCGAAGGACTAGTTATGAAAACATAACCTAAATTAGCAGGCATGGAATCAATAGCCTGGAAAGAATTTTTAAATGATTGGCACAACAGCTTTTATTCTATCCCCATAGTAATATTAACTCAGGCTTTTGCTATAATCTGCGGGCTATTACTCTTTAAAAAAGAGAAAATACATATCCTTTTTATAGCATACGCCTTTTCCGGATTGTTACTGTTTACACTTGTAGATTTTATTATCCTTACCCAAGATATACATGGCCGAAACATAAGAGTTATCACAGAAATCGCAAACGGCTCATTTGCTTTGACAGAGACTATAATTCTTTTTTCTTTTTTTAACATCTTACTCAAATCCAAAATTGCAAAACTTGGAATGAATATTTTCTTATTTATATTCTCTTCGCTAATGCTATTTCTTTTTATCAAAATATCTGATCCGGATTTTTCAGGTAAATCAATTCTCGAATACTCTAATTTTTTAACCTCCTTTCAATTATTTTTTATACTCCTATTGTGCTTATTCTATTACTCTCAGCTATTTAAAGAAATAACATCACTCAGATTAACAAGCAGGCCTTCCTTTTGGATTGTAAGCAGTATTTTCTTTTATAGCCTGATCGTGGTTCCGTATTTTATTATATCGCACAAAATTTTCTTAGCCGATCGAAATATTTATCGAGTTTATAGCTTTGTTCATTATATGAGCCTTAGTCTTGTTTATTTTTCAATTTCAATCGGATTTATATGGAGAAAGCCCCTCACGACATAATTGTTTTTCTCATTATTACAACAGGAATTCTCCTACTAATGGCTGGATTTATCCTGACCATTATTTTCCTTTACCGTCGGCGCCAAATGACATTCGAAAAAGAGCTCGAGGAAATAAGACTCGATTATACTAATAATCTCCTCTCCACCCGGGTTGAAATTCAGGAGCAAATTTTTCAGAATGTATCAAGGGAAATACATGATAATATCAGCCTCTCACTTACCCTTGCCAAGCTGCAACTGCATACCATCAATTTTGGGGATCCTGCTCATATTCATGAATCAGTGAAAAGTGTTGCCGAGCATATCAGCAAAGCAATACTGGACCTCAGTGATATTTCCCGGAATATGAATGCCGATATCGTTATCCAGCGTGGCCTGCTGGCTGCTGTTGAAACGGAGACCGGCAAACTCAGGAACACAGGGCTGTACGAGGTGGAGTTTAGCGTTACCGGCGAACCTGTTTTTATGGATGGGCAGAAAGAACTTGTTATCTTCCGCATCATCCAGGAATCACTGAATAATATTATCAAACATGCCAAGGCCCATACTATAAAACTGGAAATGGATTACAGTGAGACCCTGCTGTCCGTTGTTATCAGTGATGATGGTGCCGGTTTTGATATGAATGAACCCGGCAAAAAGGAATCAGCCGGGCTGACGAATATGCAAAAAAGGGCCACCATGATTGACGGGCAATGCCGTATCAGCAGCAGCCCGGAAAAAGGAACTATTATTCAATTATCCATACCGTTATAACCTATGCAGCCACCTGTTAATACTATAAAAGTTTCCCTGATCGATGACCATATCCTGTTACGGACGGCACTGGCTTCGTTGATTGATAATTTTGACGACTGCCGGGTGACCATACAAGCCAGCAACGGGAAAGAACTGATACAACAACTCAATAATGGCATTATATCCGATGTGGTGTTGCTTGACCTGAACATGCCGGAAATGGACGGTCTTGAAACGGCTGCCTGGCTGCAGGATAACCACCCGGCCCTACATGTGCTGATGCTCACCATGTATGACTCTGAACTAGCCCTGATCCGGTTATTACAGGCCGGTGTAAAAGGTTTTCTGAAAAAAGATATTCATCCTGCCGAGCTGCATTTTGCCCTGCAATCGGTGATGCAGTCCGGTTATTACTATTCCCATAATACCACCGGCAAGCTGATCAACCTTTTTAAGAAGCAGCCTGATAATTCCATCTCCTTAGAAAAAAGTTTGTTGTCAGAAACAGATATACGTTTCCTCACTTTAGCCAGTACCGAAATGACCTATAAAGAAATTGCCCTTGAGATGAAGCTGAACCCAAGAGCCGTTGATAACCTGCGGGATAATTTATTTGAAAAACTCCAGGTAAAGAGCAGGGTTGGACTGGTGATGTATGCCATCCGGCATGGCGTGGTAAGGTTTTAACCCTTCTCTGCCACGATATATGCCCTCGGCTCACCCAATGTAAATTTTTTTCTCCCCGGAATACTGTAAACCTCTTTTAATTTCAAACCGGCAGCAACGAGCATTTTCTCCAGTTCTGCAATAGAAAAAATATAATCAATGGCCAGTTTGGTTTCGATAGTACCACCCGGAGCTATCATGGTGCTGTTCGTTTCAATACGGGTGGGATGAAAATGAAAACTGGAGTCGGATAAGAATTTTATACCATTCACTTCTGACCAGGTCTTTGCTTTAAAATCTTTCATCGCAATCTCAGCAATGGACCAGGAATTGATCAGCAAATGACCGCCGGGTTGCAGGTGATCAGCAATATGCGAGAATATTTTTTGTACATCTTCTTCCGGGAAGAAATTAAGGCTGTTGCCCATGCAGATGACCAGTTCAAATTGCTCTTCCGGGATATAATTGAGAATACCAACTTTGATGGCGTTTACCCGCAATGATCTTTCAGCAGCTATTTTCTTTATTTCAGTGATATACTCTTCCAGGTTATCTACCGCTGTCACTTCCAT
>CADEDV010000080.1 GCA_902826165.1 uncultured Bacteroidota bacterium
AACTAAGATCAGGGCCATTATTCAGAAAGCAGCGCCCAAAGCCACGACGACCATCAGCTATGGCATACCCACTTTTGTGCAGGAAGGCAATCTGGTGCACTTCTCCGGTTATAAAACGCATATTGGTTTTTACCCCGGTGCCGCAGGTGTTGAAGCCTTCACCAAAGAATTATCAAACTATGTGACCTCCAAAGGAACCGTACAATTTCCATTGGATAAACCATTACCTGCCGGGCTCATCACACAGATCGTAAAATTCAGGGTGCTGCAAAACCTGGAGAAGGCCCAAACAAAAAAGGGAGGAAAAAAGAAGAAGGCTGCCCCAGTAACAGCAAAATCAAAAAAACCAAGGGATGAAGAACAGGTGAAAGCCTGGTTAAATAGTCTTACCCCTGCTGTGAAGAGTGAGATCGAAACAGTGCGGAAGATCATCAAAGCAGCCAGCCATAAACTCAGCGAAAGAATAAAATGGAATGCTCCCAGTTACTATTACAAGGAAGACATCCTCACTTTCGGACCATATCGAACACAAAAACTTTTACTCGTCTTTCATCACCCGGCAGTGGTGAAAGTAAAATCAGGTTTGCTGGAGGGCAATTATAAAGACCGGCGGCTGGTTCATTTCAAAGACAAGACAGAAGCTACAAAAAACAAAAAAGAACTGGCAAGGATCATTACAGAGATCATTCAAATGATCGACAAGAAATAAAACCAACATACATGCAAACGATAAGCCCTTTTTTATGGTATGATGGACAAGCGGAAGAAGCTATCCGTCTCTATACTTCTGTATTCAAAAATTCAAAGATCATCAATATCAACTATTGGGCTGAAGGAAGCCCCTTCCCGAAAGGCCAGGTAATGACCGGCGTATTTGAACTGGATGGTCAGCAGTTTTATGCCTTTGATGCGGGCCCGCAATTCAAATTCACAGAAGCCACTTCTTTCTTCGTCAGCTGTGAAACCCAGGAAGAAGTTGATCATTACTGGAACAGCCTGACTGCTGATGGCGGACAGGAAAGCAGGTGTGGCTGGCTGAAAGATAAGTTCGGGCTGTCCTGGCAAATTATTCCCTCCGCATTAATGAAACTGATGGGAGATAAGGACCCGGTAAAAGCCGGCAGGGTGATGCAGGCCATGCTGCAAATGAAAAAGATTATCATTGCCGATCTTGAAAAAGCTTATAACCAATAAACCATTTTAAACTTCAGGAAATGCCAACCAAAATATTTGTTAACCTGCCGGTCAAAGACTTAAAAAGAAGTATTGACTTCTTCACGCATCTTGGTTTTTCATTCAATCCACGGTTCACCGATGATAAAGCCGCTTGTCTTGTTATCAATGAAGGTAGCATTTACGCTATGCTCCTAACTGAACCTATGTTCAAAAACTTTACTAAAAAGGAGATCGCTGATGCCAGCAAAACAACGGAAGTGCTGATCGCTATTGATGCTGACAGCCGGGAACAGGTGGATGAACTGGTAAAGAAAGCCGTGGAAGCATGCGGCAGCATCTATGCAAAACCTGCCGATCATGGCTGGATGTACCAGCACAGTTTTGCCGACCCGGATGGTCACCAGTGGGAAGTATTGTATATGGATGAAAGTAAATTACCCGGGTAAATAAAAAAGCCGGTAATACAATTACCGGCTTCAATATTTTGATTTTATCAATGATCAGAACTGTTCCAGTCCGCTGAAAAAGAAGGAACCTTCGATCTTTGCATTCTCATCACTGTCACTGCCGTGCACTGCATTCTCACCAACTGAAGTGGCATATAATTTACGGATGGTACCTTCTGCAGCATTCGCAGGATTGGTGGCACCGATCAGGTCACGGAAAGAAGCGACTGCATTATCTTTTTCCAGGATGGCAGCAATAATAACTCCGCTGCTCATAAACTCTACCAGCTCTCCGTAGAAAGGTCTTTCTTTATGGATAGCGTAGAACTCGCCGGCTTTTTCAGGGCTCAGCTTGGTTTGTTTTAAGGCTACGATTTTGTATCCTTCTTTGATAATACGATCGATGATGGCACCTGCATGGCCGTTCTTCATGGCGTCAGGTTTGATCATGGTGAATGTCCGATTGCTCATAGTTACGTTATTTGTTTTTGCGCCGCAAAAGTAAGTGAAGTTTGTGGTTTATAATGAGCCGGTGATGGTTATTTCCAAAAAAGAGCAGCCGGCAGCCAAAAGGCGGAAACCATAATCTCCAAGCTGCTAACTCCAAACTCTTTATCTTCGCAGCCGTCTTTATGAAGCCAATACAAGAGATATATCCACTGCTGGGCCAACCCCGGAAAATAGCGATCACCACCCACCAGAAACCGGATGCGGATGCCATGGGTTCATCCCTGGCACTCCGGCTTTTCCTGGAACAGTTGGGCCACCAGGTAACTGTTATTTCCCCCACCAACTGGGCCGGATGGGTGAACTGGATGCAGGGTGTGAAAGAAGTGATGGACTACGAAATGAATAAACAAAAAGCAGAAGCCGTTTTGGATGAAGCGGATTGGTTATTCTGTCTTGACTTCAACATTTTTCACCGCACCAAGACCCTGACAGAAAAGCTGAAACAGCTAACCTGTACCAAAATACTCATCGACCATCACCAGGAGCCCGATACTCCATCATTTAATTATGGTGTTAGTGATACCGGCAAAAGTTCTACTTGTGAAATGATCTATGATTTCATCATGGGTGCCGGGAAGGGAGAGCTGATCAACGAGGATATCAGTGAATGTTTATATGCCGGGCTGGTTGGTGATACGGGTTCTTTCCGTTTTCCATCAGCGCATGCCGGTGTGCATAAGATCGTTGCCGACCTGAAAGAAAGAGGCCTGAAGCATCCGAAAGTGCATGATAAACTGTTTGATAATTTTTTGGAGAACAGGCTCCGGTTTACCGGGCATGTGCTGCTGCACCGGATGGATATCTTTTATGAATACAATACGGCCCTGATCGCCATTCCTAAAAGCGACCTGCTGAAATATTATATCAAGACCGGCGATACAGAAGGCCTGGTCAATTACCCCCAGTCCATCCAGGGTATTAAACTGGTGGCATTGGTTATTGACCGGGATGAGGAAAGAAAATGGAGCTTCCGCAGCAAAGGTGATTTTGATTGTAATACATTTGCCCGCACTTATTTTGAAGGCGGCGGGCATTATAATGCAGCCGGTGGCCGCAGCAGTGAGTCGCTGGAAGACACTGTGAAAAAATTCAAAGAAGTATTGAAAGAAAATGCCAAACTTTTACAATAATTAATAAATATGAAACTGATCCAGTCTTTCGTTTTAGCGATGTTTGCTGTCATCCTG
Source organism: uncultured Bacteroidota bacterium (assembly GCA_902826165.1). Classification (GTDB taxonomy): domain Bacteria; phylum Bacteroidota; class Bacteroidia; order Chitinophagales; family Chitinophagaceae; genus CADEDV01. The sequence continues at coordinate 3,320 of CADEDV010000080.1, forward strand.
TTTACAGCCTGTAATAAAGTTTCCCATAAAAAAACACCCGGCGGAATGCCTTACAAGTTAATAGCTGGTAAAGGAACTGTCAAAGTGCAAAAAGGGAATATCATCAAGCTTAATTATACGCAGGAGATAAAAGATAGTGTGTACTTTACCACCCGGGGTAAGATACCTTTCTATATGCCCGTAACTGATTTCAGTAATCCGTATGATATTTCAGAGATCATTTTGCTGCTGAAAAAAGGTGACAGTGTTATTGCCACGCAGATGATGGACACTTTCATCAAAAGAAATCCTGCGAATGTGCCTCCGGAATTCAGGAATGGCGACCGGATCATTACCACTATCAGGGTAATTGACGTATTCACTTCTGATTCAGCAGCCCGGCTGGATGAAGAAAAAGAAAAAAGTGTCTTTCTTGCGTCCGAAATAAATTCACTTTCCAAATACCTGGCCGATAAAAAGATCAGTACACAAAAAACACCAAGCGGCACTTTTGTACAGGTGATCAATCCCGGTACCGGTGACCTCGTTGCTCCTGGTAAAATGATCTCTGTCAATTATACCGGCACCGGTTTTATAACCGGAAAAGTTTTTGACAGCAACACTGATACGGCTTTTAATCATGTGGAGCCAATGACATTTGCCGTAGGAACAGGACAAATGATCAAAGGTTTTGATGAAGCAATGTTATTCCTTCGTCCCGGTGCGGAAGCAAAACTTTACATTCCTTCCATGCTCGCATATGGTGCCCGTCCCAACTCACCCAATATTAAAGAATTTGAGCATCTGATTTTTGATATTAAAGTAGTGGATGTAAAAGACCAGCAGGAAGCACAACAACCGGCTGTAAAAGAGTTGCAGAAAAAAAATTGACGCGGCTCAACCAAATAAATAACGCAGTAATAAAATAATAACTGAACTTTACACCCGTCTTCATAACAGAGACGGGTTTTTTTATCCGTTGTTACAGAGGCCCCGTTTTTAGTCCAAGGTCCAGGTACAATAATCAATACCCCTTGAAACAGGTTCCTGAGCAGTCCACTTACTTATTACCCTTTATTATAATCCGCTTTTGATAGGTCTGTGAAAGCACCTGGTTACACAGGCATGATTGAACATCTTGCTGAAAGAGCATCAATTTGATGCTCTTTCTTTTTTACAGCTCGTAGTTATTGAACAGGGCGATCGCTTCTTTTGCTTCTTTTACATCATGCACCCGCAGGATGCCG
>CADEDV010000081.1:0-2264 GCA_902826165.1 uncultured Bacteroidota bacterium
GCGATCTTTTCCACGTATTCCATCTCTTTCAGTTTCCACAACATCGCATTGTCTTCCATCAGCTTCGCCGTGTTCAGCAAACTACGGGTACTGGCCGTTTCTTCCCGGCGCATAATGCTGTTGGCCTGTGCTTTTTTCTCCGCCACCAGCACCTGGTTCATGATCTCCTTCACATCACCCGGCAGGATGATATCCCGGATCCCAAAATCACTAACCTCAATACCCAGTACTTCGGCCTTCGCTTTCACCTGCTGCAGGATGAAGGGAGCCATGCTCTCTTTTTTCTCCAGCAACTCATCAAAGCCGTAACCGGCAATGTATTCCCGCAGGGCCAGCTGGAAAGCCACGTACAATTGTTTATCATACTCCTTGTTTTGCAACAGGGCTTTTTCGATATCCATCACTTTGTACTGTGCCCAGGCATTGATCCGCAAAGCCGCTTTGTCCTTGGTCAGTATCTCCTGCCCGTTCACTTCCAGTTGTTGCTGGCGCACATCCACTTTAGATACATGAATAGTGATGCTGTTCTTCCACCAGTAATAGGTGCCCGGTTCCAGCAGTTGCACAAACTTACCGTTCACGAACAACACTGCTTTTTCAAAACTTTGCACTTCATAGCTCCGCACCGAGGCACTCAAAGGTGCTTTGGCCAGCAGGGCCCGGTCAATCGTTGCTTCGATCTCCACCTGGCTGGTATCCGCTTTCACGAATTCCAGTTTTATGGCAGATTTCCAGAATGCATAGCGACCGGCCGTGAAGACGGCTTTCAGCAAACCATTCTCGTATTGCAAAGCGATCTCGTTGTCTTTTACTTCCAGCACCTGCAGGATATCGGCCAATTCCTTATCCTGCAACAGGATGTTCAGCTCAATCGGCGCCACGAATGGTTTAGTGATATCGTACACCTGCACCACTTCATTTTTCCAGAACCAATAAGCACCCGCAGTTAACAGCCGCTGGTACACTCCGTCTTTAAATACCAGGGCCACCTGGTAAGCATTTACTTTTACTTTTTTCATCTTCTTTAATTTTTGTTTCCCACCAAGCCGCAAAGCACACTAAGTTTTTTTGTGCCTATTACGGCCGCTGGGAATAGTTTTACATTTTGTTGTAATAAAGCCGGCATTGTTCACCACCCGGTATTTACGGAAGCAGGGTTTTGATACTGTTCGTCCTGCCCGTTCATCAATATCCCGCTGCTGAAATGTTTCAGCAGCATTGTACCGGCAAAGTGACAATCGTTCATTATCGCTGCGCTGCCTTCAGGTGCTTACCGTGTTGCAACAAGCCCGAAACTTTCCCACCGGGGTACTCGTTTTTTTCAATTCATTACGGCATACATTACTGCATACTTCACTGAACTTTTGGCCTGTGTCGCCGGCAAACAACCCGGCTTTAATTTGCCACCATTTTTTAAGAAGTGGTGTACTTCTGTAACTCTACATTATCCGTGTAGCGCTCTACCAACTGAGCTATCCCGCCATTGGCGAGAGCAGGATTCGAACCTGCGACCGCTTGGAGCTGTTTTTCAGACAGCATTGGTGGAATATACCTCCGAACAGCATACAGATAGTTACTACGTCTGCACTGCTATGCTTCTTTGAAACATATTTCGTAGCATAAACCTTCTTTCGCAGATAGTTTACATCTGCAATTATTTAAAGAACATTTTTACTGCACCACTTTATTCGCACAACTGGAGCTGGCAAAAGCTTCCGGTTTGGCTTTGAATGCAAATCCCATTCCCACGATATAGCCCATCGCCTCCTTCAACGCATCATTACTTTTGAAGGATGGATTGGTGTTGATATCAGCATGCACTTCCATTGCCACTCCAAACCGGGAAAAGATATTGCATAAGCTGTACGCCACTTCAATACTCTTAGCCACTTCGGTCAGCATCCGTTGCTTGATCGTCATTTTCAGGTGGGTCGTTTCATTGTGTATATACATGAAACCGCCTTTCCCTTTCCGGATAAAAACAATAACGGTCGCAAACTCGGTGATCTTTCCTTTTACCTGGCTGTCGGTACCGATGCAGACCTTCAGTTCATGTCCCATTTCCTTTTCCTGCATCAATACCCTGCTGATCTCTTCAGCCACCGGGACTGTGATCCGCTCCCCGCTCAATTTTCTCCATTGTTGTTCCTGTTCCATGGTTTCCTGTTTTACATTTTACTAGTGGTGGTGCCCCGTGGAATTGAACCACGATTGCCGGGATTTCACGCCGGTGCATAAATACCATTCTGCCAAAGCACCAGTTG
>CADEDV010000081.1:2364-4438 GCA_902826165.1 uncultured Bacteroidota bacterium
ACATTGCGGATGAAGAAGGAGTCGAACCTTCAACCAACGGCTTAACAAACCGCTGCTCAGCCATTGAGCTTTTCATCCATTGTTGGCCCGGTGAGATTCGAACTCACAACCTCCCGGTTAAAAGCCGGGTACATCTGTCCAGTTGAGCTACGAGCCAATTAGTGATGACTGATGGACTTGAACCAACAGCCTTTACGGTATCAGCCTAATGCGCTGATCCATTTAGCTAAGTCACCTGTTGTTGCCGCCGTCACGTCATAATACATCGTAAGCCAGGTGAGATTCGAACTCACACTTCATGGTTGCTGAGACCATTGCCTCTCCCGTTGGGCTACAAGCTTTTCTGTTGGCTTAACAAGAGTCGAACTTGTATCGCTGTGTTCGTAGCACAGTATTCTCATCTATTGAACTATAAGCCATCATTCGTACGACCTTCAGATTCGAACTGAATACACCCGCCTGCTATTTACTTCTCAGAAAGAGAAGGAGACGAATATGTTACCCTTACACCCGGTCGTATTATCATTATTGGTTGACTCCGGGGTTCGAACCCTGATCTTCCGTTGCACAGACGGATGCTTTACCAATTAAGCTAAAGCCAACATGTTTTCATTGTCACCGGGCCCAGGCTCGAACTGAAAACATCACAGTCAAAGTGTGATATGTTAACCATTACACTACCCGGTATTTTAGTATAGGAGACAGGATTCGAACCTGCAGCCTCTTCATTCCAGGTGAAGTATCCGGCCAATCGGAATGCTCCTATATTCTTAAAGAACTATTTTGGAAAAGCATCCCCGCTGCATCTCACGGGGATTGCTTATTTCCTCCTTCTGCACATAATCTTTTATCGCAGCGGAAACTCTGCCGGGTGAAAAACCGTCTGGCTCTTCCTTTCCGTGTCGTTCCCTTTATTTTCTTTTCGTTTTGCACTAACCAGCTCAGCCACAAAATGAACTGCCAGTACCACCAGTAAAAATTTCATCACTCACCTCTCTTTTTTAATTTCCTTGCTCCGGGACACAAAAAAGCCCGGTCGTTATTTGCGACCGGGCTCCTTTCGTTATAGTACTGCTGTACCTACGTATGGATATTATCCGGTCGTTCTTGTTTATTATCACTCTCATTACCCCTGGGCACACTACTCTCCTCTGTCTGCGCATACCAATAGCAGCCGGGTGATGATAGTTGATCATTCAGTGTCATACTAAATCGTTTATGTCGTAATTGTTTCAGCATTTTTATTTTTTAGTACCTAACAGATTCAAAAATATTTTCGTTTACATAAAACAATCTTACCCTTTCATACGCTAATGCTCCCCTTTAGGGGTTGGAGGTATAAAAAACCCCGCAATCTCTTGCGGGGCCTGTATTTCATCGAATTCGTTTTTTCAACTTATCCATGCAGCAATACTTGCCCCGCCACAGCATAGTCACCCCTGGGACTAAAGCTATTCGCTGATTCGGTATGTAGTTGTATGCGTTGCATGTTTTTGTTTTGCGATGCAAAGATTGAATTAATTTTTTGTTGTTGCCAAATTTTTTACTGAAAATTTTTAAAATAAATCTATTTCCACTTTACATCTGCAATTTCAATTACACCATGCTGGTTATCCATGATCAGGTTTTCAACTGTAAAGGTCTGATCCGGTTTACCAAAATTTTTATACACTGTTACTTTGATAAACGTAGGGACCTGTTGTTTTTGATACCTGTCGCCATAATAATTTACCCGGATCGAATAACGGCCTTTCACTGCCTGCCTTACCTGGTACTCTTCAGGACCATAGCCCTGTGTAAAGTCTTCTGATAATCTTCCCCCGTTTTTAGATTGCCGGTGACCATAATAACATTCTTCGCCCCCCGGTTCAACAATGTGCAGGTCAACATCGGTTTCATCTTTATTCCAGTCAATAACAATTCGCAGATCCACCGGCAACGGCTTAATAATGCCTGTGTTCATCGCGGATAAATCAAGTGAACTGTTTTTAACAGCAATAATCGCATTCATTTCATTTAACAGCATAGACTTTAACCCACGGTAGCGATCTTCATACTGGAACCAATTTTTGGT
>CADEDV010000082.1 GCA_902826165.1 uncultured Bacteroidota bacterium
TCCAGAAACCTTTTACCTGTTGAGCCACTTCGATTTGCTGGTCATAATCGGGACCATAGATCTCGGCTACAATGGTTGATAATACGGGAGGACCGGGTGGTACTTCCACAATTTTTGCATTCGCATTGTATTTGGCAGCGATGGCTTGTATAGCAGGACGCATTTCTTTGGCAATATCATGGCTTTGTTTCTTCCTATCCTCTTTACTCACCAGGTTCACTTGTATGTCGGCGACATTATCACCTCTTCTTAAATCATAATGACGCACCAGCCCGTTAAAACTAATAGGCGCAGAAGTACCGATATATAACTGGTAATCTTTCACCAATGATTGGGTGGCCACATAACCGGCAATATCTTTTGCCACGGCGGCCGTTTTTTCCAACGTGGTTCCTTCCGGCATATCGATCACCACCTGGAATTCATTTTTGTTATCAAAAGGCAGCATTTTAACCGCTACTGTTTTGGTATAAAACAACAGCATGGATAACAGGAGAATGATAACAGTGCCGAAGATGAACGTATATCTTTTCCATCTTGTCTCCAGCAGGGGATGAATGAAAGAACGGTAGATCTTATAAATACCGCTGTCTTCCAGCCGGTGCGGTTTGCTTTCTTTATGCGCAATACCTTTCTTTTCTTTTTCCCGTAAAAAAATATAACCGAGATAAGGGGTTAAGGTCAGCGCCACGATCAGTGATAACAGCATGGCAATAGAAGCACCGATCGGCATCGGGCTCATATAAGGGCCCATCAAACCGGTGACAAAAGCCATGGGTAAAACGGCGGCGATAACGGTGAACGTAGCCAGTATAGTAGGGTTACCCACTTCGTTGATGGCATAGATGGCTGCCTGCATCGGCGGGAGCCGTTTCATTTTAAAATGCCGGTGCATATTCTCGGCAATAATGATGGAGTCATCCACCACAATACCCGTGATGAACACCAGTGCAAACAGGGTGATCCTGTTTAGTGTATAATCCATGAAATAATAGCCGAAGAAAGTCAGCGCAAACGTAACGGGAACGGAGAGGAACACGACCAATCCACCCCGCCAGCCCATGGCCAGCATCACGAAAACCGTCACCACTAAGATGGCAATGAACAAATGGAGGATGAGTTCTGATACTTTTTCAGATGCCGTTTCTCCATAGTTGCGGGTAACTGATACCTGCACATCGGAAGGGATGAGCTGTTTCTTTGCATTATCTAATTGTTTTAATATCTGTTCGGATAAACGCATGGCATCAGCACCCTTGCGTTTGGCAATGGATAATGTCAATGCAGGATATTCGGAACGAAAATTTTGTTTAGCAGTATCTGCTTTACCATACCCGAATAAAACATATTGATTGGGTGTTTCCGCACCATCTTCAATTTTGGCGACCTGCTTCAGGAAAACAGGTTGCTGCTGGTTGATTCCCACCACCAGGTTCTCCACGTCTTCTGCTGTCGTCAAGAAATTTCCTGTTTCAATGGAGAAAGCAGAATCCTTACTGAGCAGTGTTCCTGCATTTGTTTGCACATTGCTGCCCTGGATATGATTACTGATGCTGAGAAAGTCAACATGGTTCTCGGCCATTTTATCTTTATCCAGTATCACTTTTACCTGCCGGCTTCTGCCGCCAATGATATTTACATCCGATACATCGGTCACTTTTTTGATCTCGTTGGTCAGTGCTTCACCCATCTGGCGCAGGGCATAGTCATCATAGTTCTCACTCCATAAAGTGATGCCCAGTGCCGGCACATCATCAATGGCTCTTGTTTTTACTAATGGCAGTGTAATACCCTGTGGCATTTTGTCCATGTTCTTCATCAGCTCATTGTATAATTTCACCAATGAACGTTCCACATCTTCACCCACATAGAACTGCACGATGATCATGGCCTGTCCTTTCATGGAAGTGGAGTACACATATTCCACACCTTTGATATTGGAGATCATTTTCTCCAGCGGGGCACTGATCTTTGTTTCCACTTCTTTCGGTGTGGCGCCGGGGAAGCCGATAAAGATATCTGCCATCGGCACCTGTATCTGTGGTTCTTCCTCACGGGGTATCAGCATGGTGCTGTAGCCACCGATCAGCAGAAACGCCACCATCAGCAGGATGGTGAGTTTTGATTTGATGAATGACCTTGCTATTTTACCGGATATTCCTTCTTGCATAGTGTTGAATTAATTCTTGTTGTTCAAATTGATTGCTGCTGGCTGTTTTATTTAGTTTCTTTTACCGGTACACCGTTGTATAACTTTCCTTCCGCACTTACAATAAATTTTTCGTTCTGTGCTAACCCGGAGAGAATTTCGATCTTGTCAGCAAAGATTTTCCCTGTTCTCACCCACCGAAGCAAGGCGGTATTGCTGTTGCTGATCGTATATACACCGGTCAGCTGGTCTTTGTTAACCAGGCTGCTCAGCGGAACCAGTATCGCTGCTGTATTTTGTTTTATTGTTGTTTTACCGGTAACCGGGATAAATACATTCACATACATTCCCGCATAGAGTTCTTTCTTTTCTTTTTCCGGTATACTGAGTTTCACCAGGTATTGACCGCCGGTAAATTGTGAAGAAGGGCTGATCTCGCTGATCATGCATTCCACGGTTTTGCCAATCGCTTTTACTTCCACCTGTGCTTTATCACCCTTTTTTATGGAGTTGATATCACTTTCACTCACGGTGGCACTCACTTCCAGTTGTGTATTTTGTTCAACAGTTAATAAAGGCATACCGGGGTTAGCCATATTGCCCTCGTCGGCCATTCGTTGTGTGACCACGCCATCAAAAGGAGCAGTAAGACTGCTGTAGGACAACATCGCATTGACCTCATTGCGCATTTGTGTGGCCGCTTCCAGTCTTGCTTTGGCCGCATTATATTGTAATGTCACATTATCCAGTTCTTTTGCAGATGCACTTTGTTTTTTATAGAGATTGGTGAAACGGTCATAATCTTTTTGTGCAGTACTTACATTAGCCTGTGCTTCTGCGATTGATGCATTGGTTTGTGCCTGTTTGGCCTGTATGTCCTGGCTACTGATGGTCGCCAGTAATTGGCCGCGGCGGACTTTATCACCTACTTTCACATAGATGCGGGTAATAGTTCCCATTATGCGGGTGCTGATATTGGCTGTTTGCTGTGCTTCGATCTTTCCGCTAACACTGATCCCGCCTTCCACAGCTCCGCCCGGTGTGGCGACCACTACTGTAACAGGTGCTGTGTTGTCTTTTGTTTCTTCGTGTTTCTTTCCCCCGCAGGAACTGAAGACTACTAAAGCGGCTGCCAGTGAAATTCCCAATAATGATTTGATGTGTCGCATATCCTTGTATTGATTTTTATTATTTATTTGTTGTAGTTAAAAAGCTGATATAAGCAACTGTTGTATTGTGATTGAAGATGGCTTGCGCCAGTCCCAGTTTTTGTTGTGATAATTGCGTTTGCGCCATCAGTACATCGGTACTGTTCACTAATCCCTGCTCATAGCGGTCTTGCAAAATGCGTAAAGCTTCTGCAGCACTTTGTATCGCCGAATGTTGCTGGTTGATCTTGTATTGTGCATCGGCGAGCTGGCGGATCGTTTTATTCAACTCCAGCTGGCTTTGTTGCTGCTGGTAGGATAGTTGTTCGGTTAATTTATTTTTCTCAATACTTTGTGTGGCGATCTTATTCTTTGTGCTGTTCCCTTTGAAAATATCCCAGGATAATTGTATACCTGCTAAATAGGAGTCAGCACCAAAACCCAGCATGCTGTTATCATTTAATTGGTAGGATGCGAAAGCATTGACCTTGGGTAAATAGCTTTTCTTGGATGATTCGATCATCAGTGCGGAGGCTTCGATCGCTTTTTGCATAGCGGCAAAATCAGAACGGCTTGCAGGGATGATTGCTCCCATTGCCGGGGCGGATGCCTGTTGCCCGGCTTTATCAACTGTATACACAGTTCCATAGGGACGCCCCATCAGGAGGCTGAGATAATCAGAAGCGTTCTGTATATTACTTTTTGCTTCGGCCAGGTTGGTCTCTACTGAACTGATCCACACTTTTACGTTCAATGCATCAGATTGCTGCATCAAGCCTTCTTTTACCCGGTTATCTGTGAATGTGTACATGGCATTAGCTGATCGCAATGCTTCCTGCAACACCTCCACCGCATCATAGGATAATTGTATTTGCATATAAGCTTTCTCTACTTCAAAAGCCAGGTATTCTTTGGTCCGTTGTGTTTTTAGTTTGTATAATTCTATTTGCGTTGCTGCAGCTTTACGCATATACAACATATCCAGGTTCAGGATAGGCTGCTTTAGTTGAAGTTTCGTAAGGAAGTCAGACCTGTTACCCGGGTCATTCAGCAGCGCAGGATCAAAATCTGCTTGTTTTACTGATTGCTGTTGCA
>CADEDV010000083.1 GCA_902826165.1 uncultured Bacteroidota bacterium
CGGGGCAACTTTACAATTAAAGAATGGCAGCAATGTAAGCAAAGGTTTTTTTCAATTATCAGGAGATAATGTTCGTTTTGGCACCAATAGTGGCAACACTACTGGTGATTTAGTTATAAGAATGAATGGAACAGATAGAATTTTTGTAAGAGAAAATGGAAATGTTGGAATCGGCAATTCCGGGAGCCCGTCTTATAAATTAGCAGTAACCGGGGGGGATACTTTTTTGGGTGGTGACATTAATGTAAGTGGCAAAGTTACACGAACTACCGTCAGCGGATCAAACTCTCTCCTTCCAATTATGTATGGAAGGGTTAGGGGCGATGGTACAATAATAAGTGGCACAGAAAATTTCACTGTTATAAAAAGTACAGTGGCTCCGGGTAATTACCAGATACATTCTCCATTGATATCAAGCGGCTGCGTAGCATTTGTTACTTGTTTGGATGATAATTTTATTGGAAGGGCAAACTCAATCGCTAATATTTGCGTTACTAGCACCCGCCATATTCTTGCCGGGCAGATGGATATTGAATTTCAATTTATCATATACTGTTCCAATCAATAAAAGTATAAGATTGAAGAAATAATAAAATCACGGCATTGATTTTTTTCTTTCCAATCAAGGCTTTCTTCGACCTTTAAAGGCGTTGTCTGCGCTAAACAGTTTTATACATCATAAAATTTCACCCCATTTCGCTATTGCCCAGCCTTCACTTCTTTTTAATCTTTGGGTTATAATAAACACAACCTGTTATGAAGAAGCTTTTCTTTTTTGTACTGATAGTTATGGCGTGTCAAAAAATAACTGCACAAAACGTAGGTATTGGTACCACCACGCCTAATTTTGATGCATTATTGGACCTCAGCAGCACCACCAAGGGTGTACTCTTTCCCCGGATGACTACTGTACAACGCATTAACATCCCCACACCACCAAACGGGTTAATGGTTTTTGATACCGACAGAAATGAACTTTATCAATACATCAGTGCTACTTTTTCATGGAAAGCTTTAATAAGCGATTCTTATTGGAGAAGACAAAGCCTTACCCGAAACCGCATCGGTAATTCAGGCGACAGTGTGGGAATTGGCATGCTGGCTCCAACAGAGTGGTTAGATGTGGATGGAAATATCCGCAGCCGGAATGATTTGCTGGCAGATGGCAGGGTAGTTGCTACCGGTACTGTATCCGGCAGCGGTTTAATAACGCAGGGTGGCTTAACCGTGAGTGCCAATGGCCTTATAGGTGGAAATTTTACTGCCAATGGAGACCTTAGCACAAACAGTGATTTAATAATTAATAACGCCGGGGCAACTTTACAATTAAAGAATGGCAGCAATGTAAGCAAAGGTTTTTTTCAAATAGCAGGAGATGATGTACGGTTTGGTACAAACAGTGGGAACAATTTAGGGAATGTAATTGTAAGGATGAATGGGAATAACCGTTTCACATTTACAGACGAAGGCAGATTGACACTTTCTGCAGATAATACACCAACGATAAACTTCAATAGTGGAGGTATTCCCCAGGCTTCGTTACAGGTTCAGGGAAATGATTTGAGTATTAATGCGCCTAATAATAAAGTAAGGATCAGCAATGTTATTTATGCTGACGATGCTACCAACAGGGTAGGTATTGGTACTATATCACCAACAGAAAGATTGCATGTAAGTGGCAACACGTATATATCAGGAAGTTTAACTTCAAACGGACGTAGCTATTTTAATCAAACAATAAACGTAGCTGATACTTTATATGCCCCGGGCGGTGTTTGGGGAGATTTTGTTAAGGTTAACAGGGGCTCATTTGGAGGCATCAATACAAGAGCTACCGGAGGCTATCTTGCGGTAGGGTATGATGTATTGGCCAACGGCGAAGGATCATGCATCATTGCAGATGCTTCTGCAGGTTTCCTCAACAATACAGCAAATAAGATGTTGATGCGGTTTGAAAATGGTTACAGGTTATTAACGGAAAATGACTTGTCCTCAGGGGTATTCATGGGAAATGGAGATAACAGCTGGAGCTCAATATCAGACAGTACAAAAAAAAGAAAATTTTAAATACCCCGATGGCGCTGAATTTTTAAAGAAGATCGGGCAGATGAAATTAGGCAGCTGGAATTATAAAACGCAGCATACAACAAAGCGTCATTACGGGCCGATGGCACAGGAATTTTATTCAAATTTTGGAAATGATGGCATCGGTAAAATTGGTACTGATACCGCTATTGCCACAGCCGATATCGATGGCGTAATGATGATAGCCCTGCAGGCATTGGAAAAACGAACAACTGGTCAACAGCAGGATATAATCATACTTAATAAAGAGATTGCGGATTTAAGGGCAATCATCGTGGAGCAAAAAAAGTTACTGGATGCTATAATTAGCCAAAACAATAAACAGTAACAGAATTATGAAATACTTCAAAAAGTAAAGGATAAGCCATCAGCTTATCCTTTACTTTTAAAACTTAAAAAACGTACCCTTATAAGGTTTTCAGCACATCATTCATACTTCTTACCGCATCAGCACTTTTATTGAAAGCAGCCTGCTCAGCTTCGTTCAGTTTAAAGTCAACGATCTTTTCCCAGCCATTCTTACCAATGGTAACTGGAACGCCGAGGCAAATGTCTTTTTGACCATATTCACCATCCAGTGCCACGCAGCAGGTAAATAATTTCTTTTCATCACGCAGGATGGATTCCACTAATGCAGCTCCGGCCGCACCGGGTGCATACCAGGCGGAAGTACCGATGAGAGCTGTTAAGGTAGCACCGCCCACCATCGTATCTTTTACGATCTTCTCCTGCTGTTCGGCAGATAAGAAATTCGTAACAGGGGTGCTGTTCCATGTAGCTAAGCGGATCAGCGGAATCATTGTAGTGTCACCATGTCCGCCAACCACCACTGCATTCAGATCAGAAGGGCTACAGCCTAAATGCTGGCTCAGTTGATATTTGAAACGGCTGCTGTCCAACGTGCCGCCCATACCAATGATGCGGTGCTTAGGCAAACCGGTTGATTGCAATGCGAGATAGGTCATGGTATCCATCGGGTTGCTGATCACAATGATGATCGCATTGGGGGAATGCTTCAGAATGTTCTCGCAAACACCTTTTACGATACCGGCATTCACACCGATCAGTTCTTCACGGGTCATACCGGGTTTGCGGGGCAAACCTGAAGTGATAACGACAACGTCACTGCCGGCTGTCTTTGCATAATCATTCGTGCTGCGGGCGATCTTGGTATCAAAACCAAGTAAAGTGGCCGTTTGCATCATGTCCTGGGCCTTGCCTTCAGCAATACCTTCTTTGATGTCGAGTAATACCAGTTCCTGGCAAAGTTCTTTACGGGCAATATTATCAGCACAGGTAGCTCCAACCGCACCAGCGCCTACAACAGTTACTTTCATGGAAAATGTTATTTATAAATGAGGAATTATTTGCGCAGCAAAGGTAGGTGCTGGCCGTTAAAATTACTGGCCGATTTTGATTTTCCTGACGATTATCATACCCTGTTTGCTTCCTGTAAAAAAGAGCTGAATTTCGTCATATAGGACGACTATTTTTCAAACACTGCTAATATTTTTTCAACTGGCACGGAGCCCTCAAAAACAGCGATGAATTCTTTTTTCCGGTTATAAAATGCAAGAAAGGAGAGACTGTGGATGGTAAAAAAACTGCTCAGAAAATAA
>CADEDV010000084.1 GCA_902826165.1 uncultured Bacteroidota bacterium
GGTCTTTCTAAATTCAGCGGTTCAGGAGCTACTGAAAACTCCGTGTATTACCGCAATGGGTTAACCTTTCCCAATGATATAGATACCATGCGCAATCCTTATGGCCGCAAAGCCTATGGTAATTTTGTGGCGGGTCTCCAGGCCGACCTGGCCTTGTCCCCAAAATGGGTATTGATCGTTACGGTACAATATGAACACACCGGTGCCAAACCAAACCGCGACCGTGTGCTGGTGCCGTCCGGTAATAGTAAAGTCAGCGGAAGCTATACCCGCAAGTATGATAATATTTCGTTTAACCCACAGATCGGCCGGGTGGTTTTTCAAAAAGCAGTGAGGGTCATCCTGCACGGCGGCATTGACTATACCAGCAAACTGTCCGTCGGAGATGATTTTGACTACACCGATCCCGGCGGGCAGCGGTATATCATTGGCAAATCAGGTGGTGAACCGGAAGTAAATGATTTTCGTATTACGATGGGTGCAACGGTGACCGGGAAAAAATGGGGTATCGGTTTTAATTACAAACATGGATTGACCAACTATATGAAATATGGGAATGATAAAGTCTTCTCCCGGTTGTTACATTTACGTATCATTTATACTTTTCTGAATAAACAATGATACTGTAGTACAACATTACAATTCATCTATGCTGATATCAACACTCAAAACATTATTCCATCGGGAGCTTGGAAAACTGAAGAAGGAAATTGAATCCTATAAGGAAGAGGATAAACTCTGGCTCGTCGAAAAAGGGATCAGCAATTCAGCCGGTAATCTTTGCCTGCACCTGATCGGCAATCTGAATACGTACCTGGGAAAAGAATTAGGCGGCACGGATTATATCCGGAACCGGGAACTGGAATTCTCACAAAAGAATATACCCCGCAGCGAATTACTAATGATGCTGGATGCCACTCTGCTCGTGGTGGAAGATACACTTGACCAGTTAACCCCGGAACAATTAGACAAAGACTACCCGGCCCGGGTCTTTGATTACAATATGACCACCGGCTTTTTCTTAGTGCACCTGCTGGGGCATCTTACTTACCATCTCGGGCAGATCAATTATCACAGGAGGCTGCTGGATATTTAATTTACTTATATCCATTTATTTCGCTTCCTGTCCCAGCTCATGATGCCAATCTTGAACTGAACTGGATTACGGAACTGGTTAGCTGCAGACCCGACCACATAAACACCCAGCTTGAATTTATAAATAGGGTTGAACGGCCATTTGAAAACCCGCTCCACACCGGCAAACAATTCTGCATAACGGAGATTCCGTTCCGGCGCAATCAAAAAACCGGCACCCGCCACTTCCCGCAATTGTAATTTTTTCAGGAAAGGAATTTTATTGATCAGTGCCCCGTTGAACTCATGCAGGTAATGCCCCTCGTAAAAACGATCAAATACAGGGAAGGTCGAATCCAGCGATTGAAAGGCTTCATTCGGGTTCAGGAATAACAGCGGATCACCCCTTCGCTGGAATTTATAATCGATCGTCCGCAGGTCCTTTCTAGTGGGGAAACTGCCGCTGCGGATCGTGTACCTGGAAATACCGGCTATACCTAATTTCAGTTGCTGCTGAAGACCAAACTCCAGGTAATCAAAATCTACTTTACTGTTGATGATACCGGGTATTCCTTTTCGCCATTCCACATAAAAGGTGGGCCATTTGGAACCGAGTATTATTTTTTCCCTCGGCTCCCGGATATACCGTTGCCGGGGTGTGTAAGTGATCCTTATTTTTCCATAAGCTGCATTATACGGTTCAAAAGCCGGTGCCTGGTTATTCCCATCCAGCAGGTCATCAAAGAGACTGTCGATTTTTGAATTGGTCTTGTAATTACTCAGCGAACGGCGGAGAGCAATATCAAAATCGGTATATAAGAATAAGCCGTTCACTAATTCTGCACCATGGCCAATACCAATGACGTTATTCAAAAACTGGTTACTCCGTTTGATCATATTGATCCAGGCATCTCCTTCAAAGATGTATTCAAAATCCCGTCCTGCTTCAAAACGGTAAAAAGCCCGGTTGAACGGATTATACATTTTCGATAAGCCAATATTCCCGTTCACATCCTTATTACGAAAACCATAACTGATATCACCGGAAACAGATAATGTCTTTCTTGATTTATATATCCGGTTATAACCTGCACCCAACTGTAACCGGGCGCCACCAAACTGTATAGGCTGGTACAAGGATGTCAGTGCCGGGAAATACCAGGTGCGTTCTTTTTCCCGGTCATAAAATGACTGGCCGAATAAAAGTAGTTTCTTCCAGGTTACTTTATTGGTCAGCCGGTCAATGGAATCCAGGTAAGTCTTTGAATGGGTGGCCCGGTAAATGCTGTCCTTGTATTGAATGAATCGGATCTCTTTACTGGTCAGCGGCTCTGTTCTTGTTTGCTCCCAGAACAAACTATCCTTATCATAAGCTTGCTGTGCAGTGGCACTTACTTCCACACCAAAGTGTTTGGGCGGAAATTTTTTATTGAACGCAAAATCAGAATAGTTCGCCACCGTTTTACCCGACAGCTTCCCCTTTCCATGTGTTGAATAATAAGTGAACTCCTGGCGGCTGATCATCCAGGCCGTATCATTGATAAAACTATACTCCTGGTTCACTTCAAAAAAATCATATTCCGGAATATGGTAAGACGGCAAACTGAATCTTGCTTTTAACAACACCCAGTTACTGTCGGAAATGGTCAGTTCCCCTTCCACCGTTACATTGCTGAGCTGCTTCGGCTTCACACTGATCGTATATACCTTATGTTTACCAACAATCTTTGTGTGGGTGATCTTGTATTTATAAGCTGCCAGTCCGCTATAGCTTACCGGCGACAGAAATGGCACTTCCGATAATACTCTTGAACGAATAAGATTGTTATACAGGTTAAAATCTCCCTCCGTCATTGATAAATAGAACAGGCTTTCCGGTTCACCTCTTTTTTTGACCGCCGTTCTTTCTTCCTTTACCCGGTTATCATTCTCATGATCATACTTCAGAACGATCTCCGCCATCGACATATGCTGCAGGTCAGCATTCAGGTCTTGCTTTCTCAATGAATCAGGTTTTGGTTTGGCTTTCTTCTTTTTAACAGAAGAATCTTCCTGCACAGCCTTGATATACACTGAGCAGGAATAAGGCCCAGCTGCTGCCAGCAATTCCTCTTTGTGCCGGATCACATTCCGGATATATTCTTCTGAACGGTCTCTCAGTTTACCTCTTACAGTTACTTCAGCCAGGTTTTTGGCCTCATCCGCCTCCATGATGAAATTATGCACCGCCTCCCTGTCCACTACAATAGTAACCAGCTGTGATTTAAATCCCATCATACTGATCACAAGGTCATACTTCCCTTCTTCCAGTTTTAATTCATACGTGCCGTCCTCTTTGGTCACCGTTCCTGTTTGTAATTCTTTTACCTGCACCGACACTAAGGCCAATGGTTCCAATTTGTTGTTGGTAATCTTTCCATGTACTTTAAAAAATTGTGCTGATGATCCCGAACAGGTGAGCAGGAACAGGAAGAGAAAGCAGTTGCGGGGCATGTGTTGGTTTGTGGTATGTAAAAATGCG
>CADEDV010000085.1 GCA_902826165.1 uncultured Bacteroidota bacterium
TCGTTCAGTGTAACGGGAAGCAGTACACAGACGATCATTTACCAGTGGCAGGTGAACCCCGGAACAGGTTTTGTGAACGTAGCAAATGCTGCACCTTATTCCGGTGCCACTACTGCAACACTGACCATTACCGGTGCCACTACAGCGATAAGTACTTATCAATACCGTTGTATCTTATCCAATGCAACCTGTTTTGGAGCCAATGAAACCACATCGGGTGCAGCAACATTAACTGTACGCCAGTTACCCACTGTAGCTTTAGCAGCAGCGCCATTAACTGCACTGTTGCCGGGACAAAGCACCACGCTGACAGCCACACCGACTGCTTCAACAGGTGGTGTACTGACAACAAGCTGGTTCTTTAATACTAACCCGGTTGCTAATACGGGCAATACAAGAACAGTGAATGTAGAGCAGGTGGGAGATTACCAGGTTCGTATCCAGGAAACCTGGCCGAGTGCACTGGTATGTTCTAACCAATCAGCGGTAGTGGCTATTACAGCACAGGCCAGTGAAAGGTTGTTCATCTTCCCGAGCCCGAATGATGGTGTGTTCCAGGTAGCCTATTATAACAGCACCGGTGCAGCCTCTTCCCGTACGATCACCATTTATAATGCAGCAGGAGCCAAAGTGCACCACGAGAAATTTGCGGTAACAGGTTCTTATACCTTGCTGAATCTTGATATTAAGCCAGCGGCAAAAGGCCTTTACTATGTGGTGGTGGGAGATGTGTCTGGTAAGCGTATCGCTAAAGGCAATGTGCTGATCCAGTAAGAAGAATTGACTAACAGCCTATAACTCAATCCCGTTCAGTGATAAACTGAACGGGATTTTTTATGTGCCCGGTACAATGATGGGGTATTCATTTTCCGTTTTGGCAAACAGGGTTAATAGTAATATTTTTATCGTGTAACAGTACTTAACCAAAATTATCTGTATGAGGAAATTTACACTCACCTTATTTATTGTTTTCTTTTCTACCGCCCTGATTGCCCAGAATAATTTCTGGTCTTCTGTAAATGAATCAGCTCTTCGTGAGGACGTATTCCTGGCATCAGGAAGTAGCCGCCCAGGCGTATATAAATTGTTTCAGCTGAATGAGACAGCTATAAAGGCTGCGCTTGCACAGGCTCCGGCAGAAACAAATATCGCTGCGAGCCGCTCTTCGTTCATTGTATCTTTTCCCAATGGGGATGGCATACTTGAAACGTTCAGGGTAGTCAATGCACCTGTGATGGACCCTCAGTTATCGGCCCGCTACCCGGGGATCAACTCTTACCTCGGACAGGGTATCACCGACCCATCGGCTGTGATTCGTTTTGATGTATCCATGCATGGATTACATGCAACGATACTTTATGCTGCAAAATCTGCTGTATACATCGACCAGTTATACCAGAACTTTTACCGGGTGGTCAGAAGAAGTGATGTAACCGATACACCTAATAATTTTAAATGTTTGACTGATGCTATCCCGCATCCTTCCACTGCCCGGGAAAATGCTGTTGAGAATGTTACTGATGGCAAACTGAGAACCTACCGGTTGGCAATGATTTCCGGGGCTGAATTTTCCAATCACTTTATACCTTCAGCACTACCAACCCTTGCTGATAGTATAGCAGCAGTACTTGCGGCACAAAACAGTCATGTTACAAGAACAAATGCTGTTTATGAAAGAGATTTTGGTATACGGCTGGTGCTTGTTGCGACGAATGACAGGGTTATTTATTTTGACCCGGCAACGGACCCTGTTTCCAATCCAAACTCGCCTAACAATACGCTTTTGCAAAATGCATTGGATGGCCAGATAGGATCCGGAAACTACGACATAGGTCATACGGAAAGCAAAGGAGGTGATAATGGTAATGCGGGTTGTATAGGTTGTGTGTGTACTGCCGGATTAAAAGGAAGAGGATGGACTGTTTATTCTAATCCTTCTTTATTAGAGTTTTTTGTGATCGATTACCTCACCCATGAGATGGGACATCAATTCGGTGCTAATCATACCTTTTCATTCAGCACAGAAGGAACAGGCGTGAATGTAGAGCCCGGAAGCGGAGTGACTATCATGGGTTACGCAGGTATTGTTGCCGGTCAGAATGTTGCATTACACAGTATTGAACTTTTCTCTGTTAAAAGTATTGAGCAGGTATCTAATTATATTTTATCCGGGGATGGATCCGGTTGTGATGTGGAAACGGTAACTGGTAATACTGCCCCGACTGCCAATGCAGGAACGGACTATACGATTCCTTTTTCAACTCCATTTAAACTTACCGGTACTGGTACTGATCCTGACCCGGCAGATGTTTTATCTTATAACTGGGAACAAATTGATAACAGGACGGGAGCATTTCCTTCTATACCTTCAGCTTCAGCTACGAATGGCCCGATGTTCAGAACCTATCTTTCTTATCCCATACCAGAAAGGACTTTCCCAGAACTTCAATATATACTTACCGGAGCTAATGGATTCCAATG
Source organism: uncultured Bacteroidota bacterium (assembly GCA_902826165.1). Classification (GTDB taxonomy): domain Bacteria; phylum Bacteroidota; class Bacteroidia; order Chitinophagales; family Chitinophagaceae; genus CADEDV01. The sequence goes on from CADEDV010000085.1 coordinate 2,482, forward strand.
GGAGGTGTTACCTGCCGTAGGACGTCCTCTGAATTTCAGGTTCATTGTGAAGGACAATCATGCCGGAGGGGGAGGAACAAGATCGGATGACATGGTGGTTACTGTTTCCGGAACAACAGGTCCATTCCTGGTATCGACGCAAAACTCAGCAGTGAGTTACCAGGGAGGAACCACACAAGCGGTCAACTGGTCGGTTAATGGTACTACTGGTGCGCCGATTAACTGTGCTTTTGTTAATATACTTTTCTCATCTGATGGCGGACAAACCTTCCCGACTGTACTGGCGGCTAATACAGCCAATGATGGAACAGAGAATATTACTATCCCGGTGATACTGACCACTACGGGAAGAATTAAAGTGGAAGCAGTGGGTAATATTTTCTTTGATATTAATAATGCAAATATTACCGTGACTGCGCCACCATCCGGTTTTGTATTTAACAATCCTGCACCGGTTACAACGGCATGTCCTGCTGGAGCGACGATGGCAG
>CADEDV010000086.1 GCA_902826165.1 uncultured Bacteroidota bacterium
ATGCCGATTATACAAGGATCAGGATGGAATTCTTAGCGAATGCGATACCTGCTTTCAGGGCGTTGTACCAGCAAACACCTAAAAATTCAAATCCTCTGAAACAAATGATTGCTCCCCATGCTCTCGATGATGCCGGGGCCATGTGTGCGGCAATGATCAAATTATACCGGGCTACCAAAGCTGAAGTGCTAAGGCCTGTAATTGACAATTATATCAGTTATGTCTTCACAAAAGAATACAGGTTGCCCGACAGAACTATCGCCAGAAACCGTCCTCAAAAAAATACCTTGTGGCTGGATGACCTGTATATGGCTATACCTGCCATTGCACAAATGGGGAAACTGACCGGGGATAAAAAATATTATGACGATGCGGTAAAACAAATATCACTGTATTCGTCACGGATGTTTAATAAACAGTTGAATATTTATATGCACGGCTGGGTAGAAGGCATGACACCACATCCTGAATTTCATTGGGCAAGAGCGAACGGGTGGGCTTTACTGGCGATGACGGAATTGCTGGATGTATTACCTGCCAGTCACCCGGGGAGGAAAAGCGTACTGGAACAGTTTAAAACGCATGCAAAAGGATTAGCTGCATTTCAAACAGGAACAGGTTTCTGGCACCAGTTGCTGGATAAGAATGATTCGTATTTGGAAACTTCAGCCACAGCCATATACACCTATTGTATCGCAAAAGCGGTCAACAGCGGGTGGCTGGATGCGAAAGCCTATGCACCCATGTGCCTGCTGGGATGGAGTGCGGTGAGCACCAAAGTGAATGCGTTGGGACAGGTGGAAGGTACCTGTGTGGGAACAGGAATGGCTTTTGACCCTGCTTTTTATTATTACAGGCCAGTGAATGTATTTGCAGCGCATGGCTACGGGCCTGTTATTGCAGCCGGTGCAGAAGTGATCCAATTGCTGAAGAATTTTACATTAGAGTTCAATGATAGTTCAATACAGGTTAAGGAGAAATAACATGCAGAAAATAATAGTAAGTGTTGCGGCACTTTTATCGGTGATTGCTGTTGCCGCACAAAAGGAAATAAAAGTGTCGGTCAATAGACCCACAGCAGCCATATCGCCGCAAATGTGGGGTATCTTTTTCGAGGATATCAATTTCGGAGCTGACGGTGGCTTATATGCTGAATTGGTTAAGAACGGATCCTTTGAATTTCCCATGCCCATGATGGGCTGGAAAGAAATAAAACAGCAGGCAATGGGTAAAACCCTCATCATTAACCAGGGTAATGAGAATACAGCTAATCCCCGCTATGCTCATATTGAGGCAGATGCTGTTTCCGGGGGATATGGTTTATCGAATGAAGGATTCCGGGGTATTGGTATTCATAAAGGAGAACAATATAATTTTTCGGTGCTGGCCAGGAAGGGGGAGGGTGACCTGCAGTTAAAAGTGGAAGCAGTCAATGCAAAAGGAGAAAAGATCGGTTCTGCACAAATAACAACTATAACCTCTGCAAGCTGGAAAACCTATTCCGTTTCATTTACAGCAACCGATAGTGCCCAAAAGGGAAGGTTCAATATAGCATTTGAAGGCAAAGGCGCAATAGATATAGACCGGGTTTCTTTATTTCCGCAACATACCTGGAAGGACCGGCCGAAGGGATTACGCAAGGATCTGGTTCAGTTGTTAGCTGACCTGAAGCCCGGCTTTCTTCGTTTTCCCGGTGGCTGTATAGTGGAAGGCCGTGATCTTTCGAATCGTTACCAATGGAAGAATACAGTGGGAATACCCGAAGCAAGACAGTTATTGATGAACCGGTGGAATGTTGAATTTCCCCGCAGAGCAGCACCTGACTATTACCAGACATTCGGACTCGGTTTTTATGAATATTTTTTATTGTCGGAAGATATAGGAGCGGCTCCTTTACCAATCATTAATTGCGGAATGGCTTGCCAGTTCAACAGCAGCGAAGTGGTTTCCATGAACGAACTGGATCCGTTTGTACAGGATGCACTGGACCTGATCGAATTTGCTAATGGCGATATCACTACTACATGGGGAAAGTTGCGGGCAGATATGGGTCACCCGGCTTCTTTCCATTTAAAATTACTGGGCGTTGGTAACGAACAATGGGATGAGCAATACATTGAACGGTATAAAATATTTGAAAAAGTACTGCAACAGAAGCACCCGGAGATACAACTGATCGCAGCAGCCGGGCCTTCACCGGATGGCCCAAGATTTGATTTTGCTTGGAAAGAATTCAGAAAACTAAATCCCGGCTTTATTGATGAACATTATTACCAAAGCCCGGAATGGTTTTTCAGAAATGCGGGGCGATACGATAATTATGACCGAAAGGGCCCGAAAATATTTGCCGGTGAGTATGCATCGCACAATAAAGAGGAGCCACAAGCCGAATCAAGAAATACCTGGCTGAGTGCATTATCTGAAGCCGCCTTTATGACAGGACTGGAAAGAAATGCTGACATAGTTCAAATGAGTTCATATGCACCATTACTGGCCCATGTGGATGCCTGGCAATGGCGGCCCGACCTGGTCTGGTTTGATAATACAAGATCGGTAGCTACTCCTAATTATTATGTGCAGCAACTGTTCTCACTGAACAAAGGGACAAGTGCGGTACCTGCTTTATTGAATGGTGAGCCTTTACGGGGGAGGGATAGTTTATATGCAAGTGCTGTAATTGA
>CADEDV010000087.1 GCA_902826165.1 uncultured Bacteroidota bacterium
GTTTTTGTTTTTCCCGGCCCAGCCGGCTGATCTCTTCCACCCATTTGGTCTGGGCAACGGGGCCGGTTCGCAAAATCGCATTCAGCCAGTCTTTCAACAGGCTTTGCCAGTCTTCATCTGCATGCTGCACCAATTGTAAAGCTTCCCGGTAATTGCCCTCGCTTACACCGGCTACCTGCCGGGCGGTGGCCGGTTCCGTTTTATTCCGGCTGACCAGGGCGGCTTCAATATCCGAAGTTTCCAGGGCAGGTATCTTCACCAGCTGGCAACGGCTGAGTATGGTTGGTAATATCAACGATTCATTTTCCGCTACCAGGATAAAAAGTGTGTTGGCCGGTGGCTCCTCGATCAGCTTGAGTAATTTATTGCCTTCATTGCCTAAATATTCCGGCAACCACATGATGAGGATCTTGTATTCGCTTTCAAAACTCTTCAGGTTCAGCTTGCGGATGATATCATTACACTCATGGGCGGTGATATTGCCCTGTTTGTTTTCGGCACCGATAAACTGTAACCAGTCATAGGCATTTCCATACGGGTAACTTTTAATGAATTCTCTCCATTCGGTGATATAATCCGTGCTGATGGGAGGAGTGCCTGCTTTCTTCGTCACCACCGGGTAAGAGAAATGGATATCCGGGTGAACCAGTTGCTGTGCTTTCTGGCAGGAAGGGCAGGTGCCGCAGGGCTCTTTTGCCAAGTCGGGAGTTTTGAGCCCGGAGTCTGGTTCTTCACCAAACAAAGATGGCCCGATAGCATGTTGTGATTTGCCATTCACTTTATCACAAACCAGGAACTGTGCAAAAGCCAATGCCAGGGGTAAAGCACCGTTTCCTTCTTTTCCCAAAAAAAGCAGTGCATGGCTCAGCCGGTTATGCTGCACCATTTCAGCCAGTTGCTGTTTGATGGGTTGTTGCCCTATGATCTGGGAGAATTGCATTGGAAGACAAATGTAAACGGAAGTTGAATAAATACAATAATTGTTAAGATGAGGAAACATAAAATTAATTTATGTTGTATCTGTTTTTTTGTAAGTTTATTTATCATTAAACCTATTTTATGCGAAATTCAACTGCGTTGATATTTACTGCCCTTATTTTGTTTGTATTTATTTCTTGTCAGAAAAATCTGCCGGATAAAAAATCAGAGGAGATAAAAAAGGAAGCTGATAATTTGTTATTTGGAAGAGCAGATAATAGTGGTTGTGGGAGTGTGGTTTACAGGGAAGTGGCTGAGTATGACAATGATATTGACACATTAAATCTAAGGAAAGACTCAAGTGTTTTGTACCTTATACCGAAGGAAGATGGCAGTGTCCTAAAAATTTATAATATCCCATTTAACGATAACAGACCTTCGAAGCCCCATTTTCTTATAATGGCAACTGATGCCGGCGAAACAATTTTTAAAGGGAACGAGATCACAATTGAGCCAGATGCAAATTTTAATACAACAGGTATTTTTAATGGTACATTGAAATGTAAACCTATTGATAGCAGTGTTACTGAAGTATATAGCTTTGCGAATAATAGCAGGATGACCTATCTATCTAACGGACGATCTATATCACCTTTACTATTAATTTATCCTAATCCATGGGTTACACTTCCTGAAGTGGTGGTAGTGGCAAGTTATCCTCCGAGCGGAGGTATATCCTACAGTTTTTGGATGGGGTTACTAAATATGGCAGGGATTACACCGGGAACCGGCATACTTGGAACAGGCATTCAAACTGGTGGCGGGGGTGGTGGCGGAGGTAGTGATAGCGGTAACCCGTTCGGTATGGGCTATTATGGGCCAGTTATAGGTAGCGGGGGACCTAATATTCCTCCGGGGAGCGGTTCGGGCGGTTCTTCTTCTGGGAACTGTATTCCGGTTGTTACGCCTTCCCCTACCAGCGGTATTTTTAGTAACTTAAATAACCCAATTGATGAGGCCGAGGATGTATTGATAAATAATGGCATCTCTATTGAGGATATTTCAAGCACATCGCAAACAAATTCTAGGGTAATTGCACATACAGAAGATCGTGGAAATACAGAAGATATGCAATATGGGACGAATGGTGATCCTGATGGTATATCTAGTTCAATTCAAAGCAAAACTGATGATCAACTGTTTGGTTCGATGAGTAATTTATTTGATGCGTGTACAATTTTTAACCAAGGATTAGAGGAAGTAGGCGATGTAATGATACAACGATTTAAAGATAGGATAGGAGGACAGTTTGAAAATCAAGTTTTGAATGAAAATGTTAGTGCTAGTGGTGTATTTAATAATTTTCTAAAACTTTTTGGAGGAGAGTTAAGAACAAAACTTCAACAAGTTGGGGGCGATATAAATAATATTCAAAACTTTCAATTGCCATACCGTCCAATATTTAATGGGGCATACCATAAATTTCATGGCTTACAGATACTAATGAATGATACTGAATATACCGAAATTAAGCTTGATAATTTCACTCCTGGATCAAATGGCGCATGGGTGGCAGATGTAACAGTAACTATTCATGATCATTTTGGTCTTGATAAACACGATGCTTTACTATA
>CADEDV010000088.1 GCA_902826165.1 uncultured Bacteroidota bacterium
GTTATGGTTCTGCCAATAAAAGAGACCTGACCGGCTCAATTGTTAAAGTGGCCGGAAAGGATATTGCGGACAAACCCAATACGAACCCGGTAGCAAGTTTGCAGGGCAAAGTCGCCGGTCTGACCATTATTAATAATGGTACTCCAGGCCAGGCCCCTGATATCCGCATCCGCGGAACGAACAGCCTAGGTGATAATCTGAAGCCCTTATATGTTGTGGATGGTATTTTCAATGACAATATTGATTATATCAACCCCGCAGACATTGAATCTGTAGAAGTACTGAAAGATCCTTCTTCATTGGCAATCTTCGGGGTCCGTGGTGCAAATGGTGTTATTGCGGTTACCACCAAGAGAGCAAAAGCCGGTCAGACAGTGATCAATTTCAACACAGCGTTCGGGTTTAAAAAATTGGTGGATAAAATCGCATGGGCAAACGCCAGTGAATTCCAGACACTGTACGAAGAAGAAAAAATAAATATTGGTGCTAACTCTCCCTTTGATTATACCAAATGGACGGCGAATACAGATTGGGTAGATGCAGTAACAAGAACCGGTAAGTTCAATACGAATAATATCAGCATCTCCACCAGCACGGAAAAGAATAAATTCTATATGGGTGTTGGTTATACCACCGATGAAGGTATCATCAAGCATGAGCAGTTGAAAAAATTACAACTGACGCTGACTGATGAAGTAAAGATTAATAAGTTCCTGAAGCTTGGTTTCAATGTGAATGCGGTGAAACAGGATAATCCTTATGGAGCATCATGGGTATTGGATGCAGCCCGTAAAGTGATACCCCAGGTGAGTGCAGGTACAAAATCTGTTTATACCAAAAATCCATACGGACTGGATAGTGCCAATTACAATTTATATTATGAATTACCGATCATCCAGAATTCTGGTGTGATCAACCCCCTGCTGGTCTTAGAAAACGAGTGGGATAAAACCATCAGCCAGGAAAACAGGGTGGTGGCCAGTGCTTTTGCTGAGATCACTTTTAGTAAAAATCTCAGCTTTAAAACCTCTGTATATGCAGATATGAGTACTGTAAATGCAAGAGTGTATGCTCCGTTATACAGTGCATATGACGCATCAACAGATGCAGCTTTCCTGTACGGCAGAAGAACTGGTGTAAGGGAGAATGATGATACTTACAAGAAGTTTCAGACAGACAATATTCTGACTTATAAAGGGAAGGTTGCAAACGATCATAATATTACAGGAATGTTAGGTTTCACTACTTACGATAGTCGTTATGCAGGCCGTTTTGCCTCTTCTCAGCAAAGCATTACCGGTAATGCCATACCGAATGATAAACGTTTCTGGTATGTACAAAATGGTTTTGAAGACCCACTTTCTTTTAAAGCAGGTTCAGGCCAGTGGGAGAAAACAACGGCTTCTTTCCTTTCAAGGGTTTTGTATAACTACAAAGGCAAATATTATTTCAATGCCTCTTTCCGTATGGATGGTACTTCTGCATTCCCTAATAACCGTTGGCAACCATTCTGGGCCGTGGGTGCTGCCTGGGAACTGACTAAGGAAGCCTTTATGCAAGATCAGAATCTTGTTGATTTCTTAAAATTTAAAGCATCGACCGGTGTGCTGGGTGTTCAACATACAGCCGGCTATAATTATCCTGCCTACCCATTATTAAACGCTGGTTCGGCCGCCGTATTTGGAGATCTTGTGTACACAGCTGCCCAACAGCAGTATCTGGCAGATGCGGGTTTGAAATGGGAAACCAACCAAGCCAACGAAATTGGTGTGGAGGCGGATGCGTTTAAACGCCGTCTACATCTTGAAATTGCCTACTACCTCAAAACAACAAAAGATCTTCTTTCCTATGTAGACCAGGGCGGCCTGGGTAATGGATTATTGAATCAGGGATCTCTCAGGAATAGCGGGTTCGAATTTTCTGCGGCCTGGACACAGACCCTAGGAAGAGATCTGACTTTAACAGCAGGGGGCAACTTAACCACCTTTAAAAACAAAGTGTTATCCCTGGCAGGTAATGGAAGACCAAAATTTGACGGTCCCTCTATAACGAAAGTGGGATCACCGATTGGTTCTTTCTATGGTTATATTGTGGAAGGCATTTACCAGAGTTATGCTGACAAATTGGCTTCTCCTGTTAATACAGAATTCACCTATGGGCCTGGTGATTTTAAGTATAAAGATATTAGCGGCCCAGACGGCCACCCGGATGGTTATATTGATGCTACCTATGATAAGACCATTATCGGTAATCCAACACCGGACTTTACGTATGGTGGTAATGTAACCCTGAAGTATAAGGGTCTGGACCTTGGTATCGATTTCGGTGGTGTATATGGCAATGAAGTGTACCGTATGTGGGGTGGAACTGAATCTCCTTTCCAGCGGGTGAATTACCCGAAATTTAAAGTGAACCGGTGGCATGGTGAAGGTACATCGAACTGGGACCCGATCTTAGGACAGGATCACCGGATCAATTACGAGATATCTACCT
>CADEDV010000089.1 GCA_902826165.1 uncultured Bacteroidota bacterium
ACGCATTATATCGCTGCCCACACCCGTAGCCCAGAGAATGGGTATCAAACCAAATAGCCCAACTGATACGGTCATTAGTTTTGGCCTTAATCTCTTTGCTGAACCTTCTATTACAAATTCACGAATGATAGCTGGTGTTAAAGTTGCTTTGGAGTTGCCGTGTTTTGCCACCATATTATTCATGGCCTCATTCAGGTAGATTGTCATGAGCATAGCAGTTTCAATAGCCATCCCGAACAAGGCGATAAAACCTACTGCCACCGCAACGGATAAATTAATGCCATAAAAATAAACCATGAAAACCCCACCGATCAATGCAAACGGAACTGTTATCATCGTAATAGCAGCTTCTTTAAAAGAATGATAAGTGAAATACAATACCATGAAAATGATGATAATGACTATTGGCAAAATCATTTTCAATGTACGATTAGCCCTTATCTGGTTTTCCCACTGGCCGCTCCATTCCAGGAAATATCCTTTAGGAAGTTTAGTTATCATCTGGTTTAATCTTTCCTGCGCTTCTTTTACGGTGCTTCCCAAATCTCTTTCTCTTACATTGAAAAGAACGGTGCCCCTGAGCATGGCATTTTCTGAATTAATCATTGGCGGTCCATCGCTGAGTTTTATTTCTGCGACGGCCTCTAAGGGAATCGGACCGAAATTCATCGTCTGAACCTGTAACCTCTTTAATGATTCCAGGTTATTACGGCAATCCTGACCGTACCGAGCATTTACTGAAAAGCGCTGGCGGCCTTCAATCGTCGTAGTAAGCTTCATCCCTCCCAATGCACTTTCAATGACCGTATTAACATCATCCACACTCAGTCCATACCGGCCAATTTCCTCCCGTTTCACTGCAATGTCAACATACTTACCGCCGGTGATGGGTTCCACATACAAATCTTTTATGCCTTCAATACCTTCCAATTGCTTTTTGATAGTTTGGGCAAAGGCATAAATACTGTCTAAGTTTTGTCCATACACTTTCAACCCAACATCGGTCCGAATACCTGTTGAAAGCATATTAATACGGTTAATAATAGGTTGTGTCCATCCATTGGTAACACCCGGTATCTGCATTTTGGAATTTAGCTCATTGATGATACCATCTTTCGTCATTCCTTTTCTCCATTCGCTTTTTGGCTTCAGCAGAATAATGGTTTCTATCATACTGATAGGTGAATTATCCGTTGCCGTATTTGCCCGGCCTGCCTTGCCCAGTACATGTGAAACTTCAGGAACAGTGCTGATGATTTTATCCTGCACCTGCAGCAGTCGTTTAGCTTCTGAATTGGACACATCGGGTAATGTAACAGGCATAAATAGCAAGGAACCTTCATCCAGTGGCGGCATAAATTCAGAGCCGAGCCTTGTCATCATTATGATGCCGGTTGCCAGGGCAATAATATTTACCGCAATGGTGGTTTTACGCCACTTCAAACACCACTTCAGGATTGGGGTATAGATTCTTTCCAGCGTTCTTGTAATAGGATTGGCACTTTCAGGCTTTAATCTGCCTTTGAGAAAAAATGAAATCAGTACAGGAGTTAAAGTGATAGCAAGAAAAGCATCGATCAGCAGGATGAACGTTTTTGTCCATGCCAGCGGATGAAAGAGCTTGCCTTCCATACCCGTAAGCAGAAATACCGGAAGAAAAGAAGTAACCACAATGATGGTAGAATAAAATACACCTGGGCCCACCTGTTTGGATGACTTCTCTATAATATCATTCCGTTCTTCAGGTGTCAGCGGGTCTTTATTTCTTTTGAGCCATTTTGCCATATTTATGCTTTGTCGGATGAGTTAATTTTTGCTGTTTGCGCTTCACTGATATGCCGGTAAGCATTCTCCACCATAACAATACCATCATCTACCACCACGCCAATAGCCAGTGCAATACCTGTTAATGACATTATGTTGGATGAAATACCAAACATTTCCAGGAATATAAAACCGGCCGCTACAGAAATAGGTAATTGAATAAGGATAATTACAGCACTTCTCCAGTGAAATAAAAAAATAAGAACAATAAGAGAAACAGCAATCATCTCTTCAATCAGTGTTCCTTTTACCGAATCAATAGCTTCCTGTATCAAAGTGCTGCGATCATAGGAGGTTTTAAATGTCACCCCTTCGGGCAATCCTTTTTCTACTTCCTTCATTTTCGCTTTTACAGCTTCAATTACTTTATTGGCATTCTCATTATACCGCATCACTACAATGCCGCCCACCACTTCACCTTTCCCATCCATATCAAAGATGCCGAGACGTAAATCACCACCCATTTGTACTGTGCCGATGTCTTTTACTCT
>CADEDV010000090.1 GCA_902826165.1 uncultured Bacteroidota bacterium
TGTAGCCAAATGCTGCCTCCTTTGTATGTGCCAATGCCTGGAATTTCCATTTGGTGAGTGCTTCGGGCAAAGTGAAGGAAAATTCAATAACACCACTGCTGTCGGTTATTAATTCAGGAAAGAAGAAAGCTGTTTCGTTGAAGTTTTTGCGAATCTTGACTTCGGAAGATTGTGAATTATTTTTTTTCTGTATATCAAATTGATCAACAACTCCATCATTAGCAACAACTTTATAACTTATAACTTTTGAAGGATCATTTATATCGGATACTGCAATTGTATCATATTTTTTCCCTGAATTCCAATCACCCATCACATCTTCGGATTTATTTGCAACTCTTCCGTCAGCGGCTGCAAAATACATTTCCTCACCTCTTTTTCTCTTCATAGCACCATAGCCAACCGCTATAACATCGTTGTAAGTATTAGTGAATAACAAGTCATAGTTTTTATTGAAATCTTTATACTCTGGCTCAACTGCATATTTCCGTGTAGCATCTATCTTCAAAAAATTCTGGCGGCCATTCCATAGCTGTTTGTTATAGTACATCGGCCATACAGAAGGTTCGGTCCAGCTATGCGGGTAAAACTGATCTAAAGAGGCATCATACATACCCGCCAGCATTTCTGCAGCCACCTGTTCTTTTTTATAGCCGCTGATTTTCACTTTCCATTTCTCTTCACTGCCGGGTAAGGTCTTATCCCGGAAACTGGCATATTCAATAGACAGGTCTTTATTGGTCCAGGGCACATTGATCGTTTGGTTATACTGGTAAAAACGGTTGTGCTTTACAAATAGCCAACCCACACCATAGCCACCCCGGTCAGCTTCGGTAGCAGAGAAAGGGAAGGATTTCTTCTCATTATTCAATGTAACATAACTGTATGCTCCCGGCTCGGGACTCCCGGCTCCTGGCTTTTTATCCAGCTGATGTACGACAAAAAGATTATCTGCTGAAGTTCCCAACTGAACAGCAGTTGTTTCTCTCGGTTCAATGGATTTGGCGGCCTGGCTCCAGAGATACTGGGGCTGGTTCAGTTGATTCGAACTTTCATCAAACAGTTCCATGTATTGAATGTCTTTTACTGCTTCACCGTTTTTATCTGTTGTTGAAATTTCTATCGTGTACAAACCAGGGCTCCATTTCCCATTTTCTATTTTCCATTTCCCATTCTCTTTCGCTGAATCTGTCTTATTAAAAACTTCCGCTCCCTTCTCCCAGCTTTTAAAATCGCTTTCGTTGTCATATTCGTCATACGGGAAAGCCTTTATATATTCTTCTTTGCTCATCACGAACTGGTCAGGTCGTTCCCAGAGCCGGTCACGGATCAGTCTTTTTTCTTCTTTCAGTTTTGTGATCGTTACCGTGATCTTTGCCGGTTCAAACTCACCATTCATATTTTCCGTACGGATATGGAGTGATTTCAAACTGTCAGCCGGTAAGGAAGAAGGTATATTGCTGACCAGCATCAGTGCTTTATAGCTTACCGATACTGATTTTTCCCCGCTTCTTGTCTCCCCGTTGATGTCAGTTACATCGGCATAGACCGTATAATCAAATACTGGTTCAAATTTTTTATCGAGTGTCAGGTCTGGTATGGCCGTAAAGGCAACGATAAATTTTCCATCCTTATCTGTTTTCACTTCTCCATGTGCAATTTCCATTTGCTGTACCGGTGGTTGCCACCAGCGACGGAACAGCCAGGGGTATAAGAAACGGGGTTCTCTCACCACCCTGTATTTTACAATGGCACCATCAATATTATTACCGGCATAGGCTTTTGCGATACCAGTCACTTTGATCGTATCATTGACCTTATAAGTTCCTTTGATTGGTTCATATTCTACAAAGAATTTGGGACGTTTGTATTCTTCCACTTTAAAACCAACATTACCTCCATCCTTTTTAGTATAGAGGCTGAACTGGCCGTTGAGTCCGCTGGCCGGTAACTGGAACTTGCCATTAAAGGAACCGAATTCATTGGTCTTTACTTTAATAGTATCAATGTCTTTGTAATTGGCATCCCGAA
>CADEDV010000091.1 GCA_902826165.1 uncultured Bacteroidota bacterium
GGGTCCGGTAAGTGGAAATTTGTTTTACACGGGATTCCGGTTTAAGATCAAATAGGATTTCGTGGGTTTTGTAAATTAGAATACCAGTTCATTAATTATGCCTGTATATAATATTAAAAATATGGTATGTGCCCGTTGCCTGAAAACGGTAACGGGCATTTTCCGGGAAGCTGGTATTAGCCCGGTTGCCATTCATCTTGGTAAAGTAGAAACGCCTGAGCCACTAACCGGGGAGCAGGAATTAAAAATCAGGAAAGCCTTGCTGACTGAAGGTTTTGAATGGCTGGATGATCAGAAAGTGAAACTGGTGGAAGAAGTGAAACAGGCGATCGTGCAATTGGTACATTATGGTGAATTGGATGAAATGAAGGAAAACCTGTCGGCCTATCTTTCCTCCAAATTATATAAGGACTACCATTACCTGAGCAACCTGTTTTCTTCCATTGAAAATACCACAATCGAACAATACTTTATTTTGCAAAAGATCGAAAAGGTAAAGGAGTGGCTGGTATATGATGAATTTACCCTCAATGAAATGGCTTTTAAACTGGGCTATAGCAGTGTGGCGTATTTGTCAGCCCAGTTCAAGAAAGTGACCGGTTTTACTCCTTCGCAGTTTAAAAAACTGAAAGATCACCACCGCAAACCGCTGGACGGGCTCTGAAGTACAAATACTATAACATATCCTCATGATTCTGTAACAAGTCCGCCCGTCTTCCATCGGAAATTTGTGTTATAAATTTTTAAGTTATGACACATGAATACCAGATAACCGGGATGACCTGCGGCAGTTGCGTGGCACGGGTCAAAAATGAATTACTGAAACTGGGTGATATAACAGGTGCTGAAATTAAACTCAGTTCTCCGCAGGCTGTTATCAGCATGAGCAGGCATATCGGTACCCCTGTATTGCAAGAAGCAGTGAGTAAAGCCGGTAATTACAAGCTCACTGAAGCCGGGGATCATTCAGCGCCTGCAATGATGGCGGCCACGGAAGAGAAGCCATCATATCTGCCCATCTTTTTGATCTTTGGGTACATCGCGGGGATTTCCATTTTAGTACAGGTTGTAAAAGGATCCTTTAACTGGATGCAGTGGATGAGCCATTTTATGGCCGGTTTCTTTTTTGTATTCTCCTTTTTCAAACTGATGAATTTGAAAGGATTTGCAGAAGGCTACCAAAGTTATGATGTAGTGGCAAAACAGTTCCCGGCCTGGGGCTATATCTATGCATTCATTGAATTGGGCCTTGGTATTGCTTTCTTAACAGGGTTTGAGCCGATGATGGTCAATGCCATTACTTTAGTTGTTATGGCTGTAAGTACCGTGGGTGTGGTGCAGAGCTTGCTCCGGAAAACAAGTTTTCAATGTGCCTGCCTGGGTACCGTCATTAAATTACCCTTAAGTAAGGTAACCTTGTTTGAAGACCTGCTGATGGTTGCAATGAGTGGTACCATGCTGATCACGATGTTATAAAAAATTATGAAACAGATATTCCATTTTATTCAATCATTATTCACTAGAAAAATTGTTGCAAATGAAAAAGCTATTGTTGATGCTGCCCGGTTTCTTACTACTACAGCTTGTAATGCTGGGCCAGCATGATCGTCACCCGGCACCGGCAGATACTGTTAAAAAGACAGCCCCTGTGAAGCAGCCCGTAAAGGTTACCCTGAAAATGCCCAGTCTGAAAAAGCATGATCATGCTATGATGAAAGCGATGCCATCCCATGCTTATTCCCGGAACTTGCCCATGAGCAGGAATGCTTCCGGTACTGCCTGGAATCCTGATGCCAGCCCGGTGTATATGTGGATGAAGCAAACAGGCAAGACCGACTGGATGTTTCATGGGAATATTTTTATGCGGTATACCAATACGGATATT
>CADEDV010000092.1 GCA_902826165.1 uncultured Bacteroidota bacterium
TGAGTTTTCCAAGATCAGAAGGACAGATACCGATCTATTATAATTATTATAATACGGGCCGTCCTGCCACCAGCGACAGCGATCGCTTTTACCGTTCAGCTTATATTGATCTTTCTATTCATCCAACGTATCCATTTGGTTACGGGCTTGGCTACTCAAAATTTGAATACAGTGAGATCAGGCTGAGTAAGCAGCAATTCAAACCCGGAGAAAAATTGGATGCGATTGTTACAGTTCGTAATACAGGTGAATATGATGGCGAAGAAGTGGTTCAATTATATATAAGAGATATCACCGGATCGGTAGTAAGGCCGGTAAAAGAATTGAAAGGATTTCAGAAGATACTGCTGAAAAAAGGGGAAGCAAAAGAAATCCGATTTACTATTGGTGCTGATGACCTTCGTTTTTACAACGATAAGTTGCAATATATTTATGAGCCTGGTGAATTTAAATTGTTTATCGGTGGCAGCAGTACTGATGTGAAAGAAGCAGATTTCAAACTACTTTGATGAAATGAGAAAAGGGGTAGCTTATATTATATTGTATATGCTGATTATAACAGCAATAGCCAGTTGCTCTTCCGAAAGTAATACCGCTTCGGCAGCAAAAGACAGTATGATCTCCTGTGAACAAAATCTTCCTTCCAGGTTGGCAGTAAAGAATAACGATAGTTTGATAATCACAAGTGAAACGATGTCGACTGAAGGAATGGTTTGGGTCAAAGGGGGTGAATATATGATGGGAGCTGCTGATGGAGAAGGAAGGCCGGATGAATACCCGCAACATAAAGTAAAGCTGGATGGGTTCTGGATCGATATTACTGAAGTGACCAATGCACAGTTCAAAAAATTTATTGATGCGACAGGATATATTACAACAGCAGAACAGAAACCGGACTGGGAAGAATTGAAAAAACAATTACCAACCGGAACGCCTAAGCCCGATGAAAGTCTGTTGGTTGCCTCCTCCTTAGTATTTACTCCCCCGTCTTCAGCTGTTCCGCTGAATGATGTGGCACAATGGTGGAGCTGGAAAGAAGGGGCCGACTGGAAACATCCACAAGGTCCGGGAAGTAATATTGAGGGAAAAGACAATTACCCGGTTGTTCATATCTCCTGGTATGATGCAGGAGCTTATTGTAAATGGGCAGGTAAACGATTACCCACCGAAGCGGAATGGGAAATGGCAGCAAGAGCAGGCGCTGATAATAAATATACCTGGGGTAATGAAGATCCTGAAACCGGTAAACCCAAAGCCAATACCTGGCAGGGAAGTTTCCCCGATAAGAATACAGGTTGGGATCAATTCAATAGGTCTTCCCCGGTAAAATCATTTGCAGCAAATGGGTTGGGTTTATATGATATGGCAGGTAATGTATGGGAATGGTGCAACGACTGGTACCGGCCGGATCATTATTTCTCCGAAAAAAATGTGCTGGCAACCAACCCCAGAGGCCCGGCATCGGGTTATGATCCGATGGAGCCAACCATACCCAAAAAAGTGGTCAGGGGTGGCTCGTTTCTCTGCCATTCTTCTTACTGTAAAGGATACAGGGTGAGTGCCCGGATGAAAACCTCTCCTGATACCGGGCTCGAACATACCGGCTTTCGCTGTGTAAAAGACAGTGTACCCGGCAACTGATTACGGGGAAACCAACTTAACTTATTTCACTTCTTCAAAATCTATATAATCGTCCGGGGAAGTTTTAGAGGTCTTATTGTTATCTGCATAGGCAGCAGAAGGCTGTGACTGAGCTTGTTGCTGCT
>CADEDV010000093.1 GCA_902826165.1 uncultured Bacteroidota bacterium
TGAGTTTTCCAAGATCAGAAGGACAGATACCGATCTATTATAATTATTATAATACAGGTAGACCGGCTACCAGTGACAGTGATCGCTTTTACCGTTCAGCTTATATTGATCTTTCTATTCATCCAAAATATCCATTTGGTTACGGGCTTGGCTACTCAAAATTTGAATACAGCGAGATCAGGCTGAGTAAGCAGCAATTCAAACCCCGAGAAAAAATGGATGCGATTGTTACAGTCCGTAATACAGGTGAGTATGATGGCGAAGAAGTGGTTCAATTATATATAAGAGATATTACCGGATCGGTAGTAAGACCTGTAAAAGAACTGAAAGGGTTTCAGAAGATACTGCTGAAAAAAGGAGAAGCAAAAGAGATACGATTTACGATTAGTGCTGATGACCTTCGTTTTTACAACGATAAGTTGCAATATATTTATGAGCCTGGTGAATTTAAATTGTTTATCGGTGGCAGCAGTACTGATGTGAAAGAAGCAGATTTCAAACTACTTTGATGAAATGAGAAAAGGGGTAGCTTATATTATATTGTATATGCTGATTATAACAGCAATAGCCAGTTGCTCTTCCGAAAGTAATACCGCTTCGGCAGCAAAAGACAGTATGATCTCCTGTGAACAAAATCTTCCTTCCAGGTTGGCAGTAAAGAATAACGATAGTTTGATAATCACAAGTGAAACGATGTCGACTGAAGGAATGGTTTGGGTCAAAGGGGGTGAATATATGATGGGAGCTGCTGATGGAGAAGGAAGGCCGGATGAATACCCGCAACATAAAGTAAAGCTGGATGGGTTCTGGATCGATATTACTGAAGTGACCAATGCACAGTTCAAAAAATTTATTGATGCGACAGGATATATTACAACAGCAGAACAGAAACCGGACTGGGAAGAATTGAAAAAACAATTACCAACCGGAACGCCTAAGCCCGATGAAAGTCTGTTGGTTGCCTCCTCCTTAGTATTTACTCCCCCGTCTTCAGCTGTTCCGCTGAATGATGTGGCACAATGGTGGAGCTGGAAAGAAGGGGCCGACTGGAAACATCCACAAGGTCCGGGAAGTAATATTGAGGGAAAAGACAATTACCCGGTTGTTCATATCTCCTGGTATGATGCAGGAGCTTATTGTAAATGGGCAGGTAAACGATTACCCACCGAAGCGGAATGGGAAATGGCAGCAAGAGCAGGCGCTGATAATAAATATACCTGGGGTAATGAAGATCCTGAAACCGGTAAACCCAAAGCCAATACCTGGCAGGGAAGTTTCCCCGATAAGAATACAGGGTGGGATCAATTCAACAGGTCTTCCCCGGTAAAATCATTTGCTCCGAATGGGTTTGGGGTATATGATATGGCGGGAAATGTATGGGAATGGTGCAGCGACTGGTACCGGCCGGATCATTATTCCTCAGAAAGAAATATGCTGCCGGCTAACCCCAAAGGTCCGGCAGCAAGTTATGATCCGATGGAGCCAACCATACCCAAAAAAGTGGTCAGGGGAGGTTCTTTTATGTGCCATGCTTCTTATTGTAAAGGATACAGGGTAAGTGCCCGGATGAAAACATCTCCCGATACCGGTCTTGAACATACCGGTTTTCGTTGTGTAAGGGATAGTGTATCCTTACAGACAGGAAAATAAAATCATTTTACCTCCTCAAAATCGATATAATCATCCGGGGAAGCTTTAGGAGTCTTATTGTTATCTGCATAGGCAGCAGAAGGCTGTGACTGAGCTTGTTGCTGCT
>CADEDV010000094.1 GCA_902826165.1 uncultured Bacteroidota bacterium
ATGGTAAAACTGTACTGAATTTTTGTGCCAATAACTACCTCGGTCTGTCCAGCCACCCCAGGGTGATCGAAGCAGCCCATAAAGCTATTGACACCCATGGGTATGGGATGAGCAGTGTTCGTTTTATCTGCGGCACACAGGATATTCATAAGGAACTGGAACGAAAGCTCTCTGCATTCCTCGGTACGGAGGATACCATTTTATACGCCGCTGCTTTTGATGCCAACGGCGGGGTGTTTGAACCCTTGTTTGGTGAAGAAGACGCCATCATTTCTGATGCGCTGAACCATGCTTCTATAATCGACGGGGTGCGGTTATGCAAATCACAACGCTACCGCTACGAGCATAATAATATGGCCGACCTGGAAATGAAGCTGGCCGAAACGCAGCATCTCCGCAGCCGGATCATTGTTACTGATGGTTCCTTCAGTATGGATGGAACCATTGCCCAATTAGATAAGATCGTTGAACTGGCGGAGAAATATGATGCCGTGATCATGATCGATGAATGCCACTCCTCCGGGTTTTTAGGAAAAACAGGAAGGGGTACCCATGAATACCGCGGCGTGATGGGCAAGATCGATATTATTACCGGCACCCTGGGTAAAGCATTGGGTGGTGCATCAGGTGGATTTACTTCCGGCCGCAAAGAGATCATTGATATGCTGCGCCAGAAATCAAGGCCTTATTTATTTAGTAATACCCTGGCACCTTCTATTACCGGAGCTTCTATTGCGGTGCTGGATATGCTGACAGAAACAACTGAGTTGAGAGATAAACTGGAGTTCAACACCAAATACTTCCGTAAAAAAATGACGGAAGCAGGGTTTGATATTAAACCCGGTGATCACCCGATTGTTCCGATCATGCTATATGATGCGGTGCTGGCACAAAACTTTGCCGCCCAATTATTAGACGAAGGCATCTATGTGATCGGCTTCTTCTTCCCGGTAGTGGCCAAAGGCCAGGCAAGGATCAGGGTGCAATTAAGTGCAGCCCATGAACAATCGCATTTGGATAAAGCAATTACAGCATTTGCGAAGATTGGTAAGGAATTGGGGGTATTGAAATAAATGATAAGCAGGGCTGTTTATACACTATATCTTATATCCAGGAAAAAGAAACTGCACACACATTTTCTGATGGCAGGTGGTTCAGTGTATTTTATCCTTTACCTGAATTTGTTGACTATTCTCATCCTTCTGCTGACTCTTGCAGGAAAAGATCCGGTAGCAGCAATGAGAAATAATGAAGCTGTATTTCTGATCACCACTTTTATTGGATTTGTGGGATTCATTATTGGAGCTAAAAAAGCCATTCATCAATTTTATACTGGTAAGCGGCTTTTGAAAAGAGTCAATTGGGTTGGTATATTAACCTACGCCATGCTATCATTCTTTTTATTCCTGCTTGTTTTAGTTGTATTTATTGAAAACTAAAGGATTGTATTTCGTATTTCTACGAGACGCACATTGATTGAAATCTATTTTAGTCTTTTTCTTAAAAAATCTGTCGGGAAACTATGAATTACAATATCCCGGCATTATTTTCGTTTCCTACTTACTCTATG
>CADEDV010000095.1 GCA_902826165.1 uncultured Bacteroidota bacterium
CCTGCCAGGGAATTGGCGGAAAAAGAAACAGTAGTATCTTTTTCAAGCAGGTAAAAATCGCCAACTGTTTCGGTTGTGCCCTTACGGATTACGGGTATTGACCTGAGCTCTCCATCCGTAAAGCCATTGGTAGCTTTCATGGTGAACTGTGCCCTGAGTGTATCCTTTCCCATACCTGCTGCAATACCCAATTCACTGATCCCTGCATTATTTGCAGCCAGTGTTTCATTTGATTTTATCGTTAGCTGCCCGTTCACCGAAAAATCAACATCCACATGTAATGCAGTATTTGTGTAATTGATCTTTTTACCGATTAGTACTGCCGTATCAGCCTCTACTAAAAATTGGGGCGCCGATAATTGTGCCAGCATCGGCTTAAAAGCCTTAACGAGGGAAGACGTTTTAGTGATCCTTCTTTTTTTATCCATACCCACTACATAGGTCTTCCAGCTGGTAATATTATCGGGGTAGGTAACCGCAAATTTCACTTCCCCGTTTTCATCCGTGATCAGGTTGGGTTTCCAGAATGCATAATCCCTGAATTGTTCCCTGAGCATTTTGGGATTGAATGCCTTCGTGGTGATGATGATAACACCTCCGGCAGCCCTTGCACCGTATAAGGCTACAGCCGCCGCATCTTTTAATATGCTGGTAGAAGCAATATCAGATGGATCAAGATCAGCAGGCATCGCATCAACAGGAATGCCATCTATGATTATTAGCGGTGCTGAATCTGCTGTTACTGATTTTATTCCACGAAGAATTATTCTTGTATCATTAAATACACCGTTATTAACAGCCTGTACATTCAAACCCGCCACTTTACCCTCCAATCTTTGTGTCAGTGTTAATTGTTCCGCACTGACTTTTGAAACAGAATAACTCAATTCCCGGCTTTGCCGTTGCACACCATATCCAACCACTACCACCTCTTCTAATGAAGCTGTGCTTGTATTCAGTGAAGCATTGGCTGTTGAATGGCCTCCTTCATAAACGGATACTGAAACTTCTGCCATCTCATATCCCACTGCCGAGAATTGCAGAACATAGGCCCCGCCCTTTATTCCCTGCAATGTGTAGTCACCACTGACATTTGTTGATGCTCCCTTATTATACCCTTTAATCCGTACACTGGCACTAGCAACTGGATCTTTCCCTTTTGTATCAATCACTCTTCCTGATATCGTTCCGGAACCTGCCGGTAAATTCATTTGCGGCGTTTCAAATTTTCTTTCCCGTTCTGCTTCTTCCGCCATCCTTTTCGCCAGCGCCTCTTCTCTTTCTTTTCTTCCCTGCTCCTGCTGCACCAGTAACCAATCAATAAAATAGTTCTGCTTTGTAAAGTCCTTCTTATTAAAGCGGACGCAGTAAGTCCCGTTCGTGCTGATATTGATATTACCCACTTCTGCAAAATTGAAATACCGGGTCACAATGATCACTGAATAAGTGCCGGCTGCAATATTATTAAGTGTGGAAACCGGCCCCCACAAGACTTTATAATCTGTTGCCACATTCTTGTTGTACA